>JAGAUI010000040.1 GCA_017620815.1 Flavobacteriales bacterium
AAAGAGCCGAGACTTTGCTTTGCACAGCAAAGCTGGTTTTCGAGGCTCCCAATTTTTTGGCAATTTCAGAGGAAATAGAAAAACAACGGAGGTGAATTTTTCTTTGGTTCTTTCTTTTGTTTGGTAGACAAAAGAAAGAATAAAAAAAAAGGCAGTCCTAGGGCTGCCTTTTTTATCAATAATCTATCTCTAGACGTAAATCATAAGCATCTTTACCCCATATTTCCTCGGCATTATGAGGTGCTTCATCCATCCGCAAACGGAAGCCTTTGAGTTCACGCATCTCTTCTGGCACACGTGAGAGGTCTGTTATCTGTCCATCGGGGGATTTGATAAAACGTATGCGTTCTACCATAGAACGTCTCATCATGACCATCATTTTGGCCGCTTTGCTTAAATTAAGCCCTATCGGATTTCCATCTCCATCATAGGTGTAATATAACACTTGGGCATTGCCTGTAATAAACACACGTCGCAGGTCATCATCTATCACTTTACCGCGTATGTATTTACCACTTATCTGATTATATTGCAAAGGATTACGAGCATCTTGGCTTATGATAAAAGCATTGGAATAGATAAGTACAGAATCTGTTACTTGCTGTCTTAAATCCTGTTTTACCACTATCGTATCCCCTGTTATCTGATTCTGTTTGGAAAATACCGCAGGCTCTCCATACATAGTCATAACACCTGTATGTTGGTTATATGCTATGGAGTCGATAAAGCCAGACATATCGTGTTTATAGTACCTCACATTGCCAAATGCACGCATAACTCTAGGCATATCTCGCGTGTCTCTATTACTATCACGAGACATAACACCTCTAGCATACCCCTCACCCGAAAAAAACTCATCATCACTCTCCTCTTGCCAAGGAGTAGATATGGTGGTATCTACCTCTTCTTTGCTATAGACTGGCATTACCTCCTCATTTTCTGTCTCTTCTGTCAATTCTGTTATGAGTCTTTTACGAGCCTCTTTTTTCTCGTCAACAGTATCTTTAAGTGGCACCATTTCTATAATATCGGCTCTTAAAAACAGAGTATCTTTTCCAAAGAGAGCCACACGAGGTCTTTCTGGCACCACTGCCGAATCCAGCATTTCAAAATATTCTGCTACATCTCCTGCTATCATCACTCGGCGGGAAGTGTCGCGTATAAGGACATTTTCTTCGGCTCGTGCATAGCCCGTATGACGCTCATAGTGGATTTTATCTCCTGTGAGCATTCTATTGGTTCCGTAATACACACGCGTATTAAACGTAAAATCTGATATTTCGGTCGTAGTATCATACACGCCATGTTCTGTATATATACGGTTTTCATTACTCACGATGTATGTAGGGCCTTGGATAGTGATGATTTTGGATACAGTTCCATAATGAAGGGTATCGCCATACATCTCAAATTCGTTATTTTTGGCCTCCACATTCATATAAAAATCAACCATATCTTCTGGGACGGTATAGACACCTATACGACTAGAAAGCGTATTCTGCCCATCTCTTATAGTAGCAAAATGATGATAATATGCCTTCTGGTCTATACGGTCATATTCTAGGGAGTCTGTAGTGAGAAGAGTGGTTTTATTAAGCAACTGTACATTACCATATGCCTTGATAAGTTCTTCATCTCCTATATAGTCCATTCTATCACAGTCCAGAGTAAGCGTGTCGCCTTCGTTTACATGTACGCGTCCCATAGCATAAAAACTATTCTCATTGCGGCGGTAATAGGCACTATCACACATCATATATGTATTCCCATGACGGAAACGCACATCTCCTGTAAGGATTTGCAAGCCGGGGGCACGATTTTCGTCGTTGGATATACGGTCGGCATTTTCTATCACTATGCGAGTACGATTGATTTTGCTTGCCTTTTTTTCTACACTAGAAGACACAGTATCTCTTAATACTCCATAGTCCTTACACTGATGTGCATATGCGTATGAAGAAAACATCATCACACACAGCAGACATATATATTTTATGTATTTCTCTATCATATTTTTTTCTTTGCCATGAGTTTATATACCCACAGAATATGCAAAGATATAAATAAATGCTGGATATTTTTCTTCCTCCTTAAAACTATTACTCTATGCCACATAGATAATACTTATAAACATTATCGCTATATCTATGTTTCTTTCATTTCTTTGTCGTATATTTGCTCATGTAATTAAAACCAATTTTAACGATGGCAAAAGAAATAACAGATGTAAATTTTGAAGAAATCGTATCTTCTGGTTCTCCAGTAGTGGTAGATTTCTGGGCACCATGGTGTGGTCCTTGCCGTATGGTGGCTCCTATCATAGATGAACTAGCCACAGAATATGAAGGCAAAGTAATCATAGGTAAAGTAAACGTAGATGATAACCCTGGAGTTTCTGCTTCACAGTCTATACGCAATATACCTACTATCCTATTCTTTAAGGGTGGGGCTCTAGTAGATAAACAGGTGGGAGCTATCTCCAAAGCAGACCTTAAAGCCAAGGTTGAAGCACTACTTAAATAATACCTTATGAAAAGAAAAATCCCGACTCTGTGAGTCGGGATTTTTCTTTTAAGGAACATATTTGTTCTATAACTAGTATTTGCATACCTTTGCATATACAAAACAAGTAATGCAATGAAAAGGAAAATAGGCTCATTTGTACTTAGAATGTTGGGGTGGAAGTTGAATGTAGATGTAAACGATACCCGTAAGAACCACTGCGTTCTCATAGCTGCTCCCCACACGAGCAACTGGGACTTTATCTATGCCATAGCAGCTCTATGGAAACTGGAAATACCGGTAAGATTCCTTATCAAAGATTTTTATACGCGTAATGTATTATGGGGATGGCTGTTCAAGGCATTGGGAGGTATAGGAGTAAATCGCTCACAACGCAACAATCTCACAGACTATATAGCCCAACTTCTCAAAGAAAATGATAACCTATCACTACTCCTTACTCCCGAAGGCACACGTTCACGTGTAGATGTATGGAAAAGCGGTTTTTATAAGATAGCTCGTGAAGCATCTCTTCCCATAGGAATAGCATACCTAGATGCAAGCAGTAAAACAGCTGGCGTGATGGACTTTATAGAACCTACCGATGATTATAATGAAACACTGGATATCATACGCTCCTACTACCGTGATGTGCAAGGCGTAAACCCAGAAAACTGGAATCCTAACTTTCAATAATACTATCTTTCTTTTGGTGGTGCAGCCACCACGGGCGGTTTTAAATATTCTCCACGAAAGAAAAAAAGTGTCCCCTTTGTTTTTCCCAATTTTTTGGCTATTTCAGAGGAAATAGAAAAACAACTAAGGTGAATTTTTCTTTGGTTCTTTCTTTTGTTTGGTAGACAAAAGAAAGAATGTAAGGAAATATAAATCTCGGTCGCATTTTGTATGGCTATCCTGCGTTATTAACGTCAATGGGACGGAGAACCTCTGTATGCAGTTTTAAAAAAAAAAGGCAGCCCTGCGGGCTGCCTTTTTTTAGTCTAAATGTAAAGGTATCAGTATCCGTATGTTTCACCTTTTTTAACAGCTGGAATACCTTCTTTTATCCACTGTGGAGCTGGTTTACCCTTGAGGAAGTGGTCAAAGAACTGTTCCAAACGACGTGATAGGTCCATTCTATTACCCCATGATGCAGGGCGTAGGTTATGACTATCACCGTTGTAGTTTATCATCCATACTGGTTTACCTAGACGGCGAAGAGCCACAAAATACTCTATACCTTGATACCAAGGCACTGCACCATCGGCATCGTTGTGCATGATAAACAGCGGAGTCTCTACCTCTGGAGCAAAAAACAGAGGCGAATTCTCTATGTAATGCCATGGGCGTTCCCATAGAGTACCACCTATACGGCTCTGTCCTTTCTCATACTGAATGTTACGGCTACGTCCACTCTCCCATCTTATACCATCATATGCCGATGTCATATTGGATACAGGAGCTCCTGCTCCCGCCGCTGCAAACATATTGGTACGAGTTACTAGGTATGCCACTTGATAACCTCCCCAGCTCTGTCCCTGTATGCCTATCGCCTTTGGATTTACATAGCCTTCATCTATAAGAGCCAGTGTGCCGCTTATGATAGATTTTTCGGCACTACGTCCTGGGTATCCGTCTTTGGCATATTTGATATCTGGGATAAAGATTATGTAGTCATTGGATACAAAGAATGGGAAGTTCACCGTAGAATAGCTAGGGGCTGGAGTATAGAAACGGTGAAGGTCATCGGTATATGTTTCATAGAAATACACTATGACAGGATATTTGCGTTTTGGGTCAAATCCTTCTGGTTTATACAGCACACCTACTTGTTTTTCTCCATCACTTGTAGTCCATGAGAATAGCTCTTCGCTACCCCATAGAAGACTATCCATCACAGGATTGGCACGAGAGAGGAGTTTTTGGTCGGAAAGGTTTTCAAGTGATGACACTGCTCTTATCTCTGGATAATCTCCAAATGTACAATGACGAATGATGTATTTTTCGGCCTTTTCGGCTTTAAGAGCAGAATAATAGTATTTAGGTTCCATAACGATAGGTTTTGCTCCCTCTCCACTGCCATATACCATAGAGTAATAACCTCCGTCTTTATTTTCTTTATCCAGAGCCGTAAAATACAATTTATCTCCTACCGATATATGACGACGTTCTGGGTCTGGTTCAAAACGAGTCAATTTCACATATGCGTCTTCAGAACGAGGAGTAAGACGAGTGATATTTTGCGGAACTGTTTTACCTGTAGGGTCTAGCTGCCATACGTTATACTTACCATATACCAACAGATGTTTATCCCCCGTAGTCCAACCCAATGCTCCGTATTCAGACACCGGATATGCTATATGGTCATCATCTACATTATAAAGCACATCTCCTTCTATCCCTGCCGATATGTTTACACGCGTACCTTTCACGCGGTCTATGGCATAGTATGAGCTATCGGCACGGTCAAAATAAGCTATGTATTTGGCATCGGGAGAGAGCATAGGATAGTGTTCTACATCACTCATAAGCAGAGTGCGTTTTCCTGTCTCTACCTCTACTATGTAGATATCACGGCGTGAAGTACCGTTACGAGAATTATCTAGACGATATGGCTTATCGGCAGCTGCTAGAGCATATTTTCCTCGGTTGCGATTAGGGACAGATACTCTTTCCAGATTTTCATCGGCTATCTGTACAGCTTTACCAGTCTTGATAGTATATAGACAAGTGTATGTACGCTTCTTTTCACGGTCTTTTTCCAGCAGTTGTTGTGGTTGGAGTACCATATCTGTCCATGACCATAGGTCAAAACGTGCTTTTTCCTCTGTAAGCAAAGTATCTTTAGGTGCTTTTTTCTCTTTTTCTCCTATGCCAAAGAACAGTCTTGCTCCATCGGCAGAAAAGTATGGTGTAGCATTTTCACTTACCACCACCGTACTATCTGGCAAGAGGTGTGAATATGCACCTTTAAGTGTATTGGCTTTTTTATCTTTTACAGAAGCATAGTATAGCTCATATGTTTTTATTTTGGCTGTATCTTGAGAGAATAGGAACGCCGCTTGCCCTAAAGAGTCTAGAGCTATCTTGCTAGCTTTACCAGTTGCAGAAAGCAAAGTATCTGTTTTAAGACTACGAGTATCAAAACGCAATACTCGGCTGTGTTCTATGCTATCTTTATATAGTTCCACCATTAGGAAATGAGAACCAGTGATATTGGTTTCATATTCAGTAATAGACTGGAATGTGTATATGCTATCCACTACGGTAGGGTGAGTGATAGATAGTTTTTTACCCTGTGGTTTTTTCTCTACCGTTTTTTTCTTTTTGGTAGTATCGGTCGCTGCAGTTTCTTTTTTGGGGGCAGGGTTTTCTGCTACTTTTTCGGGGGTTTTTGCAGGTTTCTTTTTGGCTGTATCCTTTACAGGTTTCTCCTTGTCCCACTGCCATGCCAACCATACGGCTTTGCTACCTTTTTTATAACCCGTTACAGGAGCATATTTTGTAGCATCCTTTTCTCCCCATTTTTTTATATAGAGAGTGTCTTTTGGCATATCATCGGCTTTCTTTTTGGCTATTTTCATCTCTCTTGTAACTGCAAATGGAGCCTTTACTACAGCTACTGCATATGAACCATCATAAGCCATATCTCCACGTGTGGCACGATAGATAGTATCTTGGGCAGCTCCATCGGTAGTGCCTATTATCATGCGGGCATCACCGCGTTGTGGAGTGAGAGAATAAATAATTTTATTACCATCGGGAGATAGTTTTACCCCCGATATTGCATTCCACGCTGCATAATCATCGTGGGACATAGGGCGTTTTTCCTGTGCGTATGCCGCAATGCTCACAACACACAGCAACACCCATAATATGTATCTACTATATCTCATATATATAACGTTTAAAGTGATTTTTATTTTACAGGAAACAAAAGTAAGCATTTGTTTCCAAAACACTACTACACACATAAAAAAAGGAAGAAACTTAATACACTCTACATAGGCATAAAAAATCCCCTACGATATAGGGGATATGATAAGTTATGTATTAAATCACTAGATACTCCTATGGAAAATCTTAAAGAAATTATCCTCCACCACTCTCGCCAAATCCTCTATATCCATTCCCAAAACAGAGGCTGCTTCCCTGTAAACGTCTTCTATGGTAATATCTGCTGTTTCATCGGTCTCAAATAGTAAATGCTCCAGAGGTATAACTCCCAGCAATCCCTCACGACGCACACCCTCTATACCCATAGAAAAATAAAAACCCTGTGAGGCTAGCTGTGAGGCTAGGATGGGATTTTTGCGGAAACCATGTATCACCCACATTTGTGAGGGTGATGCCTCGCGATAGATATTGGATAATTCATTAAAGTGTCCTACGCAATGTATTACAAGTGGTTTTTTAAGCTCTTCAGATACCTTGACGTGAGTCATAAAGACCTCTACCTGTTCTGGGAGAGATAGCGGTGAACGTTTATCCATACCACATTCCCCCACCGCCAATACCGCATTATCATTACACATAGACCGCAATGCTTCATAAAAACCTTCGGTCTTTTCATAGAAAAGCGGATGTGCTCCCACGGTGCAGAATTCGCCTTCATGAGGTTCGTCCCAACCGAAAATGACATTACGTAAATCTGTAACCGATGACGTAGAATGAGTATGAGCGTCGTAAAATTTCATATCTTATAGTCTATATCAATAATCATATTTATCCCCCCAACGACTCTTAAGGTATCTTCTTAATGCCTCTTCTCGGTCGTTTTCTTTGGGAGAGTAGTATCTGGTTCCTTTTAACTCATCTGGCATATACTCTTGACGAGCAAACGAACCCTCTATATCGTGGGGATAGATGTATTCTGTCCCATAATTAAGTTCCTTCATAAGAGCGGTAGGAGCATTCCTCAAGTGCAATGGCACTGGCAGGTCTCCCAAACGTCTCACATCATTCTGAGCATCATTTATAGCCATATATGCAGCATTGCTTTTGGGAGAAGAAGCAAGATATGTAACACACTGTGCTAGTATGATACGGCTTTCGGGATAACCTACTACGCTTACGGCTTGGAAAGTATTGTTGGCCATGATAAGAGCTGTAGGATTGGCATTTCCTATGTCTTCGCTTGCAGCTATCACGAGTCTTCGTGCGATGAATTTGAGGTCTTCTCCTCCCTCTATCATTCTTGCCAACCAATAAACTGCCGCATTTGGGTCGCTACCTCTTATAGATTTTATAAAAGCCGATATGATATCATAATGTTGCTCTCCTGTTTTATCATAACGAGCCAAATTCTGCTGTATGCGAGCGTTGACCATATCGTCTGTTATGACTATCTCATCACTATCTACGCTCTCCACCACTATCTCTAGAGCTCCCAAAAGTTTACGGGCGTCCCCTCCCGATGTACGCAATAGAGCATCGGTCTGTTTAAGTGTTATCTTTTTTGTTTTAAGATATTGGTCTTTTGTTATGGCATTATTAAGGATTTTAAGCAGAGATTCTCGCGTATGAGCTTTAAGCACATACACTTGGCATCGCGAAAGAAGTGCTGGTATCACTTCAAAGCTAGGATTTTCTGTCGTTGCTCCCACCAGCGTGATTTTACCTTTCTCTACCGCCGAAAGCAGTGAATCTTGTTGGGATTTGGAGAAACGGTGTATCTCGTCTATAAAAAGTATAGGTTTCCCTCCCGAAAACAGATGTGAAGATTCGCTTTCAGCACGAGATATAACATCTCGCACATCTTTCACCCCAGCATTGATAGCCGATAGGCTATAAAAAGGGCGTTTTATCTCTTGGGAGAGGATATGAGCCAATGTTGTCTTTCCACTACCCGGAGGCCCCCAAAATATCATAGATGGTATATAACCAGAGGCTATCACACGCCGCAAAGGAGTACCCTCTCCCACTATTTCACTATGGGAAACATACTCCTCAAACGTACTGGGACGCATTCTCTCGGCAAGTGGTGTAGATATGTCCATTTCCTGCTTAAAAATTCTTTTTTTACTCTACAAATTTATACTTTTGCTCTCAAATAAGACTCCTTATAAAGAGCTTTTAAAATAAATTTAACAGCCTTTTTATATAACGCTGAATATGAAAGAATTAGAAATAGACAGATGTAGGATAGTATTTTCAGACACTGGGTTTAAGGCACTGGATGACTATCTTAAAGAGATAGCCCCCTCCACTAGCAAGACCATCATTCTGTGTGATGATATCACCCATGAGTTGTGCCTACCTCGTTTTACCGAACGTCTGGAAAATCTAGACCCACAGTATGAGATAATAGAAATACCTCACGGGGAAGAAAACAAAAACATAGAAACTTGCACCCAGATATGGGAAGCACTTTCAGACATAGGAGCCGATAGACATTCGCTTATTATAAACCTAGGCGGAGGCGTGATATGTGATATGGGAGGGTATGCCGCATCGTGCTATATGAGAGGTATCCGTTTTATCAACGTTCCCACTACATTGCTATCACAGGTAGATGCATCGGTAGGAGGAAAGACTGGTGTGGATTTAGGTGTACTTAAAAACATCGTGGGACTCTTTACTCTACCAGAAATGGTACTAGTAAGTGGGGTTTTCCTCTCTACTCTACCAGAAAGCGAAATTTTATCTGGTTTTGCAGAAATGATTAAACACGGGCTCATACGTTCACGCAGTCATTGGCAGGAGTTGTCTTCATCATCGGAATTTGATATAGAGACACTTGAGAGAGTCATATATGATTCTGTACATATAAAATATGACGTAGTACTTGAAGACCCACGCGAGAAAAACATTCGCAAGAGTCTTAACTTTGGACATACGATAGGGCACGCCATAGAGAGTTTCCTTATGAAGACAGACAGAGCCATATCCCACGGTCATGCAGTAGCCATAGGTATGGTATGCGAATGCTATCTTTCGGGAGATGAATGTGGTCTATCAGGAGATTTCATTGTGGCATTTAAGGAATACATACGTGGGCTTTATCCTGTGGTAGATATAAAGGAAGAGGACATTGAGCCTATCATAGAAATAATGTCCCACGATAAAAAGAACAGCTCACGAGGTATCAATTTCTCTCTTCTTAAGGATATAGGAGACGTATCCATAAACCACTACATAGAACCAGAAAAAATAAAGGAGGCTATACTATATTACACCAGAGTATAGATAGACTGGAATAAAAAAATTATTATCTTTATCCACGATATAAACAATATGATATATACGATGAATAAACGCTATTTTTTACACACCCTAATGACACTTATCATATGTGTCTTTACTTTTAATCAAGGAAACGCTTGTACCAATATCCTTGTTACCAAAGGAGCGAGCAAGGACGGCAGTACTATGCTTACCTATTCGGCCGATAGTTATCAGCTGTATGGAGAACTATATCACTATCCTGCTGCCCGTTATCCCAAAGGCTCAATACTCAAGGTCTATGAATGGGACGTACCCGGACACTATCTAGGTGAAATCTCCCAAGTAGAAAAAACATATAACGTGATAGGCAACATGAATGAAAAGCAAGTAGCCATCACAGAAACTACGTTTGGAGGTCGCGAAGAACTATATGCCCCAGAAAACGGCATAATGGACTATGGGAGTCTTATATACATCACTCTTCAGCGTGCATCTACCGCCCGCGAAGCCATAGCTATCATGACATCATTAGTAAAAGAGTATGGTTATGCTTCATCGGGTGAGTCATTCTCCATAGCAGACGAAAACGAAGTATGGATTATGGAACTTATAGGCAAAGGCAAAAAAGAAAAAGGAGCCGTATGGGTTGCTCGCCGCATACCAGATGGATATGTTTCTGCCCACGCCAACCAAGCTCGTATAACCACTTTCCCTCTCAACGACCCAGAAAACTGTCTTTACAGTCCCGATGTGATAACATTTGCACGCGAGATGGGTTATTTCAAGGGGAAAGACAAAGACTTTGATTTTTCGGCAGCGTACGCTCCTCTTAACTTCAGCGGAGTACGTTTCTGTGAGGCTCGCGTATGGACTATCTTTAACCGTATAGACCCTGTGGTAGGTAAAAAATATGAAAAATATGCCGAGGGCTATGACATGAGTCTAGAACGTATGCCTCTATGGATTAAACCAAAAGAAAAACTAGACGTAAAACAGGTAATGGAACTAATGCGTGACCATTATGAAGATACTCCACTGGACACACGCAACACTATAATGGCAGGAGCTTACAATTCGCCATACGGTCTGCGTCCTCTAGAATGGGAATTAGATGGGAAAAAATACTTCTGTGAACGTCCAGTCTCTACCCCACAGACAGCATTTTCTATCGTTACACAGAGCCGCGGCTGGCTACCAGACGAGATAGGAGGAATACTATGGTTTGGTGTAGATGACACATACCTTACTTGCTACACACCTATCTACACATCATCTACCCGCGTACCACAGTCTATGGCTGTAGGCAATGGTGATTTTGGTACATATTCAGAAACATCGGCATTCTGGATTTTCAACCGCCTATCACAAGACGTATATGCCAAATACAATCTACTAGCACCAGAGGTTCGTAAGGTACAAGGCGAAATAGAAGCTCGTAACATAGCTATGGTTCCAGCTATGGACGCAGCAGCAGCGGTGCTATATAAAAACTCCCCCGATGAAGCTGTAAAATTCCTCACAGACTATTCTGTAACTACTGCCGAGGCAATGGTTAAACGTTGGGTAGAGTTAGAAGGATTCCTGCTAGTGAAATACTTTGATGGAGTGATACACCCTGAAAAAGACGGCAAATTCATACGTTCTGAATACGGAGGCCCCGGCAAGGTAAACACTCCCGGTTGGGACGAAAGATGGCGTCGTGAGATAGTAGCTCCAGACCCAAATCGTTTCCTAGAACCTACCGAATAACATTTATTGTGAATAAAGAAACGGCAGCCTGCGGCTGCCGTTTCTTTATTCACAGTTCATTTTCATTTTTCATATTTTGCTCCCAGTATTTTTTCCACCACACATCGTGTTACATTTTCCGATGCTACATCATAACGCATAGCCACTTCCAACGGTAGTTTTTCTTCTGTTATGGGATATATCCCATCAAATCCCATCGTCAATAATTCATCACACATATCTACCTTACCACCTATGGCTACTACTTTTACACCAGCCTTTAAGCCTCTGGATAGGACTCCGCTGGCAGTTTTCCCTCGTGGTGTCTGGAAATCCACTTTGCCTTCGCCTGTTATGAGAAGGTCTGCACCCGATAGCAACTTATCAAAATGTATAGCGTCCAGCACCATATCCACTCCTTTTTTAAGACTAGCACCTAGTAGAGCCTTAAAACCTCCACCTAGACCTCCTGCAGCTCCTGCTCCGCTCATAGGGGCTATATCTATACCGTATTTTTCCTTTATCACTCTGGCATAGTTATACATACCACTATCCAGACGTTCTATCATATCATCATCGGCACCTTTCTGCCTAGCAAATACATATGCAGCACCCGTCTTTCCACAAAATGGAGTATCCACATCACAAGCTACGGTAAATTCACATTCTGCCAATCTCTTATCTATCTCACTATCATCTATAGCTGCTATATCTTTAAGGCTACCACCCGTTGCAGCTTTTATCTCCTCACCATCTTTATCATAGAACTTAAATCCCAATGCTCGAGCCATACCTATACCAGCGTCATTGGTAGCACTGCCTCCTATTCCCACCAGAAAACGCCGACAACCTCTATCCATAGCATCTTTTATCATCTGCCCAGTACCATAGGTAGATGTATTCCAAGGATTGCGTTCTTCGGGCGACAAAAGAGGGAGACCACTTGCAGCGGCCATCTCCATCACTGCCATATCTCCCGCTATGCCATACATAGCCTCTATTTCACGTCCTAGAGGGTCTTGCACTCTGGCGGTAATCCTCTCCCCTGCCAATGCTCCCACTACAGCCTCTACCGTACCTTCTCCTCCATCGGCTACATCTACTTTTACCACTTGGCATTGAGGATACACCATATGTATTGCTCGCTCCACACTATCGGCTACTTGTGAAGAGGAAAGCGAGCCTTTGAAAGAGTCTGATGCTACTACTATCTTTTTCATAACCATAGAAATTAACCCATTATAATATACACTATCACACTACCCACAGCCAGAACTATACCCACCAGTGTTTCATAAGGTATAAGACGCAAACGTTCTTTTACGTTCATACCTACCGAACCACCTGTAGCGTGGAAAAACGAACCATGAGGCAAATGGTCTAGCACCGTTGCACCAGCATTTATCATAGCTGCACCCCATATAGCTGCTACCCCTGCTGCCACTATAGCATCGGCAAATGAAGCAGAAGCTATCGTTGCCCCTGCCGTAGTAGAAGCTGTAGCTGCCGACATCAACGCCCCCGATATAGGAGCCATAAATGTACCTCCGTTACTCCATTGTGATAGCATACCTACCAGTACGTCTTTTATAGCCGAAGCCTTGATTATCCCTGCCAATGTTCCTGTTCCCACCAGCAATATAGCTATACCAGACATTTTCTCCAGCCCATAGGATATACATTCGCTGGCTTTTTTCACATGACCAGTAGCTATTATTCCTATCACACCACCCACAGGTAGAGCTATCATAGGGTCTATCACAACACCACATATAGGTCTTAGTGCCAGTAGAAGTATGGTTACCACAGGCCCCAAAAGGCTACGCCATAGAGCTGGCAGGTCTTCTTTTTCTTTTATATCCACTTCTTCCTCACGCATCATGTCGCCTTTTGGGATAAGAGGCACTATCACAAATACTGTTATGATAAGACCTATCACTGCAGGGATAATACCTGCCATCATCACAGACGAGAGCGGAGCATCAAAATTTTCGGCAGCTATGATGGTATTAGGATTGGGAGAGATGATATTTCCACATTTTCCTCCACCTATCATAGCTAGTAGAAGACGTGTACGGGATAATCCTAGGCGATTACCAGTAATGATGGCAATAGGAGCAATGGTTATCACAGCTACATCTATAAACACCCCCATACAGGTAAGTATCATAGCCGAAAGTGCCAATGCTAGGAAGACATACTTCTCACCTAGTGCCCGTATAATACTTTTGGCGATAGTAGTAGCTGCTCCCGTTTTAACCAACATACCTGTTAGGATACCAGCAGCAATGATACGCACTATGGCAGGTGTTATATCTTTGACTCCTGTTATCATGTGGGATACCGTTACTTCTAGTCCCCAACCCGATAGCAATCCTCCTACCACTGCTCCCAGTATAAGACTATACACAGGTGAAATTTTACGAATGATGAGTATGATAGATATAACTAGACCTATCACAGCAGCTATAGCACTATTCATTTTATAAAGATATTTATATGTTATACTATGAGTTTATACTCCACAAATGTAAAGAATTATATTTACATCTATGATGTTTCGTCACAAAAAAAGCCCGACACTCCGTGTCGGGCTTTTTCCTAGTAGCGAGAGCTGGACTCGAACCAGCGACCTTCGGGTTATGAGCCCGACGAGCTACCTACTGCTCTATCTCGCGATATTGACAGTGCAAATATACGACCTTTTTTCATATCCTGCAAACTTTTGGCTTATTTCTTTATTTTTCCACCAAATCATATTGTCCTATTTTTCCCAATTTATGACAAAAAGAACATTTTTAAGAGTATTTTTTGTTTTATTTAAGAACAAAAATTTTGTTTCTGAATATTATCTTTTTACATTTGCCCGTCCAAACATAAATCATATAAACAATGGAAAAATACATACTAGAAGAAAAAGTTCAATTTCAAACAGTACAAGACCACAAAGAAAACATTTACAGCATAGGAGATGATTTTGCAATAGTCAATATCCCTATAAAAGACATCAACTTTGGACATTCGCCTGCCCGTATGAGCGGGCTCGTCCTTATGCTATGTACAGCAGGTGAAGCTCATGTAAATATAAACATGAAATCCCATTTGGTTAAAAAAAATGACTTTGTGATACTGCCTCCGGGACAGATAACACAAATTGTAGATGCTAATGCCGATTTTTCCATGTATGCCATATATATGTCTGAAGCATTCCTTACAGACAACGTATCCATGACCCGCAGCCGAGATATGACTATATTTTTCACCATAAGAGATAACCCTATAGTCCATATGGATGAAAAAGACATCAATACCATCACGCTATATTTTGACCTTATGGTACACCGTATAATGGATAAAGAAAATCCATACCTTCTCACTACCATGCGTCATATCTTTAACGCATTGATGTCAGACATGAGCGATGGCTTCCTCAAGTATCTTTCTGTACAGAAAAACAAGATAAGCCGCAAAGACGACATCTGTCAGAATTTCATGAAACACCTTATGATTCATTATAAAGAGAGTCGTGATGTTACTTTCTATGCTGCCAAACAATTCATCACTCCCAAATACCTATCCAATACCCTTAAAGCCGTAACGGGTAAAAAAGCAGGACAGATGATAGACGAATATGTAGTCCTCCAAGCCAAAATACTACTCTCGTCCACCAATATGACCATACAGCAGATATCTGAAGAATTGAATTTTGCCAACCAATCATTCTTTGGTCGTTACTTTAAACGCATTACAGGCGTATCCCCTTCCCAGTACCGCAAATGATACGAGAAGAACATCTAGATATATTTCGTAGATATTTTCCAGAACCTTCCATAGATATGGTGAGCAGTATGTTCCCTCGCTATGGAATACATTTGGAGATAACACGTACACGTCTTACCCGTCATGGAGATTTCAGGTATGAGCCATCCAGTGGCAAATACCACATAACGGTAAATGGCAGTCTTTCTCCATATAGTTTTCTACTTACCTTTATACATGAGATTGCACATCTGGTGGTACATAAAGAATATAAAAAAGCTGTAAAACCTCACGGGAGTGAGTGGAAGGCAACTTTCAGATGTTTAATGCTATCTCTTCCATTAGAGGATATATACCCTAGTGATATCCTACCCCATTTATTGGATTATCTTAAAAATCCTCTTGCCACGTCAGACAGGCACAATGGATTGCATAGAGCACTTAATTCCTATGATTCCCACGGGAGGAAGATAAATAATACAAAGGAAGATAATGATTTATGTACCATAGAGGAATTACAGGCAGGAGATAAATTTATTTTCAGAGAAAGATTATACACATTAGGAACAAAACGCAGAAGGCTGTATCTTTGCACACTAGTGGAAAATGGCAACCAATACTTGTTTTCTCCACTATCCCAAGTAAAAAAAATAAAACACGATGATAAATAAAGACAATTATGCTGTCATAATGGCAGGAGGAGTGGGTAGCCGTTTCTACCCTATGAGTACCAAAAGCCGTCCAAAACAATTCCTAGACATACTTAATTGCGGTCAGTCCCTCATACAGCAGACGTTTAACCGTCTGTCTCGCATAGTTCCCATAGAAAACATCTATGTGGTTACCAATGCCATATACCAAGACCTCACCGCCAGCCAACTCCCACAGCTCTCATCACACCAGATACTATGTGAGCCCCTCATGCGTAACACAGCACCCTGTATAGCTTATGCCACATATAAGATAAACAGCCGCAACCCTCGTGCTCGTATCATAGTAGCTCCATCAGACCACCACATCACAGATGAAGAAGAGTTTATAGAAGACGCATCTACCCTTCTAGACAAAGCAGGCGAGAATGACTGTCTATACACCATGGGCATACGTCCTACACGTCCAGACACTGGCTATGGCTACATACAATATGAAACTACCGAAGACACCCCTAGTATAGACGGCATATATAAAGTACGCACCTTTACAGAAAAACCCGGTCTTGAACTAGCACAAGCATTTATAGACAGTGGGGATTTTCTATGGAATTCGGGGATATTTGTATGGTCGGCACGTAGTATTATGGCAGCCTTTGAAACATACCTACCCGAGGTTCACATAGCTTTTTCAGAACTCACACCCTACTACTACACAGACGAAGAAAACGAACACCTCTATGGCATCTATTCCTCCTGTGTAAAAGAATCCATAGACTTTGGCATAATGGAAAAAGCACATAATGTATATGTACTACCAGCTACATTTGGTTGGTGTGACCTAGGCACATGGCGTTCACTATATGAAAAACTACCCAAAGACTATATGGGCAACAGCATAGTAGGCGGCGATGTAAACCTATCACAGGACTGCAAAGGCAATATCCTATGTACCGATGGCAAAATGCTCATACGCGGACTAGAAAACTTTATAGTAGCATCGGTAGATGGGGTTCTGGTCATTTGTCCCAAAGACGAAGAGCAACATGTAAAACAGATGATAGCAGACGCCAAACAGAAAGGAGTATCACTGGACATCTAGCAGTGCAGACTCTCTCCCTAGAGAAAGAAGATGAGTCATTCTTCTCTTCACACTTGAGAATTGAATGATGTTACGCTGTTCTGGATAGATATCCATAAGCACCCTATCTGTTACCTGAATGCTCTTCACGATAGATGAAGACAGTATATAACGCAATTTTACCTCTATCGTCTCCTCCCCACAAACATACCCCATACACATGGGTGATAACGTGAGGGAATCTGCTTTTATAGAAAATCTATCTTTTACATAAGAAAACACGAAGCCTTCGGCTTCGTGTTTTTTGTTATCCCTTATAGGACACAGTCTTATATACTTGTGATAGTTTTCATATATAGCCACCTGCATATCATCATAGAATATGCTCATATTGACATCTAGGGTATCGGCATTCTGTTCTATAGTTACACTGCTCACATAATACTTATGAGCATATAGCGGGCTTGATATTACAAGAGTCCCTAGAAGCAAAAAAAAGCTAATCGTTTGACGAGAGGATATCTTCTTTATAATATTCCACTGCACGGTAAAAAATATCCACCACAGATTGCATATCGGTTGTAGGCATCTGTCCTCCTGCTGCGTTGAGGTGTCCGCCACCATTAAAGAATTTTCTAGACATTTCATTGACCGAGAATTTACCTTTACTACGCAACGACACTTTTATAATGCCTTCGCTACGATTCTCTATAAAGATACAAGAAACATTTATATTTCTTATAGTCAATCCATAATTAACAAATCCCTCGGTATCACCTTTCTTAAAACCACACTCGTCCAGTTCGTCTTGGTTAAGGGTCATACACAAGGCAGCACTATCCTTTATGATGTGCATATTGGACAGAGCTTTTCCCAGCAACAATATACGAGACTGAGTAAAATTCATATATATGTGTTGGTACACCGCATAGTTATCCACACCTCTGTCCATTAGAGCTGCCACTACGCTATGTGTCTTCCCCGAAGTCTTTGGAAAAGCAAATTCGCCAGAATCTGTAAGTATTCCAGTGTATAGACATGTTGCTACATTGCGGTCTATGCAGTCTAGCATATCCATCTTTTCTGCAAAATGATACACCATCTGTGCTGTGGCTATCATATTGTCATCTGAATAGATATAATCTGCATCTACTGTAGGAGCTATATGGTGGTCTATGAGTATTTTCTGTGCCGAAGCATTTATAACAGGTTCTGCCAATGCCTCTATTCTAGACATATCATTAAAGTCTAGACAGAAAATCATATCGGCAGCAGCTATCTTCTTATCACAACGAGCAGATGACCACTCATATCTCAATACGTTTTTCTCTCCGGGCAACCATTTGAGGAAAGAAGGATAATCGTTTGGTGTTATGATATTTACATTATGTCCCGCCATTCTAAGCATCCCACATAGTCCCAATGAAGAACCCAGTGCATCTCCATCTGGATTTTTATGAGTTACTATTACTATATTTTTACCGCCCTCGTTGAGCTGTTTTTTTAATTCTTCTGTATTCATAATAGCAAATGTACACATATTTACTCTATATACCAAATAAAGGCGAGCGTCCTTACGGACGCTCGCCACATATATAGAAAAAAACTTTTTCTATTATTCAGCCTCGGCTACCACTTCAAATTCCAATGAAGCTATTACCTCGCGGTGTAGGCGAACTTTTGCAGTGTATTTACCTAGAGCTTTCACTGTACCACCAGCCACTTGTATGAATTTCTTATCTACAAGGTGACCCAATTTTGATAGTTCTTCTGCTAGGTCAGCAGTTGTAACAGCTCCAAATAGTTTACCAGTTTTACCAGCTTTGGCTACTATACGCAATTCTACAGCTTTGATAGCTTCTGCCATAGCGTTTGCTTCTGCTACTATCTGAGCTTCTTTGTGTGCTCTCTGGCGAAGTGTTTCTGCTAGTTGTTTTTTGGCAGATGGAGTTGCGATTACAGCATATCCTTGGGGGATAAGGTAGTTACGTCCGTACCCGTTCTTAACGGTTACCACGTCATCTTTAAAACCTAGGTTTTCTACGTCTTTTATAAGTATGATTTCCATTTCCTGTGTCCTCCTTAGATTATTTTAACATATCGGCTACATATGGCATAAGGGCCAAATGACGAGCTCTTTTAACGGCTGTTGCTATTTTTTTCTGGAATTTCTGTGATGTTCCAGTAAGACGACGAGGCAGGATTTTACCCTGTTCGTTTACAAATTTAAGCAGGAAGTCTGCGTCTTTGTAGTCTATGTATTTGATACCTAGCTTTTTGAAACGGCAGTATTTTTTCTGTTTACCAGATTCTATAGCTAGCGGAGTAAGATAGCGTACTTCTCCTGCTACTTGAGCTTCTGCGTTTTGGTTTTCTATATTGTTTTCCATGATGTCCTAAAAAAATTAAGCGTTTTGTGATTTTTGTTTCAGTTTTTCACGGCGTTGAACAGCGTAAGCGATACCGTATTTGTCTAGAGAGACTGTAAGGAAACGCATTACACGCTCGTCACGGCGGAATTCTGTTTCAAATGCTGCCACTGTTTCAGCAGGCATTGTAAATTCAAATAGGTGGTAGAAACCACTTTTCTTGTTTTCAATAGGGTACGCCAATTTTTTAAGACCCCAGTTTTCGTAGCTTACGATTTCACCACCGTTGTTAACGATGAATTCTTCGTACTTTTTCACTGCTTCCTTTACCTGATCCTCAGATAAAACGGGATTTAAAATGAAAACAGTTTCGTAATGATTTGACATTTTTGAAATAGTTTAAATTATTAATTGATTGAACTTTAGGGCTTCTCCCCAAAGACGGGTGCAAATATACGAATTTTTACTCCACATACACAAACTTTTGGATATAAAATATCTACATCGTAAAAGTTTTTATTTACACTATGCGTCCCATCCGCCCCAGGTGGCTATTTCCCACGTCAAATTATTTTAAAATAAAAAAGCCCCTATAAAGGGGCTCATAAAAGCACTTAAATTAAAAAAGCCACTAGATGAGTGGCTTGGTGGGAGCAGAGGGATTCGAACCCCCGACCCTCTGCTTGTAAGGCAGATGCTCTGAACCAACTGAGCTATGCTCCCTTGTGTCATAAAGACGAGTGCAAATATACATAAAATTTATACGCCCGCAAATTTTTTTTGAAAAAAAATCATTTCGCCTTTACTTAGACTCATTTTTATATACCACATCACCCTCCATAAGAAAAATAATCACTATTTTTGAAGTTTGAATCATAGCATATATAATCATGAAAGAAACACATACAATTCCAGATATTTACACACGTTCATTTATGGTAGATTGGGATCAAACATCACCATCTGGAACTCTATCTATCACAGGATTACTCAATTTTATACAGAGAATAGCTGGAGAACATGCCAATCTGTGCCATTTTGGATTCTATGACATGAGTCGCTCTGGACAGGCTTGGGTGCTTACCCGTCTCAAATTATGCTTTACCTCTATGCCCAAATGGAATGAAAAAATATCCATCTCCACTTGGATAGAAAACATGGGAGGAAGTATATCTGTACGTAACCTATCGTTTGAACACAATGGCAACACTTTTGCACAGATAAGCACTGTATGGGTATGCCTTTCCATAGACAAACGTATCCCAGAAGCCATAAAAGCTCCATGTCCAGAATATCTCATACATCCAGAAAAAAAACTGGATATCACTACCGCTGGAAGAGTTAAAATCCCTACCGAAACCAAACTCTTACGCGAACACAAAGTATCCTTCAGTGATATAGATGCTATGGGACATGTAAATAACATAAAATACACTCAGTGGATACTGGATTCTATACCATATAAAGACGCTCTTTCCATAACATCTGGTGAGATAGAAGTCAATTTCCTTTCTGAATTACACATAGATGACGTGGTAGAAATAAGATGTGGAAATGTAGAAACCGATGGAGAAGCCACATTTATCATCCAAAAGAAAGGCAGTGAAAAACCTGCATTTCTCTCTCACTATACACCCATTAAATAAAGACATATAAGCACATTAAAATGTTAGTCATAGGAATAGCCGGAGGAACAGGATGCGGTAAGACCACCGTAGTAAACAGGATAATAGACTCTCTCCCTGCGGGCAGTGTAGCCGTCTTATCCCAAGATTCTTACTACCGTGACCGCAGTGATATTCCTCTAGAGGAACGCAAGCACCTTAATTTTGACCACCCAGACGCCATAGAGTTTGAACTACTGGCACAGGATATAATTGCTCTTAAAGAAGGACATAGCATAGAACAACCCACTTACTCCTATATCACATGCACCCGCGGGGAAGAAACCATTAAGGTAGAACCTCGCAAGGTTATCATTGTCGAAGGCATATTAGTATTGCATTCACCAGTATTGAAATCGCTGCTAGACATAAAGATATATGTAGATACAGATGATGATGACCGTCTATGTCGCGTCATTCGCAGGGATATAATAGAACGCGGACGTACCGCCACCGATGTCCTAGAACGCTATGAACACACTGTAAAACCTATGCATCGTGAGTTTATAGAACCTTCTCGCCGCAATGCCGATATCATAGTCCCCAATTATGGAGATGCAGCAGTAGCCATAAATATACTGCTTACCGTCATAGAAAAGAAAATAGGAAATGAATCTTCTACACGCTTTTAATACAACTATAATATGAACACACAGGAGAATACCCCATCACTTTTACCCCGCATCTGGAAACACAAACTGCTCATATTTATAGTGCTATTTGTGTTGTGGATAGTATTTTTTGACCGCAATTCGGTGATGATGCACATGGAAAGAGAAAAAAACATAGCCGAACTGCAAGACTCTATAGAATACTACCAACGCGAAATAGAACGCCTTAACCTCCACCTAGAAGAATTACAGAATGACCCTCGCGAGATGGAGAAATTCATTCGCGAACGCTATAACATGAAACGTGTAAACGAAGACGTGTACATCATAGAAAAAAAATAAACTAATGATGAAAAAAAAAGTCCAGATAATGGGGATTATCAATGCTACGAATGATTCTTTTTATAGCAAATCAAGAGTTGGTAGCATAGATATAGCATTAGCAAGGGCTAGCGAGATGATAGAACAGGGTGCCACCATTCTAGACATAGGAGCATGTAGCACTCGCCCTGGAAGCATACCGGTAGATGAAAAAACCGAAATATCAAACTCTACCCCCATCATCAGAGCTTTAAGAGAACAATACAAAAACATCACTATATCCATAGATACATTCAGGACGAGTGTAGCAAGTAGTGCCATAGATGCTGGAGCCGACATAATAAATGACATATCGGGAGGAGATGAAGACATGCTATCTCTCTTAAAGGAAAGCGGTAAGAAATACGTTCTCACACACAACAGTACCATCCCCTACCCTGTTTTAGAAGATAATGTCTTGTATATAGACAGGGTGATAGATTGGTTTACAGAACGAGTAAATTATCTATCCTCTATGGGAATAGAGGATATCATCATTGACCCGGGATTTGGATTTGGTAAAACGATAGAGGAGAACTATCATCTGCTATCACATCTGGACATGTTTAATTGTTTTAATATGCCTATCCTTGCAGGGTTATCCCGCAAGAGTATGATATATAAACCATTAGATATATCGCCAGATAAGGCACTAGGTGGCACTATGGTTCTCAATGCTTATGCCATAAGCCAAGGAGCCTCTATATTACGCGTACACGACGTAAAAGAAGCCAGCCAAGTCATAAAACTTGTAGAGATGATATCAAATAACTAAATTTGCAGTCATTCCATAAAGAAACATCATCATGAGTAAAAGCATAGTACCATATAACGACTCCAAAAAGAGCAAAACAGCACAGGTGAGAGATATGTTTGACAACATCTCCCGCAAATACGATTTTCTGAACCATTTTCTATCATTTGGTATAGACCATTACTGGAGGGCGAGAATGGTACGCATAGCTTCGCGTGAGCCTCATGCTCGCGTACTGGACATAGCAACTGGCACAGGCGACCAAGCCATTCGCCTAGCCAAAAAACTATCCCCTCAACGCATAGACGCTGTTGACCTTTCTGAAAAGATGATGGAGGTAGGACGCGAAAAAGTAAAAAAAGCAGGACTGGAAGAACTCATACACTTCCAGAAAGCCGACTGCCAAAGCCTACCTTTTGAACACAATACATTTGACATAGTTACAGTGTCATTTGGTGTGAGAAATTTTGAAAACCTAGCACAGAGCCTTTCAGAGATACACCGCGTACTCAAACCGGGAGGGCTACTCCTTATACTGGAGTTTTCTCATCCCACATCTTTCCCTATCAAACAGTTGTATTCTTTCTACAACAAATGCATACTACCTCTTATAGGATTTATAGTTTCGGGAGATAAACGGGCATACACATACCTACCAGAAAGTATCAAAGCATTTCCTTCGGGCAAAAACTTTGCCAACATATTGCGTACCAACGACTTTATAGCCACTCGTTTTACCAGTATGACTGGAGGTATAGCAACTATATATTCGGGGATAAAGGGTAAAAAATAATAAACTTATTGCCTTTACTCCACGATAAAAGCCGCCCACGCTGTGGGCGGCTTTTATCGTGGAGTCTTTGACAAGAGACATATTTGACGTATATTTATGTCCAATCCATCCCTCTTATGAAACCAAACATCTATTTTCTCACGTTAATTATACTCTTCACACATACCCTCACCGCACAGATAGAGCAAGGCACACATCTAGACCACTCACGCATCAGCTTTGGAATAAAAGGGAGCATTGGTCTTATGAAATACCACATAAATACTAGCACAAACCAGTTAAAGATAGACTCCCCATATAGCCTATACACAGCTCTCTATGGCGTGATGAATTACAGGATACAGGATTTTATCCTACTCTACACACACACTGGATTAGCTTTCAGTGATAACACGATAGATATTTATCACAACGACATTCATAAATCCATTCCCCACACCTCTTTTTTTCTAGACACTCCACTGGGAATTAAATTTTATGGCCACCGAGCTATAAACCTACGCCCTACGTGCGAGATAACCATTGGACACCTATATCTATTTAATGAACACATAGAAGACTATGAGGATATCACATTTAATCTATGCAAAAATTATGTGTACCTATCATCTAGCATAGGTCTGGATATCTACACCACACATATCAAGATAAGCCCTTCCATAGGATACACATACGGTTTGGGCATCAAATCCTCCCACATCCCTCCCGATACTTCATTTCATATGACAAAAAATATGTATATTAGCCGAATGTTTTTCAGCATTATATTTAGATAAATGATACAAGAGATACAATTACGCCTATCCCCTCGCGATGCAAGCAATCCACAGGCCATAAAAGACGCTGCTAGATGTAAATGTGGGGTAAAGCTATCACATATCAACTCCATAGAGGTTCTACGACGCAGTATAGATGCTCGTGGACGTAACGTAATGATACAGATGTCTGTAATAGTCTATACAGGCAATGACTTCCCAGAAAAAACTCCACCAGTGGAATATCCTATGGTAGAGAATGCTACGCCTATCATTATCATAGGTTCTGGGCCTGCTGGTATGTTTGCTGCACTCAAATGCATAGAGAAAGGATACCGCCCCATAGTACTGGAAAGAGGTAAAGACGTACGTTCACGCCGAGTAGACCTTAAAAGTCTTTCTGTTGACCATATAGTAAACCCCGATTCCAACTATTGTTTTGGAGAAGGCGGAGCAGGCACATATTCAGATGGGAAACTATACACCCGTAGCCGCAAACGTGGAGATGTGTCTGGCGTGTTGCGTCGTCTAGTAGAAAATGGAGCCCAAGAGGAAATCATAACCGATGCTCGCCCCCACATTGGCACCAATCGTCTGCCACAGGTAGTAGAAAACATTCGCCATAGAATAACACAACACGGAGGGCTTTACCTATTTGGAGAACGTGTTACAGATTTCATCATCAAGGATTCACACATAGAGGGTGTCATCACCTCCAGTGGAAACAAATACACTGCAGCTGCCGTGATATTAGCCGCAGGACATTCGGCTAGAGATATTTACTACCTGCTTCACCGAAAAGGCATTATGATAGAAAACAAGGGAGTAGCACTAGGCGTGAGAGCAGAACACAGCCAAGACCTTATAGACCATATCCAGTACGGCAAGGACGGTAGAGGCAGATATCTACCTGCCGCATCATATAAAATAGTAGAACAGTGTTCTGGACGCGGAGTATATAGTTTCTGCATGTGTCCGGGAGGATACATAGTGCCATCGGCAACAGACGAAGCTCAAGTAGTGGTCAATGGTATGTCACCTTCATCACGCAATAACCGCTATGCCAATTCTGGTATAGTGGTAGAAATTCACCCCGAAGACATTCCAGCCTCATACCACAATCATGGTCCTCTATGTATGATGGAATATATCAAGGACATGGAATATCGTGCTTGGGAGGCAGGAGGTAAGCGTCAGACTGCTCCTGCTGCCCGTATGACAGATTTTTGTGAAAAGAAAATTTCATCTATACTTAATCCCACATCATATACTCCGGGGATAGTAAGTGCCGATATGGATTATGTACTGGGAGATTTTGTAGCACCTCGCCTCCGCGAAGGATTTATAAAATTTGGACAGAAGATGAGGGGATACTACACCAGCGAAGCAAGCATAATAGGAGTAGAAAGCCGTACATCATCTCCAGTACGCATACCACGCGACTCTACTACCCTCTCCCATCCGCAGATAAGCGGACTTTTCCCTTCTGGTGAGGGTGCTGGTTATGCAGGAGGTATAGTATCGGCAGCCATAGACGGAGAAAACAGTGCCCTAGCAGCTATAAACTATATAGAAGAATTATAAAATTGTTCTCCACAAAAAAGCGGCAGCCCTGCGGGTTGCCGCTTTTTTGTGGGAAACATTGACGAGTCCTATACTAGATTATTTTTCACTAGATATTCGGCTATCTGTACGGCATTGGTAGCGGCACCTTTGCGAAGGTTGTCTGCCACTATCCACATATTGAGTGTATTTGGTTGGGATTCATCACGACGCAAACGTCCCACAAATACTTCATCACGTTCATGAGCTGTAAGAGGCATAGGATAGATATTATTGGCAACATCGTCTTGTACTATAACACCGGGCATTTTGGATAGTTCATCACGCACGTCTTCCAGTGTAAAGTCGTTAGCAAACTCAACATTTACGCTCTCTGAATGTCCTCCCATAGTAGGCACACGCACAGTAGTGGCAGTAACTTTAACGCTGTCATCTTCCAGAATCTTGCAAGTTTCATTTACCATTTTCATTTCCTCTTTGGTATAACCATTATCTAGGAAAGAGTCTATATGTGGCAACATATTCATATCTATACGATAAGGATATATCATCTTCACATCTTTATCTCCTGCTCGCTCACCCATCATCTGTTCTATGGCACGAACACCCGTACCTGTTATGGATTGGTATGTAGATACTACCACACGTTTTATACCATAACGACGATGAAGTGGAGCTAATGCCAGCACCATCTGTATAGTAGAGCAGTTGGGATTGGCTATGATTTTATCCTTGCGAGTAAGAACATGAGCGTTTATCTCTGGGACAACGAGTTTTTTACTAGGGTCCATTCGCCATGCCGATGAGTTATCTACCACCGTCGTACCAACTTCTGCAAAACGAGGAGCCCATTCTAGAGATGTACCTCCTCCAGCCGAAAATATTGCTATATCTGGTCTTTCTTTTACGGCTTCTTCCAGTCCTATTACCGTATATTCTTTTCCACGGTATTCTATCTTTTTACCTACCGAACGTTCGCTTGCCACCACCAGCAGTTCATCTAGTGGAAAATTTCTTTCTGCCAGTACTTGCAACATCTTTCCTCCCACAAGTCCTGTGGCACCTACTACCGCTACTTTCATAATTTATGATTTTATATTAAAATTTAGATTTTATTAAAAAATTCGTTTCGTTTTAACAGATGGCAAATATATATTCTTTCCGTCAAATAAAAAACATTGACGATATTTCTTTTTGTTAAAAAATATAGTATCTACCCTTTTTTTACTTGATATTACGGGAATTTATCCAGCGTATGTATGCACGACGGTTTTTATTGTGTTCTGAAAGATTACGAGCAAAAGCGTGATATCCTACCCTTTCTGGCGAAGCACACATGTAGATATAAGAATTGTGTTCGTAATTCAGAGTCGCTTCTATCGCCCCTCGCGAAGGTATGCGTATAGGCGAAGGCGGTAGTCCACTATTGCGATATGTATTATATGGAGAATCTATCTTGAGGTCTGAAAAATACACTCGGCGTATGGGATAGCGTTCTGGATTAACCTGTAATATAGCATATATGACAGTCGGGTCGCTCTGTAGTAATATACCTTTTTTAAGACGATTAACATAAAGACCTGCCACGCGAGATTGTTCATCTACCTTGACGGTTTCACTCTCTACTATTGATGCGAGTGTGGTTACTTGCAGGGGTGTCATACCCATAGCTTCTGCTTTTTTAAGGCGTTCTTCATTCCAAAATCTTTTGTATTCCTTCACACATCTATCCAAAAATTGCTGTGCCGACGTATTCCAATAAAAATGATATGTATCTGGAATAAAAAGAGACATGACGGTATTTATATCATAAGCATTTGAAGAGAGAAAAGAGGTATCGCGTATAGCAGTGATAATAGAGAGAGAGTCGGCTTCTATCTGACGTGAAATAACCCCCGCCAAATCCTCAAGCCTCCTCAACGAATTATATGTTACCTTTACCTCTTCGCCTCGTGATGTGTAAATATATCTCAACATATCATAGTTACTACTTCCTTCCTTTATGGTGAATTTACCAGCATTGGGAGCACCATATCTATCTGCTGCCACACGAGAGGCTAGGGATAAAAACCTAGGGCGCGATGTAACGGTATCCAATACACTTATTATGGACTCGCTATCACTACCAGTAGGAATATAGACCACTGTATCACGATGCACCGCACGACCAAATATCTCATAGCTCATATACCCCACCACCGATGCTATCACCAGCAATACCACAGCTATACTTATAAAAACTATCTTTTTCATCTCCTTTACTTTTTACCAGTCTATATCACTATCAAATATATGGAACACACATACGTCTTTGTATCCTTTTTTATCCTTTATCCAGTCTTTTTTCACATGGGAAATCTTCATTCCTAGACTCTCAAAAAGTTTTAATGAAGATATATTATCCACTGCTACATCTGCCCATACTTGATGTAGGTCATAAGCCTCCACAGCATATTTTATAGCCAATCGTAGAGCTTCTTTGGCATATCCTTTTTCTCTTTCTGTAGCGGGATAGATTATAACCCCCACTCCACATCGGCGGTGTAGAGGAGAGAAATCATATAAATCCACAAATCCTACCGCATGGTCATCATCACCAGTGCATACTACCAGACGTAATTGTTTTTCGGCATAGATATCTGCCACACTAGCATCCAATATCCTCTGTAATGTATGGCGTGAGAATGGCACACGGGTATCACACACATTCCATAGAGTAGAATCATTTTCCACCCTCATAAAATATGTGAGGTCATCGGGTTCTAGAGAGCGTAATTTTATATTTTGAGACTCAATTTTTATCATATCTTGTTACCTATTTTCCTAGTTACAAAGTAAAGAAAAAAACCTTTACGATTTTCATCGTAAAGGTCATTGTAACGCAAACTAATTGTTATGAGAAATGTGTATGAAAAAAAAATAAAAAAAATGTATGTAAAAAAAACTTAAAAAAAATGTGTTCATTACTAGAAACGGAAACCAACACCTATCTGGAATGAGTTATTCTGTCCAGATATGTTTTCTGTATTGGCATTAAGGTCGACATTTACCTTTCCAGCACCAGATGTGATTCCGAGGTCATTCATCTCAAAGTCATCTTTAAGTGTATTCATCATACCAAATACATATCGTGCCTCAACAAATAGACCAAATTTGAATTCATATGCAGCCGCTGCCATAGCTCCGAAATCCATTCTCTTATACATATGAGATATATCTTTGGCTGTTGGGTTTTCTTCGGCAGTAGGTATTCCTTTATATGATACACCTACACCCACATATGGACCTACCATTAAAGGAAGGTTTTTAAGAACATAGAATTTGGCAAGTACGGGCAATTGGATGTATGACAGACGCAAGTCTTCTGGACGTTCACCACTAGTAGGGAACGCTGGGAATATAGCACTCTGTTCAAATGTAGCACCCATTCCTCCCTGACCATAGTTTTCTACATATAGAAGTTCTCCCTGGATATGGAACCATTTTTTAACAGGGAAATCGGCTGTTACACCTATATAGAAAGATGGTTTTGGGTCAAAATTAAATCCACCTTTACCCTTTACTTCTTTACCATCTAGTACTGGTGCAAACTGCCCTAGTGGTACTGTAAGGTCTCCGTCTTTAACTATGATATTACTATAGTTAAGACCAGCTCTTACACCAAATGTAATTTTATCGTTCTGTGCAGAAAGTGTAAAAAATGAAAGTGCTACTATCAAGGCTGTAGCTGCCAAACGTGTTATTTTCATTTAAATATTGTGTGTATTTGGGAGATTTTAGACATTTTCTGTCCCTTCCTTCCCCTTTTAACTTTACTTGATTTAATCAATTGCAAAATTACACATTTTCATCAAACCTCCAACACCCACATAAAGATTTAACATTAAATTTTTTATATTGGATTAAAAATAAGTCATCTATGTCCAGCAAAATCATCCCTACACATATCTACAGAACATTTTTCCTAGGGCTTACGGCAGGTGGGATATGCGGCATTTTATCATACGGATATTACCATCCAGACGAACATTTTCAGATACTGGAATATGCCTCTTCTCGTCTTACGGACTCTTCTTACGAGCAATCTCTGCCCTGGGAATACTTAAAAGAAATGCGAAGCGGACTCCTTCCTCTTATAGTTTACCTGTGTGGTAGCATAATGAAATTTATTGGCATATATAACCCATTTATACTATCTATGTTAATGCGTATGATAGCAGTTATGCTTTCGGGTGTGTCTGTCATAGTCCTCTACCATGCCATTAGAGGAAAAATATCATCACACAGATGGGAGAGGATGTATATATGGATAGCTTTTTTCTTCTGGATACTAGCATACCAAAACGCTCGCTTTTCTGCCGAAAACATTTCGGGGAGTATGATAGTTATATGTTCTAGTTGCTATATGATATGGAGTCGTAAAGAAAAAATGAAACTATGGCATATGATGGCGTTGGGAGCAATGGCGGGAATAGCATTTGTCATTAGATATCAAATGTGTATAGCTCTTCTAGCCATATTACTTTATGTAGTTATAATAGATAGACGTTATAAGGAAAGTATCATCACTTCATCTGCTGCTATAATGGTGATAGCACTGTGCTTTTTACCCGATGTATGGCTATATGGACACTGGACTTTTACACCTTATAATTATTTTTATGAAAACATAGTGGAAGGATACGCCAAATACTTTGGGGAGTATGGCATCATAAGGTATATCTATGAAATCCTCCGCGAAGGAATGTTTATATTCTCTGGAATCATACTATTTACTTGGGGATACTACATATGGAAAAATCCTCGGGACATCATCACTTGGATAACGGTGAGTTATGTTGTAGTACATTTTTTCATCTCTCACAAAGAACCTAGATTTTTATTCCCAATGCTAGGATTCTCGCCATATTTTATAGTCTATACCATGAAAAACATATATAAAGATTACTCTTACTTCACATCCAGACATAGGACAGTCATAAAGTTTGTAATAAGCATAAATTGTATTGCTCTACTTTACATCACCCTCAAGGGAGATACTACGGTATCATACTACCACACCATATATGACATATGCCGCAATAGTCCTACCGATGTATGTCTTATCAATACCGCCAATGGCAGTTTTGCATATCATTACCACGAGGATATACTCTACCCTCGCGAGGTGGATTGCCATTTTTATCTCCCTCCCAATGCACATAGAATCCACGCCAAAGACCACATAGAAGGGACTCAAATAGCAAAAAAAGAACGTGAAAAAGGAAAAACTGTCCTTATTTTAAGCGATAAGCCAAATTTATCTGTAAATTTGCCTTTTAATAGGGTACATTTTATACCCTACCCACTATGGTTGGTGGAGCATTTTAACATAAACAACTGGGTATCACGCTCCAGCGGAATGAACGAATACATTTACGAGATAAAAAAAGACATTATACATGAGTAAAGCAGTAGTTATTATACCTACTTATAACGAGATAGAAAATGCCGAGAACATCATTCGTGCGGTGATGAACATACCTCACCCATTATTTGATGTACTTATAGTGGACGACAACTCCCCCGACGGCACTGCCGATGTAGTAAAAACTCTCCAAGACGAATTCTCTACTCGTCTTCACCTACTCTCACGCAGCGAGAAAAACGGGCTAGGACGTGCATATCTAGCTGGATTTGCTTGGGCTCTGGAAAGAGATTATGACTACATAATAGAGATGGACGCCGATTTCTCCCACAACCCTGCCGACCTCCCTCGTCTATATGAGGCCTGCCGCAATGACGGTGCCGATGTAGCTGTAGGTTCGCGTTATGTATGTGGAGTAAATGTAGTAAACTGGCCTATGCGTCGTGTGCTTATGTCATATTTTGCATCCAAATATGTACGTTTTATAACAGGCATACCAGTTAATGACACTACGGCGGGTTTTGTATGCTATCATCGTCGTGTGCTTGAAACATTGGGACTAGGAAACATACAGTTTGTGGGATATGCTTTCCAGATAGAGATGAAATTCAAGGCTTGGAAATATGGATTTGACATAACCGAAGTACCTATCATCTTTACAGACCGCACTGCCGGCACATCCAAGATGAACAGTAGCATATTTGTCGAAGCTATATTTGGTGTGATACGCCTTAAATTGGGTTCTTTGTTTAAATCTTATAAACGTCCATAACCCATTTATGCCTCGCATACTAGACCCCTATATACTAGAAGAAATAAACCGTGCTGCCCACGTCATAGAGGAGGGAGGTATTATCCTATACCCTACCGATACTATATGGGGTATAGGCTGTGATGCTACAAATGAAAAAGCTATAAAACGCATCTATGAGCTCAAACGCCGCCCAGAGAGTAAAAGTCTTATAGCTCTCGTCTCATCACAGAACCAGTTATTACGTCATGTTAAAGATATTCCATCTCTAGCGTTTGACCTTATGGATTGTGCCACACGTCCTATGACTATAGTCTATGATTGTGTAAAGGGAGTATCGCCTGTGGCACTAGCAGAAGATGGAAGCATGGGAGTAAGAGTGGTAAATGATGAATTCTGTCGTGCTCTTATAGATAAGATTAAAAAACCACTTATATCCACCAGTGCCAATGTAAGTTCTCACCCTTCGCCATCGTGCTATGAGGATATAGAAGATGACATAAAAAATGGTGTGGACTACATAGTGGACTATCGCAGGGGAGAACGTACGAGTGATGTCTCTTCTACCATCATTAAACTTACCAATGACTGCCGTATAACGGTCATTAGAAAATAAGCCAAAGATGAACTATAAGGAATTTCTAGATAACGACATATTTGATATCATATCCCGTGCATCACGACGTCTGGGTTATCCTGCTTATGTGATAGGAGGCTACGTAAGAGACCGTATCCTAGCTCGTAGAAATCCCAAAGACATAGACGTGGTATGTGTAGGAAGTGGCATAGAACTAGCCCTAGAAGTATCATCTATGCTGCCTCACCATCCCAAGGTACAGACATTCCGCAACTTTGGAACTGCGATGTTACGTTATGGGGATATAGAAGTAGAATTTGTAGGGGCAAGAAAAGAATCATATGACCGTACATCGCGTAAACCTGTCGTGGAAGACGGCACTCTGGAGGATGACCAGAACCGCCGAGACTTCACTATAAATGCCCTCGCTTTGAGTCTCAACAAAGAGGATTATGGAGAACTCCTAGACCCTTTTGGAGGAATAGAAGACCTTGAAAGCAAACTAATACGCACCCCACTAGATGCCGATATAACATATAGTGATGACCCATTGCGTATGATGCGGGCCATACGTTTTGCCACACAACTGGGATTTGTGATATACACACCTTCGTTTGAAGCTATAAAACGCAACCGTCATCGTATATCCATCATATCTTATGAACGTATCACCGAAGAACTTAACAAGATAATGGCAGCTCCTCGCCCATCGGTAGGGTTATCTCTGCTGGAAAAATGCGGACTTTTGGAATACATACTCCCAGAAGTGGCACAACTCAAAGACACTGTAGAGATGGAGGGACGTGGACATAAAAACAACTTCACACATACACTGGAAGTAGTGGACAACATATGCCGCCATACCGACAAACTATTTTTACGTTATGCCGCTCTACTACACGATATAGGCAAAATACCTACACGAGCATGGGACGAAAAGATAGGCTGGACATTCCACGGGCATGAATGGGTGGGAGGTATGAAGATGGTTCCCAAGATTTTCAAACGTTTACGATTGCCACTGGGAGCTGAACTCAAGTATGTCCAGAAACTGGTCGTAATGTCATCCCGCCCTCGCAGCGTAGCAGATGAAGGTGTTACAGATTCGGCAGTGAGAAGATTACTATTTGATGCGGGAGAGGACATAGGCGACCTTATGACCTTATGTGAAGCAGATATCACAAGTAAAATCCCCGGCAAACGCTCACGTCTTCTCGAGAACTATTCGCTGGTACGCACCCGCCTTTCAGAAGTAGAAGAAAGAGACCGTCTAGCTGCTTGGCAGCCACCTATATCGGGAGATGTGATAATGAAGACATTCTCCATAGAGCCTTGTTCTATGGTGGGAGAGATTAAAACCGCCATACGCGAAGCGATACTGGATGGCATCATCCCCAACGAATATGATGCAGCATATGATTATATGATAAAGATAGCCAGTGAAAAAGGGCTTGTAGTAAAATCATAATAGGGAAACATAAAAACATTACTACATAAAAATGCAGCTCCCCTGTGGGGAGCTGCATTTTTACCGCCGTCATATATTATTTCACGTCTAGAACTTCTATTTCAAAAACAAGCGTAGCATTAGGTGGGATAATACCTCCTGCACCCCACTGTCCATATGCTAGATGAGGAGGAAGGATAACAGTTACTTTTTCACCCTTGTGCATCAGCTGTAGAGCTTCATCCCATCCCGGTATCACTCGTCCTGCACCTACTGGCAGGTCAAATGGTTCGTTACGACGTACCGATGAGTCAAATATACGGCCATCTGGGAATTTACCTGTATAGTGAACCTTTGCCACTTGTCCAGCCTTGATAACAGGGCCTTCACCTGCTTTGTCCACACGTATGCGTAATCCGCTGTCTTTCTTTTCAAATCCCACAGATAGTTTTTCCAACATCTCTTCCTGTGCACGACGAGCTTCTTCCTCGCGTTTCTGTTTTATCTCTTCGGCACGAGCAAAGATAGCTGCAGCGTCCCACTCTTCGGCTTCTTTTCCCACACGAATAATCTCCACACGCTCCATCTTGTCGCCTTGAGAGATAGCATCTACCACTTCCTGACCTTCTATCACACGGCCAAACACCGTATGTTTATCATCTAGCCAAGGTGTAGATACATGTGTGATAAAGAACTGCGAACCATTGGTTCCAGGGCCAGCGTTTGCCATAGAAAGTACGCCGGGGCCATCATGACGCAATGTAGGGTCAAACTCATCATCAAAACGATAACCCGGACCACCTGCTCCTGTACCAGTAGGGTCTCCACCCTGTATCATAAAATCGGCTATAACGCGGTGGAATTTAAGACCATCATAATATGGTTCTCCTGCTTTTTTGGATTTATTGGATATTTTACCTTCGGCAAGACCTACAAAATTGGCTACCGTAACAGGGGTTTTTTCATGTTCCAGACGCAACAAAATATCACCTTTACTGGTGTGTATTTTGGCATAAATTCCTTCTTTCATATTGTCTAATTTTTAAGTTGTTTATTTCTTTTCTGCTGGAAGTATCTCTATATCAAATATAAGGTCGGCATTAGGTGGGATAATACCTCCTGCTCCGTACTCTCCATAGGCCATACTAGAAGGGAGATACACTTTGGCTTTACTTCCTATAGGCATACGTGCTACTGCTTCGTCCCAACCTTTTATCACCTGTCCTGCTCCTAGGTCAAACTCAAATGCCTCGCCACGAGAGACCGATGAATCAAATACCTTTCCATCTAGCAGTGTTCCTGTGTAGTGTACACGAGCCTTGCTACCAGCTTTATATGGTTTGGTTTTAGGTTTTTTCTCCCATAGTATTTTTACACCGCTTTCCAGCACTTCGGCCGTAGCAAAAAGAGAATCCACCTGTGCCTGTATGGCGGCAGCGGCATCGGCTACTTCTTTTTCTATACGGGCTTTATTCTCTACAAATGCTGTGTAAGCGTCCCACTGCTGTGCTTTTTCGCCCTTACGCACTATGACTACTTCTTTAATCTTGTCTCCTTGATTAACTAGTTTTACTTTTTCTACATCGGCAGGGTTTACCAGTTCTCCAAATACGGTATATCCTCCATCCAACCAAGGTGTTTCGGCTTCGGTGATATAGAATTGAGAGCCATTGGTTCCTGCACCAGCATTGGCCATAGCTATAACACCAGCGTGGTGTTTAATATCTTCGCGAGTTTCATTTGGGAACATATAACCTGGGCCACCAGCTCCTGTGCCGTCTGGGTCACCTGTCTGTATCATGAAATCACGTATAACGCGGTGGAACACCAGACCGTCAAAATACTTTTTACCAGCATATACACTATCTACGTCTTTCATAGTTCCTTCTGCCAGTGCTACAAAATTACCCGCTGTCATAGGAGTATTTTCTATGTCCAGTTTCACGAGCAATTCTGGACCTTTTTCTACTTTGATATCTGCATATACGCCATCTGGCAGGTCTGAGTATCTGTTACTGCAGGAAGCCATAACAGCTATCGCTGCTAGAGCCACTAATGTTTTTACCGTTTTCATTTATTTTAAATAAGTTTTGATTATGGGCGGTAAAGTTAAGCAATTTGGTTAAATATATGAAATTAAAATCATATTTACCACACTAAGTGCAAGCGATAAAAAAAACTAACATTCTATTTTTAATAATGACAAAATTTTTCTTCCTTTGTAGATAGAAATTAAGTGCAAACATTATTATTACATAAATATATCCTTATGAAAAGATTATTTTTTATTGCAATGTTTATCCTGTCATCAATATCAATTTATGCACAGGAAGATGTAACCAAATTTCTAGGCATACCCGTAGATGGGTTTAAACAGGATATGATTAAAAAGCTCAAAAATAAAGGCTATAAACATGAAATATTTGAAGGGACCGATATTCTTAAAGGAGAATTTAATGGAGAAGATGTCAGTATCTATTTAGGAACAAACAACAACAAAGTATATCGTATTATGATATCTGATAAAAATACGAGAGACGAAGCACAGATAAAGATAAGATTTAACACTCTATGTCAACAATTCAAGAACAATCCAAAATATGCAAGAACAAAAGACTATGAAATTCCAGAAGATGAAGATATAAGCTATGAAATGAGTGTAAACGAAAAAGAATATCAAGCAATCTTTTTCCAAAGGAATAAAAATGGAGAATTAACTGAAGATATGTTTAATAGAGTTGTTTGGTTTACCATATACCAATTTAATTCAAAATATTACATATCTATATATTACGATAATGAATACAATAGAGCCAACGGGGAAGATTTATAATCTCTTAAAAAATTATACATCATGAAAAGATTATTTTTTATCGCAATGTTTATCCTGTCATTCACTACTATTTATGCACAGGAAGATGTAACCAAATTTCTAGGCATACCCGTAGATGGGACAAAACCCGAAATGATAAAAAAACTCATAGAGAAGGGATACACTTATGACAAAGAAAGCGATTTACTAAAAGGAGAATTTAATGGATATGAAGTTGTTATTGGTGTTGCAACAAACAATAACAAAGTATATCGTATTTTTGTCGCTGACAAAAATGGCTTAGATGAGGCTCACATAAGAATAAGATATAACACATTATATGAGCAATTCAAAAACAATCCAAAATATACCTCATTAGAAGACTACTCTATTCCAGAAGATGAAAATATAGGATATGAAATGATAATCCATAACAAAATTTATTCTGCTACATTTTATCAGAAACCAGAAACTTCAGAGAATGAAGTTAAAAACTATTTTAATGAATCGAAATCAAAATTCAACTCCAAATATTCAGATATAAATTATAAACAACTTTCCGACTCAGAGAAAAAGAATTTAGAAAAAGAACTTACTAACGATATTATATCATTACTTTCTCCTTTCTTTCAAAAACAAGTATGGTTTGCAATACAACATATAGGAGGACAATATCACATGTATATATATTATGACAACCTACGCAACAAAGCCAACGGGGAAGATTTATAATCTCTTAAAAAATTATACATCATGAAAAGTTTTATGTTTTTTGTTTTAGGATGTCTTACGGGTTTTGTATTTACTATATTTCTATTTTATACATTAACACCCATAGGAAATAATTCCACTACTCCTCCTACAATAGAAAATGAACCTGCCCCACTTTATGGTGCGACTATGTTACCAGATAGCATAAAGGGAGACTGTGTAGGGGCTTATAAATTTGAAATTTTTCAAGTAATAGAAAAAGGACACGCTCTTGCCAATAAAGTAGAAAAGAATGACTGGGGACGTGATGTTACATCTAGTCTTGTAGTACTACTCCTTAAAGATGATAGCAAGGCATATTACGATGAACAAGTAATAAGCATTCCAAAAGGAAAATGTGCTAGACAAATAGGAACATTTAGATATACAAATCGTATGGATACCGAAAAAACAGTTCCCATCGTTAAAATAATGGACAAATAAAAAAGCCGCCCTTAGGCGGCTTTTTTATTTCACCACCAGCAGTGGTGAGATAGCCTTGTCGCTCTCGTTACCTGCCCTGTCTCGTAACACAAAGGTAAATGAAAGCGTGTCATTCTGCCTACTGGATATGTTCATATCATAGACTATCTCTCCGCGGGCTACACTACCATTGGGTACATAGCCACCTAGGGGAGGAAGGACACTGCTGTAATTGACCGATGGGTTGAGGCGGGGAGGGTCGCCCTCGTAATACTCCACTATCAGACTATAATAATAATCCATCATTATACGTTCATACATCGTTGTAAGGGTATTATAGCGTTTCATTAGAACACTATATGTACAGGAGTCGTTAAACGGAATATATGACTCATGGGGATAATAACGAGAATAATACTCCTCCTGCAATATCCTATAATAGTCCGTTAGCAAAGGGTACATAGTCGTAGTATCTGAAAACGGATATGAAAGAGCTGGCATTTCGGGTGTAGGAGGAAAGATATTTTCTTTTTCGTTATCGCTATACCCTATATCTCCTTGCCCATCTTCAAAATCAAGCGTGATGACACAATACGCCACCATAGTAGTACTATCCAACGGAGATGTACGGTATTCAAGGTGTGCTTTTGAGAAAGAAAGAGAGGGAGAGAGACTACCTTCGCCGTTATTTTTATGGCAAGAAATCAATATCAATGTTGCCACAAATAAGGAAAACAGACTTTTTATCTTCATACCTTTTCATTTTTTACATCCAATGTAATGCTTTTATGGAGAGTAGGAGGGTATTTTTTAAGATTGAGAAAAGATTTTATGTACCTTTGCACATAGATATGGATATAGATAGTTACATAGAGAGGATTTTTTCCCTTACAAAAGGGGACAAAGCAGCATTTGAAAAGGCTGCCCTTATAGCATTTGAGTATCAGTCTAGAGAAAATGCTGTCTATGCCGCATACATAAAAGCATTGGGTGTATCTCCCTCCCAAGTGGATAGCATAGAAAAAATCCCTTTTCTACCCATATCATTCTTCAAATCCCACGACATAGTATGTGGAAACATATCCCCACAAGAGGTTTTCCTATCCAGCGGAACCACAGGAATGACTCCCAGCCGTCATATAGTCAAGGACTTGTCTATCTACACACGTAGCTATATGAAAGGTTGGCAACATCACTATGGAGATATAGAGGACTATACCGTCTATGCCCTACTGCCATCATACCTAGAACGCAAAGGCTCATCACTTATAACCATGGCCGAAGGTTTTATATCTCGTTCTCACTCTCCTCATAGCGGATTTTTCCTCTATGACCATGAGAACTTATATAATAACCTAGTCCGTTCTATGGAAAGAGGCGAAAAGATACTGCTGATAGGTGTTTCATTTGCATTGCTGGATTTTGTAGAAAAGTACCAACTATCCCTGCCTAATGATGCAATAGTAATGGAGACAGGAGGCATGAAAGGTCGTCGTCGTGAGATGATACGTGAAGAACTGCACGAGATACTATGCAATGGATTTGGCACAGATGTAATACATTCAGAATACGGCATGACAGAAATGTTATCACAGGCATATTCGTCTGGAGGAGGCATATATACTCCTGTGCCATGGATGGGAGTGAGATTACGCGATGCCTATGACCCACTATCCATACTAGATGTGGAGGAAAAACACCGCGGAGCTATCAACATCATAGACCTAGCCAATGTACACTCATGTTCATTTATAGCTACCGAAGACATAGGAATACTCCATAGAGACGGTACATTTGAAGTTCTAGGGCGAATGTCCAGCAGTGAGATAAGGGGCTGTAACCTCATGGTTGCCGATGTATTATAAACCTCATCATAAATGAAAACGGGTCGCTTTGCGACCCGTTTTTTTACCGTCATGTCATTTAAGACATAAGCTCCATCTGTGAAGCTGTTCTCACTTGGTCTAGGAGGGTATTTAGTTCGTTAGCTTTTTCTGCCGAGCCCATCATATGGTTTATAAATTCGTTTATCTGTGGCTCTATCTTGTATAGCAATTCAAGCCCAGCATCGGTAATACATATATCTACCTTACGACGGTTATCTGGGCATAGTTCTCGAGTTACCAGACCTTTGAGCAGGAGTTTGTCCACTAGTCGTGTAGCATTTGACATCTTGTCTATCATACGAGAAGAGACAGCAGAAAGAGTACAAGGAGAAGGGTGAGCATCACGCAATATACGCAATACGTTGTACTGCTGTTCAGACAATCCATAGGGTTTAAGGATATGAGCAAAACCCGTTGAAAAATGACCTGTAGTGTAAATAAGATTTACATAAGCGGCTTCGGCAGGTGATTTGGCTGCCTGTGAAATGAAAATTTTTTTGTTTTCCATTGCGGTTGATTTAAGTTTTATTGAATTGGTTGTTAAACAAATATATGACTTTTTTCTGTCAATATCAAACATTAACGCTATTATTGTAAAAATTTTTTTGCGGGGTAGTATTTCAGTATCATATACTGCATCTTTTTTTTCTCACTAGAAAAATGTATCTTTACATCTGTTATGAAAACTATTTTACATTCCAGAATATATAAATCCACTGCCGAGGATAATCCTCCACTACTTATACTTCACGGCCTACTAGGTGTGGGGGACAACTGGGCGAGTATGGCCAGAAGATATGCTGCTGATGGTTTTACCACACACACCATAGACCTACCCAGTCATGGTCGCAGCCCTCATATAAAAGAGATAAACATTGACTCATTTGCTAGGTGTGTGGAAGATTATATAGAGTACCACGGTATGGATAGAGCCTATGTGATAGGACATTCGTTGGGAGGGAAGGTAGCTATGAGGCTTGCCTGTGATTCTCCTTACATAAAAAAACTAATAGTGGCCGATATTGCTCCTGTAAAATATGAACTATCCTCCTACCACCGCCACATATTTGCTGCATTAAATCAATGTTGCTCTTCTTTTATACCATCGAGAGAAGAAGCATCAGAAAGACTCTCTGGTGCAGGTCTAGAAGATAAAGACATTGCTTTTCTCATGAAGAGCCTTTATCACACGGAAGATGGTTTCTATGAATTTCGTTTTGATTTCAAAGCATTGGAAAGCGGGATAAACTCTCTACTTGCAGCAATGGATACAGACAAAAGATATGAAAAAGATACTCTTTTTATAAAAGGAGGACTTTCTACCCATATAATAGACAGCCATCTGAATGAAATAAAGACCCACTTCCCTACATACGAGATACACACCATAGATAACGCTGGGCACTGGGTACATGTAGATGCTCCATGTGAGTTTTATGATATCACATGCAATTGGCTTAAAAGATAGGAGAGCTAATCCAGTATTTTTTCTACCATATCTATTGCCTTGCTATACCTATCACTGCCCTCTCCTTTGATTTCAGCATATGGGACACCGCTTTGCTGTACTCTCTTAAGAAATATATCATATATATCCTCTCTATCCTGCTGACTACTCATACATCGTGCAGCATCTTCTTCCCAATCAATATCTGGATAACACAATAGATACAGGTCATAATGTAATTCACTCAATATCTTATCCAGTTCGCTGGGGACAGAACCATAATACCATTGTGAATACACTGCCGATGCCAACGGGTTACTATCCAGTATCTGTATTTCGGCATTTGATTTAGATTCTGCTGCCAACTGACCTTCTACTATAGGCATCACATCATCCAGAGTCAGTTCTCTGTTCTCTTCTATCACATAGCTACGACTGTATTCTGGCACATAACATCCACCATATCTAGCAGACAATTTAAGAGCCATAGTGGTTTTACCAGTGCTTTCGGGGCCTATGAGAACTATCTTTTTCAATTCCTAGTGACCGATTTAGAAAGTGAGTCTTTGTACATTTTAACCCATGAGTAATGTGCCGCTATAGCCAATGCTAAAAAGATAGCATATTGAAGGGCGGTGATACCATAGCCTTTGTATATATAAAGTCCTATGGATAACACATCACACGCTATCCATAGAGACCAGTGTTCCAGTTTTTTACGAGCCTGTAACCACATCGCCCCAAATGCCAATGCGGTAGTTATAGAATCTATCATAGGCACCGTACTGTCTGTATAACGAGATAAGACTAGATAAAAAAGGAGAAAATTACCCACGGTAAAAGCTACGGTAAACGCCAATCCTTTTTTATCTAGACGTGTGATAGGCATTTTATCCTCACTATCATCTGTACGGACAGTAGCCCATACCCACCAACCATACACACTCATAGCCGTATAATATACATTTACCACTGCATCTCCATATATTCCCCACTCATAGAGTAAATACACATATGTAGCAGTAGATATAATCCCCGTAGGATACCCCAGTATGCTATTCTTTTTAATATACCACACACTTAATATCCCAAAAAAAGCAGACATAGCCTCTAGTGCTATAAAAAGAGGAGTATATCCTTCATAGGGAGCCAAAAACCATTGATATATTGAGTCCATCATCTTTTTCTTTATTTAACATCTGAAGGGTAAGACACGCCGCACTGCTTTCTAGAGGTATCCATTATATGCATCACATCTATCGTACGTTTATGGGTATTGATACTATGTTCTATCTCGCCTTTTTCTATCATATCTATAAAGGATGTAATTTCGCTACACATATCATCACTAGGATGCGGGGCACTTATATCCTCCACTCTACCATCACGCCATTCTATACGAGCAGTGTCTATGGTGTTTATACGGTCTATTATTATACGTCCATCCTCACCTTGTATTTCACTAGGCAACGAACCATTGGCTATTTTACTATGGATGACCACCGCATCAAATCCATCGTACTCACATCTTACTGTCCCCTGCCCATCTACACCTGTATGCAGTTTATGGCACGAAGCATCTATACATTTAGGCTCTCCAAATAGTACCACCATAGGATATAATCCATATACACCTATGTCCATTAGCGAACCATTGGATAATTCGGGGCGGAAAGCATTGAGGATTATACCGTTTTTAAAACGGTCATAACGTGATGAATACTGGCAATATGAAGCAAAATAACGACGTATAGTGCCTATGCGAGGTACAGCAGCCATCACATTGGCAAATGTAGCACTATGTGTGGTCTTCATCGCCTCCATTAAAGAGAGTCCCTTCTCACGAGAGAGACGACACATTTCTTCTGCTTGGCGGGCATTAGAAGCAAAAGCCTTTTCACACAAGACATGTTTTCCTGCTCGTAGAGCCATCATAGTATGATTATAATGACAAGCATTGGGAGAGGCTACATACACAGCGTCTATATCATCGTCTGCATACATCTCTTCTAGCGATGTATATACTTTTTCAACACCATACCTTTCTGCAAAATCCTTCCCTTTTGCCTCATCACGAGAATAAACCGCCTCATAAACAAATCTCTCATCACATCTAGCTCCAGAAATAAACCATTCTGTGATAAACGAAGTGCCTATAGTAGCAAAACGTACCTTTTTCATATACAGAAAGTTTTATATGACGCTATGATATATGTCCAGTATATCTCGTGATGTAAGAGGATAGAATGCACCTAGTTTAAAACTATCTCCACCAGTGGCTCGCAATGCCATCTCCTCAAACCTTGAATAAGGGATACCGGCATCTGTAAATGTAAGAGGAAGACCTATCTTGCGTATGAAATCCTCCATACGCTCTATACCCTTTAAGGCTGTCTTTTCCATGTCTCCAAAGTCTGGTTCTACATCCCATACCCTCACCGCAAACTGTGCAAATCTCTTCACATCACTCTTATATACATACCTCATCCACGCTGGGAATATGATAGATAGAGCCGCTCCATGAGTAAGGTCATAAAGAGCACTCGGCTGATGTGCCATACGATGTGAAGCCCAGTCTCCTACTCTTCCAGTAGATAGAAGGTCATTGTGTGCAATGGTACTAGCCCACATAAGTTGGGAGCGTGAATCATAGTCATCTGGAGTAGATAATGCTATGGGCAATGCTCGTATAACGGTTTTAAGGGTAGCCTCACACATACGGTCGGTAAAATCTACACCCTCCTCGCGAGTAAAATAACGTTCCATCACATGGGCCATTATATCATATCCGCCAGCTGCCGTCTGATATGCTGGCAGAGTATATGTAAGTGTAGGGTCCATCACTGCCAGTACAGGACGTGTTACATCATAGTTTATACCTCGTTTTTCTGGCAAATGGAGATAGTCATTGGTAATGACATTGGAATTGGAGCATTCGCTGCCTGCCGCTGCTATGGTAAGCACCACTGCCACGGGTATAGTCTCCTGTGGTACTAGTCCTTTGCTGTAAAAATCCCATACATCGCCTTCATACTTTACTCCTATACCTATGGATTTGGCCGTATCTATAACACTACCCCCTCCCACAGCGAGTACAGCATCCAGACCGTGCTGACGCACCAATGCTATACCCTTTTCCACCAACGAAAGACGAGGATTTGGTTTGACTCCTCCCATCTCCACATACTCTACACCTTCCTTATCCAGTGAATTCTTGACACGCTCCAGTAGTCCAGAACGTATGACACTACCCTCTCCATAGACCAGCAGTACACGTCTGGATATAGATGATAGATAAGTTCCTATTTTCTCACTCTCTCCCGCACCGAATACTATGCGTGTAGGCTGATAATAAGTAAAGTTTTTCATATAGACTATGGGTTATGTATGCTGTATTATTTATTATAAACGTCTTGGTATTTACTCCAGTCGGTGTATTTAAGGACATCTCTCATTAGCACATATAGTGCATCATCAAATCCCGATATGTAGCTGCGTGAGTTACACAATATAGCACAGTGAGTAGCATTGTTATAGTTGGTTACCCACATAGTGGCTGTACCTGCTAGATTACCTGTATGATATGCGGCACTGGGGAAGAAACTATGATTTACCCTCCAACCTTTTGCGTAAGTAGAACGAGCCGCCGAAGCCTTGGTCATGATACCATGAGTCTCTGAAGTCATGATATCTGGATAACCAGACATACCATCTAGTGAGAATGCCAGACGTATAAGGTCACCAGTAGATGCTATAAGACCGCCACAAGAGTCTAGACGTTGCATATTGTTACCATAACCATTGGTACCGCTTTGGCTATAATACACAGATTCATTCTGGAAACGATTGGCTTCTCCTGTTGAGCCAATTCTAGGAGTAGTACGTCCTATGGCATCGGCTATAGTTTCTTTAAGATATGCCTCATATGTTTTACCCGATGCTTCCTCTATGATACGTCCCAGCACACAGAAACCGAAGTTTGAATAGCTGTGTTTGGTACCCACTGCTGCCGAAATATTAAAATGGTCTAGCACATAACGTATAGTCTGCTCTTGAGTCATAGGTTTGGTAGGAGAGTCAAACATAGGGTCAAACTGCTGTGCTATGCCACTAGTATGTTCTAGCAGGCTTTGTATTGTTATGTCTTCAAAACCAGTAGAAGGATATTTGGCAGAAAGGATACCATCAGAAGCAAATGGACGGTCTGTAAGTTTTATTTTGCCTTCGGTAACCAGACGCATAACACATATCGATGTCATAGGTTTTGAGCAGCTAGCCAGACGCAACATATAGTTACGACGCAATGGCTCACGAGTAGCTTTATTGGCATAACCAAAGCCTTCGCTATATACCAGTTTTTCTCTATGACCTATAGATACAGATATACCGGGAATATCATACTTTTTCATAAAGTCAAATATCTTGGCGTCTAGTTCGGGAATACCATTCTTCACTAGTATAAAATAGACGGTAGATGTCTTGTCTTCGGCTGTTACCTTGACTTCTACCACACCAGAATAGTCCAGTGCTGTAGTTCCGCTTACAAGAGGTTGATTTTTTACGCTCACCGTTGCACCAGGAGATACTGTATAAGTAGCTTTAAGAGATGTAAGCGGCACCCCTAGAGGCACTGTTACATAATGTGTACCATTCATCACATACATAGAGCTATTTCCATTCATAGAAGGGTTATCTTTGGAAGTAAAACCAAAGTATGTAAGGATTTTGGCGTTTGATGGTTTGGTAGATGTAGAAGGGGTATCATCTGTAACATCTGGGTCTTTACTACATGATACTACACATAGTACTGCATAGAGAGATAGTAGGATGTAAAAATAGTTGCTGCTTTTCAGAATTTTTTTCATTGTGATAAAATATAGTTATTCATTAAACATACAAATTTACGCTTTTTATCTAATGCTCATACACATAGAGTAAAATTTTATTTACTCTTATTTTTTAAGGTTTATTCCATAGGGTATATCGGGATAGTTTACTACATTTGTAGAAAATAAAATAGACGATGATTAAAGCCGTAAATATCCACAAACGATTTGGAAACCTTGAAGTTATACGCGGGATATCTCTCGATGTTAACAAAGGCGAGATACTTTCCATAGTAGGACCTTCGGGTGCAGGGAAGACCACTTTGTTACAGATACTAGGCACGTTGGATAGTCCTACCCATATAGACGGAGTGGATAGTTATGTAGAAATAGACGGTCATCGTACATCTGGCATGAAAGATAAAGAGCTATCTCGTTTCAGGTCATCACACATAGGATTTATATTCCAATCCCATAGGCTTCTACCAGAATTTACAGCCATAGAAAACATATGCATGCCTGCTCTTATAGCTGGTCGTAGTATGAAAGAAGCCGAAAAACGTGCCCTAATGTTACTGGATTTCATGTCGCTATCGCACCGCTTAAACCACTACCCTTCACAGCTTTCGGGGGGCGAAGAACAACGCATATCGGTGGCTCGTGCTCTTATGAATAACCCTAGCGTGATATTTGCAGACGAACCTTCGGGGAATCTGGACAGCACATCTGCCGATGCTCTTCATCGTTTATTTCTATCATTGAGAGAAGAATTTGGACAGACATTTGTCATAGTAACCCATAACGATTCATTGGCCTCTATGGCAGACAGATGTGTAAAGATGCGTGATGGCGTGATAGAAAACATTTCACTATCATTATGAACATAGACATACCCCATATAAGCTCTCTGCTAGAAGAACACTACAAGAGGATACATACTAGGTCATTTATAGATGCCGACCCTCTGCAATTTGCACATCGTTATAATGAGAGGTTAGATATAGAAATAGTTGCTCTGCTGTGTGCAACTATCGCTTGGGGACGCCGCAAGATGATACTATCATCGTGTGAAAAGATGCTACAAGAGATGGGAGTATCACCCTATGACTATGTGATGAATGTAGATATAGACAGCATAGATACCACTGGAAGGGCTGTTCACCGCACTTTTTCTAGAGGGGATTTTGTTTTTTTCATAAAGGCATTGAGAGGGATATATTCTCGTTATGATTCTATGGAAGAGATATTTGCTCCTAGAAAAGGCGAGAGTGGCACGTGGGAAGGGATAAATCGTTTCCGGAATGAGATGCTCTTAACGCCACACAATGAAACCAATGCTCGTCATATATCTTCACCTATGAAAGGTTCGGCTTGTAAAAGACTGCACCTTTTATTAAGATGGCTAGTAAGAGATGATGGCATAGATATAGGTCTATGGAAAAAGATATCTCCTAGTATGCTCTCCATTCCACTGGACGTACATGTAGGCAATATATCAAGACATCTAGGCATACTCTCCCGCTCCTCCAATGACCGCCGTGCAGTAGAAGAAATAGACCGCTTTTTGAGGATGATGGACCCCATAGACCCTGTGCGTTATGATTATGCGTTATTTGGCATAGGAGAGAGCGGTTATATAAAAGAACACACATTATAAAAGAAAGATGATGGAAGATAATTACCCATACCTATCCACCCTCAATGATGCACAACGCCGTAGCGTACAGTGTACCGAAGGCCCTATGATGATTATAGCGGGTGCAGGCAGTGGAAAGACACGCGTACTTACTTACCGCATAGCCCACCTTATAAACAAAGGCGTAAGCCCTCATAACATACTCGCCCTTACTTTTACCAATAAAGCTGCTCGCGAGATGAAAGAACGTATATCTTCCATAGTAGGAGCATCCGATGCCAAAAGTATATGGATGGGCACATTCCATTCGGTATTTGGGAAGATACTACGTGCCGAAGCTCATCGTCTGGGCTATCCCAATAACTTCACCATCTATGACACAGATGACTCTACTCGCCTTATAAACCACATAGTAAAGGAACTCCAACTAGACAAAGACATATATAAAGCCCGTACTGTTCAGTCCCGTATATCTTCGCTTAAAAACGCACTTATCACCACTACGGCATATGTGCGTTATCCCGAATGTATGGAAGCAGACAAGGCTGCACGTCGGGATAAGCTTATAGACATATATCGTCTGTATGTTGAGCGTTGTTTTAAGGCTGGAGCGATGGATTTTGACGACCTGCTTTTACGCACCAACGAACTATTGGCTCGTTTTCCAGACGTATTATCCAAATATCAGGATATATTCCGTTACATACTGGTAGATGAGTATCAGGACACAAACCATTCTCAATACCTCATAGTGAGAGCATTGGCAGACAGATTCCAGAATATATGTGTAGTGGGTGATGACGCACAGAGTATATATTCGTTCCGTGGAGCCAATATAGCCAATATACTTAACTTCCGCCGCGATTACCCACATGCCAATATATTCAAGCTAGAACAGAACTACCGCTCTACACAGACCATTGTAGGAGCTGCCAATAGCGTTATAAAACACAACCGCGACAAGATAGAAAAAGACGTATGGACCTCCAACGATGTAGGTGAAAAGATACTACTGGTACGCACCCCTACCGACAACGAAGAAGGTTACTACATAGCGAGGTCTATTAAAAAATTTAAGGAAGATGAAAAGGACACTGCATATTCAGACTACGCTGTCCTCTATCGTACCAATGCACAGAGCCGTGCCATAGAAGATGCCCTACGTCGTCATAACATACCTTACCGTATATGGGGGGGACAGTCATTCTATTCCCGTAAAGAGATTAAAGATGCTCTGGCATACATGCGTCTGTCTATCAATACTCGTGATGAGGAGGCTCTATTGCGTATCATCAATCTCCCCGCTAGAGGCATAGGTGATACTACCATAAACAAACTATTGGTAGCGGCACATCATTATGACCGTAGCATAATAGAAGTCATAAAACACATAGATAAACTCCCCCAATTAGGCATAAACAGTGGCATAAAGGGAAAACTAGAATCATTTGTGGCGATGATTGAGGCTTTTGGGGTGTATGCTTCTACGCTGGACGCTTGGGAGGCAGGAGATAAAATCCTCAAGGAAAGTGGACTTATGGGACTTTTGGCTCGTGCCACAGACCCCGATGAGCTAGCACGATATGAAAACGTACAAGAGCTACTCAATAGCATGAAGGATTTTGTGGAGAGTCAGAAGGAACTAGCCGATGGGAACAACTCGCTATCATCTTTTATACAAGATGTCGCACTACTTACCGATATGGACACCGATGACGACAGCACCAATGACCGTGTAGCTCTTATGACCGTCCATAGTGCCAAAGGTCTGGAATTCCCTACGGTCTATATAGCAGGGATGGAGGAAGACCTATTCCCCAGCATGATGTCCACAGATAGCCGCGAAAGCGTGGAGGAAGAACGACGACTCTTTTATGTCGCCCTTACCAGAGCCGAAAAACGTGCTATACTCACATACGCTAGCCAACGCTATCGTTGGGGAAAACTTACCGATGGAGAGCTTTCTCGTTTTGTAGATGAGATAGATGATAAATACCTAGATTTGGGAGTAGAAAGCACTACCGCCTCACGAGTATCACATATACTGGATGCTAGTATATTTGGAGATGATAGCCATATAGTGGCTCGCGGTGCTGCTGCCGACTCTTATTCAGGTTTTTCTCATCGTCAGAATACTATACCCGTCCGCAAGAAATCATCCAGCAGCATAGACCCATCTAGACTACGCCGTATAACCGATGTTACAGGAAATACTTCCTCTCCTTCACAAGAGGTATCCCTATCCATAGGGCAACGTGTACGCCACGAACGTTTTGGAATAGGAGAAGTACTATCCCTAGAAGGCAGCGGAGGTGACGCAAAAGCTATAATAAGGTTTGAAGATGTGGGAGAAAAGAAAATGTTACTTAAATTTGCAAAGATTCAAAAGATATAAAAATGATAGAGTCAAACGATTCACTACACTACGGACTTTCATATAACACAGACCGTAAGCCTTTACGTATTCCAGAATACGGACGTACCGTCCAGCAAATGGTTGACCATCTGCTCACCATAGAAGATAGAGATAAACGCAATACTGCCGCACGTGCAGTCATACGGGTGATGGGAGAGATAAATCCACACTTGCGTAACGTACCAGACTTCCAGCACAAACTATGGGACCAGTTATTCATAATGTCTGATTTCTGTCTGGATATAGACAGTCCTTTCCCCATACCTACTCGTGAGACTTTATCTACCCCACCAGAGCGTATAGAATACCCTACTGTTCTTACCAAATTCCGTTACTATGGGCATTACATACGCTCTCTTATAGACGAAGTATGCACTTGGGAAGAAGGCGAACGCCGCGATGCCCTTATCATTGCCATAGCCAAACATATGAAAAAAGCATATCTGGAATACAACAAAGACATAATAGAAGACAGCGTTATAGGTGCCCACCTAGACGAATTATCTGGTGGACGTATAGACTGGAATCATATACTATCTCTCCTTCCAGACGGCGAACTAGGGATGCCAAATGCCCACGGTATCCCCATCAAAAAACGCAACAACCAAAATAACGGCAAAAAAAACGCTCCTCATAAAAAGAAAAAATAACCCCTCTACATAAAAAAACGTCCACAATAGTGGACGTTTTTTTTAGAAAGACAACTATCTATCCTACTGAGCTTGCCACTGGGCATAGAGAGTAATATCTTCTGATATATTCATCACTTGACCATTTACATAGTTTGTTCCTTTTCCGTCTGCTCTAGAGTTCCAGCCTATAAAATCATAGAAATTGCGTATAGGAGTAGTAGGGAACACCAGCGAACTATTGGTAGTAGTAACAATTCTCTGAATAGCGGTAGGCTGACCTTCTACTGTCGCATCGGCAGCATTTGCATTAAATGTTACAACCTGATGCTTTACTTGTCCACCAATGAGTTCTACGGTACCGCCTTCATTGGTAACGTCGCTATTTGGTATATAGTTTGATACGCTATTATTTATGATTTTTCCTCCATTTATAGTTATTTTGGCATTGGAACCTATGGCATATAGTCCACCACCATATCTCACAGCAGTATTGGATGCAATACTAGGATTATCTACACTGCTAGAACCATCTTTACCTATCTTAACATTGGCTGTTCTACTAGTGGTAGCCATATCCACACATATACCTCCGCCATTGACATCACAAGCATTATTCTCTATCTTTCCAGAGAGCACATGTACATTCACATCACTAGTTGTGGACATAACATATATACCGCCCCCACTTCCTCCTCCATCTGTTGCTGTTTTAAGAGCTACATTTCTATATATGTTACATGTTCCATCTTCTGGCATATAGAAGTCTCCTGCCTTGATATACACACCACCACCATTACCATCTTTGGCGAGGTTACTTTTTATATTTCCTCCATGTAGGGTAACTGTTCCTCCTTCTAGATAAACAGCTCCGCCATTGGTATATGAGGTATTGTTAAGTATTTCTCCTCCTTTCATTATAAATTCTGGAGATTCAATACCCTTTATATATACCGCTCCACCTTCATCTGCCACACAATTTTTTATAGTACCACCTGTCATGGTAAAAGTACCATTTTCCATATAGACAGCACCACCTTTATGCTCTATGTGTTCATATTCCTTGTCATACACATCACTATTGCCAATGGAGCCTCCACTCATAGTAAATACAGACTTTTCTGTCGAACCAGCAGCCATTACAAACTGTGCCGATATATCTCCATCATACACTTTAATCACCGCACGACCTATATGTCCTGTTGCACTATTGGTTTTACCACCACCTATGGAACCAGTACGGATTATAGGTTTATTTCCAGAAAGGCTAGATATGGTAACTTCGGCATTTCCTCCTATCTTGCCACCATCTGAACCTCCTGTTCCTCCACCTATACCACATCCAGCAGGGAAAGCACTAGTAGATACGCTCTTGGCTCTTATGTATCCACCCGATATATCAACTACAGCCATACCTCCATCTTTGGTTTTACTACTACCACCACCTATAGCTGTACCCATAGCTGCTTGGGCATAGACATATCCTCCGCTTATCTTTATAGTACCCAATGTTCCAGTCGAACTAGATGAACCTCCACCGCCTATGGCAGCACTAGGGATATTCCACTCGTTGGCAAAATTATATGCATAAACATTACCTCCATTCACTTCTACATATCCTTCTCCTCCAGCAGAGTGAAAACCTATACCACCACCTATGGCTGTACCAGTAGTAGTGGCAACAGCAGTAACAGAACCTCCGTTTATAATAATAGAAGCCTTACCATTACCTCCACCGCCTATAGCTGTGCAGTTTTCGGCAGCAGTAGTTCCAGCATACACGACTCCGCTATTTATCACGATACCCAATGCAGATTGTGAGCTATCATCGGCACCTATAGCAGCACACCAGTGGTTTGAGGAATAACCTACCGTATTTACACCTATACTCTTACTTTCATTAAAAGGCGAACGCGATTTATCAAAATCTGCATCGGCAACAGTAATAGAGCCTGTACCACCTATTATGAGTTGAGTATTGGAAGTATTATTGAAATAATGTATCGCACCAAATCTACTATCTCCTATCATAGTGATATTCAAGCTACTACCCGCCATAGCTGGAAGGAATGTTATACCTCCCGTTTTACGACTTTCAGACGCATGTTGATATGACGAATAAAGATTATCAATCACCATATTACATATGATAGGATTTGCAGCATCGCCCTTTACATCTATACGATTTTTGGTACTACTTCTTCCCACTTTTCTCACTGCTCCTGTCAATCCTGTAGGGTCTGCACCGGGTGTGGCATCTACAGTGAGCCCTTCTTTTGAGTCCCACATTTCTATTACGTCTTCTACCACGGTGTTATTGGTAATGTAATCACTCCAAAAACGGTCATCAACCATAACTGGAGAATATACCGGACGAGTTATAGCCCCCACACCTAGTGTAGCAGCATAGCCCGTTTCACCTTTATTGGCCGCAGTAGATTGATAGACATAATAATGATAATTCTCTTGGTCGCCCACTGGGAATTCCTTATAGACACGGGTTGCAACACCATTTACATATACATAACCTTCATAAGAAGTAGGTGTGATTGTTACATTTCCCGCATGTAAGTCAAAATAAACATAGTCCTCGGTTATAGTCTTGTTTATGGTATAAGTTATGAGTTTACCTGCCTCCCACTTGAAATCCTTAAGAGATGCAGTGATAACTCCTGCAACACCACCTTCGGTGTATTCCATGACAACTTCGGCACTTGATGGGAGGGTCTGTGGAATCATCATAAGAGTATTGACACCCGTAGTTATCATATCACCAGCAGAACAATCTATTCCAACCGATGGTATAGGGAGAGTATAGTTAACAGGTAATGATTGGTCGTCCCATGAGTCTCCCATGCTATATACACCCTTGCTGTTTACGTTGTTTATCTTAATTGACGTGACCTTACATTCAAATCCAGCCTTGAATCTTACACCTGTAAGTATATGGTTAAAAGTCAAAAAAACGTTCTGGTTATAATCCCCACTTACTTCTTTAGTATCTGTTGATAATAGGTCTATCTGTTTGGTTACATCCTGTGGAACCACATATGTGATAGTAGGAACATTATCTACTACCGATAACGCAAAATCACTTGTCGATGTTGTAACCATAGGTGCATATGTGTATATACGCAAACTATTGACATCATCAATATCACTCCATAAAACAGGGTCATCTACTGGATTTAAGTCTTCGTTATTATCAAATGAGTAATAATAGTTACTCATCACATCGGCAACTTTTGTATCTCCACTATATTCATATGCATACACCCCTACGTCCATCCCTTCCAATTCTGTAACAGGAAGACCTCGTGTAGGTCTAGATGACTCTCGCAACTCAAGATTCCACTCCTCTTCTGCTATACCTAGATATGAAGAAGTAGCACTTCTTGCCACTTTAGGGGCAGCAGTAGCATCGGCTTGGAGGGAGGCTGTAAAAGATATGACATCACTGCGGTGTACCTTACCTGCTTCGGGGTCCAAATCCTTACTACATGCCAATGTCATACATATACCGGCTATCGCCAGAAAATAAAATATGCTTTTTTTATATCTTTTCATTTTCATAGTCTCATCAGTTTAATTCTATATTTTCTTCATTCCATGGCACCAATGAACATTTGGCATCTATGTTATTAAAGGAATTAAAATATAGATTTATTATATATATTTTACCTGCCGCATCTGCATCTGATGCAACTGGTGTTCCAGCCTCGTCCTCCAATATGACATCCACATCTCTCACATATGATTTTTCAGACTCCACTATGATATTATACTTTTTAGCGGGAGCACATAAAACCTGACCTTTTTCTTGGGCAATGATATCCAAATCCATAGGCGTATCCATCACCACTAGCGGAGCCTCTACTCCAGAATAGGTAACAGCACTACTAGATAGGTCTATGCTTATCTTATCACTAGGATTGGTAACTGTTATTTTTTTTATCTTACCCCAAGAATCTCCCGCATCAAAAGATGTAGAACGAACGATTATTTTAAGCAATGTAAGTTTATGTTTATATACTTGTTCTGGAATAGGGGTTTGCCATGAACCATTTTGCTGGTTGGCATACATCAAGTCTGTAATTCCATCTATCTCATGTGATACCGATTTATTATCTCCCGATAGCTCCCAACCTGTAGGTGGATATAAACCCACACAATATACCATAGTATTATCGGTAGGGTAGGTAAGTGGGAATTGCTTTCCTACTGGGTCTTTATATACTGTAGCCATACCGTCACTAGCATATTCTACTTGGGCATGGTATGGGATATATGTAGGGGCTGCTGGAGATGGGTTATCCTCATAGACTCCATCTACGGTAGAAAACCATACACTCGTCTTAAGACCAGATGATGAGTCGAAATATGGAGAAGCAGCAACAGACTTGGTAGAGACAGCTGTGGATGCTTCAACAGTAGCTTTAAGCCGTATATCCCTAGTTTCATTGCTCATATTCTCTTTGGAACAAGAAAAAAACAGGAGTATTATAGGTAAAAAACATATATAATTTTTCATCATCTTATTCACATTTATTCATTAAATGAAATATCTCCAAACCCTCCCAATGTCCAGTCTTGAACCTTGGAGGATACAACTATAGTGTTACCCATCTTAAATGTAAGATTGAGTGTAAAGTATTTGCCTCTAGTGCTACCTATATAATACCCTCCACTATTTTCGTTTATCTTTAAATCTATAGGTACAGATACCTTACGACGGGCAGTCTCTATATGCAGAGTGTATTCGGCTGTAGGCACATCGTTGCCATCTACGACCTGTGATGCCGATGCTGTCACAGGAGAACATAGGACATATGCTACTTCTTGGGGAGATGTGACAGCTGGTTTATATGGCATAGTATATCCTCCTGCAGGAGGGAACACATTATCACTACCAGTAGCATATAGAGAAAATAATCCATCACCTGCATCGGTATAATCAACACAAGTTTCATAGACATAATCCTTACTCAAATCCACCGTAACATGATTTTTGCTTGTGATTTTCATACTCTGTATATCACCCCACGCCTTCATTGTAAGTTCGTCATCGGCTATTATTTTTATTTTGAGCCATGTGAGCAGGTGTTTGAATCCTAGCACAGGGGAATTTTCATAAAGCTGAGCATAGGCCCCCGATATCTGTGGAGCAAACATCACATCATCATTCCCATCAAATGTAAATTCGGCTTTATTTCCTTCTGCATTAACATCCCATGTAGAGATAGGATAAAACCCTACAAAATACACTGTACTAGCATTTTTGGGATAAACGGCTTGGCTTAAAAGCTGAGGCTTACTACTCTCAAATCTCGCACTTGTGTGGATAGCTACGCTACCATCTCCCTGTTTACCATTATACCCCAAATTTTTATACTGACGGTCTATAGATGAAGCCCATATAGCCGCATGTAGAACAGCATCCTGTGTGGGTGAGGTATAGATGTATGGAGATTTGGTATTTTTTGAACTCTCTACGGCAGCCGAAAGATATATACTATCACTAGAGTCCCCCTCCGAACTCTTATGACAGGAGGTAAATAATACAATTGCCCAAATTAAATATATTAACTTTCTCATATTACTGCACTTGATAATCATTTTCATATCCTGAATCTTCGCCCTTTTCCCACTGCTCTACGTTAACCTTAAAGAGAATTTCTTCCTTGTTATCTCCCAGATTAAGCGAATAAACATACTTCATTGCTGGTTGCCACACATTTACAGCAGGTGTAGATATAGGGATTTCAGAAGATGTTTTGGTAATACCGTCCCAAGTATAATTTACAACTAGTTTAATAGATGACAAATCCTGTGGGATAACCATCATATAACTCGTTGTTATATCCCTATCAAAGTTTATATCTTCTGGCACTATCTTGTCTATATTTATTCTAAATGTAGATGGAGATGATGTAGGAGTCCATTTTTCATATGTGAGATTGTCTTGATTTACAGGATAGCTTACATAAGTATCTGCTGCATTGACATAAGTAGCACTATTGTGTATTCCTAGTAGCGATATATAATTTATCCTCAAATCACGATGTGACTGTTGCAACTTGAATTTTATCACAGAAAAAGGATGAACAAATTTAAGGGCTACCGTTGCATTGTCATTGTTAAGATTACGTCTAAGAGCATATATGAATTCACGTTTGGATGCTTCTCTTATGGCATCGTCAGCGGTAATATCATCTATAACATCGGGCAATGTGCAGTTTATAGTAACTCCCGATGCCGATGAAAAAGACACATCTGAACTGCTTACCACCGTTTTATTCAAATCACGAGGCATATATGCCATAAAATTCAGTTTCCTGTCATTAGGCCAATAGTAATCTATAAGATTATTTTGGTTTACCACATCACGGAACCTCCAGTTTCCATTAAAGTAATAAACCCATACATCTTTCATGTATGGTGTATCGGCTCCGTCTGTAAGATAAGAATTTATGGTGAACTCTTCTTCTGCCACCATATCGTCTTCATTTTCTATAATAGTAGCCTTGGATGTAACAGATGAACTTACCACGTCTATGAGGATTTTGTCCTTACTGCCCATCCCCCCATCTTGTGAGCAAGCTACACAAGAGAAGGCTACACATATCATATATAGTAATCTTTTGACCATATCTATACTTTTAATCATCTACCAGACCATTTATGACTATCTCATCTCCTTCTTCCCCTCCCTTCCAAGAGGTAATTCCCACCTGAAGACTGAAGCTCTTAACTCCCAAAGACAGATTCATAGAATATGCCTTTCCTCCCTGTAGATTTACATTTACAGTGCAATATCCTCGGTTGGTATATGTGAGATATGTATGGTCGTTTTTATCATATAATTCTACTTCATACTCCATATATATGTTAAACCCAGTAGAAAGAAAATCCTGTGGGAGAAGCATGAGGTAAGAATCTGGAGCATTGAGTTGTTTTGGGGTGTCGGTATTGGTATTATCTAGCAGGAATCCAGACGCATCTCCCCCTGCAAAATTCCTATAATCAAGCGTAAATTTCTGTGCACCCGACATATCACTCCATGAGGCCTGTGGGTCTGCACCCTGATTACCTATATCAAGTGTTCCTTGAGTGTAGAAAGTCCCCGTTCCACTACCTGTTTTATCACTAGAAGAAGTAAACACTACCTTTTTCACTCTTATGGATATCTCTTTATTCATAGGAGATATACCGTCGGTAGAGGCTTTTACTGTTATTCCCACTCTAGAGAGGGCATGACGGAAGACAAATCCTATCTTACCCATAGGCGGCATATAGGTCTTGTCGGTAGTAACAGCATAACTCCACAGCATATCCACTTGTTTTTTCACATCGCTGTTTACCACGTGTCTTAATTTCAACGTGTTTATATCAACCGATGCGTCATGAGGAGCATATGCAAAAAAACTTATCTTTTCACCCTGTTTATGTGGCCAATACTTCACAGGAGAATACGTCCAGTTGAGCCCTCCATCACTAGATGTCACGCGGGAATTATTGATAAAATTGGGGACTGCCTTTCCCGTGTATGCATTCCAATTTACGTCTTTTGTATAATATGCCAGCACTCCAAAACCCTGTTTACACAACTCGCTGTTATCCACGACTACAGCTTTTGATTGGGCGAGATTATCCCAAGCATCGGCACTTTTCATAGAGAACGATACCACATCATCTTGTGGCATATCTGCCTTTTCTCCTTTGGAACAAGAAGAGAAGAACATATAGAGTAATACAATCGTAATATATATGGAGTATCTTGCCATTTTTTCTATTTTATGAGTGTGAGATTTTTTCTCACCGTTGTGGTCGGGAAGAGACATTCAACCCTACCCGACCTATATGATGATTTATCATCAATTCTATACATAGACTATTATTTGTCTACATCATTCCAGTCCACATCATCATCTTCTCCTTCTTCAGTACCCCATCCTTCTACGCTTGCAGAAAGAACGATTTCATTGGTGTAGAATGTAAGAGTGTAGAGATATGCTTTACCCTGTTTAAGAGTACTTGCTGGCAGGTCTATTTCTTTTGTTGCAGAAGACACAGAATATCCTGCATTAAGAGAAGCATCAACAGTTACTATATCATACTCTATCTCAAGTTTGATTTTTCCAGCTGCAGTAGTACCTGTTTCACCGCCAGAAGGGATAAGGAATAGATATTTATTTGCCCCGAAAAGAGGAACGGCAGTAGCATCCTGAAGGCGAACACCGGCTTCTGTATAACCACCTAGGCTAGTTGTTTCTTTTGCCATAAGAGGGTCTATAACAATATCTGCTTTTGTATCTAGAGTCCAAGAGCCACGAGCATCATCTGCATTTGCAAATGTATATGTACCCACTGTTGCCAAATCATCACCCTTAAATGTTATAGACTTGATATTTACTTTGGTTTCAGTAGCTACAGCTTTGTCAAGTTTTGCTTTGATATTAACACGAGTAAGTTCGTGGCGTAACGTAAACTCAACACTACGAGTATTACCGTCAGGGTTGGTAGTAGCAGATTTTACTTCATTCATAAGTGTTGCAGCAGTAAAGTCTTCTGCAGACTCTATGTTACTTATGGTATAAGTAATCTGTGGTAGTCCTGTAGATGTCTTGGTAGATTTAACTGCTATTGCCTTACCAGAAGCATATGGAGCATATGCCCAGAAAGAGATTTTTTCGCCTTTTGTTGTAGGCCAATACTTTTTAGGAGTATAATCCCAGCTTCCCGCGGTTTTGGTTACCTTCTGGTTAAACATAAAGTTAAATCCTGATGCATTTGTCCAGTCTTCACTCTTGGTGTAAGAGGCAAACACACCAAAATCTACAAGATTAGCATCATCTAGGACTGCTGCACGAGACTGAACATCACGTCCTAGGTAAGTAGAGAATCCTACTACATCACTAGCAGGGACTTCGCTTTTTGAGCTATCCTTTGCACAGCTTACCATAAAGACAGCTGCACATGCCATAAATCCATAAATTAGATTTTTTTTCATTGGTTTAGAATTGTTAATGTTTTTATTCAGTTTATTTATTTGTTTTACGTTTATAGTTCAAAATCCAAATTTTCTTCATCTCCCCAATCTTCTACCCAAGCATCAAATCCGTCATTACCTCCTCCCTCTGGTTTAACGTCTGGCAGAGGGTCTTTTCCCCATAGTTCTATCTCACACTCTAGGGTTAGTTTTCCTGTTTCATCACTCTTAAACTGGAATTTATCTCCCACTTCATATGAGAAATCAATTATCGTCTTGTTATCCACCAACAGTACAGATAGATTGAAATTATTTTCATCGGCTAGTGCCTTATGGTCACGAGGCAGTCCAAAACTAGTGATAGCTGTCTCTATATAACCTAGTGTAGGGTCTGTTTTATCTACCACGAGTCTCCAGTTTTCCATCAGATGAGTGACCTTACTTTCTGTTCTATTTCCAGTAGAAAACATAAAACCTTCTGCCATACCATCTAGAGAAGCACGGGCACTTTTAAGGTTGTACACATTTTTAAGGTGTACCTTGACTTTTATAGTGTAGATGATATTTTCAGGATAATGTCGTGCCACTATGAAATCTGATGCTATATCACGAGTATTCATATTGGCAAGTTTATTCTCTCCTGTGATTTTCACCATTTCATCGGTAATCTCTATATCTTCTACACGGTGAGTTCCTATCCATTCTGGTGATGCTGCCAATTTTTCTTTTTCGGCACGTGTCTTATACCATCGTGAAGCTACTGGAGTAGCATTGACCTGTGCCGTAGAATATCTATCCATATTTACAAAATCCACAGTACCATATTCCGATGGACTCTGGTTAAATACAAACGAATTGTAATACCCTGCCAAAAGGTCAACTATCACATAAGAGAGGTTATTGGTCTGTTTTTCTATCTCTTTTACACCTGCTCTGGAATACACCATAACAGTCATTCCACTAGGATTATCCTTTTCAAATCTAGACCAATCTACATTTATCTGCACAGACGCAGTATGTGGATGGTGATAGCACAGTTCCTTGTGAGAACAAGAGGAAACTATAAGTAGTACAAGCAGAACATTTACTATCCTTCTTACCATCTCCACCCTCCTTTATCCTTATTCTCGTTTCCTCTACCTACTTGCCATACCAGAGATATCTCGGCCTTGGTAGGGCCTATCCAACTACGTTGTTTCGTTGCCTGCCATACATAACAGTTGTCTATAGGTATATACTCCTTGTATTCACCCCATAGGTAACCCAATCCCAACGTGAAATCTATGTTCAATCTACGTCCTATAGGATGGGAATATCCATATGACAATCCCGCTGCATAACTCCACTTATCTCCCAAATATCCTCTGCCTCCTAGTTCAAAGTCATAGGTTACCATCTGGGCATATGGACCTATATGATGCCCTGTAAGGGGTTTCTCTTTGGATTTCTTGCCAAACCATTTGCGTATCTCTACATCTCCTCCATAGGTACGCCACCATACATGAGATGGGTCAACATCCCACCACGCATAATGCCAGTACGCCGCCATTGACCAATTCTTTCCTAGATACATATCTACTCCCACATTGGGAACTAAGAGTGCATCATAAAGCATATTGGTACGGATGGACATAAAGAATTTATAGTCTCGACTCTTCTCTTCGGGGCGTAGAAAAACATCGGGATAGTCCTTGCGGGGAGATAGAGTTGCTATTCCCGAAGTATTGTATAGTTCGGGGATACCTATCATATCATACCACAAGTATAGTTTGGATGCTCGCAAGGCTGGGAACATCTTCTCATACATATACTTATATGGCTTTCCTCCCCTCAATGTAGATATCATACTCATATGGGGAAATGTGGTATTTCCCGACTCTACTTCATTTGCTATCTTATGAAGGGCAGCAAGTGTCTCATTCTTATATGGAACATTTGGGTCTTCCTCTACCATCAATATAAGGGTACGCCAGTCCCTACCCACCGGAGTTATCTTCCTCATACTATCGGGCAAATCCTCATGGCGGTCTATGTAGTTAAACAGGACATTGGCTCGTTTATATGAAAGACGATTATTGAGATATACAGTACCTTCGGGAGAGGCCGCTCCTACTATTTCTATCCTATTAAGTCTATATGAATTACCAGCACGACGGTCACGTACGGCTTCTATTATTGAACGCAACGAAGACGCATTTTCTCTATATGATGTATCCAGAATAGAATATCCCTGACGGAAATGAACCTTCACAGAATCTTTTTTAACCTGTGCTATGATGTCATTTCCAAACAGCAACTGTATCATTACACCTAAGTATAGAATATATTTACTATACCTCATAGACAACGTATTTTTTGTTTGGCGAATTATATTGAGGGTTTAAAAATACACATAAAGTTTATTAACCCGCCCCCCCCCCCGCAATTTTAACATTTCATTTATTAAAAATTATCATATTTTTATCATTAGCTCCTTTAATTTATTATTACCATAAAAAAAACGCCTGCAATGCA
>JAGAUI010000041.1 GCA_017620815.1 Flavobacteriales bacterium
GCTGCTTTTATGTATATCTGGAGATAGGTTTGTGGGTTTGAAATACTTGTCAATAAGTTCAAAGAAAGTGTCAAGGTTTGTTTTTATGACACGTTGAAAAGCTATTCCAGTTTTGGTGGTTTTAAATCCTGTAAGTACAGCTTTTATCTCTCCAGGCCCAAAGAACATACTCACCACATCAAAAAGTAGCTGTCCTAGAGCATAACCGTGTTCGGGGCTTGTTCCCCACAGGGAGCCTAGATAGTTTTTGATTTCATCCATGAGGATTTTGTCTATCAGTAATTTAAAGGCTGGATTTGTTTGATACATAAACATAAACTCACCTATTTCTCCTATTGTGGTGAAAAATGCTTTACGCATTTCATGAGTCTTGGAAGAAAATGGCATATATGTATTGTAAAACGCATAAATAGCAAGGTCTTTCCCCATCTGCCATGAGTCTTCCACGCTATTCACAGCACGGTCATAGATACCAGCTATTACACCATTGACATAGCTGTTCTTATAAAACCATTGAGGTACATAACGTTTTTCGCTGTAGTCGCGTTCGGGGTCAATGACGCTTCCAGCAGCACCTGCAGTAAGGGAGATAGCCCCAGCGGCCAGTGTGCCGCGTGTGATGTCCTTTATAGTCTTACTCGTTAACCCTGAATTGTGAATGTCAATAGGGGTGGTGGGCGGGGTAGTACTAGCTCTAGAGCCGACTGCAGCGTTGGCAGTGGGAGGAGCAGGAAGGCTCTTATCCTTTGGAACTGCTAAATAATCAAGGTTCACCTCAAATTCCTCTGTTGGCATAGTATGCATAAACATCAGTAAGTCTTTATTTCGCGTACCTTTGTTTAGGGCTCCGCTGCGTTTAATGGCATCGGCGAGGCGTTGGAAGGTAAAGGCTTTGTCGGGGTTGGATAGTATTTTGTCTATGTCATTGCGGAATGCCTCTACATTCTTGACAGGAATACGATTTACAAGTGCGTTGAAATTGGTAACAGAATTGTTATATCCTCGGTTTATATATGATGCATAATCGGCAGGAAGAGTAATACCTATCTGCTCCATTACCAACGCATAATTCTCCCTCATGCTCCATTCTACTAGAGTTTCTAGTGTTTCTACTTCTAGAGGGCGAAAACCGTGGTGGAAGTCTATAATGGTGTTACGCGTTTGTTCTATTTTGGCACGTTTTTTCCTTATCTTTTCTTTTTCTTTTTCATATTCTTCTGGGCTCATTTTGGAAGGGTCAAGTTTCTTTTCCTTTTCCAAAAGGTCTGCCAATGGTTTGTTTACGTTAATATCTAGACTCTCCCCAAATGTATAATCAAGCGAAAGGGTATGTGTCAGTTCGTGCAGTTCATCGGCTGTAACCTCTACCTGTTGAGGAGTAAGAGGTAGTTTGAGCCCGCGTTTGGAGAGTCCTTGAGAGAGTATTTCGGCTTGGGAGCTACGCATCTCTATCTGGTAACTGCCATCTTTGGGAACTGTGGACATAAGTACTCCTTCCTCCATATCGTCGTTGATTTTGATATCTACACGATGGAGTTTGTCTAGGTATTTGCCTGTGATATTGGATATTTCTTCTATGTTAAAAGATAGACGAGATGTGGGGGACATCTCCATGTAAAACTGCTTTTGACCTCGGAATTCTACCTCACGGTATGCGTCAAATTTGTCAAATAGTTGTGGATTTTTGTCTCTATTCTCTTTGACATATTCCAATGCCTCTCTAGGCGGAGTGATTTTACTTCCACGAGGTCGGCCTATGAAACCAGCTGCTTTGAGTGCAGGAGTCATCATGTCATCGGGAATGATAGGGCTAATGATACATCGGCAGTTAGGATGCCATCCTCTGAATTTGAATTCTTTGGGGTATTCGCCTTTCATGTGGTCACATATATCCACTACGCGTGAATGACCGTGTTTATCGGTAGGGGTTACAGCTATCTCATAACCCATGACTTCGGGGATATCACCTATGAGAGATGATATGGTCATATAGCCTTCGGTGGTGGAGGCTCGGGTAAGCAGATTGCATAGTTTTTCTATACCTTGAACCGATGTGTTTTTTTCTGTACCAATGCCATGAAAGGCATTGACCTCCTCCTGTATAGAAAGAGCATTGTTTTTTCTAATGCTACCACTTACATACTTGCTGAGGCTTTCTTTAAACTCATCGGTAGATTCTTTTATGAGATTTTCTTTGGATAGGGATATGCCAGTGGTGTTGTAGTTAATGTTCAACTCTCTTTTTAACCCTCCAGATATCTGTGATATGTATCGTGATATGTAGTTGCGATACTCGTCTTGGGCGGTTTGTATAGCCGAACGAACCCCTTGGTTGTATTTCTGGGTTATATAATTCAGTTGATTTTCTATATCATGGGATGATGCACTACTATGACTACGCATGTAGTTTATCATCTCTCTCACACATTCATCGTGAAGCGTGCGTAGTTTTTCATTGGTAGAGTGATTTATACGGTCAACCACTCTTTTATATTCTTCATTCATATTTCCTTTATGATAATAGTTTGGGTGTGATGAGGCGTATGCGTAGAACAAAGCCTCTTTCTAAAATAATCAAAAAGGAAATAAAAACAAAATAAAAAAACACATTTTTGTTTTCAAAAATGTGTTTATGAGAGATAAAAGTTTAGCTTATAGAAATTTCTTTACCGAAAGGGAATAAGGCAAGGCTACATAGTTTAAAATGTGCCATTCCAAAAGGTATGCCTATGATAGTGATACAGAAAAGCAGTCCTAGCAGCAGATGTCCTAATGCCAGCCACCACCCGGCAAGTATTACCCATATCACATTCATAATCATAGAAAGACAACCACCTCCCCCCACAGGAGTTACACCTTTTTGCCCAAAGGGTAGTAGTGCAAGAATAGCGATTTTGAATACCTGCACGCCAAAAGGAATGCCTATGATGGTAAGACATAGCACAAGTCCAGCACTTAAGTATCCCAGAGCCATTTCCAGCCCACCGAATACTATCCAAATGATATTTCCTAGTAGTTTTAGCATATCTGTAATGATTAAAATTATACGGTCTATGAATGAGACCATAAAGATACACAAAAAGTTGCAAAGTGTATATTTTTTTTTGCTGGGAGCAAAAAACGCGTCGCTCATGCGACGCGTTTTTTGGGGGTACTGTATAAATTACATTAGTCCAATTTAAGGATTTTGACATCACTCCAACGGTTAAGAGGAGCATCGGCATCGCTTAGGAAATCTATCCTTCTTTTCCAACGCTGGTGCATGAGGTCTTCTACCACCCATATACCGTCGTGTGAGCCAGTCCCGCTTATCATCACACGAGAGCCAAATGTAAAACCTTCCTCCATCAAATCTCTGCTTACTGCTATGTAACGATATTTGCCGGCATTGATAGTGTCTAGTGTTATGCCGCTGGCTGTGATATCTGTCATGGGGTATAGAGCCTTGTATATAGTGGCATCTACGGTGATAGGAGTGTTTACATTCTCATCATATGTGCCATATGGGGATAATGTAGCTTTACTATTTTTGTTTATAATAGAGGTAACATCTATTATGGCTTCTGCGTCATTTGTAGCAAAACCTATTGAGTGTTGTGAGTCAAAATACTCTTTATATTCTTCATATGAAGAGTCATATAGCACCTCTTGGGCTTCTTCATATGTTATAAAGTTGAGCATAAAAAGGCTCAGAATAGAAAGAGATAAAAGAATTTTGGTCTTTGTCATTAAAAATAATTTTCTCCATCATCGTGATTTATGTGTGTAAACCACGCTTTCATAACGACTTATACCTAGTTAAGTATTATTTCTGGCGATGGAAGTTTTGCGGGTGCAAAGGTAGTAAAAAATGTAATACGCTCCAAATCAAATGCTTCTACCTCTCGCTAAACCTACAAAAAATAGCTCACAATGTGCTGTGAGCTATTTTCCAATGAGTTATAACTTTTATTATAAAAGATGTTTTTCTATGTAACGAGCTACGCTATCTTGACTATTTGGTTCTATTATCTGGCATTTGGGGAGTGATTTTTTAAGTTCTTCTACTGCATTCCCCATTACAAGTCCTTTGCCTGCAAGTCTTAACATATTAAGGTCGTTCATCCCATCACCAAAGGCTATTACTTCGCTCTTGTCTATGCCTTCTGCTTTTATCACTTCGTTGAGTGCCAATGCTTTGTCTGCTTTATGGTCCATTGCTTCAAAACAACGTGCCATGGTAAAGAAAAACGATAGTCTGTCATCTTTCATCTCTTCTACTGTGCGTTCCATGTATTTAATGCCCTCTTCATCGCGGGCTATAAAACACATTTTGGTACAGTCATTGAAACTATCAAATGTCTTGTAGTCTGTTATCTCATACATAAAGCCGGTCATGGCTTGGTGTATGCGAGAGTCTATGTCGTCTTTATCACAATACCATTTGTCGCCCATATATAAATGTATATACACTTCTTTTGGTGTTTCTAGTGCTACCAATTTGCGTACCAAATCTTCCTCTATTGGGTGATATGCTATGCGAATGTCATTTGGGGTGTAAATACTTGCTCCGTTGGCAGAGATTTTATATGCTTCTATTCCTAGCCCATCCTCTACTATACGGCGAGCATCATCGTGATGGCGACCTGTTGCTATCACTATCTTATATCCTTTATCATAAGCAGAGCGGAATACCTCTCGGCTGTAAGGGCTTATGACGCTTCTCTCATTAAAGAGAGTCCCGTCCATATCGGTTGCTATGATTTTATACATATTATATGTGTATCAAATGAGGCTGCAAAGGTATGAAAATGTATCCAAATTATATCCAGTAGATATTTCTATAAAAATACTCAAAAAAATATTTTTATGTAACTTGTTGAAGAATAAGGGGTAGTAAAAAAGATTAAAAAATATCTCAAAAAAACTTGATAAAAAGTTTGGTAAGGATAAAAAAAATAGTACCTTTGCCCCCGCAAAAGCGAAGAGTTCATTGAAAGAAAAAATAAGCCAAAAACCGAGCTGGACTTAGAGATAGGTCTAGCATA
>JAGAUI010000042.1 GCA_017620815.1 Flavobacteriales bacterium
ACCGCCCACCCGCTTTTTTATTGCATATATATTAAGGAGTGTCCTTATGGTAAACGACTACCCATATCAAATGTTTTTACATAGTCAAAGTCTATTTTGGTATTGTGGCCATAAGCTGTGCCACTTTCTGCTTCTATGGATAGATGTACGGGGAAATTGACATCGGCGTCTAGGAGGAATGCTTTGATGGGGTTGCCTTTGCGGTCAAAGACGTGAATGTATGCTTTGTTACCTCCGTTTATCATTATTGCGTTTTCTCTACAAATATATACGCCATATATATATTTGCTGCCTATAAATACATCGGAGTATCTTTCAGGTGATGGAGTCATTCTTGTTTTGCCTCCTACCATACGATAGATGCCATCGCCCGCTGAAACCATCTTGCCGGGAGTGGTTGTCACATCTTCGCGAGTGTCTGTAAGGTTTGTATCTCCAAATCCGCCTACATATTCTATCTTACCTTTGGAATTTACACTGTATAAATCTATGCGTGCCAACTGGTAGTAGGATAGTGCTATCATTCCATTGCCGTGATAAACCATAGGTTTGTTGTGTACATAACGGCTGCCGTCCTCGCGGGCGTTATAACCCAATCTCATAGAACGAGCAGTATCTATAACGGTTTCTCTATCCTTTGAAGAGCAGGAGTATATTGTGAAACTATCGGCAGTCCTTTTTGTCCATATCTCAATCCCTTTCACAGGAGAGCCTACTATGCTTTTGCCTGCTATTTGGGGGATGTTTTCGCGATGACTTACCTTGCCGTCTTTTATCTGGAATAGTCTGTATGCTGGGTCTTTTATAGTTCTTTTAAGTGTGTAAAATGTCGTAGCATCATATACCCCTATATTTAATGCATCTACAGACAGAAAATCATCGGGGCCTTCACCTTTTTTTCCAAACGAAATATAGTGCTTAAACCCGGGAGAGGTGTAAATACTGAAAATGTCTTCGCTTTGAGAAGAACCTACTATGGTGTATTTGCCTACTTGTTCTATGTGTTTAGGTTGTAGAATTTCTTCTACCGCGATGTCTTTGGCTGGAACGCTTTCCATATTTTTAAGGATATCGGGTAGGGGATAAGGAGTATGTTTAAGCGGTGCTTTCTGTGCAAATGTCGTGCCAAAAGCAATGAATAAAAGAGTAAAAAAGACTAATTTTTTCATATTGTTGTGTGGTTTATGTTTATGTCAAATGTAGTAATTTTTTTTCTGCTCCTAATGACGAATGTTAAAAGTTTTCTATGTAACGCTGTGAAATAGAGTGAAAAAAGATTTGTTTTTCAAAATAAAAATATTACCTTTGCAACCCGTAATATAGAGTGCGTATAGTGTCTCGCTGGCATTTTTGCAAGTTGTTGATGGAGAGTGATTTATGGGGTGAGATGGTGAGGGGTGAGGAGATGTATGAGTGCAAAAATGTGAGTAAAAATGGGTGGAAGAAAATGGAAGAGGAGTGTTAAAATGGGGCGGGGAAGAAAAAAAACTCTATAAAAAAGGAAAAATTTTAAGAAAAAAGTTGAACCATAACATAAACAAAATTTTTAAGTAGCAACAATGCCAACTATTCAACAATTAGTAAGAAAAGGAAGAGCCACACTCGCCAAGAAGAGTAAATCGGCTGCTTTGGATTCTTGTCCTCAAAGACGCGGCGTATGTACCCGTGTTTACACTACAACACCTAAAAAGCCAAACTCAGCGATGCGTAAAGTAGCGCGTGTACGTTTGACAAATGGTAACGAAGTGAACGCATACATAGGCGGTGAAGGACACAACCTCCAAGAGCACTCGATAGTATTGGTACGTGGCGGAAGGGTTAAGGATTTACCAGGTGTACGTTACCATATCGTACGCGGTGCCCTAGACACAGCAGGTGTAAACGGTCGTAGACAGCGTCGTTCAAAATACGGTGCAAAACGTCCAAAACCAGGACAGGCTCCTGCAGACACTAAAAAGAAAAAGTAATCCTTAATCATTCACACATTAAAACAAAGTTAAACAAATGAGAAAAGCAAGAGCTAAAAAAAGAGTTCTTCTTCCCGATCCTAAGTTCAACGATACGCTGGTAACACGTTTCGTTAACAACCTAATGTGGGATGGTAAGAAAAGCACTGCTTTGGAGGTATTTTACGATGCACTAGATATCGTAGCCGACAAAACAAAAGATGCAGAAAAATCAGCATTGGAAATATGGAAAGACGCCCTATCCAATGTAATGCCTCATGTGGAAGTACGCTCACGCCGTGTAGGTGGTGCTACATTTCAGATACCTATGCAGATACGTCCAGACCGTAAGGTTTCTATGGCTATCAAATGGTTGATAAAATATGCTCGCCTACGCAACGAGAAATCTATGGCACAGAAACTAGCTGCCGAAATCATCGCTGCTTCAAAAGAAGAAGGTGCTGCTGTTAAGAAACGTATGGATACCCACAAGATGGCTGAAGCCAACAAGGCATTCTCGCATTTCAGATTCTAAACCTCAAAGCAATAAAGTAAAATGGCAAAAAGAGATTTACATTATACGAGAAACATCGGTATCATGGCCCACATCGATGCCGGTAAAACTACTACTACCGAGCGTATCCTTTACTACACTGGTGTGAACCACAAACTAGGTGAAACTCACGACGGTGCAGCTACTATGGACTGGATGGCTCAGGAGCAGGAACGTGGTATCACTATCACATCTGCTGCTACGACAGTGTTCTGGAACTATCCTACAGTACAGGGTAAACCAACTCCAGAGTCTAAAAAGTACAAAATCAACATAATAGATACTCCCGGACACGTTGACTTTACAGTAGAGGTTGAACGTTCATTGCGTATATTGGACGGAGCTGTAGCTCTTTTCTGTGCAGTGGGTGGTGTAGAACCTCAATCTGAAACAGTATGGCGTCAGGCTACCAAATATAACGTACCTCGTATAGGTTTCGTTAATAAAATGGACCGTAGCGGTGCCGACTTTTTCAACGTAGTACGTCAGGTTAAAGAACGTCTAGGAGCAAACCCTGTGCCACTTCAGGTGCCAATAGGTTCAGAAGTTGACTTCAAGGGTGTTGTTGACCTTCTAGATATGCAGGGTATCATCTGGAACGAAGCCGACAAAGGTATGACTTATCAAGTGGTGCCTATCCCAGAAGACCTTAAAGAAGAATGTGAAAAATGGCGCGCTCACCTTATAGAGTCTATCGCTGAAACATCAGAAGAACTGATGGAGAAATTCTTCACAGATCCAGAATCTATCACTCGTGCAGAACTTATAGAGGGATTGCGTAAGGCAACTATCTCTATGGATATCACTCCTATGTTGTGCGGTTCTTCATTTAAGAACAAAGGTGTGCAGACTATGCTTGACGCAGTTATGGCATTCCTTCCATCTCCTGCCGATGTAGAAGCTATCAAGGGTGTGAACCCTAAAACAGACGAAGAAGTAGAACGTCGTCCATCGGTAGATGACCCAATGGCCGCTCTAGCGTTCAAGATTGCAACAGACCCATTTGTAGGACGTCTGTGCTACTTCCGTATGTACTCTGGTAAACTAGAAGCTGGTTCATACATCTACAACCCTCGTACAGATAAAAAAGAACGTATCTCTCGTATATTCCAGATGCACTCAAAAGAGCAGAAACCTATCGAGGTTATAGAAGCTGGTGATATAGGAGCAGGTGTAGGTTTCAAGGATATACGTACAGGTGATACACTATGTGATGAAAAAGAACCAGTAGTTCTAGAATCAATGTCGTTCCCAGACCCTGTGATAGGTATTTCTATTGAACCAAAGACTCAGGCCGACCTAGATAAACTAGGTGTAGGTCTAGCCAAATTGGCAGAAGAAGACCCTACATTCCGTGTATCTACCGACGAAGTATCTGGTCAGACTATCATCTCTGGTATGGGTGAGCTTCACCTAGAAATCATCGTTGACCGTTTGAAACGTGAATTCAGCGTTGAAGTAAACGAAGGTCAGCCACAGGTTGCATATAAGGAAGCTCTTACAGGTACTGTAGAACACCGTGAGGTTTATAAGAAACAGACAGGTGGTCGTGGTAAATTTGCCGATGTTATCTTCCGTATGGAGCCAAATAGCGAAGGCAAGACAGGTCTAGAATTCTCTTCTGAAATCAAGGGTGGTAACATTCCTAAAGAATTTATCCCATCTATCGAGAAAGGTTTCAAGGAAGCAATAGGTGCAGGTCCTCTAGCAGGTTACGAACTTCAAGGTATGAAGATTACTGTCCTAGATGGTTCATTCCACCCTGTGGACTCAGACCAGTTGTCATTTGAACTTGCAGCCAAATTGGGTTATAAGGAAGCTGCTTCTAAAGCATCTCCAGTTCTTCTAGAGCCTATCATGAAACTTGAAGTAACTACTCCAGAAGAAAGTATGGGTGATGTAATAGGTGACCTTAACCGTCGTCGTGGCCTTATCAAGGGTACAGACAGCCGTGCAGGTGCTACAGTAGTAAAAGCAGACGTTCCACTAGCAGAAATGTTTGGATACGTTACATCACTACGTACACTTACTTCTGGTCGTGCAACTTCATCTATGGAGTTCTCACACTATTCAGAAGTGCCTCGTAACATAGCCGAAGAGGTTATAGCCAAATCAAAAAAATAATAGAACAGATTTAAGACCAATATAAATACAATGAGTCAAAAAATTCGCATCAAACTTAAGTCTTATGACCATAACTTGGTAGATAAATCTGCCGAGAAGATAGTCAAGACAGTAAAATCTACTGGTGCTGTAGTAAATGGTCCTATACCACTACCTACACAGAAAAAGATTTTTACAGTATTGCGTTCACCACACGTTAATAAAAAATCACGTGAGCAGTTCCAGGTATGTTCATACAAACGTCTTCTGGATATATACAGCTCATCTTCAAAAACCATAGATGCTCTTATGAAACTAGAGCTTCCTAGCGGTGTAGAAGTAGAAATTAAAGTGTAATTCATTAAGAAATCTCACAAAACAATAGATGGATAACTTCCCCTACTTAGGTAGGTAGGGGAAGCGATGTCCTTAAAATTAATAATTTGTCCAATAATTAAAACCACAAAATGTCTGGATTAATTGGTAAAAAAATTGGTATGACCAGCATTTTTGATGAAAGCGGGAAAAACATTCCTTGCACAGTAATCGAATGCGGTCCATGTGTAGTAACACAGGTCAGAACCACACAAGTTGACGGTTATGAAGCCCTTCAGCTTGGTTTCGATGACAAAAAAGAGAAAAACGTAACCAAGGCACTCAGTGGACACTTCAAGAAAGCAGGGACAACACCTAAAGCCAAAGTGGTAGAATTCAAAAACTACGAAGGCGAATACAAACTAGGTGATGTCATTGCGGCAGACCTATTTGCCGAAGGAGAGTTCGTTGACGTATCAGGTACCTCAAAAGGTAAAGGATTCCAAGGTGTCGTTAAACGTCATGGATTTGGTGGTGTAGGACAGGCAACTCACGGTCAGCATAACCGTGCACGTAAACCCGGTTCTATAGGTGCCTGCTCTTATCCTGCAAAAGTATTCAAAGGAATGCGAATGGCAGGACGTATGGGCGGAGAAACCGTTAAAGTAAAGAACCTTCGCGTATTGAAAGTAGAAGCAGATAAAAACCTGCTGGTAGTAAAAGGATGCGTTCCGGGCGCAAAGAACTCATATTTAATTATTGAAAAGTAATGGAAATAGCAGTATTAGACATAAAAGGACAATCTACCGGACGCACAGTCGTTCTCGAAGATTCGATATTTGGTATCGAGCCAAACGAGCACGCAGTATGGTTGGACGTTAAACAGTATCTGGCTAACCAACGTCAGGGTACTCACGCTTCAAAACACAGAGGCTTAGTATCTGGTAGTACGCGTAAACTTAAAAGACAGAAAGGAACAGGTGGTGCCCGTTGTGGTAGCATCAAGAGCCCAGTATTCCGCGGTGGTGGACGTGTTTTCGGTCCAGAACCACGTGATTACTCTTTCAAACTCAACAAAAAGCTGAAAAGACTGGCTCGTCGCTCTGTTCTTTCACAGAAAGTTTCTGAACAGAATCTTCTTGTCGTTGAGGATATTACACTAAATGCGCCAAAAACAAAAGAATTTGTTAACATAATTGACGCATTAGGAATAAATTCTAAAAAATCATTATTTGTTACGGCAACCGGAGATAAAAACGTATATTTGTCATCACGAAATTTACAGTCCGCTTCGGTTGTGCCTTGCACAGAATTAAACACTTACGCTATCATCAATGCTAAAGTTTTGGTGATATGTGAGAGTGCTTTGGAGCAAATACAGAACAACTTAAGCAAATAACGCAAGATGGATATATTAGTAAGACCACTTATCACTGAAAAGATGACCGCTATCACAGATAAGAGCGGCCGTTATGGTTTTATCGTAACACCACAGGCTACAAAAGAACAGATTAAAGCTGCTGTTGAGAAAGCCTATAACGTTACTGTAAAAGAAGTAAATACCATTCGTTATGCTGGTAAAGCTCGCACACGCTATACAAAAGCAGGGCTTATAGCTGGCCGTACAAATGCGTTTAAGAAGGCTATCGTTAAAATAGCCGATGGACAGGTAATCGATTTTTACAACAATATCTAATAAGAAGATATGTCAGTTAGAAAATTTAAACCAACTACTCCCGGTCAGCGTCACAAAATCATAAATGGTTTTGACGCTATTACGGTTAAAAACCAGCCCGAGAGAAGTCTTTTGGACACAGTAAAGAAAACAGGTGGCCGCAACAACACTGGTAAAATGACTATGCGTCAGATAGGTGGCGGACACAAACAGCGTTATCGTATCATCGACTTCAAACGTAACAAATTTGGAGTTCCTGCTACGGTAAAAACTATAGAATACGATCCTAACCGTACAGCATTTATCGCACTCCTCTCATATGCTGACGGAGAAAAGAGATATATGATTGCCCCTGCTGGTCTTCAAGTAGGCCAAACAGTAGTTTCTGGTCAAGGAGTTGCTCCAGAGGTGGGTAATACTCTTTTCTTGAGCGAGATACCACTAGGTACTATCATTTGCTGCATAGAGCTACGCCCAGGACAGGGTGCCGTTATGGCTCGTTCAGCTGGTACATATGCACAGTTGGTAGCTCGTGAAGGAAAGTATGCCACTATCAAACTTCCTTCGGGAGAAACTCGTATGATACTTACTACATGCATGGCTACTGTAGGTACAGTATCAAATTCAGACCACCAGCTAGAATCATCTGGTAAAGCCGGACGTTCACGTTGGTTGGGTCGTCGTCCTCGCGTACGTGCTGTCGTGATGAACCCTGTCGATCACCCAATGGGTGGTGGTGAAGGTCGTGCATCTGGTGGACACCCACGTACACGTAAAGGTACGCCTGCTAAGGGTTACAAGACTCGTTCTCTTACCAAGGCAAGTAATAAATACATTGTTGAACGAAGAAAGAAATAGGATAGAATATGGCACGTTCATTAAAAAAAGGACCGTTCATCCACTACAAATTGGAGAAGAAAGTATTGGCCAATGTGGAGGCAAACAAGAAAACTGTCATCAAAACTTGGTCACGCGCTTCTATGATATCTCCAGACTTTGTGGGTCAGACTATCGCGGTACACAACGGAAAATCTTTTATCCCAGTGTACGTAACTGAAAATATGGTAGGCCACAAACTAGGTGAGTTTGCGATGACTCGTAACTTCCGTGGTCACGCCGGTGCAAAGGATAAAGGAAAACGTTAATTTCAAGTAGGTTAAAACAAAATGGGAATTCGAAAGAAACAGAGAGCTGAAGCTCTAAAAGAGGCCAAAAAGCAAGTTGCCTACGCAAAACTGAACAATTGCCCTTCATCTCCTCGCAAGATGAGACTTTTGGCAAATTTGGTACGCGGTGCAGAGGTAAACAAAGCACTTTACATACTTAAATTTAACACAAAACACGCTTCTGCGCCACTAGAAAAACTATTGCTTTCTGCAATAGCCAACTGGCAGGCTAAAAACGAAGGCGTAAGCCTAGAAGAAGCCAAACTATTTATCAAAGAGATAAAAGTAGATGGTGGTTCTATGCTTAAAAGACTTCGTCCTGCTCCACAGGGACGCGGACATCGTATTCGCAAGCGTTCAAATCACGTAACTATCGTTTTGGACAGTACTATTAATCAACCAGTAGAAACTAAATAAGAAAATGGGACAGAAAACAAATCCAATAGGCAACCGTCTAGGTATCATCAGAGGTTGGGAATCTAACTGGTATGGTGGCGACAACTACGGCGATAAAATAGCTGAAGACAGCAAGATACGTAAATATCTTAACGCTCGTCTTGCTAAAGCTAGCGTAGCTCGTATCATCATAGAACGTACTCTTAAACTAGTTACAGTTACAGTTATGACTGCACGCCCAGGTATCATCATAGGTAAAGGCGGTGCAGAAGTTGATAAGATTAAAGAAGAGCTTAAAAAACTGACAGGTAAAGAAGTTCAGATAAACATATTTGAAATTAAAAAACCTGAACTAGATGCCAATCTAGTTGCTAATAACATAGCTCGTCAGATAGAAAGCCGTATATCTTATCGTCGTGCCATAAAAATGGCTATGGCTTCAACTATGCGTATGAATGCAGAAGGTATAAAGGTTATGGTATCTGGCCGTCTTAACGGTGCAGAAATCGCTCGTAGCGAGACCGTCAAAGAGGGACGTATCCCACTTTCTACTTTCCGTGCAGATATAGACTATGCTCTAGCAGAGGCACACACTACATATGGACGTATAGGTCTTAAGGTGTGGATTATGCGTGGTGAAGTATATGGTAAACGCGACCTTTCTCCTAACTTCTCTACACAGGGTTCTGCTTCTGAAAGAGGTGAACGCCGTCGTGGCGAAGGACGTGGTGAAAGAAAGGACCGTCGTTCATCAGACCGTAATAGAAAAGCAAAGAAATAATAATCAGGGCAAAATATATTAAAGATGTTACAGCCTAAAAGAACTAAGTTCCGTAAAGTCCAGAAAGGAAGAATGCACGGTGTGGCTCACAGAGGACACACATTGTCATTTGGTACTTTCGGCTTGAAGTCACTTGATGAAAAATGGATTACTGCTCGCCAGATAGAGGCAGCACGTATCGCCGCAACACATTATATGAAACGTGAAGGACAACTTTGGATCCGCATATTCCCCGACAAACCTGTAACCCAGAAACCTGCCGAAGTACGTCAAGGTAAAGGTAAGGGTAACGTGGAATACTGGGCAGCAGTAGTTCTTCCAGGACGTATAATGTTTGAAGTAGCAGGGGTACCACTTGATATAGCTAAAGAAGCTCTACGTCTAGCAGCTCAGAAGCTTCCTATCAAGACTAAATTTGTAGTAGCCCGTGATTTTGTTGAAGCTTAATAACATTACCAAATGAAACAATCAGTAATAAAAGAGCTATCAATAGCTGAATTGCAGGAAAAGCTCTCAGAGGAAAAAGCAAAACTCACAGAGATGCGTCTTAATCATGCGGTTACTCCACTAGAAAATCCTATGGAGATACGTAAAACGCGTAAAACAATAGCTCGTCTTGCAACTGAGCTCACAAAAAGAAACCTTCAATAGTAGAATCAGCTGAAGATGGAAACAAGAAATCTAAGAAAAGAGCGTATAGGCGTTGTTACTTCCAATAAAATGGACAAATCCATAGTAGTTTCTGAAGTAAAACGTGTGAAACACCCTATGTATGGTAAGTTCCTCATCAAAACGAAGAAATACTATGCACACGATGAAAATAACGAATGTAACGTGGGTGATACTGTCCGCATAATGGAAGTTCGTCCGCTGTCTAAAAACAAACGTTGGAGATTAGTCGAAATCGTAGAAAGAGCAAAATAATTATTATCTAAAATTTTATGTTACAACAAGAGTCAAGATTAAAAGTGGCCGACAACACTGGTGCTCGTGAAGTGCTAGTGATACGCGTTCTTGGCGGTACAAACAGACGCTACGCATCACTAGGTGATACAGTAGTGGTTACTGTTAAAGATGCTACCCCAAATGGAAGCGTTAAAAAAGGTCAAGTATCTAAGGCAGTTGTAGTCAGAACGAAAAAAGAAGTTCGTCGTCCAGACGGTTCTTACATTCGTTTCGATGACAATGCCTGCGTTCTGTTGAACGCAGCCGGGGAGATGCGTGGTACTCGCGTATTCGGACCCGTAGCACGCGAATTGCGTGACAAACAGTTCATGAAGATTGTATCACTTGCACCAGAGGTGCTTTAAACCTGAAGAAAAAACATGACAAAATTGAAAATCAAAAAAGGAGACAAAGTCGTTGTTATTTCTGGAGGTTCTAAAGGCAAAGAAGGCGAAGTAATTCGCGTAATGCCTCAGGATAACAAGGCAATCGTAGAGGGTGTAAACATGGTGTCAAAACACACCAAACCCAGTGCTAAAAATCCACAAGGTGGAATAGTGAAAACCGAAGCCCCTATTCACATCTCAAACCTAGCGCTTATAGATCCAAAATCTGGTAAAGCGACTCGCGTAGGGTACAAGATGGAAGGAGAAAACAAAGTAAGGGTTTCTAAAAAATCAGGGGAGGCAATATAATGACATATCAACCAAGACTTAAAGTGCAGTACAAGGAACAAATAGTTCCTGCTCTGATGAAAGAGTTCGGGTACAAAAACGTAATGATGGTGCCAAAACTCGTAAAGATAGTTATATCTAAAGGTGTAGGTTCTGCTGTTGCCGATAAAAAACAGATAGAATACGCCATAGACGAACTTACTCGTATCGCTGGTCAGAAAGCCGTAGTTTGTGTGTCTAAAAAAGACGTTGCTTCTTTCAAACTGCGTAAAGGCATGCCTATCGGTGCAAAAGTTACTCTACGTTCAGACAAAATGTATGAGTTCCTAGACCGTTTGGTAAGTGCATCACTTCCTCGTATCCGTGACTTCAACGGTATCAACGCCAACGGATTTGACGGACGCGGTAACTACAACATGGGTGTTACCGAACAAATCATTTTCCCAGAAATAAATATCGATCAGATACATAAACTTTCTGGTATGGATATCACTTTTGTTACTTCTGCTCCTACAGACAAAGAAGCAAAAGCATTACTCACAGCATTCGGTTTACCCTTTAAAAAGAAATAAGCACAATGGCTAAAGAATCAATGAAAGCGCGTGAGCGCAAACGTGAAGCATTAGTTGCCAAATATGCTGCAAAACGTGCGGCTCTTAAAGCTGCTGGCGATTACGAAGGACTACAGAAGTTGCCTAAAAACGCATCTCCTGTACGCCTACACAATCGTTGCAAACTTACAGGTCGTCCTCGTGGATATATGCGTCAGTTCGGCATATCTCGTGTTACTTTCCGTGAAATGGCCAACCAAGGTCTTATTCCCGGTGTTAAAAAGGCAAGCTGGTAATCAATCAATATTTAACCAAGGATTAATTTAAGTTATGATAACAGATCCAATAGCAGACTATCTTACACGTCTTCGCAACGCCATCAAAGCTGGCAAGAGAGTTGTTGAAATACCAGCCTCCAACATTAAAAAAGAGATAACAAAAATCCTTTTTGAACAGGGCTATATTCTCAACTATAAATTTGAGGGCGAAGCTCCTAAGGCTACTATAAAGATAGCTATAAAATACGACAAGGTAACAAAAGAACCAGTTATCAAACATTTGGAACGCGTTTCTTCTCCTGGACTACGTCAGTATGCTGGTGCAGCAGAACTTCCTCGCGTACTTAATGGAATGGGTATCGCTATCATGTCTACTTCTAAAGGCGTTATGACAAATAAAAAAGCCAAAGAAGAAAACGTGGGTGGTGAGGTAATATGTTACGTTTACTAATCTCATAAGGAATTTTAAGAAATGTCAAGAATAGGTAAACATCCAGTAGCTATCCCTCAAGGTGTTACAGTGACTATCGCCCCAGAAGGTAAAGGTATCACTGTTAAAGGTCCTAAAGGAGAGCTGACTCAAGAAATCAAAGTAGTATCGGTTAAAGAAGAGGATGGTCAGATAGTTGTCGTATGTGATAATATGAACGACAAACTAGCTCACAGCCTCTACGGTACTTACCGCGCACTTATAGCCAATATGGTTAAAGGTGTATCGGAAGGCTTTACAAAAGAATTGGAACTAGTGGGTGTAGGTTTCAGAGCTACAAACCAAGGTCAGAAACTAGACCTTGCACTAGGTTTCTCTCACAATATCGTGATGGAATTGCCTGCCGAAATCAAAGTAGAAACAGCAATGGAAAAAGGTAAAAACCCTATCGTTAAGCTTACATCACACGATAAAGAGCTTCTAGGTAAGGTATGTGCCAAAATCCGTTCTTTCCGTAAACCTGAACCTTACAAAGGAAAAGGTGTCAAGTTCGTAGGTGAAATCATCAGAAGAAAAGCAGGTAAGTCTGCATAATAGTTTGTTACTATGGCATTAAGTAAACAAGAAAGAAGACAAAGAATACGTTACAGAATCCGCCGCACAGTGGTAGGAACAGCTGTACGTCCTCGTCTATCTGTGTTCAGAAGCAATAAAGAAATCTATGCTCAGCTTATAGATGACGTAGCAGGTGTTACTCTAGCAGCAGCATCTTCTCGTGAAAAAGATTTTGATGCAGCAGGAACCAAGATAGAACAGGCAAAAAAAGTAGGTCAAAAAATAGCCGAGAAAGCTCTGGCAATAGGTGTAGAATCTTGTGTATTTGACCGTTCAGGTTATCTATACCACGGTCGTGTACAAGCCCTAGCAGACGGAGCAAGAGAAGGCGGTTTAAAATTCTAATTCAATATTATGTCTGAAGAATATAATAAATCTGTAGAAAGAGTAAAACCCAGCGGGTTGGAACTCGTAGACCGTCTAGTAGGCGTTAACCGTGTTACAAAAGTAACAAAAGGTGGACGTGCTTTCGGTTTTTCAGCTATCGTTGTAGTAGGTGATGGTAATGGCGTAGTAGGTCACGGTCTAGGTAAATCCAAAGAAGTGTCTGAAGCTATAACCAAAGCTGTTGACGATGCTAAAAAGAATCTTATCCGTGTACCTCTTTACAAATCTACTATCCCTCACGCACAGGAAGGTAAGTTCAGCGGTGCTAGCGTTTATCTACGCCCAGCAGCTCATGGTACTGGTGTGATAGCAGGTGGTGCTGTACGTGCCGTGCTAGAATCAGTAGGTGTGAAAGACGTACTTTCAAAATCTAAAGGCTCATCAAACCCACACAACGTGGTAAAAGCTACTTTCAATGCTCTAGCTCAGATGCGTAGTGCAGAACAGATAGCTGAGGCTCGTGGAATTTCAGTTAAAAAAGTATTCAGAGGTTAATAAATTATGGCACAGATTAAAATCACTCAAATCAAAAGCCGTATAGGCCAGCCGAAGAATCAAAAACTGACTTTGGATGCTCTAGGGCTTAAAAAAATGAATTCTCCTATTATCAAGGAAGCTAGTGATGCTATACTAGGTATGGTTAAAAAAGTTAGCCACTTGGTAAAAGTAGAAGAAGTAAAATAAATATTAATCTATAAGGATTTTTAGGAAGAGAAAGTATCCGTTTCAAGGGGGCGGATACTTGTTCTAAGGGAAACCGACTCCGAAAAAAACCTTTTCTAAAACAAAAGGACAAATGAATTTAAACAACCTTAAACCAGCACCAGGTTCTGTAAAAAGCAGAACACGTGTAGGTCGTGGACAGGGTTCTGGTAAAGGCGGAACATCAACACGTGGTCACAAAGGCCAGATGTCTCGCTCTGGAGCCAAACACAAAGTAGGATTCGAAGGTGGTCAGATGCCATTGCAACGTCGTCTGCCTAAATTCGGTTTTAAAAACATCAATCGTGTAGAATACCGTGCAGTTAACATCTCTACCCTTCAGAAACTGGTAGATGAAGGTAAAGTTACAGACGGAGTAATCACAGTGGACGTTCTTATAGAGAATGGTCTGGCTAGCAAAAATGACTTGGTAAAAGTTCTAGGTCAGGGCGAGCTAAACGCTGCGTTGAACGTAACTGTTCACAAGTATTCAAAAAGTGCTGCCGAGGCTATCGTAAATGCCAACGGTCAGGCTAATACTCTTTAAAACACTACCAAATGAAAAACTTTTTTGAAACACTGGCAAATATCTGGAAGATAAAAGAACTACGTGAAAGAATTCTTTTCACGCTGGCTCTTTTGGCCGTGTATCGTCTAGGTTCGTTCATTCCTCTACCAGGTGTAGATGAGATGAAGCTCATAGGTCTGAGCGAAGCTGCCGAAAATAACGGACTGCTGGGTTTGCTTAACTCCTTTACCGGTGGTGCATTTGCACACGCGGCTATACTCGGTCTAGGAGTAATGCCATATATCTCTGCATCTATCGTAGTGCAGCTTATGGCATTTGCTATACCAGCCCTTCAGAAATTGCAAAAAGACGGAGAAAGCGGTCGTAAGCAGCTTACACAGATTACTCGTTGGTTGACTATTGCCATCGCAGCTGTACAAGGCTTCTCTTACATCGTAGCTATCGACTCTCAATACCAAATAGTTGCAGAGGGCATCAATATGGCTGTATTTTACGTTTGTGCCATTGCTCTATTGGTTACAGGAACTATGTTCTGTATGTGGTTGGGAGAACGTATTACCGAAAAAGGTATTGGTAACGGTGTGTCACTTATCATTACCATAGGTATCATAGCTCGACTTCCGCTAGCTTTGGCTCAGGAATTCACCAACAAATTCACAGGTGGTAGCGCTTCTGGTGTTATACTATTGTTGTTTGAGGTGGTAATGTGGTTGGCTGTTATACTTTTCACTGTATATCTAGTAAAAGGTGTACGCCGTATCCCTGTACAGTATGCCAAGGCTGTGGCAGCTGCCGGTAGAGGTGGCCGTCCATCGGCTGTAGGACGTCAGTACATACCGCTTAAAGTGAACACTGCAGGTGTAATGCCTATCATCTTTGCTCAGGCTATAATGTTCTTGCCTGGTCTATTGGGTGGGCTCTTCAGCGAATCCGTTAAAATTGCATTTCAGGATATGTTTGGTTTCTGGTACAACGTGGTGCTAGCCGCTCTTATCATCGTGTTTACATATCTATACACAGCTATCGCTGTTAAAACAAATGATATGGCTGATGACCTTAAACGCAACGGTGGCTTTATACCAGGTCTTAAACCAGGAGCTGAAACCGCTTCAAAACTGGATAAGATACTCTCCTATCTGACTCTTCCTAGTTCATTTGCATTGGCTCTTATAGCTATTTTGCCTGCATTTGCTTCACTGGCAGGTGTAGATGCAAACTTTGCAATGTTCTTTGGAGGAACGTCATTGCTTATTATGGTGGGCGTAGTTATAGATACTATTCAACAAGTAAACTCGTATCTACTTAACCGCCACTATGATGGACTGATGAAAACAGGTAAAATCCAAAAGTAATCTAGGTATGGCAAAACAAGCTGCTATAGAAGTAGAAGGAACAATTATCGAGGCTCTCTCAAATGCTATGTTCCGCGTAGAACTAGATAATTCTCACGTTGTCATAGCACATATATCTGGCAAGATGCGTATGCACTATATAAAACTTTTGCCAGGAGATAAAGTGAAATTGGAGATGTCTCCTTATGACTTGTCCAAAGCACGTATTACTTATAGATTTTAACAGTAAATAAATCCAACAAAGCATAATCAATACCGTTTAAGAGCGGAAAAAATACACCAAAAAAATGAAGGTTAGATCATCATTAAAAAAACGTAGCGCCGAATGCAAAATAGTACGCAGAAAAGGTCGCTTATACATCATCAACAAAAAGAACCCTAAGCTAAAACAAAGACAGGGATAACTCTAATTTTAAAACAATAGAAGTCTTATGGCACGAATTGCAGGGGTAGACTTACCAAAGAATAAAAGAGGCGTTATAGGCCTTACATACATATTCGGTATAGGTAAGAGTAGAGCTCAGAAAATCTTGGCAGACGCCGGGATAAGCGAAGACAAAAAAGTCAATGAATGGAACGACGACGAACTAGCACTTATACGTAAAGCTATCGCCGATAACTACAAAGTAGAAGGTGAACTTCGTTCTGAAGTCCAGATGAATATTAAACGTCTTATGGACATAGGTTGTTACCGTGGTATCCGTCACCGCATAGGTCTTCCTTTGCGTGGTCAGCACACAAAAAACAACTCTCGTACTCGTAAGGGTAAACGTAAGACAGTAGCCAACAAAAAGAAAGCCACTAAATAATAAATAGGATATGGCAAAACAAGCAAAAGTAAGCAGCAAAAAACGTAAAGTCGTTGTTGAGCCTGTGGGAGAAGCACACATAAGTGCATCTTTTAACAACTTGATAGTAACTCTTACCAATAAAGCTGGTCAAGTAATTTCTTGGTCATCTGCTGGTAAAATGGGATTCAGAGGCTCAAAGAAAAATACTCCTTACGCCGCTCAAACAGCAGCGGAAGATGCAGCCAAAGTAGCTTTGGAAGCAGGTCTTAAAAAAGTAAAAGTATACGTGAAAGGACCAGGTAATGGTCGTGAATCTGCTATACGTACTATCCACTCTGCAGGTATAGAAGTAATGGAAATCGTTGACGTTACTCCATTGCCACACAATGGTTGCCGTCCTCCTAAACGCAGAAGAGTATAATCACAGAGTATTTAACCTCAAGTAAAAAAAGAAAATGGCAAGATATACAGGTCCAAAAACTAAGGTTGCACGCAAATTCGGCGAAGCTATATTTGGAGAAGATCGTTCTTTGGAAAAAAGAAACTACCCTCCTGGACAGCATGGTCTAGCTCGTCGTCGTGCTAAACGCTCTGAGTATGCTACTCAGTTACAGGAAAAACAAAAAGCAAAATACACTTACGGTATCCTTGAAAAACAGTTCCGTAATATCTTTGAACGCGCTTCTCGTGCCAAAGGTATCACCGGTGAAGTGCTTTTGCAGATGTGCGAAGCTCGTCTAGACAACGTAGTTTACCGTCTAGGTATAGCTCCTTCTCGTGCCGCTGCTCGTCAGTTGGTTACTCACAAACACATCACTGTAAACGGAGAAGTTGTTAATATTCCTTCTTACACACTTAAAGCTGGCGATAAAGTAGCTGTACGTGAAAAATCAAAATCTCTTGAAGTTATCCTTAACGCTCTGGAAACTCGTAAGTCTTATGATTGGCTTACTTGGAACACAGAAACAAAAGAAGGTACTTTTGTAGCTGTTCCTCAGCGTGTACAGATACCAGAGAACATTAACGAACAGCTCATCGTCGAGTTGTACTCTAAGTAATATTGACTCTTACTTCTTAAAGATAAAATTTCTATGGCAATTCTCAATTTTCAAAAACCAGATAAGGTGGTCATGGTCCACTCCCTAGAAAACGAAGGACGTTTTGAATTCCGTCCTTTGGAACATGGTTATGGACAGACCATAGGCAATGCACTTAGAAGAGTTCTTCTCTCTTCTTTGGAAGGTTTTGCCATCACAAATATCCGTATAGAAGGAGTAGAACACGAATTTACAACCATCCCTGGTGTGGTGGAAGACGTAACCGAGATTATTCTTAATCTTAAACAGTTGCGACTACGCCGTCAGGTGGAAGATTTGGAAAATGAAATAGTAAACGTTTCTATCACAGATCAAACTGTTATTACAGCTGGTGATTTCCAACGCTTTATTTCTGGTTTCCAAATCCTTAACCCAGAATTGGTTATATGTACTACCGAACCTTCTGTACGTTTCAATATGGAGTTCTCCATAGAAAAAGGTCGTGGATTTGTTCCAGCAGAGGAAAATAAAAAAGCTAATGCTCCTATAAACACTATAGCGATAGACTCTATATACACACCTATTAAAAACGTGATGTATCTAGTTGAACCTTATCGCGTAGAACAGAAAACCGACTATGAAAAGTTGGTGCTGGAAATAAAAACAGATGGCTCTATATCTCCTAAAGATGCTCTTACAGAGGCTAGTAAGATTCTTATCCATCACTTTATGTTGTTCTCTGACGAAAGAATAACTCTTGAAACAGAAGAGATATCAAAAGCAGAAAACTATGATGAGGAATCTCTACATATGCGTCAGCTTCTTAAGACCAAACTTATAGATCTAGACCTTTCTGTACGTGCGCTTAACTGCCTTAAAGCAGCCGAAGTGGAAACACTAGGTGAGTTGGTTGCGTACAACAAGTCAGACCTAATGAAGTTCAGAAACTTCGGTAAAAAATCTCTTACCGAACTAGAAGAACTGGTAGCAGCCAAAGGTCTCCAATTTGGAATGGATTTGGCAAAATATAAATTGGATAAAGAATAGTGAAACTATGAGCCGCCTGTAAAGGCAGGCGGCTCTCACATTTATTTTTATAAATGAGACACGGAAAGAAATTTAACCACCTAGGCCGCACTGCTGCTCACAGAAAGAGCATGCTTACAAACATGGCCTGCTCTCTTATAGAGCACAAAAGGATAAACACTACACTGGCCAAAGCTCGCGAATTGCGTAAATTCATTGAGCCTATCATCACAAAGGCCAAAACTGATGAGACTCACTCTCGTCGTGTAGTATTTGCTGCACTTAGATCAAAAGAAGCCGTTAAGGAAGTATTTGGTCCTATCGCAGCAAAGGTAGGTAATCGTCCTGGAGGCTACACTCGTATCATCAAACTAGGTAACCGTCTAGGTGACGCTGCCGAAATGTGTATGATAGAGCTTGTTGACTTCAACGAAATCTACTCTGCATCTGCCAAGACTGAAGCCACTAAAAAATCTCGCACTCGTCGTGCAGGTAAGAAAAAAGCTGAAGAAGCTGCTCCTGCCGCTGAAGAAGTTGCTCTTGAGGCTCCAGCAGAAGAAAAAGCTGCTGAATAATAGGCTTGGAAGAACATTTGAAAACGGTATAGTTGCGTTTTTGAATATAACAAAAACGGATAGACATTGTCTATCCGTTTTTTTATGTTGTATGTGTTAAAGATGGGACTTATAAAACGTCTTTTTCAAAACTTATTTCTATCTCATCCTTACCTCTTAATATCTTGACAGTCCATCTTTCGGCGTTATGACTCATGTTTTCCAGTGTTTTATCATCTATTTCGTTTATGTTTTTGCCGTTGATAGATAGTATCATGTCACTGCTTTTTATACCAGCCTTTTGTGCATTACAACCCTCTGTAACTCCATTTACCACCCAAGCATTATAGCTTTTACCACGGGGAGTAAGAGTAAGTCCTGTGCTATATTTAGGGCTAGGGATAGAAAAGTATGATGATGGACGTATGTACATATCTCCGCTAGATAGATTGATGATGATATCGTAACGTTTGAGAATGGCATTGCCTATGATACCATCATAACGAGTATCTGAAATAGCCCCTCTATCATCTGTGGAGAAATAGATGATTTCATCATCTGTCTTGTGTCCTCCTATTTCTATCTCCTTGATACGAGAAACATTATCAATCCTCTCTCCTCCTACTCCGCCATTTACTAGATGTGTAGATTTGGCATTAGTAAGTTTTTCAGATAGCTGATATTTGCTGGAGGTTTCATATCCTATGATGATACCAGCACCAGCTCCCGTATCCAGTAGAAAACGCCCATCTATTACTGTGTTGTCATCTATTGTTATTCTTACGGGCATTATGAGGCGATTGTGCTCAGCATCTAGAAAAGAACATGGGATATGTGTGTAGGTGTCGTCTATGGCATAGTCAGAAGGTAGAAACCTCATATAGCTATCATCATATGATATCTCTACTATGCTGTCTTTGACTAGATTCATACCTAGAAGGCCATCGGCCTTATCTCCCAATATAGAACAAATGTCAAGAATCAGTGCCATGTCTTCGTTGCGGGAGTATTTCCCTATGCGGTATTTCCAAGGATTCATATCTAGGGTAGCCCTTTCTATTTGATTGCCAGCACCTCTTACCATAGCATTGCGTAGGGTACGGTAACTGCCAAAGACGTCATTGTAGAATTTTTTGTCTAGTAGAAGCCCTGTGTTACCAGTGTCAAATGCAAGGGTGGCATGAGTAGTGTCATCTATCAAAACGTCAAAATATATATGTGAATCAAAATCAAATGGTATGGCATCTTCGGGTATAGTAATGGCTTGAGGAGTGGGAGTAGGAGATGTAGATTCTTCTGCTCCTTTGCATGAAAATATAAACATCACTATGAAAATAAGTGTAAGTAGATAATGTTTCATAATGGTATAAAATGAATGTAGATAATGATTATTTGTTACAAAAGTAGATATTTATTGGTAATTTTGCACAACACTTAAAGGATATAAAATGAAAAATACCAAGGCTATAATATTTGATATGGACGGGGTGCTTATAGACTCTGAACCATTCTGGGGACAGGCATCTATGGAGGTCATGCAGCGTGTGGGAATACCATATACCCGTGATGATGTGATGCGTTATCAAGGGGTGAGGATAGGTGATATAGTCTCTAGAGTATGGGACGAAAATCCTGTTTCTTTTTCAAAACAAGAGATAGAAAAGATGGTGTGTGATAGGGTAAGCGAATTGGTACTAGAGAGTGGACGTGTGCTACCGGGTATAGATAATGTACTGAAAAGAGCAGAGAAGTGGGGACTCAAAATAGGGCTTGCTACATCTACTCCGCGTAGCGTGGCTGTAAATTTCATCAAAAGAGTGGGTATAGGTGATAGTATAGAGGTGATGTGTACAGGCGAAGAGGTAGTCTATGGAAAACCCCACCCAGAGATTTATATCCTGTGTGCTTCTCGTCTAGGTGTAGAGCCGTGGGAGTGCATAGTATTTGAGGATTCTGTAAATGGGGTAGTGGCAGCCAAAGCGGCTCGTATGCATACTATCGCGGTTCCAGCTCCTATATCATATGAGGATAAACGATACGGTATAGCCGATGTCAAACTTCATAGCCTCACAGACTTTATCGATGATATGATACCATAGCAAGTGACAAAAAGGCGAGCCGCAGGCTCGCCTTTTTGTCATCGTAAAGTATAAAGATTAAATCTTCTCGGCAGCCCATAGAGGTAGCCAACCAGTTTTGCCATCGGCTAGACGTATCTTATACCAGCCATCCAGTGTCTCTTCTATGGCAAATTTAGCTCCTTCGTGTAGTGAGAAGGCATCACCACCAGCATTGCTTGGTTCGCTTTTTACGGTAACATTGGTGGCAGTGATAATGGCATATGGGCATTGGTTGATTCTATTGTGGGCACTGCGGTTCATAGCATAGAATAGAGATGAAAGAGCTATGGATATGATAAACAGGTAAAATGACGTGCGACGTACTCCTACCGATTTTCCATAGATAAACATCACAAATAATATCCCCGTTATCCATAGGCAAACTATTGTTATAATACCCCAAGTGCTAGCATCAAAAAGACCTACCATCGCCTCCCACACGCGTGAAGTAAGCGAAGTACCTAGAGGTACTATGTTATCTGTGGTCATACGGCGAGCTAGCGTCAAGTTATGTTCTATGTCTTTGTCGCTAGGGTCTAGAAGGGCAGCTCTCTCGTATGCTAGTATGGTGGGAGCTATATATCCCAGACGATAGTATGCATTGCCTAGATTGTTATAAAGTTCGGCACTATGGTATCCTGCCGAAAGTATAGTCTGGTAGGATTCGGCGGCAGTTTTATAATCTCCGTTTTTATATGCTGTGTTGCCACGAGAGAATAACGTGTCTATGTTCTGTGCATGGATAGATAATCCCGATAGTAGCAGGATAGCTATGCAAATGATATTCTTTATGTCAAGTATCTTTTTTCTCATCTCTGGTTTTGTCATTAGTTCTTGATACTCTTGTTTACATCTTCTATCGCTATGCGTGCGGCATTGTAGTCTTCTAGTGCAGTAGAAGATGAAAAACCTGCATAACGAGCCATCTGGCAGGATTCCAATACTTTTATAAGACGCGATGCTATTTCTGGGTCGGCACCACGGGATATAAGACGTCCACCTATATTCTCTATAGAAGCATCGCTACGACGTATCTTGAGTTTGTCTAGTATAAAGCTATACATGGCGTCTTCCATCTCTCCATAAAATGCGACATAATCTCCTCTATCCAGAGCCTTTTTGGCACGGGAGAGTTTCTTTTTGGCAGCAGAGGCAGCACGTTTGGCACGCGAAGCAGGCGAATTACGGTCTATGCTAGATGTGAGGAATCTGATGGCTAGGCATAGAGGTATTAGTCCTAGTGGAATGAGAGCTAGTATAGTAAATACCCAAGTGTCATACCATTTGGCGATGTTTTTCTGCTCTAAACGGTTCTCATGTTGTATGTAATGGATGTCGTCAGAAAGGTATTTGACATCGGTTTTATTGGCAGTGGGAACAGCGTTCTGTGTGGGGGTGGCAGTGGTGTTTACTACTGCATCTCCTGTGACGTTAAGTGTTTTTTCGCCGCTTTTAAGAGTAGTGTATTTTCCTGTTTTGGGGTTAAAATACGAGAAATTTACCGAAGGTATAGCATATGAGCCTTTAAGACGAGGTATGAGTATATACTGGATGTCTATTCCTCCAGACATAGTAGAAGAGCCTAGACGACTTTCCTTGTTTACCTGTGGGTCATAGCTTTCTATCTCCTGTGGAAACTCTACATGTGGAGTTTCAAGCAATGGTATGTTACCCTCTCCTTTGAGTTTAATGGTATATGTGGATGATGCACCCGCACTTACGTCTGATGGAGAAAGAGTACTCTCTAGGGTGTATTGACCTACTGCTCCGTTAAAGTCTGCTGGACGACCAGCACTAGGTAGTTCGCGTACATTTATGGACAGGCTGTTACTGTTTATGGAGAGTTGGGATGCACGTGTTATCTCCTCTCCCCACCAATCATACTGCCCAGTACCTACTTCGGCAATCATGTTTACAGAAAGTGGAGATATCTTAAATGTGCCAGCTTTCTGTGGTATAAGTAGTGTTTTATAGAAAGTAACTACGTTATATAGTTCGTCTTTATAGTAGTCGCGTTGACCTTCATTGCGAGGGATATCACTTTCTTGGTAGGCTTGTGTCCAAAACCCGTCAAATTTTGGCATTGAGTTAAGATATGTCTGACCAATGTTTACTCTATAATACAGACGATATGTTATAGTAACGGGCTCTCCTATGTAAGGTCGTGAATTTGAAACAGTAGCTACTAGGTGTATGTTTTCGGCAGCATTGCTAGGGGTGTTGAGCATAGATGATGAGGCAGACGCCTGTGAGGAGGCGTTGTTCTGCCCTTCTATGGCTGGGCCTACGCTTATGGATATGCCAGCGGTGCTATGCTCCTTGCCTTCTACTATGACTATGGCAGGTCCTATAACGGCTTCTCCCTCACGCAAAGGTTGTAGTATGTAAGATATGGTGGTCTTACGCTCCATGCGAGAACGACCATTGATGTTGTTATAAGACATGCTAGAGAACTGATTGGGCCCAGCAAGCACGTTGAAGTCTGAAAGGACAGGGGGGATAAATTTCTCCATATCATCATTGACGACTATCTCTAGAGAAATGTTTTCGTTGACAGCTATTTTCTTTTTGCTGACAGTGGCTGTTACTATGCTCTCATTTTGAGCATAAAGACTTTCACTCCCCAATGCTATATAAGCACACAATATCCAAAGCAACATTCTAGCTGCTCTGGATATAGATGTAGTTATGTTTATGTTCCTTATCATCATCTTTAATTCTTAAAATACAAAGTTACCAATCTTTGGTGGATTTTTTACCTACTCCCTGTACTTTCTCTCCTTTGACTTTTTCCTGTGTCTCCTTTTCTTTTCCTGCTATTGCATTAAGCATTTGTTCGTCCTGGGAGGATAGAGGGCGTTGTTGTGGAGGGGGATTCTGCCCCTGACCATTGTTCTGATTTTTATTCTGGTCTTGGTTATTTTGATTTTGGTCTTTGTTCTGGTCTTGGTTATTTTGATTTTGGTCTTTATTCTGGTCTTGGTTGTTTTGGTTTTGGTCTTTATTCTGGTCTTGGTTATTTTGGTTTTGGTCTTTGTTCTGGTCTTGGTTGTTTTGGTTTTGGTCTTTGTTCTGGTCTTGGTTGTTTTGGTTTTGGTCTTTATTCTGGTCTTGGTTATTTTGATTTTGGTCTTTGTTTTGGTCGTTCTGACCTTCACCATCACCGTTCTGGTTCTGATTTTGATTATCCTGATTTTGGTTCTGTTGCTGGTCTTTGAGGAGTTCTTTGGCTAGGGCTAGATTATAACGAGCCTCTTCGTCACTGGGATTGCGACGTAGGGCGTCCTTGTATAATTTTATGGCTTCGCCGTAGTTCTGAGCATCCATTTGCAGACCTCCTAGGTTATAGAGTATATCTGCTTTTTCCTCCTCACCGGGGGTGTTCATAAGAGCCTTCATCCATTGGGCGTGTGCCGATGCCGCATCCCCACCTAGATAAAGAGCATTACCACGATTATAATACCCTATAGCATAAGACGTGTCATTCATTACCGCCATAGCATATAGGGAGTCTGCTATGGGGTAACGAGCTTTTTTATATTGGCTATTGCCCTCTCGTAGGTATTTTTTCTTCTCCACTTGACCATAGACGTTATATGTCGAAACCAATAGGGCAACAATGGCCAAAAATACCGATGTTATATAGTGTCTTTTCATTTCTTTATCAATGTTTTAGTCCTCATCTATGGCTTTTTCCTCGCCAAAAATGTTGTAACGGCTACCCAGACGACTACGACGGTAACCTATCAATACTTCCAATATCAAGAAGAGTAGAGCAGCCCCAGCAAACCACTGATAACGGTCTTTGTATTCTATGATTTCGGTGGTGCCGTATTCGTTTTTTTCGCTTTTGCCTAGTATGTCCTGTATCTTTTCTACTACGTTCTGTGTAGAAGAACCATCTATGTATTCTCCACCCGCTGCGGCTGCTATGCTGGAGAGGGTAGCCATATCGGCTTTGGTTACTACTACCTCGCCTTTTGTGTCTTGTTTATAAGACTTGATAAAACCATCGGGGCCGCGTAATGGTATAGGCCCACCAGCAGGAGTACCTACACCTACTGTATATATCTTGATGCCTGCCTCACCCGCAGCTTTGGCTATGGATGCAACGTCTAGGTCTTCATCGTGGTCTTCACCGTCTGATATTACCACAACCAATTTGTTTTTAACCGTAGGGTCATCAAAATATTTTTGTGCTAGGATTATGGCTTCGGCGATTGAAGTGCCTTGTGATGAAACCATACCGGGTTCGGCTGTGGATAGGAACATTTTGGCTGCCGAATAATCGCTAGTGATAGGTAGCAGAGGGTAAGCACTGCCAGCATAGACTATTATACCTACTCTATCCCCTCCCAATGCGTCTATGGTGCGAGAGATGACTTGTTTGGCACGAGATAGACGGTTTGGAGCTATGTCTTCGGCCTTCATAGATAGAGAAATATCCAGTACAAATACCACGTCTGAGCCTTGCATTTTGACCTTTTCTATCTTGGTGCCAATGCGAGGATTAACTAGTGCAAGAGTAAGACATACTATGGCACAGGAAACCATTATGGTCTTCCATACGAGTGCCGAAGTACTTTTATATGGCACTAGAGAAAGCATAAGACGGCTGGAAGCAAAGCTTTCGGCTTTTTTTCTACGATATCTCAATATGTATGCCAGTAGTATCCATAAAATAGGTACTAGCAATAGTAGGTAAAGATATATTGGTTTGTCTAGTTCGTACATAGTTTTCTGTTTTTGTTCTCTATAAATGAGAGTGAAACATTATATGAATCCTTTGTATATAGTACGGCGGAGGATTATCTCTATCATTAGCAGGCATAGAGCAACGAGTAACCACCCCCTGAACATCTCGTCATAGTTATAGAACTTGATGTCCTCTATCTTGCTTTTTTCCAGAGAGTCTATCTCGTCATATATAGACTGAAGTTTGTTCTCATCGGTAGCACGGAAGTATTTACCTCCTGTGGTAGATGCTATGTCTCGCAATAGAGCTTCGTCTATCTCTACCGGTACTTTCTGATACACCACACGACCTGTGCGAGGGTCTTTGGCAACGGGGTAGTCTGCCAGACCGTTGGTACCTATACCTATGGTATAAACCTTGATGCCTAGTTTACGAGCTATGTCTGCCACGGTACGAGGGTCAACAAAACCGTCGTTGTTTATACCGTCTGTAAGTAGTATGATGACTTTGCTTTTGGCTTCACTGCCTTTAAGACGGTTTATAGCAGTACCTAATCCCATACCTATGGCGGTAGTCTCACCTATAAGCCCCTGACGCAGATTCTGTATGGCTTGTACCACTACACGTTTGTCTGTAGTAAGAGGAGTCTGTGTGAATGCTTCGGAAGCATATGAAACCAGTGCTACACGGTCTGATGTGCGTCCCTGTACAAAATCTGACGCTACCTTTTTAAGTGCATCAAGTCGCGAGGGTTTGAAGTCTGCTGCAAGCATACTGCCCGAAAGGTCCACAGCCATAACTATATCTACTCCTAGACCAGCACGGGACTGTGTGCTTACCTCTACATCTCTAGGACGTGTCATGGCAACTATGATACACGCTAGTGCAGCAAAACGCAGTACCCATAGTACATGACGTGTCTTTACTCTCCACGAACTACTCAAACGGAACGCACGAGTAGATGAAATCTTTAAGTATGGATACATCTTATGTCCTCTCCACCATATAAATCCTGCTAATAGTGGCAGAATGAGTAGTAGGTAGAAAAAGACTTTATCTACTATTTCAAAACTATTCTGTACCATTTTCTTTGGGTTTTTGGGTGAGGGATTCTTCTGCTGGTGCTGGACGTAGAGTATCTATTATAGCCTCTATGAACATACGATAACGGTTGTTGTCATCTGGAGAAGGGAACATCTTGGCAAATTTCACGAGGTCTGCATCGGTGAGGAATTCACGCATCTGATGATACTGCTCGTGAGTGAGATGAAGTTTCTTTATCTCGGCTAGTATTTCACTAGATGTGCTCTCTGGTGCAGGAAGGTCAAATTCTTCATCCAGATATAGACGTATTACATCGGTAAGACCTACATAGTATTCTTTTACCATGTCTTTTTCTATATACCCAGCCTCGTCCAGACGATTAAGACGGAATTTGGCACGTTCATAAGGACTCAAAAGTAGTTCTGGAGCCATGCGTTTGATACGTTCTTTGCGTATTACGCGTATTATCTCCCATACGAGCAATGCCAATACTATAAGTACTAGTGGTATCCACCAGTACTGTTGCAATACTTCGGTAAATGTGTAGCGGTCTGTACGTATGTCCTTGATGCCGTAACGAGCCTGTTGGAGAGTGTCCACAGGTACTGTAAGCACTTCTATCTCAAAAGGGTCGGTAGTGATGATGTCTTCACCAGCTTTTACCTGAATAGGAGGTATGTGGTATTTACCCTCATCAAACGAAGTAATACGATATGTGGTCTTGTATATTGCACGCTCCTTTTTATATGTAGTGTCTATCTTCCCGTGACCTAGGACTTCTATGCTATCGGTAGAAGGTTTGATTTCGGGAAAGGCTACTATGTCTTTACGGGGAGCGGTTACTTCTATAGAAAGGTTTATCTGTTCGCCTAGACGTATCTTGGTAGTGTCTGTCTGCCAAGATATGGTAGGACTATTCTGTGCATGGAGCATAGGTATTCCTATCATAAATGATAAAAATACAGCCCACACACATAATTTATTTGCTCCTAAAATATCCCAATAGTTTTTTTGCATAATCATCTCGGGTGCTAGTGGTGATGGTTCCTGCTCCACTATGGCGGAACGATTCTTCAAAATAATTGCAACGTGATATATATTGATTGCGGTACTGACGGCGTACTTCTCTAGACGAAGTGTCTGCCCATACATATTCCCCGCTCTCATCATGACGCATGAGTACCATACCTACATCGGGTAGTTCTTCTTCGGCAGGGTCATAGATGCGAATGCCAGTCATATCGTGTTTACGAGCCATGATTTTAAGGGAGTCTGCATATCCAGCGTGTATGAAGTCTGATACTAGAAATACTATGGATTTTTTCTTCATCACACCAAATAGATACTCCATCGCCACTTTGATATCTGTTTTCTGGCTGTGGGGAGTAAATTCTATAAGTTCGCGAATGATACGCAGTACGTGCATACGTCCTTTGGCAGGAGGGATAAAAAGTTCTATGGCATCTGAAAAGAGGAGTAGCCCTATTTTATCATTGTTTCCCATAGCCGAAAAGGCCAGTGTGGCACATATTTCGGTGATAATTTCTCTTTTGGTAATGTCATCACTGCCAAAGAATTCGCTACCAGAAACATCCACAGCAAGCATAAGTGTGAGTTCTCTCTCCTCTTCAAATACCTTGACGTGTGGAGTATTGGTCTTGGCAGTTACATTCCAGTCTATGTTACGCACGTCATCTCCATACTGGTAAGCACGCACTTCGCTGAATGTCATACCACGTCCCTTGAAGGAGCTGTGATACTCTCCCGAAAATACATGGTCTGACAGTCGCCGTGTCTTTATCTCTATCTTGCGTACTTTTTTAAGTACTTCCTTTACGTCCATCTCTTGTGTGTTTTTATGTTATAAATTGGGCAGGGGTTCATGCTGCCATCATAGTAGAGGGAACGCTCTATGGTACTTGTACTTCGTTGAGGATAGAGCTTATGATTTCTTCTGAATGTACGTTTTCTGCTTCGGCCTCATAAGTTACTCCTATACGGTGGCGTAGAACGTCTGGTGCTATGGCACGTACGTCTTCTGGAATGACATAACCACGACCGCGTAGGAAAGCATATACTTTGGAAGCGGTAACTAGATTTATGCTACCACGAGGCGAAGCTCCGTATGCGATAAGAGGTTTGAGTTGGTCTAGTTTATACTGTTCTGGGTAACGTGATGCAAATATGATGTCTAGGATGTATTTTTCTATCTTTTCATCCATATATACTTCGCGGGCAGCAGCACGTCCACGAGAGATGTCTTCCAGTGTAACCACGGGGCGTATTTTCTTCTGTCCTTCGGCAGATGTGTTGTTACGCATGATGCGTTGTTCATCCTCTATAGATGGATATGAAACCACTGTTTTAAGCATAAAACGGTCCATCTGTGCTTCGGGTAGAGGGTATGTACCTTCCTGTTCTATAGGGTTCTGTGTAGCCATCACTAGGAATGGTTCACATAGTGGGAATGTCTCATCACCTATGGTTACCTGACGCTCCTGCATTGCCTCCAGTAGTGCAGACTGTACTTTGGCAGGGGCACGGTTGATTTCATCGGCTAGGACAAAATTGGCAAAAACAGGCCCTTTTTTGATAGAGAAGTTGCCCTCTTTTACGTTGTATATCATAGTACCTACTACGTCGGCAGGGAGAAGGTCTGGAGTGAACTGGATACGAGAGAATACACCATCTACGGCTTTGGAGAGGGAGTTGATGGCGAGTGTTTTGGCTAGACCGGGGACACCTTCTAGTAGGATATGTCCGCCACCTAGCAGTCCTATAAGCAGACGTTCTACCATCTGGTTCTGTCCTACTATGACGCTGTTTATCTCACTGGTTAGCAGGCTTACAAATGCACTTTCACGAGCTATTTTTTCACTTATAGCACGTATATCTACCGATGTTCTGCTTGTCTGTTCCATAACTTTTCAAATGTGTTTTTAAGGTTTATCTTTTTCTTCTATTTAACTGATACGAAAATCGTAATATTTGTTTTATATAGCTGTTAAAAAGCCGTTAAATCTTCTGCTAATCATATGGTGCAAGTTATAAATTTGCCCTAAAAAAGCAGCATATATATTAAAAACCGTACCTTTGCCATCAAATAAGAAAATCATAAAACATGAAAATAGGAATACTAAGTGCTATGCAGGAGGAATTTGACCTCTTGCTTTCGGAAGTGAAAAATCCACGCACTACATCGCTAGGTATGCGTGAGTATATAGAAGGAACACTCTATGGAAAAGATGTGGTGCTCGTCTTTTCACAATGGGGTAAAACAGCATCGGCTTCTACTACGGCCAATCTTATAAACGTCTTTAAAATAGACCGGCTCATATTTACCGGTGTAGCTGGAGGACTAGATGATAATGCCAAAATAGGCGATATAGTCATAGCTCGTCGTCTTTTCCATCACGATGTGGACGCATCACCATTCAAGCGTCGTTACTATGTGCCGCTGGTAGGCGCAGATGGTATAGCGACAGATGAAAAACTGAGCGATGAACTAGCTTGTGCGGCACAGGATTTTGTGGATAATATATCTAGCTACATAAGTGATGAAGATAGAGCAGAATTCTCTCTGTCCAATGTTATAGTTCACCGTAAAAACATTGCCACAGGCGACCAATTCATAAAAAGTAGCGATGTGCGTAACCGTATAATGGAAGACCTTCCAGATATGTATGCCGTAGAGATGGAAGGAGCAGCAGTGGCACAGGTGTGCTGGGAGCATAAAATCCCATTTGCTGTGATTCGTACCATTTCTGATACTGCCAACGAACACTCACCTATGGACTATCCCAAATTCTTGCATCGTGTGGCTAGTATATATTCGCTATACATAATGAAAAATTATATAGAACATCTCTAGTGGGATGAGTTTAAATCATAAAACATCGGGCAGCCCTCTGGGCTGCCCGATGTTTTCATATCTCTAAAGAAACATTAAATGTCAAAGTCTGCAAAAAGAGGAGCCATTTTTTCTTTTTCCTCGGCAGCTAAAGCAGGGTCCACAAGGATACGTCCGCTGTTCTCGTCTGCTATGATTTTCTTACGCATGGCTATCTCTATCTGACGTTGTGCAGGGATAGTGAAGTATGAACCTTCGCTGGCACCGCGGTCTATAGATACTACGGCAAGACCATTGTGTACGCGGGCACGTATCTTGCGATATGCAGTAAGTAGTCGTGGCTCTATCTGTGTAGAAATCTCGTCTGCTTTTACTTGTAGAGATTCCATTTCGCGTTGAGTTTCTGCTAGTATGCCGTCAAGTTCGCTCTGTTTAACACTCAATTTACCACCCAATGTCTGTATTTTTTCTTCGGTGGCAGCTATATTTGATTTATGTGCTTCTAGTTTTATAGACGCTTCGCGTATCATTTTTTCGGCGTGAGTGATGTTGAGTTCTTCGTACTCTATCTCACCTGTAAGGGCGTCATATTCGCGGTTATTGCGTACGCTCTTCTGCTGGTTTTCATAACGAATGATAGCGTCTTTGGATTCTAGTATGGCTTTTCTGAGGTCTTTAAGACCGTCTTCGGCTTTCTGATATTCTTCTCTAAGACGTCCCAAACGAGTGTTAAGACCTTCTATTTCGTCTTCTAGGTCCTGTACTTCTAGAGGTAGTTCGCCTTGGATAGCACGTATCTGGTCTATGCGTGAATCTATAAGTTGCAAGTCATATAGTGTACGCAACTTCTGTTCTACTGTAATTTCTTTTTCTGCCATTTTATTGCAAATAATTGATAGGGTTTGTGTCTATATCTGATAAACAGACTGCAAAGTTAGTGAATTTTTCGGATATATAATCCCATAAAATGTTTTTTGTAAAACGTTCACTCTCAAAATGTCCTATATCTGCCAGAAGAATGTCGCCTTCGGCAGAAAAATAGTCGTGGTATTTAAGGTCGGCAGTGATAAAAGCATCGGCTCCAGCTCTACGTGCCGATGTTATGGCAAAACTGCCAGAACCACCCAATACGGCTACCTTTTTTATCTTTTTTCCAGTAAATGCCGAATGTCTTATCCCTCTCGCATCAAATGTATCCCTTACCATCTCTAGAAAACTTTTCTCATCCATAGCATAGGGTAGATGAGCTATCATTCCCATGCCTATGCGTTTGTTTTTATTCTCCAATGCTACTATTTCATATGCAGGTTCTTCATAGGGGTGAGAGGAAAGCAGAGCGTTTATGACAGATGATTTGCAGTGGGAGGGGACGATGACGTTTATCATGTCTTCTTCCTCGCTGTGAAGAAGTCCTACACTCCCTACATAAGGAGTGGCTCCTTCTTTTCCACAGAATCGCCCTGTCCCCCTTGTCGTCCATGAGCATTGGTCATAATCCCCCATAGCTCCTGCTCCTGCTGCCGATAGGGCGGTTCTTACTATCTCACTATGGGATAGAGGGACATATGTGGAAAGACGATAAAGAGTGTTTTTCTGTGGAATGAGTATTTTTCTGCCTTTAAGCCCCAATGCACGACACATGCCTTCGTTTACTCCTTCCCAAGAATTATCCAGTGCGGTATGTATGGCATATATAGCTATGTCGTTTTTTATGGCTGTCATAACGGCTCGTTCCACATAGTTGCTGCCTGTAAGGCGTTTAAGTCCCGAGAATATGATAGGGTGGAAGGCTATAATCATATTGGCTCCTTTTTCTACTGCCTCCATGACTACTTCTTCTGTACAGTCGTGGGTGATGAGTATGCCCTTGACTATACTACTGGGAGAGCCTACCAGAAGACCTACATTGTCAAAATCTTCGGCATAGATGGTGGGTGAAAGTTGTTCTAACGCTCTTGCTACGTCTTTTACTCTTGTTTCCATAGGTGTGTGTATTGGATTGCTAAAAGACAAAAGTAGTCATAAAATCTTTTCTTTGGTAGAAAATATTAAAATGATTAAATTGCTCCATCGTTAAAACACTATAAAAATGAAGAAAAATCTATCTCTTAAACATCTATATGCCCCACCTGCTAGAGCTTATGAAGGTGGAAGAAAAAATCCTCTATTGGTTTTAGTGCATGGCTATGGTGCCGATGAAAATGATTTGTATTCGCTGGCAGGAGAGTTCCCCGATGTGTTTCATGTGGTAGCTCCTCGTGCTCCTATAGACCTTGCGTGGGGAGGGGCAGCGTGGTATTCGTTGGATTTTACAAATGGAGAGAAGTTTACTTGTGAGACAGAGGCTGTCGCTGCACGGGATACACTGCACACATTTATAAATGAAGCTGTGGAAGCCTATGACGCCGACCCTGCCAATGTGTGGTATCTGGGATTCTCACAAGGAGCTATACTTGGTTATGGAATCATGACTACATATCCACATAGGGTGCGTTACTTTATGCCATTGAGTGGGTATCTAGAAAAGTCTATCGTGAATTATAATGTCTCCCCAGAAGACTTATGTGGAATAAAGGTATTTGCTACACATGGACAGGTAGACCCTGTCATCCCTGTGCAGTGGGCTAGACTAGTAAAACCATTTATGGAGAGCAAAGGTGTGGATTTTACATATAACGAATACTACATGGGACACGGTATCCATCCTAGTGGATTGTCTCTCATGCGTGGGTGGGTAGATGAAAATTTGCAGAAGGACAATGAAATAAACTTCTAAATCTTGGAGTGAAAGGAACTAAGTCGTATCTTTGTACGTCATTCTGTGAATGAAAATAAAGAAAACAAATCAATAATTAATTGACAGACCCCTGTCATATATTTATAAACATAAACACAATGAGTCAAAAAATCAAATCAGGAGTAGCAACAGGTGCTACATTGGGTGAGATATTTGCCCTAGCCAAAGAAAAAGGTTTTGCCATCCCAGCTGTAAACTGTACTGGTACAAACACTATGAATTCTGTGATGGAGGCTGCCGCTGCAGTAAATTCTCCAGTTATCATTCAGTTCTCAAACGGTGGTGCATCGTTCATAGCTGGTAAATCTCTATCAAACGAAGCTCAGAAATCTGCAATAGCTGGTGCGATAGCAGGTGCCAAACACGTTCACACTGTGGCCGAAGCCTATGGCGTTCCAGTGATTCTACACACAGACCACTGTGCCAAAAATCTTCTTCCATGGCTAGATGGTCTTCTTGCAGCAGGTGAAGAGTATTTTGCTCAAACAGGCAAACCTCTTTTCTCTTCTCACATGATAGACCTATCTACCGAATCTCTTAAAGATAACGTTGCTCTATGTAAAGAATACCTTAAACGTATGAGCAAGATGGGTATGACTCTAGAAATAGAGCTAGGTATCACAGGTGGTGAAGAAGATGGTGTTGACCACTCAAACGTAGATTCTTCTCGTCTATACACTCAGCCAGAAGACGTAGCATATGCTTATGAAGAACTTCTTTCTGTAAGTCCAAACTTCACTATTGCTGCTTCGTTTGGTAACGTACACGGTGTGTATAAACCAGGTAACGTAGTCCTTAAACCTACTATATTGCGTGATTCACAGGAATATATAGAAAAGAAATACGGTACTGCTCACAACCCTGTAAATTTTGTATTCCACGGTGGTAGTGGTTCTTCACTAGAAGAAATACGTGAATCTATCTCTTACGGTGTAGTTAAGATGAACGTAGATACCGATACTCAGTTTGCATTAATGGAAGGCATACGTAACTACATGGATGCCAAAAAAGACTACCTACAGACACAGATAGGTAACCCAGAAGGTCCAGACGCTCCAAACAAGAAATACTATGACCCACGCGTATGGCTACGCAAAGGTGAAGAAACTCTTGTGGCACGTGTTAAACAGGCTTTCTCTGACCTTAACTGTATAGACGCTCTTAAATAGTAGTCTTACTTTAAAACGTAGATAATTTGTTCTCAATAGACGCTGCCGCCCACAGGGCGGCAGCGTTTTGGTTTTAAATGTTGTGATGGGAAAAAATAAACGCTCCTTGAAAGGGGCGTCTATATAAGTTTTTAATCGTGTATTCTAACGCAATTTTTTGAAAAAATCATCTATGATGGCCTGACATTCACCAGCAAGTATGCCGCTGGTAGTCGTTGTCTTGGGGTGAAGACTAGCACCCATCGCTCGGTATCCACGACGAAGGTCATCGGCACCCCATACCACGCGTGATATCTGTGCCCAATAGAGTGCTCCTGCACACATTTGACAAGGTTCTAGTGTTACATACAGAGTGCAATCGTTGAGGTATTTGCCTCCCATAGCTTCGGCAGCACAAGTGATGGCTTGCATTTCGGCGTGGGCAGTAACGTCGTTGAGAGTCTCGGTGAGGTTATGAGTGCGGGCTATGATACGTCCTGCTCCCACTATGACAGCACCTACTGGTATCTCGCCTTTGGCGGCTGCCATATGAGCCTCTTGTAAGGCTGCCTTCATAAAATATTCATCGCTGCCGTATTCCATGTATTAGTCGTTTCCTGTTTCGTTGTTATGGAGTGCGTCTGCTGTACTTACAAACTCAAAATCTATCTGTTTGCGTTCTAGGTCGGCATTTTTAAGACGTACTATCACTTCATCTCCCAGACGTAGCACATTATGGCTGTTTTCTCCCACTAGAGCATAGTTCTTGGAATCAAATGAATAGTAGTCGTCTCTTAAATCACGTATGCGTACCATGCCTTCACATTTGCTGTCAATGGTCTCTACATAGATGCCCCATTCTGTAACACCGCTTATAACACCTCGTAAATCTTGCCCAGCAAAACGTGTGATATATTTTACCTGCATGTATTTCACAGAATCACGTTCGGCTTCGGCAGCTATGCGTTCGCGTTCAGATGAGTGTTTGCATTTTTCCTCATAACTTTCTGCATCTACACTCTTGCCTCCGTCTAGGTAACGAGCTAGCAGACGATGAGCCATCACGTCTGGATAACGGCGTATGGGTGATGTGAAATGTGTGTAATAATCAAATGCTAGACCATAGTGACCTATGTTATCGGTAGAGTATTCTGCTTTTGCCATACAACGCATGGCCAGAGTCTCCATCATGTTGCCTTCCTTGCGGGAGTGGCTTTCCTTGAGGAGTTTGTTAAGTGATGATGAAATGGCACGGCGGTCTTTGGTTGATATCTTGTACCCAAACTGACGTGCTATCCCCGAAAGAGCAAATAGTTTGTCGGGATTTGGGTCATCATGCACACGATAGACAAATGTAGGAGGATTGCCTTGATAGCGACCGCCTTCTTTGGCTATTTCACGACCTATGTATGTAGCTACACGGCGATTGGCTAGTAGCATAAACTCTTCTATGAGTTTGTGTGCGTCTTTGGAAACCTTGATGTGTATGCCTATGGGCTCGTTTTTATCATCTAGGGAGAATTTGACCTCTTCCTTGTCAAACGAAATAGCTCCGTTTTTCATGCGTGCGGCACGCATCTTTTTGGCAAGGGAATCAAGTGTGAGTATCTCTTTTTTAAGGGTGTCATCTCCTCCTTCTATAACTGCCTGTGCTTCTTCATAGGTAAAACGACGCACAGAATGTGTTACTGTACGACCAAACCATTCGTTCAGTATTTCACCCTTGGAGTTCATCTCAAATACTGCCGAAAACGTCAATTTGTCTTCGTTTGGGCGTAGTGAGCATACGTTATTACATAGCACTTCGGGGAGCATAGGTACGACTCTGTCCACCAGATACACCGATGTCCCACGTTCATATGCTTCATTGTCCAGCAGGGTGCCCTCTTGCATGTAGTGTGATACGTCTGCTATGTGTATACCTATACTGTAATTGCCATTTTCTAGCTCTTCAAATGATATAGCATCGTCAAAGTCTTTGGCGTCGGCAGGGTCTATGGTAAATGTCGTAACTCCACGCATGTCACGACGACGAGATATTTCCATGCTTGTTATTTCCAGTGGAAGTGCAGCTGCTTCTTTTTCTACCTCGTCTTCAAAACGATATGGTAGACCGTATTCTGCTAGTATGGAATGTATCTCTACATCGTGCTGCCCCGGTGTGCCTAGAACTTCGGTGATACGTCCTACTGGGCCAGCGGCTTTTTCTGGCCACGAAGCTATCTCTACTATTACTTTATCTCCGTTTTTGGCGTCTTTAAAGCCTTCGCGAGGGATATAGAAGTTTACGTGTATGCGGTTATTATCTGGCAGTACAAAACCATAGTTGCCCGATATCTCTATACGTCCTACAAAATGTGTCTTGGCACGGGAGATGATTTCTACTACTTCGCCTTCTGGACGACGGCCACTCTTGCGTTTGAAGACATAGACACGTACTTTATCCCCATGGAGGGATTGGGCGGTTGAATTTGACGGGATGTAGATGTCATCGGTATAACGTTCTTTGTCGTCTGGTATGAGGTATGCAGCACCAGATGCAGTGAAGTCCATGGTTCCTACTATGTATTGTGTAGTAGGAGCTGCTTTATAGCGTCCTTTTTCACATTCTTCTATCTGTTTTACAGCCAAAAGGTGATTTATAGACGCACTCACTTTTTCCTGCATGGTCTGTGGAAGTTCCATGCGAGCTGTGAGCTGGCGGACGTTATAGACACCATGTGGATTGCGGTGGAACATACCCAATACCTTGATGTCAAACTCGCCCAGTGTATTGCCTTGTTTTATCTCATAATGCTTTTTCTCACCTCTGGTGTGTTTTTCCAGAGAGCGACGAGCAGCCTTATGAGAATGAATATGTTTATTGTCTTTTTTCTTTCTCATATTTTATAGTTTTATGGTATGTAATGTATAATCCTAACGGCAAGGTATTTTCTCTATACGAGTCTGGTGGCGTCCCCCTTCAAAAGCTTCGGTGAGGAATACGTCCACCATGCCTAGTGCGTCTTGTAGTGATACAAAACGTGCTGGGAGGTCTAGGATATTTGCATCGTTGTGCTGACGTGCCAGACGAGCTATATCTGTTCTCCAGCATAGGGCAGCACGTATGCCTGCGTGTTTATTGGCTGTCATGGCTGCTCCGTTACCGGTGCCACATAGTATGATACCTCTTTCAACTTCGCCATTTTCTACCGCACTGGCTACCGGGTGTATGTAGTCTGGGTAGTCAACACTAGCACTGGTAGCAGGACCAAAATCCTTTACTGTGTGTCCTTTCTCTTCTAGATGTTTTATGATGGCAGATTTATATTCTACACCTGCGTGGTCACTTCCTATGGCTATTTTCATATTCTTTATGTTTTAATGTGTTTATAGATTCTATGTGTGTAACAAAGATAAAGTTTATTTTAATGTGAAACTATAATTTTTTTCAATCTCGCAATATGTAAAAACGATATTCTTTTTTGCATGGAGGATAACATTTGCTTATATTTGTTACAGGAATTAGAAATGAAATCATTAACCTTTAAAACATTCAAATCATGGCTGTAAAATTTTTTAAGTGTTCTCATTGTGGAAATGTAATAGTAAAAGTGGTGGATGCAGGTGTGCCTGTGGTATGTTGTGGAGAAAAAATGCAGGAATTAGTGCCAAATACGGTGGATGCCAGCGGCGAAAAACACGTGCCAGTGGTTACTCGCCTAGCAGATGATAAGATAAAAGTAGAGGTGGGTAGTGTAGCTCATCCAATGCTAGAAGAGCACCATATAGCATTTGTTTATGTGGAGACAAAAAATGGTGGAATACAGGTAAACCTTAAAGATGAACCTAATGCTGTAATAACTGTCCCAGTAGATGAGGTGGTAGCTGTTTACGAATACTGCAACCTGCATGGACTGTGGAAGAGCGATGTAAATAAATAGTAAGAGGAAGTCTTTGAAAAAAAAACGCCCCGCCTTTCAGGCGGGGCGTTCATCATAAAATGTATAGAGGATTATTTGCCTTCTTCCATTTTCTTTTTAAGTTCTACTAGTGCGTCTAGGTCTCCAAGTGTAGATTTAACTTCTGCTGTAACTTCGTTTACAGGAGCAGCTTTTTTGGATTCTTTCTCAACGCGAGCAGGACGTTCTTCTTCTTTGAAAGTAGAAGTGTGAGAAACTACTATGCGTTTGAACTCTTTGTTAAATTCTATCACTTTGAAATCTACGCTTTCGCCTTTGGCTAGTGTAGAACCATCTTCTTTGGCTAGATGACGAGGAGGGCAGAATGCTTCTAGACCTTCGTGGCCATCAAAACCTACAGTAGCACCTTTTTCAAATACTTCTAGTACGTTACCTTTAACGGTAGTGCCTACTGCAAATGCTTTTTCATATACATCCCAAGGGTTTTCTGTAGTCTGTTTGTGGCCTAGAGATAGACGGCGGTTTTCTGTGTCTAGTTCTAGAATTACAACGTCTAGTTTGTCTCCTATCTTGCAGAATTCAGATGGGTGTTTGATTTTCTTGGTCCATGAAAGGTCAGAGATATAAACAAGACCGTCTATGCCTTCTTCTAGTTCTACAAATACACCGAAGTTTGTGAAGTTGCGAACTGTACCTTTCTGTACTGAATTAAGTGGGTATTTTTCAGAAATGTTTTCCCATGGGTCTGGAGTAAGTTGTTTTATACCCAAAGACATCTTACGTTCTTCGCGGTCTAGAGTCAAGATAACTGCTTCTACTTCGTCACCTATCTTAACAAAATCCTGTGCTGAACGCAAGTGTGTGCTCCATGACATTTCAGAAACGTGGATAAGACCTTCAACGCCTGGCATTACTTCTATGAAAGCACCGTAGTCTGCTAGAACTACTACTTTACCTTTCACGCGGTCGCCCACTTTGTATGTTTCAGAAAGAGCATCCCAAGGGTGAGCTTGAAGCTGTTTAAGACCTAGCTGGATACGAGTTTTGTCTTCGTCAAAGTCTAGGATAACCACGTTAATCTTCTGGTCAAGTTCTGCAACTTCAGAAGGGTGGTTTATGCGGCTCCAAGAAAGGTCTGTGATGTGGATAAGTCCGTCAACACCGCCCAAGTCGATGAATACACCGTATGGAGTGATGTTTTTAACTGTTCCTTCCAATACCTGACCTTTTTCAAGTTTTGAAACGATTTCTTTTTTCTGTTCTTCGATATCGGCCTCGATAAGAGCTTTGTGAGAGATAACGACGTTTTTGAATTCGTGGTTGATTTTAACAATCTTGAATTCCATAGTCTTATCTACATACTGGTCGTAATCGCGGATAGGTTTAACGTCTATCTGGCTACCTGGCAAGAATGCTTCGATACCAAATACGTCAACTATCATACCGCCTTTAGTACGACATTTAACAAAACCGTTAACGATTTCACCAGCTTCGTACGCAGCATTTACGCGGTCCCAAGCCTTGATAGCACGAGCTTTCTTGTGAGAAAGAACCAACTGGCCGTTTTTGTTCTCCTGACGGTCAACAAGTACTTCTACTTTGTCGCCTACAGCTAGGGCAGGGTTGTAACGGAATTCAGATGTAGGGATAACGCCTTCGCTTTTTGCGTTGATGTCCACGATAACTTCGCGGTCATTTTTGGCAACAACGGTACCTTCTACTACTTCGTGTTCGTTTACGCCGCTTAGAGAAGCTTCGTACATTTCTTTCATTTTGTCCTGTTCTGCTTTTGAAACGGTAAGACCGCTTTCATATGCTTCCCAGTCAAAATCGGTATTACCTACCAATATATTTTCCTGTGACATATTAGGAAAAAAGTGTTTTTTTTTGTATCTCACGCCACCTGTAAAAACGTGCGGCAAGTGTCTATGAGAGGGTTTTACTTAATTGTTTTATATCAGTTATTTACGGTTTTACACGCCGCACCCGTAAATAGCGTGCAAATATAGTGATTTTCACGCTGATAGCAAGTGTTTTTTTTAGATTTTTGTGTGATGAAAAACAGGGCAGCCCGCAAGGGCTGCCCTGTTGATTATATTTTAGTACTCTGCAAATTTATAAGCTCTGGCTTCTATGACGGTGAGGCTATCGGCAGTGAAATCCCGACGGTCTATCATATAGACACGCTCCTGCAGGAGCAGTTCTGTAAAGAATACCTCTGCTTCTCCTTTTGTTTTCTGTGGGCCTACCACGTCCCAATCTGTGTACTGTATGCTATCCAGCCACACGAGAGGTTTTTTATAGATACGCAGTGGATTTTGAACATTTTTCAAACTCTCGTGTTCTATATAATAAGAATAATCATTGTTGTATATATCGTATATAATAGCAGGATAGTTTTCTTTTGAGGAATCATATAGATCTGTTTCATTAGTGTCTATTTGTCCTACACCTATGCCTTGGGCTGTGCTATCGGCTTCTGTGTCTGTGAGACCAGTGAAAACGATGTAATGCTGTGCGTATGTGATATTACACATACACAAAATTGCTAATAAAAGAATCTGTTTCATAATTATAAATTGTTTTGTCTTAAATATTTTTTTATTTTCCTTTTTTCCAAAGGTGATAATTGTTTGAAAGCTTTAGTCTTTGTAAGACTTCCCCATTTACCATAGATGTAGTATTTCTCATCATATCCAGGGAATAATTGCCTTAATAGTCTTTCATATTCATCAATATTTGAGGCTGTATAATTGTGATGAGCAGAGTTGAAATCTATTGTGCCAGTATCTATGTTGTAATGTTGATTGTAAAAATTATATAGAGATGGGTTAATGTTTTTGAGATTACTCATAAAATTACCTGCCAATAAATTATAGCAATAATTTTTGATATGCTCCATTTCGTGGGAAACAATCAAATTTAAGATTTTATCAGAAAGTCCTTTGAGTACCTTTATTTTAAATCCTATGACGTTTCCGTTACTATCTTTTATGGGAACTGTCTCGGCCAATCTTCCTTCAGCCAACTCTGATGCTTCACATTCTTCATATTCTAATGTAAGACTAAATAATGTTGCACTTAATTCTGGAGGCGAGAAATTTATAATCCTTTCTGCAATGTTCTGTATATTTAGTTCATATGCAGTAGGAATATGCAGTCCTCCGCCTATGTTTCCTCCATATCCTGGTAATGTGTCTTCGAAACCATCATTGCCTGTCCCAGGCAGGGGAGGATACTCCTCGTCATCCTCCTCGTCATCTCCCGGCCAGTTTCC
>JAGAUI010000006.1 GCA_017620815.1 Flavobacteriales bacterium
CTCCGTTGTTTTTCTATTTCCTCTGAAATTGCCAAAAAATTGGGAGCCTCGAAAACCAGCTTTGCTGTGCAAAGCAAAGTCTCGGCTCTTTTTCCAATTTTTTACCAAATTCTTCGGGAAAAACAAAGGGGACACTTTTTTCCTCTCGAGGAGAATATTTAAAACCACTCGCAGGTGCTACCTGCTTTTCTTCTGCTGTTTTTTATATCCTTTCTTTCTTTTGTTTGGTAGACAAAAGAAAGAATGTAAGAAAATATAAGTCTCGGTAGCATTTTGTCAATGGGACGGAGAACCTAAAATAAAGGCAGCCCGCAGGGCTGCCTTTTATAGTGTCATAATAAGTATTACTCTTCGCTAGGAGTAGTGTTCTCGTTGTCATAACGACGGTAAGGACGCTGTTGCATGTTTTCGCCTCTTTGATAATAAGGACGCTGCTGATATCCACCGTTGTTATTCTGACGTGGACGATAACCACCGTTATTCTGCTGCTGACGGTAATTACCATTGTTGTTCTGACGTGGACGATAACCACCGTTGTTTGGACGTTGGTATTGACCGTTGCCCTGTGGACGTTGTGGTCTTTCAGCTCTTTCTGAACGATTATTGCCACGGTTGTTGTTCTGACGTGGGCGGAATGGTCTCTGCATAGGAGCAGGGGTAGAAGGGTGAGTCTTTTTATACTCTTCGTGAGGAACAGCCTCTTTAAGAGTGATAACAGAACCTTCGTATTCTACGCCTTCTAGTTCGGCAATGGCTTGAGCGGCTTTTTCATCATCGCTCATCTCTACAAATCCGTAACATTTTGAACGACCTGTCTGTGGGTCCATAATTACTTTGGAAGATGTTACTTCACCCCATTGCTCTAAAAGCATTTGCAGAGATTCTGCTGTAGTGCTTTGGGATAGTTTTGCTACAAAAATTTTCATTAAAAAAATGATGTAAAAATTAAAAAATTAAATAAATATACTTATGTCTATGTTTGGGTTCTTTTCAAATGAGGGGACAAATATACAACTAAAAATAAATCATAAGACTTTTTATTTAGAAATTTGTTGATTATTTTTGAAGCCCGAAATCAAAACCACATCTTATAGCCAATGACACAGGTTTTAAGACGATATGCTTCTAGGTATGGACTGGGTGTTTCTTCCCGTCTGGCAGCTCGTATGTCTGTGAGAACCAATAGTATGCGTTCGTTCATGATATATAGTGCTTTTTTTACATTGGGAGCATCGTTTGTGCTGTATCTGGCAATGGCTGGACTGCTTAAAGTAAAAGATTTGGTATTTAAACCACGACGTTCGGTATTTGATTTGTAAAAAGAGGAGTAAATAACATAAAAAGATAAAGAAATGAATATTGAAAAGGAAAAGATATTGGAGGCTTTGCGTCCCATTATGATGCCTAGTACATCTATGGATATAGTAGATGCAGGAGGTATACGTGATATAATGATAGAAGATAACGCTATTCATGTAGAGGCTGTGATATTTTCCCCAGCTATGAACATGCGTCGTAAGACAGAAAATCAGATAATTTATCTCATAGAAAAACTATATCCACAGGCACGTATCACTGTACGTGTAGGCAGTGAAAAACCTTCTGATGATAAAATAGCACCTGTTGAGACCTCGATATCACATGTTAAGCATATCATAGCCATAGCATCGGGTAAGGGTGGTGTAGGTAAATCTACCCTTTCTGCCAATCTGGCTATAGCACTCTCTCGTAAGGGTTATCGTGTGGGACTAGTGGATGCCGATATCTATGGCCCTTCTATGCCTATAATGTTTAACGTGGAGGACGCTATGCCTCTTGCTGTACGCGAAGGTGATAAAGATATGATGGCTCCTATAGAGGCATATGGGGTTAAATTACAATCCATAGGTTTTTTTGCTAAAGCAGGTCAGGCAATGGCTTGGCGTGGAGCTATGGCTACCAAAGCCCTCCAACAGATGATATTTGAAACAGTATGGGGCGAACTAGATTTTTTGCTCATAGATATGCCTCCGGGAACAGGAGATATACACCTCACACTTACAGGTGCCCTTCCTCTTACAGGGTCTATCATCATCACTACACCACAGAACGTAGCTCTTAATGATGCACAACGTGGTATAGAACTATTCCGCAATGACAATATCAATGTCCCAGTGATAGGAATAGTGGAAAATATGTCATATTTCACTCCTGCCGAACTACCCGAAAACAAATACTATATATTTGGTAAGCATGGAGGTAAAAACTTGGCAGAAGATTATGGTATCCCATTTTTGGGAGAGATACCACTAGTACAGTCCATACGCGAGGCTTCCGATGCAGGACAGCCTATAGCACTAGCCGATGATAGTCCGCTATCTCGTGCATTTGCCGATGTGGCCGATAGCATAGTCCTATATGCCGAAAAGTCTATCCAGTAGATAATGAATACACAGGAAGATTATAAAACACTAGCACAGCACGGAATAGATGACGTCCGTGCTGTTTTGCTAGGTGATGGAGGAGATATACATCTAGAAGGAGTAGACAAGGAAGGAAAAGTGGTCTATGTATCTCTTCTAGGGGTGTGTGCTGGTTGTATGATGAGTGAAGTTACTCTATCTACGCTGGTTAAAGGCAGTATAAAAAAATACTTGCCACAGGTGGAAGAAGTGATAAATGTAGGCGGTGGTTATGAGGATTGTGAGGGAGGGAATAGTTTTTTATAATGAAAGAAAATAAAAAATAAGACTTAAAAAGCACGCTATTTTACGACCGATAGAGGTAAATCCAAAAGTCTTTATTACATTTGCAAAACGGGCATAGTTATGATTAAAACTCTATGCACGATGATTATATGTCTGTAATACGCGTTACCAAAGAATTTACATTTGAAGCGGCACATGCTCTGTATAACTATGACGGGCAGTGTTCCAATATACATGGGCATTCATATCGTTTTTTTGTAACGGTAAAAGGTAGCCCGGTGTGTGATATCAACCACCCCAAAAATGGTATGGTGATGGATTTCTCTTGCCTTAAAGAGATAGTAAACCGTCATGTGATAGAACCACTTGACCATAGTCTGATGGTGTATAATTTATCCCCTCAAGCCGATATTCGCACTTCATTGGCTGGTAAGGGAGTGGGTATGAAGATAGTGGAATGTCCTTATCCGCCTACGTGTGAGATGTTGCTCTCTGATTTGGCGGTCAAGATAAAGGCTTCGCTACCAGAGGGTGTAGAGCTACATCGTCTGCGTCTGCACGAGACTGCCACTTCCTATGCCGAATGGTGTGCTAGTGATAACGAATAGCTGGGGTATATAAATAGATATAGATGGAAAAGATAAAAATAGATTTAGAAGAGGGGAAAAAAGTATATTTTATATCGGATACTCATCTAGGTATAGGGGGTAGTTTGCGTACGATAGAAAAAGAAAAAAAAGTTGTAGCATGGCTGGATGAGATGCGTCCTACGTGTGCTGCACTTGTCATGTGTGGGGATATATTTGATTTCTGGTATGAATGGAAAAAGGTAGTTCCCCGCGGGTATATAAGACTTATGGCGGCCATAGCTCGTTATACCGATAGTGGTATTCCTGTTTATTTCTTTACTGGAAATCACGATATGTGGTCAAATAATTATATGATAGAACACTTGTCTGTAATCCAATATCATGACCCTGTGGAGTTTGAAATATCGGGACGTAGATTCTTGGTGGGACATGGTGATGGACTGGGGCCCGGTGACCACAAATTCAAGGCTATGAAGGCTCTCTTTAAAAACAAAGTGGCACGATGGATGTTCTCTCATCTTTTACATCCAGACTGGGCGGTAGGTATAGCAGATTATTTCTCTCGTCGCTCCCGTACAGCTACAGGAAGTGGAGATAAGATATATATGGGAGATGATAAGGAGTGGTTGTATCTTTTCTGTCGTGATACACTATCAAGTGGGGACAAGTATGATTATTTTGTATTTGGACATAGACATTTGCTTATAGACAAGACTCTAGAGGGAGGCTCTCGTTATGTGAATCTAGGAGACTGGATAACGTATGATAGCTATGGTGTATGGGATGGCAAAAATTTTGAAGTGAAACACTATCCAGACCTATGAAAAAAGAATATTTCGGGCACGGAAAACTAATGCTTACAGGCGAATACACTGTGCTGGATGGGGCTACTTCGCTTGCTTTACGTACGCGAGTGGGGCAACGTCTTATAGTGTCGCCTAGTCCAGATATGGAAAAAGCTCTGCTATGGGAGAGTATAGACAGTAATGGCAGGGAATGGTTCTGGGGGGTGTTTTCTCCTGCGGGAGAGGTGATGTCGGCTACAGATATGGCTACATCGGCACGCCTTTCCTCTTTCCTCAAAGTATGTATAGATAAAAATCCAAGTTTTAATATAGCAGGTCTTACGGCTCGTGTGGAGAGTGAGTTTGACCTATCGTGGGGATTGGGTAGTTCTTCATCTCTTATATATGTCCTCTCTAGATGGGCAGATGTAAATCCATATGATATACTCAACGAGGCTTTTACTGGTAGCGGATACGATATAGCGGCAGCACAGCCTTCACAGCACAATGCTTTACTATATAGACTTAAAGACAAATCTCCGCAATGGGAAGATGTAGATTTTATACCTTCATTTGCAAACGAATTATTCTTTGTTTACAGCGGGCAGAAACAGAATTCGCGGGAAGGCATAAAGGCATATCGCACTCTTTCTCGGGAGAAAAGATGTGCTGTCATTCCTATGATAGATGATATAAGTAAAAAAATATTGTGTGCAGATACTCTATCAAGTTTTGAAGAATGTATAGAAGAACACGAGAAAATTATGTCTTCTCTGCTGGAAATTGAGAGCATTGGACGTAAAAATTTCCCCGATTTTACTACAGGAAGTGTTAAAAGTTTGGGCGCATGGGGCGGAGATTTCTTTCTGGCGACAGGAAAAGATGCCCCAGAGTACTTTAAGAGCAAGGGTTATGACATTATTTTGCCATTTGCCTCACTTATAGAAAAATAACAGTCTATATATTTGGTACTTTCATAGGATAGAGTATTTTTGCAGTCTGAAAATTAAGAAAACCTAAATAATCAAAAACGTAAGAAAATATGTATTGGACACTTGAATTAGCACAATATCTTTCAGATGCACCTTGGCCAGCTACCAAGGACGAACTTATAGACTACGCTATCCGTACGGGAGCTCCTCTAGAGGTTGTGGAAAACCTTCAAGCTACAGAAGATGAAGGCGAAGTATATGAATCTATGGAAGAACTATGGCCCGATTTCCCTACAGATGAAGACTTTCTGTGGAATGAGGAGGAGTATTGATGAGATAAGTATTTAATCTTTAGGAACTTTATACAGCAAAGTCCAGCGGACTTTGCTGTTTTTTTTTTGAGTAATGATGAAAAATAATTTAATGGTGTGGGGTTTGTTTTGGATTTTTATACATATTTTTGTTTTAAATATTTAAATAAAAATTGTTTAACATATAAAAATAATACTAGCAATGAAAAAATTATTCTTAATGGTAGTAGTGACATTACTTACTATGTCATATGCATCTGCACAATGGAAAACCTACTATGTCGTAGAGCAGGTAGGACAAGAAAATCCATATATGAGTTATTTTAAAATAGACTGGAACAATAAGTTCTTTTTCCTAGATTCAGATAGTGAAGATGAAACAAAGTGTCCTATGAAAAACTTCAAGGAAAGCGGTAATAAAAAGACATTTGATGTGTATTATACTCCATCTGTAGGTGGAGGTAAGCACTGTAGTGTGGTCTTTGAAACCGATGCCGATGGCAAAATGACCCTTACACAGATTCTCTCTGGTGGAAAGCAGACTTATATCATCTCAGATAAAAAACCTCTTAAAAGCGCAGCTGGAGATAGCAAAGGAGACTCCAAAGGGTTCTTGAAAGGTGGAGTTGATAAGGTAAAAGGTATCTTCAAAAAGAAAAACTAGAAACATGTAGTGGAATTGACATGTGAGGCAGAGTCTTGTAACACTCTGATGATAAAAAAAGAGCAGACGACGTCTGCTCTTTTTTATTTTAAATGTGTATGGATTGTGTTTATATCAAGTCCTGGATTAAACCTATTATAAGTATTATAATCAACGCTATGACATATGTAACCAAAAATATAGCCCCAGCAGCTAGAACAAATACTCCAGTGTATGATAAAAGCAATGCTATCATAGAGTAGAGTATAAAGTTCCATATGCCTAGGATAAAGCCTCTTATAAATCTCATCGTAGATGAAGCTACCCTGTATGTAAATGCAGGTATTTTTGATTTGCGGGATTTTATACCCTTATACATCACAAAGGCAAGAGATATAGCCATTATGAATTTTGGAGTTATGTCCCATTTGTCCATCAGCCAAGTACTCCATGGTGCAAAGAAATCATAGTGATAGTACAGCGTGTAGAATATGGGGGCAGAAAGCATAGTACATATCACTACCGATAGATTGATGCCAAATTTGGCAGAGGTGGACATTCTCTCTTCTAGTTGTTGCTGCATATAGGCTTCGTTTGAGCCAGCTTGAGGATATTTGTTTACCTTTTGCAGTACTGCCCATGCCCGCCCATACTGACGTTTTTTGCAGTGAAGGTTTACACGTGTTTTAAGGTCGTCCATCTTTTGGGACATGGGAGATGTAATCGTAAATAGTTTCCAGTTATCACCTACTAACATACAGCTAAACCTATTCCCGTCCACTTCATATATAACGGTTTTGGCACTACATTCACACACCTCAACATCACTGAAACATACAGCAGTATGAGATGAACGTTCTATATAAACGGGTAGTTTTGAAAGCATGACTCCTACTACGGGGCGTGAATTAAGAGCTGCTTGTTTAAAATCATCTCTGTCAATGTGTATCCTCTCCATTACCTTCCATGGAGTATCCTCGTCAATCAATTTGCACATCTTTCCTATTTCGTCCTGTGAGAATAGGGAAGGGAACAGATAATCTATATAATTTTTTGTGTATTGTATAAGGTGTAACTGCCAGTATTTTAATACCTTTTTGTCGCCTCCGCAGCTGCTGCATGTAACTTTACCTGTCGTGCCACAAGTCTTACATGGTATTTCTTTATAAGAGAAGGATTCTATTTTTCCAGTACCATTGCAATTGTAGCACGTTCTTTTATCTTCTCGTGTTTTTCTTACATGGCGTAATACGTTTCTTTTCTCATTATAGTCCCATACCAATTCATTGTCATAATATTCTTTGGTTTCGGTTTTATATCCTCGACCATAGCATACGGGACAATCTTCTTTTATGGTAATCTTTTGTTCTATCACTCCTTTACCACCACATTCTGGACAAATGACTTTACCTGTGGCATTGCAGGTAGGGCAGTCTGTGATGTAATCTGTGCCAGAAATGTTATAGAAAGTGTCTTTGGATGTGAAATCATTGGGAAAAGGGACTATCTTCCAACGGTCTATATCAGACTCTTGGCAGGCAGTAGAGCGTGAGGGTTTCCTGCCCTTGATACGGTCATAGGTGTTTTTAAGCAGACGCTTGTCATATTGCGTTTTAAGGATGCCCCTATATAACGGAGAGTCCCATACTTCTATCACTTTAAGGGAGTCACCCAGGTCATCACGATTGTAACCTTCTACCGATGCTCCCCACTGATTGAACAACTGACGGAATCTTTTTTCTTCCTCTTGGGTGAAAGAAATTTTCTGTGGGTTTTTATAGTTTGCCATATTTCTTCCTCCTATTTTTTAAATGCTACTGCTTCATTATCAAAATCTAGTGGTCGTATGGAACTGAATCCTAGATGTATGGATATTATAATTGCGATAATCACTAGAATAGAAAGTATCACAGGTATAGCAAGTGCCAGACGGTCTGTCTGGGTAATTTCTTCTTCCCACTGTTTGTCATCTAATGCCTTAAAACAATATGATATTACTGTACGACCTTTGAATTCGTCTTTTGTTTTGCCTTCTGCGAGGTCTTTTTTGTATAAAATTTCGGCACATTGTACTGTCTTTTCTTTGGCTGCTTTTATGCTGGAAGGATAGTATGCTGTATATGCAGCAGAAAAAACTTTTTGGTAATCGGTTGCAGTGGTGGTGCTTTCTCTATCTTCTAGGTCGTTGGGGCGGGAGGTATGGTAATGTATTAAGAAGCCCAGGGCTCCAAATAATAGCCCGTATTTTAATAAAGTTAGGATTTTCATATCGGGAGAAAATTAAGTTAAATGTTATGAGTTATATAATGGTTGAGGCAAATATATAAAACATTTATGGTCTTGACAATCATCTATATAAAGAATATAGTTTTAGGTTTATCTTTTTATGTTTTTGTGATATAAATGCGTATATTTGCAATTCTGAAAAACCCAAATCAATATAAATACACAAAACACATTTTTTACTACAAATGAGCTTTATAGAAAAGATAATGAAGGTATTCTTTGGTGATAAATCTGCCAAAGACATCAAGGCTATACGTCCATACATAGACCGTGCTCTAGAATATGGGGAAAGCATTAAAGATATATCCAACGATGAACTCCGCAGTAAGACGCTAGAATTCCGCCGCCGCATAAAAGAAGCGACAGAAAGTCTTGACGCTGAAATAGCATCCCTACAATCCCAAGCCGACGTTGAAAATCAAAAGGCGGTAGGAGATACATCTGGTGATGTGGCAGGAGAGCAAGATGAAAAGACACGCCTTAAAAATCTAGAAAATATATTCTCTCGCATAGACGAACTTAAAAAAGAGGTTCATCGCGTTACAGAAGACACTCTTAAAGAAATCCTGCCAGAGGCATTTGCGGTGGTTAAGGAAACGGCTCGTCGTTTTGCTACAAACGAAAGCATAGAAGTAACGGCTACTCCTTTTGACCGTGAATTATCGGCTACGCACCCAAATGTAACACTGGATGGGGATAAGGCTCTGTGGGCTACTTCGTGGGATGCTGCTGGTACAGCGGTGAGATGGGACATGGTGCATTATGATGTACAGCTCATAGGTGGTGTGGTTCTTCACGAAGGTAAAATAGCCGAAATGGCAACAGGAGAGGGTAAGACACTGGTGGCAACACTACCTATATACCTTAACGCTCTACCCGGTAAAGGTGTACACGTGGTAACGGTGAACAACTATCTGGCACGTCGTGACGCTGCGTGGATGGGGCCTTTGTTCCAGTTCCATGGTCTTTCGGTGGATTGTATAGATAATACCACTCCCAATAGCCCAGAACGTAAAAAAGCATATCTAGCAGATATCACCTATGGTACCAATTCTGAATTTGGTTTTGACTACTTGAGAGATAATGGTGCTCGTGATGCCGAAGAACTAGTACAGCGTGAGCATAACTTTGCTATAGTGGACGAGGTGGATAGCGTCCTTATAGACGATGCTCGTACACCTCTTATCATATCTGGTGAGATGGTAGGTGGTGATAACAGCGAGGAGTTTGTAGCACTACGTCCACAGGTAGAACTTATAGTAGCAGAACAGAAACGATTTATACAGAAGGAATTTGTAGAGGCAAAACGTATGATAGCCGAAGGTGATACATCGGCCAGTGATGATGGAGAAGGAGGTGGAGCAAAACTGTATAGAGTATTCCGTGGTGCTCCCAAAACAACTGCCCTTATAAAGTATCTGAGTGAAGGAAATAATAAACTCCTGCTTCAAAACGTAGAAGCCAAATACATGGAACTTGGTAACCGTCTTATGCCAGCGATTGACAAAGACCTTTTCTTTACCATTGACGAGCGTATAAATAGCATACAGCTTACAGACCGTGGTGTGGCATATCTTTCCAAATACAATAATGACGAACGTTACTTCATACTGCCAGACCTAGGTGTAGATATAGAAGCTATAAATAACGACGAGAGCTTGAGCCCAGAAGAAAAAGATGAGGCTCGTTCTGCTCTATATCGTGATTTCAGTGTCAAGAGCCAACGCCTGCATATACTCACACAGATGCTTAAGGCATATATGCTCTTTGAGAAAGACGTGCAGTATGTCATCATGGATAACGAAGTAAAAATAGTAGATGAGCAGACAGGTCGTATAATGGAAGGCCGTCGTTATTCAGATGGATTGCACCAAGCACTGGAAGCCAAAGAAAATGTCAAAATAGAAAAAGCTACACAGACATACGCTACTATCACACTCCAGAACTATTTCCGTATGTATAAAAAATTGGCTGGTATGACAGGTACTGCTATGACCGAAGCCAATGAGTTCTGGGAAATATATAAACTGGATGTGGTAGAAATCCCTACCAATCGTCCTATAGCCCGTAATGACCAAGCCGATATGCTCTTCCGTACCAAACGTGAAAAGTATAATGCGATAGAACGAGAGATAGCACGTCTGCATGAAGAGGGACGCCCTGTACTGGTGGGTACGACATCGGTAGAGGTGAGTGAGCTTATATCTCGTCGTTTGAGTATGAGAAAGATAGAGCATAACGTCCTCAATGCCAAACTCCATATGCAGGAGGCAGAAATAGTAGCTCGTGCAGGTAAACCGGGTGTTGTTACCATCGCTACCAATATGGCCGGTCGTGGTACCGACATCAAACTTACACAGGAAGTAAAAGATAAAGGAGGTCTGGCTATCATAGGTACAGAACGTCACGATTCACGTCGTGTGGACCGTCAGTTGAGAGGTCGTGCAGGACGTCAGGGAGACCCGGGTACTTCACAGTTCTATATTTCGCTGGAAGATAACCTGATGCGTCTTTTTGCTTCGGAACGTCTAGGTAAGATAATGGCGTTCCTAGGTATTAAAGAAGGCGATGTGATACAGGATAAACGTATCACCAATATGGTGGAAAAAGCCCAGAAACGTGTAGAAGAAAATCATTTTGGTTCTCGTAAACATACGTTGGAATATGACAACGTGATGAACTCACAACGTCAAGTGGTATATGCACGTCGTCGTCATGCTCTCTTTGGTGACCGCTTATCGGTGGATATTTCAAACATGATGAGCGATGCTTGCTACGTCATAGTAAACGAAGAGAAAAACGGAGGTTCTTATGAGGAGTTCCGCCGCAGGGTATTGGAAGCCTTTGCAGTTGAGTGTCCTATAACACAGGAAGAATTTGCCGAAGGCAGTGTGGAAAACCTTTCTGCTCGTATGGTAGATGCTATGTTTGTCATTCTTAAAGAAAAGATGGAACGCATAGTAAATGATGTGTATCCGTTCATAAAGAATGTGTATGAGGCTCCAAATAATCATTATAGAATGATAGGTGTTCCTTTTTCTGATGGTATCAAGACCCTGCATATGGGTGTTGACCTAGAAAAAGCATATAATACAGCTGGACATCAGGTGGTTTCAGACCTTCAGAAGAATATAGTCCTTTCTATCACAGACGATGCTTGGAAACAGCATTTGAGAGATATGGATGATTTGCGTGAAACTGTGCGTAACGCTGTATATGAACAGAAAGACCCTGTCCTTATTTATAAGTTTGAAGCATTTGAGCTTTTCCAAGCTATGATAAACAAGGTAAACCTTTCTGTAATATCATTCCTGATGAAAGGTAAACTCCCTATCCAAGACCCTTCCCGTGTAGAGCAGGTGCGTAAGGCAAAACGTGCAGTAGGGCGTGAAGGCCGTGGAGTAGAAGAAGGGGCACAACAAGGTATGCCAAATGTCCCACAGGAGATAGAACGTCCTCGTACATATGTGCGTGAAAGTCCCAAATACGGTCGCAATGACCGCGTGAAAGTACAAAATATAAGTACAGGAGAGGTAAAAGAGATGAAATATAAACAAGCCGAACCACTAGTAGAAGCAGGTACTTGGGTGGTGACAGGTAAAGCCTAGATATATGAACAGACTAGGCGGAAAAACCACAGCCCCGCTATGCGATAAGTATATCGCTAGCGGGGCTGTGGTTTCTTCACAGATGAGGGTGGTGGAGAAGATGATACGGTATTATTGTGCTGCTCACCATGACGGTAGAGATAAAAAAGATGGTCTATGTGGCGAGTGTGGTGAGCTTTTGCAGTATGCTCGTCATAGACTGAATAAATGCCCTTATGGTGAATCAAAACCAAACTGTTCGCAATGTAAGATACATTGTTATAGTAAGGATAAAAGAGAGAAAATAAAAAATGTGATGCGTTATTCGGGACCTAGAATGATTTTCTATGCACCCGGGGATATGTTTGTCTATCTCGCTAGGAAGATTTCATATGCACTTAAAAAGAAATAAAAAACGGTATATGTAAAAATAGGCATCCGCAGGGTGCCTATTTTTACATTTGATATTTTTGGGTTTTATAGATATGCGAGATATCTGGTAGAGGATAGCTGTTTTATCTTTAATTCCAACGAATTTTTATTGCTATCCATAACTATAACCTTTTTAGGAACAAAACCCGCTGCACAATCTATCCCAAACACATATGATGTATTGCTCGCATTGATGTTCCCATTTACCTGTATGAGTATTTTGTTGTCTTTTTCTTTCACACAATAATCGTGTCGTAACTCTCTTCTGTCAAGCCAAAAGTCTCCATAGTCTTCAAAATTATAAAGTCCTATGGTATTTAAATCCAGACTTTCTATGAGCATCTTCTGTGCCAACATCTTCCATTCACGATTTGGGTGGATAAGCAGTACAGATGGAGCGTAGTTGCCTTTCAATTTGTTGAGAACACCTAGCCACATAGTAGGCTTTTCACTCCAGTTATTCTCATTCATAGGGTCACTATTTATCACATCAGAAAAATGAAGAGGTATTTGCAGTACGCTTGAGAGTTCGTTTGCCCACTCATTGCCTATGCGGTCCATATATGGGAATTCTGAAAGTACATCACCAGCACTGTAACACGATGAAAACGCATATTTTGCATCTTGCAGTGTGATGGGGAAATTCTTGTTCATAGTAAGGTGTCCTGAACGGAACGAACGTACCTTGTTCCCTAGGTCTTCTTCTATTATCTGTCTAGAAAGAGCTATCTCTGCCCAAGTGGAACCGCCTGTGGTGATACCAGTATTGACGTCATGTGTAGCACGATAGTCTTCTTTGGATACAGGTGTGATAGGGAAACGTTCTGTCTTGGAAAAATCGGGGAAGTGGCCTATGGAATGACTGCCAACGGTATGCCCATCTTGCAGTAGTTGTTTTGACTGAGCGATGGACACATCATCATAAAAAGCCGATAGATATGGCGAGTCCCTATAATAATGTACGGTTAGGAAGTAATGAGCTTTTAGTTTCAGGCTCTTTTCATATGTGGACATATGATGCATCTGGTCATAAGCTGTACGAGAATCACAGTCGTGGGTAGGGATAAGTACAGTCTGGTATCCTGCAGGTATGGTGAATTTCCATACAGATGTTCCCTGTGTTTTGGCAAATGTAGAGCGTAAAAATAGGGCATATACGTCTGCCGAAGGTTCAAAATCATTGCTGTATGACCTCGAAGCCGAAAAATCTTTGTTGAGTTGTGAACGCTGTATGACGTCTCTCCATAGCACACCAAATGTGTAAGCTGTGCCACGTCCTGTTTTCTTGCGTATAACGGCAGCTTCGCCAGTGTTATAGCTAGCCATCGTCTCTCCCGATGTTACAGTATAGGCATAGCTTTTGATGGAGTATTCACCGCTTATCTCTTTGGCGTTACCTATGGATACTTTTTTTTCTTCGGGTTGGTCGGCATATTCCAGTTCCTTGTCGTTATTATAACTATCATTCCAAGAGTATGATGTGCGGGTTTTGTTATATGAACTGCCACTCACTCCAAATAATGATGCTGCTCCCTGTGGCACTTCTACCAATGCTGGAGAGATGATACACCCACCTTCATTTACCCATTGGGATAATTTTTCCCATTCCTGTTTGTTAAATGTAGAGGATTTGATGGGGGAGGATAGTATTATCATACATGCTTTTTTAAGAGCTGTAGATAGGTCTGTCGTTGTAGATGTGGGAAGGCCAGCTACCTCTACAATGTATTCTGCTGAATACAGGTTACGGCCAGTCTCGCTACTACTCTCGGTATCACCACTACGGCGATTGATGTCAAGAACCACACATTGGGCGTGAGGAGTGAATACATCATCTGTCGGGGTAGGCATAGGTGGTTCATCGGGAGTAGGAGTAGTGTCTCCCTTCCCACATGAGACCAATGCGGTTATAACAACCCCACATAGAAAAATTTTTATATCATTCCAATGCATTATTTTATATTCATCTTGTTTTACAGACGTTCTGTAGCTATTTCTTTATCCAGAACGCCCTTGACATCATAGAATACACCACCTTCTTTACGCAAACTACCCATATCTATGTCATTAAAACAAGAGTGTTTAACGCAATATACCACAGCGTCATATTTCCCACGTTCTAAATCTTTGGCTTCGGTGCTTATATTTACACCATATTCCATTTTGGCCATTTCTTTGCTCGCCCAAGGGTCATATATAGTTATGTCGTCTGTATATGCTTTAAGGGTGTTGAATATATCCACTACTTTGGTATTGCGTATGTCTGGACAGTTTTCCTTAAATGTGAAACCTAGCAACAGGATTTTGGAATGGAAAGCCGAAATATCGTGCAGGTTCATATAACGTACTACGCGTTCGGCTATATAGCTACCCATAGCGTCGTTTATACGACGAGCCTCTATCATTATACGAGGTATAACACCACGAGATGTGGCACGTTGTATAAGATAGTAAGGGTCAACGCTTATACAGTGTCCGCCCACCAGTCCGGGGCTGAAATTAAGGAGGTTCCATTTGGTGCCAGCAGCTTTAAGAACATCTGTAGTGTCTATACCCAATGCGTTGAATATCACAGCTATTTCATTCATAAAGGCAATGTTTACATCTCGCTGTGAGTTTTCCAGTATTTTGGCTGCTTCGGCAACTTTAATGCTGGGAGCTAGATGTGTTCCATTCTCCAATACCGAATTATACAAATCATCTATCACACGAGCGACCTCTGGTGTAGAACCAGATGTTATTTTACGTATTTTTTCTACCGTGTGTTCACGGTCACCCGGATTGATGCGTTCTGGAGAATACCCTAGATAAAAATCCTCATTTAGTTTAAGACCAGATATCTGCTCGATGATAGGGGCACAAGTCTCTTCGGTAACGCCAGGATATACAGTAGATTCATAAATGACTATATCTCCTTTCTTTATCACTTTACCTACACTCTCACTTGCCATTTTAAGAGGCAATAATTCGGGGTTGTGGAAGTCATCTACTGGTGTAGGTATAGCTACTACATATACGTTACAATCCTTTATATCTTTCAAATCACAGGTGCATTTCATCCCATTGGCCAATGCAGTAGATAGAGCATCGGGCATTACTTCTCCCGTAGCATCTATACCTGCATTTATTTCATCTACACGATTTTTTTTGATGTCATATCCTATCACTTGATACTTTCTGGAAAACAGGCAAGCAAGTGGAAAACCCACATAACCCAATCCTATAACGGCTATCTTAAACTCTTTGTTCATATTGTTGTGTGTTTTTATGTTCTATTTATTTTTTTATCTATTTGTCTAAAACTAAATTCCTTCTACCTGTGCTATATCTGATGTCTTACGAGGGTTCCATGGGTCTTTATAAGATGAGAAGAAGAACAGTTCCTTGGTGTGTGCCAAAAGACGTGTAAGACGCAGGAAGTATCCCGTATAGAACGTATTGAGGAACAGGTAAGGGAGTAGATTTTTTTCTTCATTGGCACGTTCAGAGACCATCATTATAACACCAAATGCTATAAGAGAGAACACATAGCGTATCATATATCCCACCACAAATACTTCCAATAGGCGGTCTGTATGGGTAAACATAAGTGTGATTATGTAGAAGAACCACGCATAATTGAAAACACAGTCATATAGCAGGTTCTCTGTGTTTGAAATGAAATTAAGGAATGAGAAATGTTTGTGTGGTAACAATATATCCATATGTTTACGCAAACGGAACCTTATAAGGCTTTTACTCCAACGCTGACGTTGTTTAAACAGTACGTGCCATTTGGTAGGGACGTTTGTCATACAGATGGCATCGTGAGCAAAATATACCTTGTGCCCTGCCTTACGTATCTTCTGTGTGATGTCTCCGTCCAATCCTGGTCCTATATCCCACATGCCTATCTGGTGTAAAACCTTACGGTCAAATGCTCCAAATGCCCCCGATATGATATGATAAATACCCAACGTATTGGTAACTATACGACCTACCTGTATGGTTTTGAGGTATTCTATGGCCTGCATAGAGGTACATACCGTCTCGCCAGCGTTGCGTACCTTCACACAACCGCCCACAGCCTTGATACGTGAGTCGTAATAGAACGGTATGAGTATCTTTTCTAGTGCATCTCTATCCAGTGAAGAGTCTGCGTCCAGATGAACCACATATTTGCCTCGTGCATAATGAATGCCATAATTGGCTGCCGAAGCCTTCCCTCCTCTTACACCCAATCGTAGGTATTCGTCTATATATCCCGCCTTTTTCAAATCACCACATATAAGCGGAGTCTCGTCATCACTGCCGTCATCTACTATAATTATTTCATAGTTGCGATAAGTCTGTTCGTTTAATGAACGCACCAGTTTATAGATGTTTTTGCCTTCGTTTTTACCGGGGGCAAGTATCGTTATAAGAGGATTTTCTATGTAGAGTTTCATGCGGGCTACGGCTTGTTTCTTCTCACGAGAGCGACGTGTGAACAGGTGGTAGGTCGTGATTATAAACTCCAATAGATAATAACGAGGAAACTCCACTATAAACAAAAACCAATACGTACCCACCAATGCTCCCAGAGATATATTGTTGGTAAAGCAGGCACGTATGTTGTCTATTATGTCAAAAACAAAGTCAAACATATATCTATTATATGTGTACTATGCGTTGATGAGTGGTTTTGTGGTCTTTGTCTGTTTAATGAAGGAATTGATACGTTCCTTATCTTTCAAATGGAAATAAGTAATATCTGTGATATGTATATTGCCGTATTTTATCTCTATAGATGATATTATGTTTTCTATCTCTTCCTTGATATGCAGCAATGTTTCTTCATTGGTGTCTTTTGATATCTTGCTGGCCATATAGATGTATGGCATATCATAAGAGAAGTTGTTATAGTGGTAACGATGTTGTAAATCTTCCAATATATCCATTGCAATGTCTTTTCTTATTCCATCACCTTCTATCTTGAATCGAGAGATGAAAATATCCTTATTATTGCCTCGGGAATATGACAATAGTTGTATCTGTGATAGGAATGAAGAGAATTTGGAGTAGCCTTTCCATATATCACGGTTGATGGCCAGTGTAGCTTCGTTGGAAGATATGGCGGCTATACCATCTGGCGTGAAACTATAGCGGTATATATCCATAGGTGTAAGGTCTGCCGGAGTCATAGTCTTGTTGCAATGTGAGCATATGACCTTCATCTGTGTGTTGATAAAGGTATGAGAACACTTCTTGCATGTGTGGATATTGGCAGGGCGGTCATAGTCCACACCTATATGTCGCAATATATGATGACATTTAGGGCAGCGGTATTCTCCGTCATAGGCATAAGTGGATTCGGGAGAGATATTTGCACAGCGGAAGTGGTGTATGACAGATTCCTGCTTTATGTGTGAAGAATGACATTTGGGACAGCACTCCATATACAGCAGGTGTGAAGAACCACATTCTGGGCACAGGTGAACTCTCTCTATAAAATCTGTTTTCTCTATATACTCCAAGTCTTCCAATATGTGTATGTAACGTGCAAATTGCTCCATCACGTTCATAGGTGTATTGCCACTTATCGCCTGATAGATAGCCGAAAAACCTTCGCTGTATCCTGGTATAAGACAGGAGGTAAAGGTAATCATATTACGAGAGAGTGCATATTTACATAGTTTGAGAAATAGAATGATAGGGTTACTGGATACGTCTGCAGCCTCATAGAATTCCATACGAGACAGGTTATAGTATATTCCCTCTATGCGTTCGCTTATCTGTGGGTCGTTAATGTCGGTCACAAAACCGTCTATCACCGCTGCAAATGATAAAGAGCGGTCTTTAAGTCTCGATGATATGAATCGAGGTTTCATACGACATTTTTTGCTTACAAATGGCGATGTTTTCTGTAATATAAGGGCTATTTCGGTAGGAGAGATATTCTTGTATTCTATATATACAGCATCAAAATCTGTTGCACTTATTTCTTCTATTTCATCTACCGCAACTACGCAGTCCAGGTATAGAACCTTATAACCAGATGAAAGTGTCTTTATCTTATACATACCGTTTTTAATTTTTACTTGAATAAATGTCTAAGGCTGTCTGGTACATACAGACCCTTAGGAGTTTTGAACATAATATATTGGTCTGGTTTGACATCTGGGTAATCCATGTTGTTTATGCGTATGGTTACCGGCAAATCATTTACCACACTCCAGAATGGAATCTTCTGTCCGTTATCTACGCGTAACACCGCTATAGCAGCTATATGTTCTTTGGAAAGAGTGTTGCGTATGGCATCGGGTATTTCTTCTGTACGGGCACCCATAGACACCACTGTTGCAATGTAACTAATATCCTTGTTTACAATTATCTCTGCTTTATATCCTCGGTTGATGACTTTGGCCTTGCTGGCGGGAATGTAAGCCATTATATACACGTTGTCTTTTTCAAAATCCAGACTCTGTGTCTCTATGATATCTTCACCCCTTAATATCAGTGAGTTTTCAGAAATCCAGTTTTTGGTAACTATGCTAGAGTCTGATGCTATGTAGTAGTTTACAAGATTCAAATCCTCCATCAATCGTTTGTTCCTAACGTTGTGGAATGCCAGTCCGTCTTTGTTTACAACTTCCATACGAGCCACATCTACCATTATTTCATTCATCGCTTCTTTCATCACAGATAGTTTGCGTCTCTGTGAGGCGAGTTCTTCTCGTGTCTCTTTGTAATCGCGTTCCAGATTCATCTTGTGGACATTGTCGCTCAATCCAAAACGTATATTGTGGTCTTCTATATCTATCTGTCGTTTAATCTCTCGCAACCGTACCTCCATCACAGAAAGATTTTGACTTGCCAGTTTGTATTCCAGATCCATCTCACGGGCTTTGGCTATGATGGCATTGTCTGATGAGAACGTACTCAGATTTTGCAGGTCGTTTATGCGTACATATGAGTATATGGTGTCTCCCGGTACTATCAGTTCGCCCATGTGTTTATGAATGTCGTGAACAAAAAGGTCTTGTGAGGCACGCATACGGTTATTGTGTACCACTACATATCCGTCAAAATCTGAATATAATATGTTGCGTACTATGTAAAGTGCCAGCATCACTATTATGAAGATAAATATCCCCATAAAGATAAACTGCTGTTTGTTCCTTTTCTTCTTGCGATGAGTGATAATCTCTTCTATAGATGCTTGCTCTTCCTCTGTGGTAAAATGGAAATTTTTCATGATAAAAGGTCGATGCTTAGTGTTCTATTTTACAAAAATCCAATATACTTTTATGATATAAAAACGATTGTAATTCTATTATAAGACAATCTCTCTCATAGAGGTAGGATAGGTAGTTCTCCCAACATTCCAGATAATGATTGTATTCCTTTATGCGTGATAGGAAATTATATTGACCTATATGACCAGAATAGTTGCCTTTACGCATCTCTATGTAATTTTTCATAGTCAGTATGCGGGAAATCTCACTCCTAAGCCCTCTATTGGCACGTTCTATATCTTCCAGTATAGAGTTTATCTCTACATTGATGCTATATATGTGAGCGTCTTTCTTGTCTAGCAGCTCTATACGTTCTGCTTGTATAGCATTGCGTTCTTTGCGAGATTGGGAGGATATAGGTATCTGGAACGAAAGTCCTGCATCTACATTGGAATAATTTGGCATAGACTTTCTCGTGTAATGAGAATATCTCACAAATGGCGAGACGTTTACATCTCTCCAGTATGAGGTGCTTTTCTCCTTTTCTCTCAATAGCCTAGCCTGTAAGTCTATCTTGATAATCTCGCTTTCATTCTCTCTTATGTGATTCATAAGCCTCGTAGTATCTATCTCTATTATGGCGGCTGTAGGGTGTGATAATTGGCTGGCTGTGGGGTAGTCGCGTGGAATGGCAGATAAACGGCGTGAGGCAACAGCGGCATCATCCATTATGGCTAGTAATTCGTCTGTGCTTATGCTTCGGTCACTTACTAGGTATGATTGTGCTTCCTGTAAGAGATGCAGATTATTTATTCTCAATTGCAGTACACCCGATAGCAGACTATCATATTCCTCGCGTAATTGTTTCTTCTGCTCTTCTATGAGTAGTTTTGTCTGCTCGTGATTAAATGAGATACGTTCTAACTCACCTTGTAGTTCTATGTAGCGTGTACGGCTGGCTCGTGAGATAAGTGAACTGTTGAGAAAGTTCCATCTCAACTCGGCTTGAATTTTATTCTTGTAACCAGATATAGCATCGTCCTGGTCGGGGTCTGGGGCTGAACCGTCATTTATGCGGTAATATGTGTTGCCAGATATTACAAGCCCCGTCTGGGCTCTCATGGCTTTTATCTGTGCCTGTACTTTTTTCTGTGATAGGGAATCCTGTCTGTGTGCAAAGACCTCGCCCGCATAGCTCGCCTCGTCTTCCTGTAAGGCTAATGTATATGGTGTTTCTTTTGCCTTAAAGATAAGCGAGTCCATAATGGCAAAATGCTCTTCAAACGCCTTGTAGAGTTCACTTTCGCTCTTCTGTGCATACAGTGAGTTCATAGCCATAAATGCCGTAAAGACAAGTGTCGTATAACGAGCTATGGCTGTATAACCATTATAAGAGATAAAACGGTCTATATATTTAATATAAGATTTAATGTCTTTTTTCACAATATGTTCAATTTATGTTGCTGTCAATACGTGATTGTATTATACATAAATACAAATGTATTAAATATTTGGTATATAGATGTTTATTCTTTGAGAAAAATTTATGCTAAAAGGCAGTATAGTTGTTTATCTTTTAATGGATAGACGATATAAAAACGATGAAATGTTTGTGGGGAGGTAAATATGTAACTATATTTGTACTCATATAAAAAATGGTATAAATATGAAGAAAATAGTTCTAGCAGTAGTAGTTATGCTGCTCACATTGGCATCGTGCAGTACAGGAAAAGTTACTGTCAATAATGTGCCTCACTATAAAAAAATGATACGTCCTGCCTACCTCAAAGAGGGAGATACAGTGGCTCTGGTAGCTCTTTCTAGCCGTATAGATACTAGCCGCATGGAAAAATATAATCGTGCGGTGGATACATTGCGTTCATGGGGATTACATGTAAAATATGCACCACACCTCTTCTGCCAAGATGCAGGTTGGTTCCCAGCAGATGACAGTACCCGTGCATCAGACCTGCAATCTGCAATAGATGACCCTACGGTGCGTGCTGTGCTTTTCTTCCGCGGAGGTTATGGTGCTATGCGTACGTTTGATTATCTAGATTTTAAGTCATTCCGCAAGAATCCCAAATGGTTGGCTGGATATAGTGATGTAACAGCTGTGCTGTATGCTATGAACCGTATAGGTGTAGAATCTATACTGGGAACTATGCCGGGCTCTTTTATAGCCGATACTACTGTACGTGATACATCGGCTGCTAGTCTTCATGATGCACTCTTTGGTACTCTTAAAGAAATAAAAACAACTCCTCATAAATTCAACCAAATGGGAGAGGCTACGGGACGTCTTATAGGTGGTAATCTATGTCTTATAACATCGGCCGTAGGAACCGATGTGGATGAGGATTTGAGCACACCATACATATTGGTTATGGAAGAGGTAGATGAGAGTGTGTATCGTGTGGACCGTATGTTGCAGACACTACACCGTGCGGGGTATCTCTCTCGTGCCAAAGCGATAGTGATAGGGCATTTTACAGGGGCTTGGCAGGGGCAGTTTTCTACCGATGTGTATGAAACCATACATTCTTATACCAAAGACTTGGGAGTGCCAGTCATATTTGGTTTCCCTACTGGACACACAGAACCCAATTATAGTATCTACATAGGTCGTACAGCTACTGTAAGGGTAGATGAAAATGGTAGCGTGATGACATTTGAATAGGGGTAGCAGGGATATATAAATTATCTCTATCTCTAGATAAAAAAGTGATATAAAAAATCATTTAAAATGTTTTCACATCATAGGAATATGTTATAATTTAGCACAAGAAAAATAACCAAATATATATAATAATCATGGCAAAAAAAGAAGTAAGCATAAAACTGCTTAATCGTGCAGTAGCAGACGAATTGCTAGCTGTACACCAATACATGTATTTCCATTTCCGTTGTGATGATATGGGATATGACCTACTTTCATCACTTTTCCGTCGTATAGCTATCACAGAAATGATGCACGTAGAACGTCTAGCAGAACGTATATTGTTCCTTAAAGGCGAAGTCGAAATGGTGCCATCTGGACCAGTGGATAAAATACACGATGTAAAAGCTATGCTTGAAAGAGCAGTGGCAATGGAAGAAGGTAGCGTGGCAGACTATAACGACTGGGCAAACCAGTGTGGTGCCGCCGCCGATTCTGTATCCAAAAAGATATTTGAAGACCTAGTAGGAGAAGAAGAAGGACATCAGGATAGTTTTGAAACAGAACTAGACAACATGGAGAAATTTGGTGATAACTACCTAGCTCTTCAGTCTATAGAACGTAGTAAAGCATCTGCCGTAGGTGCTCCTGCTGCCGAATAAGTCCTATGTGACCATAAAAAAACGCCGCCCTTTCAGGGCGGCGTTTTTTTATGGTAGTATCCTCATAGATGTCCTTTCAAGAGAGGAAATAAAAACCAATTCCTATAACCAAGTATTTAGGTATAAAATAAAATTTGGATAGGTTTATAAATCATATGTGGTTATGTTGTGATTTATGTCATCGGCATATATAATACCATCACGCAGACGAATGATGCGGTGAGCATGAGAGGCTATGTCTTCCTCGTGGGTAACGACTATGATGGTATTGCCACTCTTGTGGATTTTCTGCAATAGTTGCATTATCTCTATCGAAGTCTTGGAGTCTAGGTTTCCAGTAGGTTCGTCTGCAAGTATAATGGATGGACGGTTTATAAGGGCTCGTGCTATGGCGACACGTTGGCGTTGTCCTCCCGATAGTTGGTTGGGACGGTGGGTCATTCTATCGGCTAGACCTACACTTGCTAGTGCATCAGATGCACGTTTGGTGCGTTCGTTTGGGCTTATACCCGAATATATCATAGGTAGTGCTACGTTTTGCAGGGCATTAAGACGAGGCATTAGATTAAATGTCTGGAAAACAAATCCTATCTCACGGTTTCTCACATCGGCCAGTTGGTCTTCGCTCATATGACTCACGTCCTGCCCTCTTAAATGATATGAGCCAGATGTGGGAGTGTCTAGACATCCCAATATATTCATAAGTGTACTCTTTCCACTGCCCGAAGGCCCCATAAGAGCTACATATTCGCCTTTGAAGACAGTGAGGTCTATGCCTTTGAGGACTTTTACTTTTTCACTCCCTAGTGCAAAGTCTCTAGTGAGTCCCTTTATGCTAATAACTTCTTCTTTTTCCATAGATGAGATTTTTACTCCCCACAAATATACACATTTACTACATACAAACACATGTAAAGATGTATCTAAAATTTAAAACCTCAAAGGGGCTGGATACACCCTTTGAGGTTTTAAGTGAAACAAACCTATATTAAGCAGCTACTAAACTCCAGCTACGCGGCGTTTGTACTCTGCTAGACACGCAGCTAGACGTTCTGGGGCAGTAGTATCTCCAGGAACGTTGTGAGATGGGTGAATGTAGAGTTTAACACCACGAGAATCTAGGATTTCGGCAACTGTGCAGACTGTCATCCATACACAAGTGATGAATGCCATAGTAGATACAGGACCTACTGGGTCTTGGTTGAATTTCAATGGCACGCTAGCGTCACCAGCTGGAGCACATGAATCCACTACCAAGTCTGCTATGTCAAATATAGTTTTACCGCAAGAGTGGCGAGTAGTTTTACCTTTGGCCTGTTCTGCAGAACCATAAGCTATAACTTTCATGCCGCGTTTTTTGGCTTCTAGGGCTATGTCTATGTTTACGTTGTTGATACCTGTGTGAGAGAATATCCACATAACGTCTTCTGGGTCAAAATTATAACCCTTCATTATCTGTACACCATAGCCTTCTACTCTTTCTAGGAATACAAACTGATGTACACCTAGGTCTCCTACTATCTGTGTAAAGAAAGTAAGAGGAAGTTCGCATATAGGGTGGAAACCTACAAAACCACCTATACGAGGATACATTTCCTGAATAGGAATAGTAGCGTGACCACAACCAAATGTGTGAACCCATTTTCCTTTTTCTATCGCGTCTGCCATTACAGTAGCGGCTTTCACGATGTTTTCTTGCTGAGTTTCTTCAATTTTGGCCATCACTCCGCGTGCATTAGCCAACCATTGTGTTGCAACTTCAAACATAATTCTGTGTTTTAATTTTTAATTGAGATTAATATAAAGTGTTTTTCTTATTGTTTCTTGCTAGATACTTTGGTGGCGATAGGTAGCAGTATCATTATAACTATAACGGCTGCTGCCAGTATTATAGGGAATAGAGCATAACTACCTCCGTCAAACATCACACCTACATATTTGTTAAATGTGAACTGACCGCATAGACCTATGAATATGGCTATGGAAAAAGCTGTACCAGACTGTTCGCGGAATACTCCTCCTAGGTATGATAGTACCACTGGGTAAGTAGCTCCCACACCAAAACCTATAAGAGCCATAGCTATATGAGCCATAGTAGTATCGGCTTTACCTATGTACATAAGTGCCACACCTAGTATAGCTATGGAAAGATACATAAATAGTGTGCCAAAACTCTTTAAGTGTTTTATCATAGCCCCCAATGGGATACGTCCACAGAACATACCCACCGTAAACCAAGTAAGTGAGAGTATAGCAGCCTGACTGTTCATGCCAGCTCCATCTACCAGATATTTGGTTGTAAAGCTGCCACTAGCCCCTTCAAAACCACTCTGGAAGAATAGTATAAAGGCAAATAACAATAGAGCTGGGTATTTAAGCAGTCCTAATGATTTGGATAGAGAGACACTCTCCTGTGGTTTGGCAGCAGGGAAGCCTATAAATATGAAATATATGATAAACAACACCATTATCACACTCATACAGTGAAGAGGTATGATGTAGTCTGGGATAAAGTAGTTAAGCAGTGTCCATAGAAGTGCTCCTACACAATAAAATGCTCCCAGAACACCCATTCGTCCGCCTCGTTTATCATCGTCATAGATGTCTGAAACCAAAGCATTGGTAAGGCCGTTGAGGATGCCTCCACCTACACCTATCATCGCCATGGCAGCGTGTAGAAGGTTTATGTTTTCTACCCCTGCTAATACCTGTAGTCCAGCTAGAAGTAACATAGAACCTATTATAAGCAACCATTTATATCCAAATCTATCCACCACAGGCCCAAATAGTATAGTGCCTAGTATGATACCTATTGACATGGTAGATGGCAGGGCATTTGCTCCTGCTACTTTTTCATTAAGAGGGCCTAGTATAGGTCCTAGTGATAGCATAGCCACACCAAAGAATGCAAGACCTGCACAGGCGGCTATAAATACTTTTGTGGTATTGTATGATTTCATCTTCTTTATATAGAGTATGGTTATTCTGTAATACTACGCAATGCTAGGTAACCAGCACCTATGAGAACTGCATCTCCACCTAGTAGTGATGGTACCATTTCCACTTTCTTGATAGCTATAGGTTGAGCATGGCGTACGGCAGCCTCGCGTATGCGTGGAAGGAATTGTAGAGCAGGGCCAAATACACCTCCGCCAAATATCACTTTGGAAGGGTCAAATAGACTCACCAGATTGGCAACAGCCATAGCCCACATTTCTATCGCTATATCAAATGTTTTTACTGCTATCTCATCGCCTTCTGGATATAGAGCAAAAAGGTCATATGATGTAACATCTTCGGGACGTTTTTCACGCAATTTACCGTTATATGCTGTATTTTCTTCCAGTAGTTCGCGAGCTACTTTTGCTAGACCTTCACCAGAGCAGTGGTGTTCAAAGCAGCCACAAGGAGCGTATTTGTCTTTGTATTCTTTATCTAGAGCCCACCAACCTATCGCTCCCGATATGTCGTGTGCTCCACGCAATACACGTCCGTTGGCTAGTATGCCTACCGCTATACCTGTTCCCACAGCTAGGAAAAGAGCATTGTTTACATCTTTTGCAGCACCTGCCCAAGCCTCTCCCAGTATGCAACATACACGGTCTGAATCTACAGTAACTTTGACTTCGGGAGGACATACAGCTTCTATGCGTTCTTTGAGAGGGTAGTTATCCCAGCCGGGGATATTGGGACACCATACAGTGCCGTTGTCTTGGTATGAGATGCCTGGGACACATATACCTATGGCTTTTATATTTTCTCCTATGCTTTCACTGTGTGATAGTATCTTTTTTACAAAATCCTGAATAAGAGAGCCAACATCTTCACCTCCACGATGTTCTAGTTTGCATTCGTCTTTATAGATTATCTGGGAGTTTTCAGAAAAGATACCACCTTTAAGTTTGGTTCCTCCTAGGTCAAGTCCTAATACAGCCATATATAGAGAGTTTATATGTTTATAATAAAAATGATGTGTTTTAAAAAGTGCCTCAAAACTACAACTTGTCTGAAAAATATCCAAGATTTTTGGTAAAAAATTGTTGTAGAAATATCCTATGCAACATTTGAGGTAAATTTATGAAACATAAAGACTATATATAAAAATGATTTAGTACATTTGCCTTAATGTAGATTTTGCATCATAAACAGGAGATAAATATGCCTATCATTCGCAATGACCTTACTCTATTTAGCGGGAAAAAAGACACTTACCTCATATGTGATGAAGGTAGTGGGGAGGTAGAATCATACCGCAAATCCCTAGACTATCTATCACATCAAGTGTGGAATAAGGATTATTCTGTCATTCTAGGATTTGATGTGAAGGGTATGGATAATGTGCAGGATTACTATGAGCAGATGGGGGCTATGTTGCGGCGTATGACACTCAAACACGTCTTCTGTTATGGTGAGCAGATAGAAACATATGCCTATGCTTTCCCCAAAGGAGCAGTGTTGTATAATCAGAAACAGGATATGATAGATGACCTTTCAAAATTTGATTTTGAGAAGGAGTCTATGCTTATAAAAGCTCCTGTGTCTATGGGGATAAAAGATGTTATATCTTTCCTCCAACGCCGTGTACACGATACTGTTTATGAGATAAATCTCAATGCAATAGAGCATAATCTCTCTTATCTGAGGTCTAGACTAGAACCTTCTACACGAGTAATGTGTATGGTCAAAGCCAAATCATATGGAATGGGAGATGTAGAGATAGCAACCCTTCTTCAGAAATCTGGTGTGGACTATCTAGGAGTGGCATATGTAGATGAGGGAGTGAATTTAAGACAGTGGGGTATAAATATCCCTATCATAGTGATGAATCCAGAAGACAGCAGTCTTACTTCGCTTATAAAATATCGTCTGGAGCCAGAGATATACTCTATGCGTGTGCTCCGCAAATTTGCTGCTGAACTGGAAAAATATAATTTCTCCCAGCCTTATCCTATACACATTAAGATGGATACAGGTATGCACCGTTTAGGTTTTTCTATCTCCCAACTAGATGAACTCATAGACTTTTTACGCCTACATCCACAACTTAGGGTAAGTACCACTTTTTCTCATCTTGCAGCAGCCGAAGACCCTCGTGAGGATGAGTTTACGCATTCTCAATTGGCTAGATTTGAAGATATGGCCAATACTCTTATGGGTGGTATAGGTTATCATGTGATACGCCATATACTCAATACTTCGGGTATTATACGCTATGAAGATAAACAGTATGAAATGGTGCGTATGGGACTGGGTATATATGGTTATGTGCCTTTCTATGAAATCCAACGCAATTTAAGATGTTGTGCTACGTTGCGTACCGTGATATCACAGATACGTACACTGGACGCTGGTGAGACGGTGAGCTATAATCGCCGTTACCGTGTGCAGAACACTTCGCGGATAGCGACATTGCCCATAGGCTATGCCGATGGTATATCTCGTCTATGGGGTAATGGACGCGGATATGTAACTATAAACGGGCAGAAGGCTACCATAGTAGGCTCTATATGTATGGATATGATGATGGTAGATGTAACTGGTATAGACTGTAGTGAAGGAGATACGGTAGTGCTCATAGGTCGTGACCCTTCGGCCGATGTGATAGCACAAGAGATAGGGACTATACCATATGAAGTGCTCATACGTGTGTCAGACCGCGTGAAAAGAATTTATACACTGCGTATATAATCTCCCTTTATGAAAATACAACCTCGCCGTATAGAACTGCTCTCTCCTGCTCGTGATATAGAGGTGGGTAAGTCGGCTATAGACCATGGTGCCGATGCGGTGTATATAGGTGCTAGTAGCTTTTCGGCTCGTGCATCGGCAGGAAATAGTGTGGAGGATATAGCACGTCTGGTGGAATATGCACATAAATATGGTGTGAGGATATATGTTACGCTTAATACCATACTTTATGATGATGAGATAAAAGAGGCAAGGCGTCTAGTGGAAGAATTATATGGGGTAGGGGTAGATGCTCTTATAGTGCAGGATATGGCTCTGCTGGAGATGGGACTGCCTCCTATGGAACTGCATGCCTCCACACAGACAGACATTCGTACGGTAGAAAAAGCACGATTTTTATATGATGCGGGATTTACACGTCTAGTACTTTCTCGTGAACTATCCCTAAAACAGATAGAAGAGATACATTCATCTCTACCACAAGCAGAGATAGAGGCGTTTGTACATGGAGCATTGTGTGTGTCATATAGCGGACAGTGCTACATGAGTCAATGTTTCAAGTCCCGCAGTGCCAATAGAGGTGTGTGTTCACAAGTGTGTCGTCTGCCATATACTCTAAGAGATGCCGAAGGTAAAATCATAGGACGAGATACACATATCCTTTCACTTAAGGATATGAATCGCTCCTCACATATAGAGGAAATGATAGATGCTGGAGTGTCATCTCTTAAAATAGAAGGTCGTCTTAAAGATATAACGTATGTAAAGAACGTAACGGCATATTATAGAAAAGAGATAGATAGAATAATAGAGCGTAGGGCAGATGTGATACGCTCATCGGTGGGAAGGTGCGAATATATGTTTAAGCCACGAGTGGAAAAGAGTTTTAATCGTGGTTTTACATCTTATTTTATAGAAGGTGTTCGTTGTGAAGATGTGTCTTATCCTCTCTCTCCTAAATCTCGGGGTGAATACATAGGGAGAGTAAAAAATGTATCGGGTAATGAGATAGTTATAGACACTGCGTTGGAACTTAATAATGGTGATGGATTTTTCTATGTGGGCAAGGGGGGCAATGTGGGAGGCTTCCGTATAGACAGGGCAGTAAAAAACAAAGTATATCCCACTACTATGCCTCGTGATATAGAAAAGGGAGCAGCTATATATAGAAATCACGATACAGAATTTATAAGAATGCTCTCTAGAGAGTCTTCTAGAAGAGTTGTAGATGTGGATTTTGTATTGAAGGATACAGAAAGAGGTTTTATACTCTCTTCAAGTTGTGATGATGGTATATCACATAGTGTGAGTGCAGATGTAGAAAAACAAATATCCTTAAAAGACCAAAGAGAAAACATATATCGTGTGCTGGGTAAAATGGGCGATACCCAATATGTTGTGAGGGGTATAGATATATCTATGAGTGAGCCTTACTTTATGCCTGCATCATTGCTGGCGTCTATGCGTAGAGAGTGTGTAGAGGGGATGGATAAAAAAAGAGAGGCTTACATGAGAGAAATGCGTGTGGTAAAACCTCACGATTATCCTAGATGTGAAACTCTATACACAGACTACCGAGCCAATGTTTCAAATGCTATCTCTCGTGAGTTTTATTCTAGATGTGGAGCAAATGTTTCATTGGCATATGAAAAAGAGGAGGTAGAGGATGCAGAATTGGCAGTGTGTAAGCATTGTGTGAGATATGCTATAGGAAAGTGTCCCAAAGCAACTGGGGAAAAAGATGATAGGTATCAGGTGCTGTATATGGAAAGTGGTGTGGTAAGACTTAAAGCTACATTTGATTGCAAGAAGTGTGAGATGATACTACATAAGTGGAAATAAATTTACTTAAAAATTTTTTATTTCGGGCAAAAGCCGTAATTTAGTCCTCTGTTAAGACTATACATTATTAAGAACAACTACAACTTTTTCCTGCTACTATGTGTGTACTGGAAGATATATATAAAAGACGTATATCTGATGCCCCCGAGGTCCATGCTAGAGAGTGCCTAGCTATGGGTATTGAATTATTGGAAGGGGGAGAGTATGATAAATCGTTGGCTTATTTTGAACATGCTCTCAAGCAGCATCAGACTGCTCCAGCTGCATTTGAAGGGAAACTAAGAGCCCTGTGGGGAAAAGAGGACTATGACTCTATGCGTAAGGCGATAGACTATGAACTTCGCCAGTTTCCAGATGATACTACTGCATATGAATACCTGTCCCATCTATATGTAAAAGACGAGGATTGGGATGGCGCATTGGAGTGCTATGATAAGATAATAGAGATAACACCTTATGATGAAAATCCATATATAGCCAAAAGCGAATTGCTGGTAAATATGGGTGAATATGACAAGGCTTGTGAGGTAATAGAGAACGTATTGGAACGATATCCAGATTCAGAACGTGCCAATTTTCAGATGGGTAAGACCTGTATGGCTCAAGGCGAATATGGTATGGCTGTGAGTTATTTTGATAAGGTGGTGGGTGTAAATCCTGATAATAACGAAGCTCACTCTTGTAAAAAAACATCACTCCACCAGTATGTGATAAGAGAAAATAATATACTTAAAAAGGCTCTCTCATTGCTGGATAATGCTATGTATGGCGAGGCTTTACGCCATTTTGAAAATATGATGGCCTCAAGGGGTGAGTCGGCAGAATTGTACTACTATCTAGGACGCGTGTATAGAGGTATGGGAGATACAGCCCGAATGATAGAGTGTATGCAGAAATCTTTCCATATGGCTCCATATAGTGTAACACCATATGTGGAAATAGGGGAATACCTCATAGAACAAGGACGAGAAAAAGATGCAATAGAATATTTTGAACGTGTATTGGACATAGAACCACATAACCGTACGGCTCACATACGCATAGGTGAGTTCTTGCAGAGTGTGGGACTATCTGCCCAAGCAGAAGAACATTATAATATGGTAATAAAAGATAATAATTCAGACGCCGAAGCATACTTGCTTAAAGGCATTGCAGCGATAGACCGTTATCCAGCTGCAGGAAACCCTATGCTTTATTTTGACAGAGCTATGGAACTAGACCCTACTTATGCTCTGCCTATGTACTATCGTGCCAAATTCCAACTCATATCTGGACAGAAAAAACGTCTGGCACTAGAATCATTTAACAAGGCAGCATATCTAGCCTCTCAATCTGATGATGAACATCTGCTATCCAAATGCCGTGAGGCTATCGCCGAGATAGTCGCTTCACGCAAAGGTGATGACTAGTAATAGGTAGCATAGAGATAAAATTCACATAGGTATATAGTCTCACACAGGGAACAGACTCCTTGTGTGGGGTTTTTATGTGGTGTACAGCGTGGTCTATGTGAACATTTAAATGGCAATGAGCGGCAGCCGGAGGCTGCCGCTCATTGCCATTTAAATGTATAAAGTCTATGTAAAATATTCCTTTGGTATATCACAAACGGGTATAGGTGTCATCTTATGCTGATTGGCACGGTTGCGGGAGATGTATATTTCCATTACTTCTCTTTCTCTCATGGTAAAATCTTGTGGAGTTTTACCTTGTGATACCATGTCCATAGCCCATTCTAGTTCTGGATATGTGGCACCTATCTGCATAGCATCGGTCTGGTCATTGTCAAATAACCCGTCTGATGGTTCGGCAGAAAGAATGCTCGTGCATACACCCATGTGTCTAGATAGCTCATATACTTGGCTTTTGGTAAGGTCGCCTATAGGGCTTATATCTACGCCACCATCACCCCATTTGGTGAAGAATCCTACTCCGAAATCTTCTATCTTGTTACCCGTACCTACTACCAGAGTGCCTGTAAGACTGGCTACATGATAAAGAGCTATCATTCGCAAACGTGAGCGGTCATTGGCACAGGAGAGGAGGTATTGTTTTTCATTCTCACTGGTGGGTAGAGCCTCTTTAATGGTGTCAAATGTAAGACTCAAATCTATATTTACAGCCGTAGCATTGGGATATGTGGAGAGGAGTTGTTTTATGTGCTCGTCGCCACGGGAGACGTGAGATGATGCTTGGTGGATGGGTAGGGTTATAAGGTGGGTGGGAAGACCTGTCTTACAGCAGAGAGAGGATACCAGTGCCGAATCTATCCCCCCCGAAACACCTACAGTAAAGCCTTTGACATGAGCTTTTTGAGCATACTCTTTAAGCCAATCTACTATGTGTTTTTCTATTTCTTTTACCTTCATTTTGATATGTTTTATCTAGTGTGTAAATTTAGTAAAACATAAACCAATTTTTTACCTATGAGGCGGTATTTTTTTTGTGTGTGTGCTATTGTGCTTATTTTATGCTCGTGTTCAAGTGATAAAAATTGTCCTATGATGGACATAGTGCGTGTGGATAGCCTAGTGTATGGGAGTAATGAGGGGATAGAGACCTTAAGAAAGGCAGCTCCTATGTTTTTCCCTAGTGGATATGATGAGGTTTTTCTATACAGCGAAAGAAATGACAGTCTTATGTGTGAGGCTTATGGCGAGGTAGATAGTCTGTATGATAATAAAATCATAGACAGTATAAGGAGAGAATGTGCTAGAATAGTTCATAGAGCAAGGTTATATTTTAAAAATTTCAAAAAACCTGTGCTATATACATATATGAGTCATTGGGATTATACGGTGCCTGTTATATATGTGATGGAAAAGGAGGCATTGGTGGTGTGTCTGGATTTGATTTTGGGAAAGGGAAATGAACTCTATAATGGCATGTATGATTACATAAAGAACTCTATGGAAAGGAAAAACATAGGTAGTGCGGTAGCACAAGAACTCTCCATGTGCTGTGTGGGCGAAAGGGAAGGCTATCGGCTTATAGACTATATGGTTTATTACGGAAAGATACTGTATATTAAAAGTCTGCTGATGGGAGTGGATATGGAAAATGTAGTGCTGGATTATACACGAGATGAATATGAGGTGGTAAGTGATATTGAGGAAGAGATATGGGATTATTATGTGAGAAACGGAATGCTTTTTAAGTCTAGTAGAGAGTATGAACATCGTTTTTTTAATCTAGCACCTTATAGTGTTTTTTATACTCCACAAGATAAAAATATCCCGTGGGGGGTGGGTAGATACATAGGATACAGGATGGTAAAAAACTATATGAAAAGAAATGCCAGATGCAGTATAGACACTCTCATATCTCTTAATGCCGATGATATATTAAGACATTCGGGGTATAATCCTCATTTGTAGAGAAAAACGTTGGTAGTAAGAGATAAATGTCATAAATTGCCCCACAAATATTACAAGCAATGGAACAATACACATTCTCATATACCGTTTATACATCTATGGAAGAAATCCCTAGTGATATACTAGCCCTTGTAAACCAAGCATGTGAGGCTAGAAAAGCCGCTTATGCACCCTATTCAGATTTTCTAGTAGGGGCAGCCATAGAGATGGAAGATGGGGAGGTTCATACAGGCAGCAACCAAGAAAATGCGGCATATCCCTCGGGACTATGTGCCGAACGCGTAGCTGTGTATCACGCTTCGTCTGTGTGTGGTGATAAAAAAATGAAACGAATAGCTATAGTGGGAGGCTCTCGCGGTAGTGAGAATTCCTATCCTGCTGCTCCCTGTGGTGCTTGCCGTCAATCACTGCTAGAGTATGAGGAAAAGCAAGGTTCTCCTATAGAGGTTATATTCTGTGGAGTGGGTATAGTTCCGGTGTATGTAGTAGATAGTGTAAAGGATTTGCTCCCGTTTTCATTTGGCAGGGAGAATCTAGGATAGTAGCATGCAGAACCTTAAAAAATGAAGATGTGGGTAGTGCTATTTGAAAAATAAATTTTACCTTTGTGCTTTACATATGTGGAAAATATGTCTCAAAAGGTATAACAATAAAATTAAGATAAAATGAAACGTGTACTAGTAACAGGTGGAGCAGGATTTATAGGGAGTCATCTGTGTAAAAGATTGCTAAAAGAAGGTTGTGATGTAATATGCCTAGATAACTATTTTTCTGGCAGCAAAAACAACGTGGTGGAACTTATGTCCAATCCCAATTTTGACGTGATACGTCACGATGTGGTGGACCCATATACTGCCGAAGTAGATGAGATATATAATCTGGCATGTCCAGCATCTCCTATACACTATCAGTTTAACCCAGTGAAGACCACTCGTGCTTCTGTATTGGGAGCTATAAATATGCTAGATTTAGCACGCAGAAAAGGTGCCAAGATGTTCCAAGCATCTACATCTGAAGTGTATGGTGACCCACAGGAAAATCCACAGAAGGAAAGCTACTGGGGAAATGTGGACCCTATAGGCGTGCGTGCATGTTATGAAGAGGGTAAACGTTGTGCCGAGACTCTATGTTTTGGACATCATCGTCAGAAAGGTGTGGTAATAAAGGTAGCTCGTATATTCAATACCTATGGCCCCAATATGAACCCTACGGATGGTAGTGTGATGTCAAATTTTATCACACAGGCGTTGCGTGGAGAGGATATAGTATTAAATGGAGATGGTAGTCAGACACGTTCATTTATGTATATAGATGACCTTATAGATGCTATGCTGCTTATAATGGATACCCCCGATGATTTTACAGGCCCTATAAACGTGGGTAGTCCACAGTCGTGTTCTATCAAGGAATTGGCAGAAAGGATAGTGGGGCTATGTGGTAGTAAGTCCCGCATAATATGTGAAAAGGCAGAAGGTTATGACCCATCATCTCGCTGTCCAGATATAACATTGGCAGAAAAGACACTGGGTTGGCGTCCAAAGGTAAGCCTAGAAGAAGGGCTTAAAAAGACAATAGAATACTTTAAGACCAAGATATAATTGGGAATTTGACCTCATAAAAAATGTGGGCGGCATAGCCGCCCACATTTTTTATGAGTTTTATTTTTTCTCTCTTCCCAACTCATAAGCTATGCTTATCCTTATGCTGCTAGAAGTGGGGCTTTGGCTGTATAGAGGTATAGCATAGGCCATAGATATATTGATACGCTTGTATGTGGCACTGCCTCCCATAGTAAATGATTGTATTCCTCCCTTGATAGGGTCGCTGTAATACCAACCCGCACGTATGGCATAGCGTTTGTCATATTCCCACTGTAAAGCACACTGGAGTGTGTATTCGCTTATCTTCTCTCCAAATCCCCCCGGGGCATAAGTAAGTGCATCCCACATAGAGGAAAGTATGCCTTCATCGGGAGTGATGTAGGCTTCTTTCTCCTCGTTCCATACGGGTGTGGGGACTAGTAGTTTGGCAGTTTCTATATATATAGAAAATATGTTTTTCTCCTTGTGATGAAGGTGTATCCCTCCGCCTAATGACAGGGTGGTGGGTAGGTAATCATAAGCAGTGAGACTGGAAGAACCATAGTCTATCTTACTACCTATGTCCCTTATGTTTATCCCCCAAGAATAACTTATTTTTAATCTCTCAAGCCTGTATTCTCGTGAAGTGTAATACAGTGAAAAATCGGCCGATATGGCATTTCCAGCGTGGAAATCATCGGTAGAAGGGTCGCTTCTCTCGCTTATGTCGCTTCTGGTGTAACGCAATGCAAATCCCATGGATAACCTACTTGATAGTCTCATAGAGTATGAAACATCTAGGACCATTTCCATGGGGTTGTAAGTTCCTAATGGTATGACCTGTCCCGATATGTAGTCTGTCATCTCTACTGCTCCTAGTGAGAATACCCGTAACGATGTGGCTAATGTTCCGTTTTTTTTGAGATGGTGGAAGTAAGCTAAATATCCCAAAAACATATCTCCCGTTATATTCTGTAACCAAGGTGTGTATGATATGCTTATGCTGCTTTGAGCGTTGGCAAATGCATATTTAGCGGGGTTGTGGAACTGACTGTAAACATCTGGGTGGGTAGCAACTCCTGCATCGGCCATTGCTGCCGATGTGGCATCTGGACTTATAGAAAGAAATGGTACGGCTGTGCGTATGGGAGATGGACTCTTCTGTCCATAGAGGGTAGGTATAGATAGACAGCAAAATAGTAAAAATAAAGTCGTTTTTTTCATAGAAAGGGGGCTTTATCTACTAAATATACTCAAAAACCCGCACTTTGTGCGGGTTTTTGATATGTGAGAGAGTTAAAAAGTGTTATTTGTCTTCTTCTGTGGTGGAATATTTGCTCTTGCGGGAACCACTGTACATGTCATATCTCAATAGACGAGATTCCAGTGCTGCATTCATAAGAGGTATGCTACGGCTGTGTCTTAGCCCCAAAGACTTTACTCCGTCCAGTGCTGCTGTTATAATCCAAGCTGAAGTATCTTGATAGTTGTTTTTAAGGGTATCACCTATCTTTTTGTAGAATGAAGGGACATCTATACTATCTATTCTCTCTCCATAAGGAGGATTGAACATGAGTGTCCATCGTCCTTCATCTGGTCTAGATGAGGTGAAAAAATCGCGTTGTCCTATCTCTATAAAATCTTCCAGTCCAGCCTCGCGTACATTCTCACGAGCTTTTCTTACCGCCGAAGGAGCCTTGTCATATCCCAAAATCTTGATGCCAGATTCACGCATCTTTTTAAGTGATACCTCTTTCATCTTTTCAAAAAGCTCCTCATCATAGTCCTTCCAGTACTGGAAACCAAATTCTTTTTTGTTTATGCAGGCAGGTATAGATGCTGCTATCATGGCAGCTTCTATAAGGATAGTGCCACTGCCACACATAGGGTCCATAAAATTGGTAAGACCTTTCCAGTCGGCGAGTAGTAACACTCCTGCGGCTAGAACTTCGTTGATAGGGGCGATATTGGTAGCGGTACGGTAACCTCTTTTGTGTAATCCCAGCGAACTATCCAGTGATACCGTAAGGTTTACATCGTTAAGGTGTATGCTCACTTTAAGATGTGGGTGAATACGGTCTATGGATGGGCGTGCGTTCATCTTGTCGCGTATGCGGTCAACTATGGCGTCTTTGGTTTTAAGAGTGATATAATGGCTATTGGTAAATTTATCTCCATTGACTACGGCTTCTACTGCTAGAGTATCGGCAGCCGTCATGTATCTCTCCCAGGGTATATTGTAGATGGACTTATATAGTTGGTTTTCGTTAAAGACTTTGTCTGATTTGATAGGGACGAGGATAGAGAGTGCTGTGCGTAGGCATAGATTGGCTTTATACATAAAGCCTTTGTCTCCATAGAAAGAAACAGCTCGGCGAGATTTCTCTACTCGGGCGGCTCCTAGTGAACGCAATTCTTCACATAGCACGTCTTCAAGACCATAGAATGTCTTGGCTGTCATGAGGTAGTTATCCTCTGGTATAGGTTTTTTCATCGTATGGAATATATATGTATGGCTGCAAAGGTATGGATTTTCTATTTGTCTTTGGTGCTAATGGAACGTAGAAATTCTTTTTCGCTGTGAGATAGGTTTTTATATCCTATTCTGGATATCTTCTCCAGTATGTCATCTAGTTGGCGTTCTTGCTCGTTTTTGTTGAGGATGTCCATATAGACTCCTGTTCTCTCTTGCAAATGTTTATCCCTAGAGGCATTACGGGAGATATGACGTGCTATAAGACCGTAAGATACCCCTGCTGCACTACATGATATGTATGTAAAGGCGGTGATGTATGAGCCGTATATGAATTTTAATATGATAACAAATGAAACTATAAGAGTACTTATCTTCCATAGACGTGTGCGTGGGGTGAAAAATGTAATATGGGAGTTGGGAGAGATAGATGATAATACACACATATAGGTGGTAGCAGGCAACATAAATGAAGATAAAGTCTCGCTGTTGTCATAGTTGGCGGGAAAGGCAAGGCTTATGATGTAAAAAACAGCTCCTCCTGCCATGCTGCATATAATGATGGGAAAAGTGATTTTTTTACTATGATGGGATTTCTGTGCCATTCTGAATAGTACCGATAGCAGAAATATCTCACTGATGAGATTAAGTAGGTCTGGGCTGGACAGAGGGTAGGATAATATCTTCCACCATTTTACATCGGGTATGTGGGAGGGTAGGGATAGTAGTTGTGTGGTGGCAGTTCCCCACGACACCAATGTTATAAAAGTGATGATAATACACAGTGTTATTATCTCGCTGTAAGGGTGTTTTTTGTCTCTTGTGATAGCCATTTTGAAAAAAGGAAAGACCTATGAACCAATATACACAAAAACATCTTAAAAACAGATAGTTCTATGTGTGAAATAGATGAAAAAATACCGTTATAATCGGGTTGAAAAACATTGTCTATTGATAAAAAATTTGTATCTTTGTACGTTATTAAAAATAGAACGAAACACATAAATTACATATAAAATACTATGAGTGAAGAAATACAAACTCAAGAATATTCTGCCGATAGTATTGTCGTGCTGGAAGGACTAGAAGCGGTGAGAAAACGCCCGGGTATGTACATAGGAGATACTAGTACACGAGGACTACACCATCTAGTAAACGAAGTGGTGGATAACTCGATAGACGAAGCATTGGCAGGATACTGTTCGCTTATAGAAGTGATTATAAATCCAGATAACTCTATATCTGTGCGAGATAATGGTCGTGGTATCCCTACCGACTATCACCCAAAGGAAAAACGTTCGGCACTGGAAGTGGTGATGACTGTCTTACACGCCGGTGGTAAATTTAACAAAGACTCTTATAAAGTATCGGGAGGTCTGCATGGTGTGGGTGTATCGTGTGTGAATGCTCTTTCTTCTCATATGAGGGTAGAGGTACACCGTGGAGGTAAGGTATATGAACAAGAATACTCATGTGGTAAACCTCTATATGCTGTACGCGAAATAGGCGAAGCACAGGATACGGGTACTACTGTTACCTTCTTGCCAGATACAGATATATTTACAGAACGAGTATATCAGTATGAAATACTCCAGAACCGTATGCGTGAGTTGGCATACCTTAATAAAGGTATTACTATAGAACTCAAAGATATGAGGGAAAAAGACGCAGAGGGCAACTATAAGTCAGAGATATTCCACTCTAATACAGGTCTTAACGAATTTGTAGAGTATCTAGATTCTGCCCGCGAAGCTCTTATACCTACCGTTATACATATGGACGGCGATAGAGATGGAATACCAGTAGAAGTAGCACTTCATTATAACACTTCATATACAGAAAACATACATTCGTATGTGAATAATATCAATACGATAGAAGGAGGTACACACTTATTGGGTTTCCGCCGCGGACTTACACGTACGCTTAAAAAATATGCCGAAGATTCTGGTCTTGCAGCCAAAGAAAAAGTAGAGATAGCAGGTGATGACTTCCGTGAAGGTCTTACAGCCGTTATATCGGTTAAGGTGCAGGAGCCTCTGTTTGAGGGACAGACCAAAACCAAACTAGGTAATAAAGAAGTGTCTGGTGCGGTGGATAAGATAGTAGGAGAGATGCTTACCACATATCTGGAAGAACACCCATCGGAAGCCAAACTGATAGTGCAGAAGGTGCTACTTGCCGCCAAAGCTCGTGCAGCAGCCAAAAAGGCTCGTGAGATGGTGCAGAGAAAGACTGTGATGACAGGTGGAGGACTACCGGGAAAATTGGCAGACTGTTCAGAAAAAGACCCTGCTCTTTCAGAGATTTTCTTTGTGGAGGGAGATTCGGCGGGTGGTACAGCCAAACAAGGTCGTGACCGCCATTTCCAAGCAATACTCCCATTGAGGGGTAAAATCCTAAATGTGGAAAAAGCTCTGCCTCATCGTGTATTTGAAAACGAAGAGATAAAGAATATATATACCGCTCTAGGAGTAACAATAGGTACAGAGGAAGATAGTAAAGCTCTTAATCTGGAAAAATTGCGTTACCACAAGATTATCATCATGACCGACGCCGACGTGGACGGTAGCCACATAGATACGCTTTTCCTTACTTTCTTCTTCCGTTATATGAAGGAACTTATAGAAAAAGGATATGTATATATCGCTACTCCTCCACTTTATATGGTTAAGAAAGGTCAGAAACAGGTTTATGCTTGGAATGAGGAGCAGCGTGATGCTTTGGTAGCAGAACTAGGCGGTGGTAGTGACCGTGGTGTTACTATTCAGCGTTATAAAGGTCTGGGTGAGATGAATGATACTCAGTTGTGGGAGACAACTATGAATCCAGAAAATCGTACATTGCGTCAGGTAACTATAGACAATGCTGCCGAAGCAGACTATATATTCTCTATGCTAATGGGTGATGATGTACCACCTCGTAGAGAATTCATAGAGAAAAATGCAAAATATGCCAATATAGACGCTTAATAGCGGTAGGGCATTGTGAGTCATAAAAAATGTCGCCCCTTGCGGGGCGACATTTTTTATGATAGAGTATAGTCAAGGAAGAATTACAGTTGAACTCGGCAACAAAAAAGCGGCACCC
>JAGAUI010000007.1 GCA_017620815.1 Flavobacteriales bacterium
ATTTAAAACTAAAAAGCCACCTCTTGGCGGCTTGTGGGAGCAGAGGGACTTCATTCGCCCCAGGTGGCTTGAAAAGCAAAACTATTTAAAACTAAAAAGCCGCCTCTTGGCGGCTTGTGGGAGCAGAGGGACTTCACTCGCCCCAGGTGGCTTGAAAAGCAAAACCATTTAAAACTAAAAAGCCACTCTGCGAGTGGCTTTTATCGTGGGAGCAGAGGGATTCGAACCCCCGACCCTCTGCTTGTAAGGCAGATGCTCTGAACCAACTGAGCTATGCTCCCTTGTGTCTTAAAGACGAGTGCAAAGATACATAAAATTTATATCTCTGCAAATGTTTTTGAAAAAAATTATTTTTCCTCTGAAAATCCTACCCCCATCAGTGCATCGGCTACCACAAACGTACTGCCTCCTATATATATCACATCTTCTTCCTTGGCTTTGTTCATTGCCGCATTAACAGCCTCTCCTACATTATCATACGCTACTCCTATCAGGTTTTTACCAGCAGCTTTTTCTTTTAATTCATCTACGCTCATCGCCCTGCGTACAGACGACTGGGTAAAATAATATCTGGCCGTCTTTGGCAGTAAATCCAGCACACTATCCACGTCTTTGTCCCCTACCATACCAAATACTATATGAAGATTATCATATGGTGTCTGTTCCAATTGTGATACCACTTCGCTTATACCATTGACATTATGTCCTGTATCACACACCACAAGGGGTTTTTCTCTTAAAATCTGCCATCTACCCATAAGATGGGTGTTTTTTATGACATTTTTTATGCCTCTGGATATTTTATCCTCTCCCAACGAAATTCTATCTTTAAGCAGTTCACACACTGTTATAGCAGTAGATATATTAAAACGTTGGTAACTACCTTTAAGAGGACACCCATACTCCTGCCAATTATCTTTTACCGACACCAGATGCACTGCAGTATCTTTATCTCTAGCCTCTCTTACAAAGACTGGCAATATCTCATCATCGGCTTCACCTAGTACCACAGGAACACCTTGTTTTATGATACCAGCCTTTTCTCGTGCTATCTCACAACGTGTATTACCCAAAAGAGCCGTATGGTCTAGAGCTATATTGGTCACGACACTCATTATAGGAGTGATGACATTGGTTGAGTCTAGACGCCCTCCCAACCCTGTCTCTATCACCGCTATATCCACTGCTTTTTCCTTGAAATAAGAAAACGCCATAGCTGTACTCATCTCAAAAAAAGAAAAATGATTTTCCTTCAAAAAAGCAAAATTACTCTCTACAAAATCCCTTACATACTCCTTTTCTATCATCTGTCCACCCACTCTTATCCTCTCACGGAAATCCAGTAAATGCGGCGAAGTGTATAGTCCTACATTATACCCAGCCTCCATTAACACCGAAGCTATAAGATGGGAAGTAGAGCCTTTGCCATTGGTACCAGCGATATGTATAGCACACAATCCTTCGTGAGGATTACCCACATGTTCCATAAGACGTAACGTAGATTCCAGTCCCGGTTTATATGCTCCCGCTCCTATATTCTGAAACATAGGCAGTGCATTATATATCCAGTCTATAACCTCATCATATGTCAAAAGATTTTGTTTCATAGTAGTGAGCATAAAAGAATAGGAGAACTATCTATCCTCCTATCCTGAAATTATAAATGATATATCCTTCTTGTTCTACTTCACCAGTAGGATTGGCTGTCCATTTGGTCTGTAATGCTGCACGTTCGGCGTTACGTAACAGCACTGGGTCTGTAACTTCTGTACCTTGCAGCGAACATTTGGCATAGATGACATTACCCTGTCTATCCACTCTTATCTTCACTCGCACCACCCCTTGGTCACGACCTGTGTATTCGGGTTTGGGGCGTGTAACGGCACGTCTTCCCGACAGATGATAATTCCCATCTCCTCCACCTCCCGAGACGCCATAGCGGTCTGATGATATACTACCATCTTTTGCTCCTTTCACGCCACTTCCATTACTATCACCCTTTGAAGCATCTGTTCCACCAGAAAATATATTGGCCAGAGCAGATGTCGTAGATTGAGATGGGCGTGGTTTTTCCACCACTTTTTCTACTTCTGGTGCGGTCTTGGGAGTTTCAGCAGCTTTTTTCTCTGTTTTTTTTACAGGTTTGGGAGTGGTTTTAACAGGTTTTTCCACAGGCTTTTTTTCTGCCTTTTTTACTTCAAGGGGGGATTCTTCTTCCTGTGTGATTAGCTGCTGCTCACTTATCTCTATCTCCCTAGCGATAGTTTTGGGAGTAGCTACTTCTACCTGTTCTCTATAATCCACCACAGGACGCCCTACAGCTTCCACATCGGCTCCAAATGCCACTATCACACCCGAGAGTGGCGGAGGGTCTAGATACTTAACCCCACATATAAACAATAGCAATACCATCACAGCGTGGACTATAACAGTTACAGCCACACCACGACGACGGTCTTGACGTTGTTTATACATCACTGTCATCTATCCAATGTTTTATCGGCGAGATTTTTTGGGTGCTTGAACACCTAGTATAGGAGTGAGTCCATTACGACGAGCCAGTTCAAATAGGTCTGTTACCTTTTGAAGTTCTATGGTATTTTCTCCACGTATGAGGATAGTTGTATTATCACTTTGGCTAGCAGCTATCTCTTGTAGGCGTGGTTCTATATCTGAATAGCTCACCTGTTCTTTATCTATATAATAGCGACCATCGGTAGTGGCGGTGATAGCTATTATCTGCTTTTTGGTAGTCTGGGCACCAGCCTTTGGGAGTATTATCTCTATGGCATTGGTAGTGATGACCGTAGCCGAAAGCATAAAGAAGAGCAATAGCAGGAATATGATGTCTGTCATGGACGACATAGAAAATTCTGCCGATACTTTATTTCTACCTTTAAGGTTCATAGGATTATGAGTTTGGTAATTTGCACGCCCCAGCGGGGCGTGCAAATTACTATTGACGAGATATTATTATTTGGCTGGTTCAGAAAGAAGGTCTAGGAATTCAGTTATAGACACTTCTATGCGGTTTACGACTTTGTTTATGCGAGATACAAGCAAGTTATAGAACATCGAAGCCATGATACCTACTATAAGTCCTGCTACAGTAGTTGTCATCGCAGTAGATATACCGCCCGAAAGGTCCTGTATCTCTACCTGACCACCCGCATTTGCCATAGACTGGAAAGCTATGACCATACCTACCACTGTTCCCAAGAATCCCAACATAGGAGCCACACTAGAAATCATCGCCAGATGGCTTATGCCGCTTTCCATATTGAACACTTCCTGTTTACCGCTATTTTCTATGGAAGAAGATATGTCTTCCAGTGGTTTACCTATACGGTCTATACCTTTGGCAATAAGGCGAGATACGGCAGTATCCTGCTGTGCACATAGGTCTTTGGCTTGTTTTAGCTTACCGTCAGAGACTAGCATTTTTATGTTATTCATAAAATTGGCATCCAGTTTTGCCTCGCGGTTAATAGCCGATGTGCGTTCTGTAAACAGATATATAGAAATGATAGACAAGACAAACAGTATGCCTATGATGACCATACCACTCCATCCACCGCTTTGTATCATCTGCCATATAGTCTGCGTTTTCTCTACCGATACTTCTGATGCCAATAGGTCTTCGCCTGTAGCAAGAGTATCTGCCACTTGGATTACGTTAAACAAAAGACTCATCTTGTGTATGTTTTAATTGTTTTATTTATCTCCTTTAAATAGAGGATACTCACCCATAAAGTCTGCCACTTTACCACCCAATGCTTTGAGTTTGCGTGGATGACCTATGTTATTAAGAGCTTCGTCTATGAATTCCACCACTGCCTCCATGTCTTTTTCTTTAAGACCACGAGTAGTGATAGCCGCTGTTCCTACACGGATACCCGATGTTACATATGGTGATTTATCATCAAATGGAACCATATTTTTATTTACAGTTATATCTGCCTGTATAAGAGCATTTTCTGCTTCTTTACCTGTGATACCCTTGTTACGTAGGTCTATGAGCATCATATGGTTATCTGTACCACCAGAAACTAGGTCATATCCACGTTCTACAAATGCACGAGCCATAGCGTCGGCATTTTTCTGGATAGAAAGAGCATACTTGAAGAAATCGTCAGATAGAGCTTCTCCAAATGCCACAGCCTTACCAGCTATAACGTGTTCTAGAGGGCCTCCTTGGTTACCAGGGAACACAGCAGAATTGATAAGCGAAGACATCATACGTGTCTGTCCTTTAGGTGTTTTAAGACCGAATGGGTTTTCATAGTCTTTACCTATCATTATCATACCTCCGCGAGGTCCACGCAACGTCTTGTGTGTAGTGGTAGAAACCACATGGCAGTGTGGCACTGGGTCTGAAAGAAGACCTTTGGCTATAAGACCTGCTGGGTGTGATATATCGGCAAAAAGGAATGCTCCTACGCTATCGGCTATCTCACGGAAACGAGCAAAATCTATATCACGAGAATATGCCGATGCTCCACATACTATCATTCGTGGGCGTTCCTGCTGAGCTATATCATAGATATGGTCATAGTTAAGACGTCCTGTTTCTTTTTCTACACCATAGAAACTAGTCTGATACAGTTTACCAGAAAAGTTTACAGGAGAACCATGAGTAAGGTGACCACCATGTGAAAGGTCAAATCCTAGAATCTTATCCCCGGGTTTAAGGAAAGCTGCATATACAGCTGTATTGGCTTGTGAGCCAGAGTGAGGCTGCACGTTCACATATTCTGCACCGAATAGAGCTTTTGCACGTTCTATAGCTATTGTTTCTACTTGGTCAACTACTTCACAACCTCCATAATAACGAGCTCCGGGATAACCTTCGGCATATTTATTGGTAAGGATAGAACCCATAGCTTCAAGCACTGCACTACTTACATAGTTTTCAGATGCTATAAGCTCTATTCCATAGGTCTGACGTTCTCTTTCGTCCTCTATAAGGTCAAAGATAAGTTTATCTCTTTTCATAATAGTATATGGTATTTTATGATTTATATTTACTTTTTTTCCCATCTCTTTTAAAGAGCCAAAGTTACAAATAATATATCAAATATATGCACCCATCCTCATTTTTATTTAATGATATGACTTTTTTACATTTAAGGTATAACATAACTGAAAAAAAGACACTTTTACTGAAAAAATGTCACTATTATAGGGATTAGCATAGTTTTTGCTGTTATGATGGAAAAAGACACAAACCCTCTATTAACAAAAATTAAAAAAGAAAACTATGGATTTTAGCAACTTTACAACCAAAAGCCAACTCTCTATCCAGAGTGCCCAGCGTCTGGCATCTGAAAGAGAAAACCCGTATATAGAAAACGCACATATCCTAGAAGGCATATATGAGCAGGACGACAATGTCATATCCTTTCTACTAGGCAAAAGCGGAGTGAATGCAGAAGACATTCGCCGTCAGGTGGATACCATTATGAAGTCTTATCCCAAAGCATCTGGTGCTAGTATAACCTTTTCTCGTGATGCGTCTAGAATGCTTTCCTATGCACAAGAGATAGCCCGCTCCATGAAAGACTCTTATGTCACCATAGAACACATAATCATAGCCATGAGCCGTGGGAATGATGAGATTTCACGTCTTTTCCATCAGAACGGCATCACAGAAAAAGACTTGAAAGTCGCCATAGAGCAGTTGCGTAAAGGACAGAAAGCAAACAGTCCATCACAGGAAGACACCTACCAATCCCTAGAAAAATACGCCAATAACCTCAACCAAATGGCTCGAGAGAATCGTCTGGACCCAGTCATAGGTCGTGATAGCGAGATACGGCGTGTCCTTCAAATCCTCTCCCGCCGCACCAAGAACAACCCTATCCTCATAGGCGAGCCCGGTGTAGGTAAAACAGCCGTTGCCGAAGGTCTTGCACACCGTATAGTAAAGGGTGATGTCCCACAGAATCTGCTTGATAAGACTATCTATTCGCTGGATATGGGAGCATTGGTAGCTGGAGCCAAATACAAAGGCGAATTTGAAGAACGACTCAAAAGCGTGGTAAAGGAAGTTAGTTCGTCTGATGGAGACATCATACTGTTTATAGACGAGATACACACACTGGTAGGAGCAGGAGGTGGAGAAGGTGCTATGGACGCTGCCAATATCTTAAAACCAGCCCTTGCACGAGGAGAATTGCGTTCCATAGGTGCCACTACCCTTAACGAATACCAGAAGTATTTTGAAAAGGACAAAGCTCTGGAACGTCGTTTTCAGAAAGTGATGATAGAAGAGCCAGATTTTGATTCTACTGTATCCATATTGCGTGGTATCAAGGAAAAATACGAGACACACCACCACATACGTATCAAGGATGACGCTATCATTAGTGCAGTAGAACTATCTACACGCTATATCACAGACCGTTTTCTCCCAGACAAGGCGATAGACCTTATAGACGAAGCCGCATCCAGATTACGTATGGAGATGAACTCCCGTCCCGAAGAACTAGATGAACTAGACCGCCGTATCATGCAGCTAGAGATAGAACAGGCCGCCATACGCCGTGAGAAGGATGAAGTCAAACTTTCTGCCATAGCAGCCGAACTTGCCAATCTTAAAGAATCCCGTTCACAGGTAGAGGCACGTTGGCTTACAGAAAAAAATATAGTAGATGACATTCAGAAGACCTTATCACACATAGAAGACCTCAAGTTCCAGTCATCGGAAGCAGAACGCAATGCAGACTATGCACGTGTAGCCGAGATACGTTACAGCCTGCTCAAAGAAGCCCAAGACCACATAAATGAACTCAATACCCGCCTCAAGGAAATGCAAGCAAACGGTACAGCTCTTATAAAAGAAGAGGTAGATAGCGAGGATATAGCCGAAATAGTCTCCAAATGGACAGGCATACCTGTACGGAAAATGATGGCATCAGACCGCGAAAAACTCCTTCATCTAGAAGAAGAGCTACACCACCGTGTAGTAGGACAAGACAGAGCCATTACCGCCATAGCCGATGCCGTACGTCGTTCACGAGCTGGACTTCAAGACCCACGAAAACCCATAGGCAGTTTTATGTTTCTGGGTACAACCGGTGTAGGTAAGACAGAACTAGCACGAGCCTTAGCAGAATTTTTATTTAATGACGAGAAGGCCATGGTACGTATAGATATGTCTGAATATCAGGAGAAACATTCTGTAAGCCGACTAGTAGGAGCCCCTCCGGGATACATAGGTTATGATGAAGGAGGACAACTCACCGAGGCTGTACGCCGTCATCCATACAGCGTAGTGCTTTTTGACGAGATAGAAAAAGCACACCCAGACACCTTCAACATCCTACTTCAAGTCCTAGATGATGGCCGTCTTACCGACAACAAAGGTCGTACCGTTGACTTTAAGAACACTATCATCATCATGACCTCAAATATAGGTTCACACCTTATAATGGACGCTCTGCAGGGAGAAGAAAACCCCAGCAATGAACTGCTAGATAAGACCAAAGAAAAAGTATTTGAGTTGCTTAAGATGAGTATCCGTCCAGAATTTCTCAATCGTATAGACGAGATAATAATGTTCTCTCCTCTATCCCGTGAGGATATCAAGGAGGTAGTAAGACTGCAAATAAAATCACTTTCTTCTATGCTCTCCAAGCGTGATATAAGCCTCACAATAGATGAAAACGCCATAGAGATACTATCTAGCGAAGGTTATGACCCACAGTATGGTGCCCGTCCTATAAAACGTGTCATCCAACGCGACCTTATGAATTCTCTTTCCCGCTCTATTATTTCGGGAGAGATAGAACCTGCCTCACAGATAACGGTAAGCGGTGATAATGGCAAATTGGTCTTTAAGAACTCATAATTATTTTTATAATTTTCACTACATCAGCCTTATTTTTCTACAGAAAATGAGGCTGTTTTGTTTAAATGTCGTACCTTTGCACTTTCCTTTTCGGGAGAGCATCATTTAATGAAAATAAACCAAAATAAATAAAAACCAATATGGCAAACACTCTACCGGCGCCTTTCACGCCACCCTACCAGCTAGACCCTCGTTTTGAGAAAAGCGTAGCATATTTCTCTATGGAATATGCCATAGACCAGAGCTTGAAGATATATTCTGGTGGTCTAGGATTTTTGGCTGGTTCGCACATGCGTAGTGCTTACCAATGCCGTCAGAACCTTATGGGTATAGGTATCCTATGGAAAAACGGATATTATGACCAGAAACGTGCAGCAGACCAGACTATGGAGGTACGTTTTGAAGAGAAAATATACAAATTCCTAGTAGATACAGGAATAAAATTCACAGTAGATATACACCATTCTCCTGTGTGGGTTAAGGCATATTACCTAGACCCTAAAACATTTGGCACTGCTCCTATGTTCTTCCTCACTACCGACCTTGAAGAGAACGACTGGCTAGGACGCAGCACCACATTCCGTCTATATGATTCAGACCCACAGGCAAAAATCGCCGCTTCTATCGTTCTAGGACGTGGAGGTATTAAACTTCTAGAAAAACTAAACTACATGCCAGAAATCATACACCTTAACGAAGCTCACGCTGTAACAGCGGCTCTAGAGTTGTATGAAAAATATCAAGACGTAGAAGAAGTACGCAAACACGTGGTATTCACTACCCACACTCCAGAAGAAGCAGGTAACGAAAAACACCCAGTGGATATGCTTAACAACATGAGTTTCTTTGGTAACATACCTCTAGAGGTAGCCAAAGAGATATCTGGAGTAAAAGACGGTATCTTTAATCACTCACTTGCTGCTCTACGCCTTTCTTGCCGTGCAAACGGTGTGTCAAAACTTCACGGGGAAGTATCTCGCCTTATGTGGAAAGACTATGAAGGCATAGCTCCTATCACTCACGTTACCAATGCACAAAACAAGTCTTACTGGGCAGACTACATGCTAGAACAAGCTCGCGTTACCAATAACGACTTGATGCTTATATCTCGTAAAAAATCTCTTAAAAAGAGCCTTTTCTCTCACGTTGCAGACCAGTGCGGTACCATATTTGACCCACATGTACTTACCATAGTATGGTCTCGTCGTTTTGCAGAATACAAACGCCCAGACCTTATTACTCGCGACATGAACCGTTTCCGCCGTCTTATGGAAAACACCCAATACCCAGTACAGATAATATGGGCAGGTAAACCATACCCGGGTGACCAAGGTGCCATAAACACATTTAACAAACTGGTGGACTTGTCAAAACAGTATAAAAACATGGCTGTTCTAGTAGGTTATGAACTATGGCTATCTCGTAAGCTTAAACTAGGAGCAGACATTTGGCTTAACAACCCACGTATCACTCGTGAGGCCTCTGGTACATCTGGTATGACAGCCGCCATGAACGGTGCTATCAACCTTTCTACCAATGATGGTTGGATGCCAGAATTTGCCAAAGATGGTTTCAACTCATTCATCATCCCTGCACAGGACTACAAACTTCCTACTTATGAGCAGGACATACGTGATATGGACAACTTGTTTGACATACTAGAAAACAAGGTTATCCCTCTATATTACGAAGACCCTAAGGCTTGGACAGAAATGATGTTCAACTCTATGAATGACGTTACTCCATTCTTTGATTCTTCTCGTATGGTTACAGAATACTACGAAAAGATTTATAACGAATAGTAAATTCTAGTCTATATTTTAACGCCCGCCACCTCAAGTGGCGGGCGTTTTTTATGCAAAAAAAAATGAAAATATGAGCATCTATCACTTTGGCTTTTTGTAAATATATCTATACTTTTGCATACATAGTACACATATAATTATATTTATGAATAAACCTATCATCATAGCCATAGACGGAGTTTCTGGGAGTGGCAAAAGCACTATGGCTCGCACACTGGCAGCCAAATATAATTTCATGTATGTAGATACAGGAGCCATGTATCGTGCTGTTACTCTATATGCCATAGAGAAAGGCTACCTTACAGGAGACACCCTGCTTAAAAAACAACTCATAGACGACTTGCCCGATATAGATATATGTTTTGACAGTGATGGACACACCCTACTATGCGGCATAGATGTAGAGAGTAAGATAAGAGGCATGGAAGTATCATCTGGAGTGAGCAAGATAGCCACCATACCCGAAGTACGCAGTGCTATGGTTGACCAGCAACGCAAGATGAGTCACAGCCACAGCGTCGTTATGGATGGTCGAGATATAGGCACCACTGTATTCCCCAATGCCGATGTCAAGCTCTATGTAACTTCATCGGCCGAAGTACGTGCCCGCCGACGTCTGGACGAACTCACAGCCAAAGGCGAAAAGGTAGAGTATGATACTATCCTTAAAAACATTACCGAGAGAGATTACATAGATTCTTCGCGAGAGGTATCCCCTCTTACCAAAGCCCCCGATGCCATAGAGATAGATAACTCCCACATGAGCATAGAAGAACAGAACTCGCTCATTAACAGCATAGTAGAAAAACATTTGTCTATGTAATTAATCACAACATAACATTATTATTCCTCGCCAATTTTATTTGCTTAAAAAATTATTTTACCACATATAATTTATTAACTTTGCTACCAAATAAAAAGAAATAAAAATCAATTAATTCACAATCACAAGATATGAAACACTTTATTTTAAAAACTCTTTCTCTAGCTCTTATAGCAGTGGTTTTTACTAGCTGTAACGGTTGGAAAGAACTGGCCAAAGATTACTACACTGTAACGCCAGACCCTCTAGAAGTAAACGGAGGTAAAGTATCATTTGACATCAATGCACAGATACCTGCACAGGTGTTCAAAAAGACTTATGCTCTTAAAATCACTCCAGAACTAGTTTATGGTAGCTCATCTACTGCTCTACCTGCTGTAACTTATCAGGGCGAAAACTTCCCAGGTAACAACACAGTTATCCCTTATGACGAAGGTAAAGCTGTAACTTATTCTGCTTCTACTCCTTATAAACCAGAGATGGAAAAATGCACACTAGTTGCACGTCTTACAGGTCTTAAAGGTAAAAAAGCCAAAGAACTAGGAACTATAGAACTAGCCAAAGGTGTTATCACTACAGCTCTTTCTGTAAAAGATGAATACCTTCCTAGCTACGCTCCATCAGAATTTGTACGCGACACAGACACTTACCAGAGTGGTCTAGTACACTTCCTAGTAAATTCTGCATATGTACGTCCTGCACAGCTTAAAACAGCTGGATATAAAGCTCTATGTGATTTTGTTAAGATGGCCGTTAAAGACACTTCGCTAGTTATCACTGGTGTAGAATTCATAGGTCACGCTTCTCCAGAAGGTGAGGCTACTCTTAACGAAAACCTATCTATAGACCGTGCCAAAGCAGTTGAAAAATACTTCCAGAAAGTAATAGAAAAAGCTCAGGTAGCAGGTTGGGGTAACAGCGGCTTCTACACAGAAAAAGGTGAAGGAGCAGACTGGGACGGTTTCTTTGAACTGCTAGCAAACTCTTCTATCAGCGACAAAGATATGATTAAACGCACCCTAGATGGCGAACCTCTTCTATCTACCAAAGAAAAAACTCTTAAGAGCCTAGAAAGCACTTATGGTGATATCCACGACAAGATTCTTCCAGAATTGCGTCGTACAGAAATCCGCGTGAAATACACTATCAAAGGTCGTACAGACGAGCAAATACATACTCTTGCTATCAAAGAACCAAACGTTCTTACAGCCAACGAACTTATCTATGCTGCTGAAGCTCTAGCAACTAGCGAAGACGAACAGATAGCTATCCTTAAAAACGCTATCAAAGTTTATCCTAACGACTACCGTGGTTATAACAACATGGGTGTAGCTCTATGGGATAAAGGCGACCGCGAAGCTGCAATCAATGCATTTGGTGAAGCTGCTGCCAAATCACAGAACGATATAACAGCCAATAACACTGCTGTTGCTCGCCTTGTAAAAGGTGACGTAGCTGGTGCCAAAGCTGCCCTAGCCAAATCAAATGCCGATGAAGCTGCTTATAACAAAGGTATCATCGCTATCATGGAAGGCGACTATAAAACTGCCGCACAGAACATGAACGACCTACCTTCATATGACACAGCCCTAGCTCAACTGCTAGCAGGTGATAACGCTGCCGCTATACAGACTCTTAACGCTCTAGGTGAAGAAGATGCACAGGTTCTATACCTTAAAGCCGTAGCTTATGCTCGTGGTGGTCAGAACGCCAAAGCCAAAGAAACTCTAGCCAAAGCTGCTGCTATAGACCCTACATTGAGTGTCAAAGCACAGAATGATATGGAATTCCGTAACCTTAAATAATAATAGGTACTCCTTAAAAAGGCACCGCCCACAGGGCGGTGCCTTTTTTCATATCCTATATTTTCCCATCCTATAAATAATATCTCATACCATATAAAATCTACAAATAAGCCGTACCTTTGTCCCCTATGAAAATAGAGAACGAATACATAGCCAATATACGTCTAGCACTACCTGTGATGTTGGGTCAGAGTGCCAATGTCCTTACGGGACTAGTGGATAACTATATGTTGGCACGTCTGGGTGGAAACGAAGGAGAACTGGCTCTTTCTGCTGGAGCTACTGCAGGAGCTGTATTCATACTAGTGTTACTGGTAGGAACGGGTATTTCTTGTGGTATGACACCTTTTGTAGCGTTCTCTCACGCCCAAAAAGACAGCAAAGAGATAGACCGTATATTCCGCAATGGATGGGTGATGAACGCCTGTATAGGTATCATATTTGCAATGCTACTATATGTTACAGCACCTCTTTTATCACACCCTGCACTAGGGCAAGTAGATGAAATAACGTCGCTGGCTATACCCTACCTACGCATAGTGGGATTTTCGCTCATACCAGTTATGATATTCCAGAGCTATAAACAGACTATAGATGGACTGGGAAATACTTGGATAGGGATGGCCGCCGTCATACTCTCCAACGTGGTGAACATAACAGCCAACTATGCTCTTATATATGGTAACTGGGGTTTTGAAAAGATGGGTGTAGAAGGTGCTGCTTGGGGGACATTTATATCTCGCGTGGCACTGGTAATGATAATGATATTTATCACTGCTTTCCATAGAGACTTGAAACACTTTATAAGGATAAACATCTTTAAGGGCATATCGTGGAAACCCATACGCAAGATATTGGGCATAGGGATACCCACAGGCATGCAGATGTTATTTGAGATGGGAGTCTTCAGTGCTGCTGCACTGCTAGCAGGACGTTACGGGCAGACATATATGTCTGCTCACCAAATAGCCGCACAGGTAACAGGTCTTACATACACATTTGTTTCGGGAATGGCGGTAGCTGCCACCATACGCGTGAGCCACTACCTAGGTTTAGGGGACATTATGGGCATACGCCGGGCATCTCGTTGTGCATATGTCATGGTAGTAGGTCTTATGGGGATATTCGGGTTATGCTATGTGATATTCAATGAGGATATTCCAGCACTCTTTTTTGAGAGAGGGAGTGATGTTGTAGCCTACACTGCCCCACTGTTTATATATGCTGCTATATTTGAACTTTTTGACGGGATACAGGTCGTCAGCCAAGGAGCATTACGCGGTCTTCAAGACGTAAAAATACCCACAGCTATCACAGCCGCAGGATATTGGGCGGTAGCATTCCCTCTGGCGGTTATACTGGGAGTATGGTGTGATATGAAAACAGAGGGAATATGGATAGGACTCGCTTCGGGGTTGATTTTTTGTGCAATAATGCTTACCTTGCGGCTTGTAATCATGATGCGTCATATAAAAGTTAAATACAACTAAATCAATACATTATATGGATTTACCTAAATTTTTGATAGGAGATAATACACGTTGTGATGATGCGATTTTTGTCATTCACACAGAATACCCTCGTTTTATCATAGACCTAGTAACCGAAGACGTAGAATGGATGGAAGACGTCAGCGAAGAAGACCCAGCTATCCTAGCCGAAGAGTCTGAACGTCTTTTTGCCGAAGCTGCTGCATTTTATGACAGCGAAATAGAACGTATAGAAAAAGAATTATAAACACCATAAAAAGAAAAGATATGAGCCTAGAAGCACAAGTTATGGACCGTATGAAAGAGGCCATGAAAGCCAAAGATAAAGTAGCACTAGAATCACTACGTGCTATAAAATCGGCTATACTACTTGAAAAGACATCTGGAGCAGGAGGAGAAATAACATCTCAAGGAGAGATAAAACTACTCCAACGCCTAGTAAAACAACGCAAAGACGCCGCTGCTATATACGCCGAACAGAACCGTACAGACCTTGCCGATGCCGAACTAGCACAGGTAGCCGTCATAGAGCAGTTCCTTCCAGAACAGATGTCCCCAGAAGCACTAGAAGAAGAGATAAGCAAAATCATAGCACAGCTAGGTGCATCTTCTTCTTCAGACATGGGTCGTGTTATGGGTGTAGCGTCCAAATCTCTAGCCGGCAAAGCCGAAGGCAAAGCAATAGCAGACATGGTTAAAAAACTATTGGCTAGATAACTCACGATGCTAAAATTAAGCTAAAAAAGTTATAATTCTGTCTTTTATCTTAAAGTTGTTGGTGGAGTGGGATTTATTCCATAAAATTGCAACTTGAAAAAAAGACACATCATTATAAGCGATTTTTATATGTTGAAAAGAACACTTATACTGCTCTCTATCATAGCACTAGCTACTAGCTGCCTTAAAGAAGCGAGCAAATATGAACAACAAGAACATACAGACAAGGTAAATGCACAGGGCATAGAGCTATACATGCGTACCCACAAAGTAGTGGATACCCAGTATGGTCCAGAGATTCAACCCGCACAAGACGGCGACCCAAATAACCTATGGGAAACACGCCGTACTGCTCCTGTTACAACATCTACACCATATTCAGACCTAGTAGGTCATGCCTTTATGGATACCACTACCGTCAAGGTTGTAGAACCATCGGGAGATACGGTAAAACGTCCTACTGGCATATGGATTTATGTTCACAACGCAGGATACTATAACCAATTCCCCAAAGATTCAAGTGCCGTACTGGTAAAATACACTGGATACCTTATAGATGACGAACCATTCTCTATCCAGCCTACCGGTGCTACATTCTACCTTAATAGTTCTACTATCACTGGTTTCAGTGCAGGAATGAAATACTTCCAACCCGGACACCTAGAAGAAGTAAAATATGAAGGTTCAGATAAAACATACATGTCATATGAACATGGAGGCACAGGTCTTCTTATCATCCCTTCCAAATTTGGTTATGGAGACGAGGTGTCTGGCTCTATCCCACCAAATTCTGTACTTATATTTAACATCAACTTACTATCTATAGCAGATTTCCTTCCAGATGGTGAAAAATTTGAAAAAACTATGGCTCTAGTACATAATCGTTCTCTTACCAAATGGCTACCTATGTTGCCAGTGTCTTCATACATAGCCAAAGAAAAGAAATAACACCACTATATAGCTGTGAATAAAATCTTTGTCCACATAAACAGAACATTATCATTGCTTATGGCAATGATAATGTTTTTTATGTTATACTCCTGCCAAAAGAGCCCTACTATTAGCAGCGTTCAGAACGAAAAAGATGATAAACTCATAGCCGAATTTATAGCCTCCCACTCTATATCTCCTTCAGGCGAAATAGTATCTAGCAGCCAGGGAGGTTCTATTCCACTTTCAGACACTATTTACTCTACACAAGACTTTCATATAGTCCATCTATCTCACGGTGCAGGCGTTAGCCCTAGTATCAATGACCGCGTGGACATCACTTACCGAGGATACTACCTGCATGATTTACACCTTTTTGACAGTAAAGACACCCCTACACCTGTATGGTTATCGGGAGCGATAGAAGGGATAAGTAAAGCTGTTACAAGCATGAAAACAGCATCTAATGACAACCCTATCCCCGGTAAAGCATGGGTGATAATACCTTCACGCATGGGTTGGGGAGCAGATGATATGGACACCCCTTCTGTACCCGCCAATACTTGCCTTCTATACTACATAGAACTGCATTCTATAAGCACCATAGAGAAACAATAACACTCTCACCATACTCTCCCTGCCTTTTCTTTTGCAGAAAGGGCTGTAAAATTATACCCAAAAAATTTGGCAATATCAAACCATTGTCCTATTTTTGTCCTAGATAGGAAGTAGTGTAGCTAATATATGGAAAATCATCTCCAAATAATTGATAAACTGATAACATCGGTACGTATTATAAGAGAGCATGCCCGTATATTACGAGACGAAAACTATAGACTTAAGCAGGAATTTGAAACCTTAAAACAGGAGAACAAAGGATTATTTGAGTCTTTGAAGGAAAAGGAAGAAGAATTGCGTATGGCTCGTCTGGCACAGGGAGTAAATGACCCCAAACAGACTGCTGCACTGAAAGCACAAATCCAACGCATGATAAAAGATATAGACAAAAGCATAGCTCTATTGTCTGATACATCACAACGTTAGAGAGAGTCATAAACGCACATCATAAAATAAGGAATTATCAACATGGCAGAAGGAAATCAAGACGAGTTTAAAATCAACGTTTTCATAGCCGATGAAAAATTCCAGGTATGTATCCCACGGGATGAATCCCAATCTGACAAAGAACACATCATCCGTTGTGCTGTAGATGAAATAAACACAGCTATAAGAGAGCTTAAAAAAGAGAATCCTCGTATGAGTACAACTAGAGCATTAGCTGCAGTAGCTCTCCAATTAGCACAAAACTATGAGAACGACATTCGCCTATATGGTGAGGCTTTGAAGAGCAAGATAGGTGTGCTCCACAGCGAAATCATAAACGAATTGTCTATCATTAAAGAAGAAAAAAAGGAAAATTAAAGGAAAACAAGAAAAGGTTAAACACATATTCCTGCATAAGTTCTAGGTACATTTGAGTAAATTCAACACGACGTTTCATACGGAAACAGGTTGATGCTGCAAAGACAGAGTGCACTCTCTAGTAGAGTACTTTTAGAAATAAAAGACATTGCATTGTTCTGACCATCATCACGGTTCTAATTCCTGGTCATACCGGAATTTACTTTCAACTACATAGGCGAACTTATGCAGGTTTTTTATACACTTACATTATGAACTGGATTATATATGTGGCGGTAGGAATAGTGGCAGGAATCATAGCTGCGGTAGTCATCATGCTATCAAACCGTCGCCGCCTTACCAAAGAAAACGCTCGTCTGGTGAGCGAAGCCAAAAAAGAAGCAGAAACACTCCTACGCGAGGCACGCATAGAAGCAGAATCTCTCAAAAAGGACAAAATCCTCCAAGCCAAAGAGAAATTCATAGAGCTTAAAGCCGAACACGAGAAAATCATCAACCAGAAAAACCGCAAGATAGCCGAAAGCGAACAACGTGCCTCACAGAAAGAAGCTCGTCTATCACAGATGTTGGAAGAGCAGAAAAAGAAAGAACGTCAGCTAGAAAACGGCATCACAGAAAACGAAAAACTATCTGAAAAACTATCCAAAAAAACCGAAGAACTAGAACGCCTACACTCCAGCCAAGTAGAAAAACTAGAAGAGATATCTGGATATTCTGCCGAAAAAGCCAAAGAGGAACTGTTTGATATACTTAAAGGTGAGGCTCGTGCAAACGCCATGAGCTACATTCAGGAAACTATAGAAGAAGCCAAACTCACCGCCAAAAACGAAGCCAAAAAGATAGTCATTCAGACCATACAGCGTACGGCCACTGAAGATGCGATAGAGAACAGCGTTTCTGTTTTCAACATAGAGTCTGACGACATCAAGGGTCGTATCATAGGTCGTGAAGGTCGTAACATACGTGCATTGGAGGCTGCTACGGGTGTAGAGATAATAGTAGATGATACTCCAGAGGCTATCATTCTATCTTGTTTTGACCCTGTACGCCGTGAGATAGCACGCCTTTCTCTCCACAAATTGGTTACAGATGGTCGTATCCACCCTGCACGCATAGAGGAAGTAGTAGCCAAAACCCGCAAACAAGTAGAAGACGAAATCATCGCTACTGGTAAAAAGACAACGATAGACCTAGGTATTCACGGTCTTCACCCAGAACTTATCAAGGTGATAGGTCGTATGAAATACCGCTCTTCATATGGACAGAACCTACTGCAACACTCCCGCGAGGTAGCCAATCTAGCAGGAACAATGGCCGCCGAACTAGGTCTTAACGCCAAACTTGCCAAACGTGCAGGTCTTCTTCACGACATAGGTAAGGTACCAGACAGCGAGAGCGAGACTCCACACGCTATACTAGGTATGGAATGGGCAGAAAAATATGGTGAACACCCAGACGTATGCAACTCGATAGGTTCTCACCACGACGAAATGGAGATGAAGACACTCATAGCTCCTATCATACAGGTATGTGATGCTATATCGGGAGCACGTCCAGGGGCTCGTCGTCAGGTGGTAGAAAGCTACTTGCAACGCCTCCGCGAACTAGAAGAGATGGCATTGGGATTTGACGGGGTGGTCAAGGCATTTGCTATACAGGCAGGTCGCGAATTACGTGTGATAGTAGAGTCAGACAAGGTTTCAGACCAACGTGCAGCCGAGATTTCGTTTGATATATCACAAAAAATCCAGAACGAGATGACATATCCCGGTCAAGTACGTGTGATAGTCATTCGTGAGACACGTGCGGTAAACGTAGCAAAATAATTTATACAGATACTCATTAAAAACGCCCGCCTTTCGGCGGGCGTTTTTTTTCACTCCTTAATTCAAAAATCATCCAAACAACTATATTTATCATTCAAAATCTTTATCTTTACCACTTGTAAATCCTAGCATCATAATTTATAATGAATAAAAATATATTTTACACTCTGTTGTTATTTTTCATACTCGTATGCGGAGCAAATGCACAAGAGATTTCGTCAGACAAGATAGTAAAAACTATCCTCTCCCCTTCTCGTAAATCATCACCCATCACAGTTGTTGCACATCGTGGGGACTGGCGTCACTTTCCAGAAAACTCACTTAAAGGCATTGAAAGTGCCATTCAAAAAGGGATTGACGTGATAGAAATAGACCTAGCAATGACTAGCGATAGTGTACTGGTATTGATGCACGACCGCACAGTTGACCGCACCACCAACGGCAAAGGACGAGTAGATAGCTATACACTGGACTCTATACGTACACTACGTCTTAAAAACGGTTGGGGAGGGCTGAGTCATTATGGCATACCTACACTGGAAGAGGTTCTCAATCTGGTAAAGGGACGTGTGGTTATAAACATAGACAAGGGTTTTGATTATTTTCCACAGGTATATGCATTGACAGAAAAAACAGGCACCACCTCTCAAATCATCATTAAGAGTGGATATCCCTATAAAAAAGTAAAAGCCGTCCTAGATACCCAGACAGGAGGCAAAATGATTTATATGCCTATCATCAATATCCTCAAGGAAGGACAAGAGGAAATGCTAGACGAATACCTTAAAAATATGCCTTGTGCAGCATATGAAATAGTATTCCCTAGACTCACACCAAAGGTAAACGAGACTTATTCCAAAATCATATCATCTGGAGGTCGTGTATGGGTAAACACTCTGTGGAATAGCCTATGTGCTGGCATGACAGATGACGCCGCAGCCGATGACCATAAAATATACGACCAACATATAGAAATGGGAGCAACTATCATACAGACAGACCGCCCAGAAATGCTCATACAACACCTCAAAAGCAAAAAACTCCATCGCTAATACCTATTATTCTACCATATGGAAACATTTAACTCACTTATCTCTTCTGCCAACGATTTTATATGGACATACATCGTAATAGGGCTACTATGTATCACTGGACTACATTTCACTATACGTACACGTTTTGTGCAGTTGAGTCTTAAAGAGATGTTCCGTCTGCTAGGAGGCAGTACACATAAATCATCTACAGGTAAAAACATCTCCTCCTTCCAAGCATTCTGTGTATCACTGGCATCACACGTAGGAGTAGGAAACCTATCGGGTGTAGCCATAGCGATAGCTGTAGGAGGTCCCGCTGCCGTGTTCTGGATGTGGGCTATTGCTGTGATAGGGGCAGCGTCTTCGTTTGCAGAATGTACGCTAGCACAGGTCTATAAACAGAAGTCCAAAGATTCATTTATAGGAGGGCCTGCATACTACATGCTTTATGGCGTGGGACGTAGATGGATGGGGGTACTTTTTGCTGTGCTTATATCGATAACATTTGGATTTGCATATAATTCCGTCCAATCCAATACCGTTAGTTCGGCAATGGAACATTCCTTTGGACTTGAACCTTGGATAGTAGGTGTAGTACTGGCCATTATCACACTTATAGTCATATTTGGAGGCATACACCGCATAGCTCATATTTCTTCACTCATAGTACCAGTTATGGCTCTTATATACATAGGAGTTGCTATCTATATAATATGCTGCAACATAACTATGTTTCCTAGTGTGATAGGAGAGATATTCTCTGAAGCATTCGGTGCAGAACAGTTTGCAGGAGGAGCATTGGGAGCTGGTGTGATGCAAGGAATACGCCGTGGTCTTTTCTCCAACGAAGCAGGTGAAGGTTCCACTCCTAATGCCGCCGCAACAGCCACCGTTTCTCACCCCGTAAAACAAGGTCTTATACAGGCTTTGGGAGTATTTACAGATACACTGCTTATATGCTCCTGCACAGCATTTATAATCCTAGTGGCCGACGTCCCTCTAGACGGGTCGGTAACAGGAATACAACTCACCCAGATAGCCATAGATAAATATATGGGAGGCGTGGGACACATATTTATAACACTAAGCATACTGCTATTTGCATTTAGTTCCATAATAGGCAACTACTATTACGGTGAAGCCAATATCAAATTCATCACCTCCCGCCCTATATACCTTACCATCTATCGTATAGCCGTAGGAGCAATGGTATTTCTAGGCAGCATACTCACCCTAGACGTAGCTTGGGGACTGGCAGATATCACTATGGCTATGATGACAACAGTCAATCTAGTGGCTATACTTATCCTTTCCCGTATAGTATTCATAGTCCTTAAAGACTACCGCAACCAGAAAAAACGCGGCATAGAAGACCCTACATTCTCTACTCGCACCCTTAATGATGCTGGCATAAACAGCCGAGGCATACATTGGGATGAGATAGAGAAATGATAAATAGAGTTAATATGTAGTTAAACATATTTTATCCATAAACTAACAGAAAAATATAACACTATATTTGCCATATAGAACATTAAAAATATAAACAAATGAAAAAAATACTCATAGCTATCATGTGTTTGGCGTTTATAAACGTAAACGCCCAAGACAAAAAATGGACATTCCGTGCCGATGCAGGACTAGTTCTGTCCAAAGTAAGTACACAAACCGATAATGGTGTCCGTACAGGTGTAGTAGTGTTCTTTGGAGGTCAGTATCAGATAAATGACTACATTGGAATACAGACAGGTCTTCAATATGCTCACACACCTGCCAAATTCAAATATGTGGATTTTTCTACCACTACACCAGAGACCTATAACTACAAGATAAACTACCACAGATTAAGTATTCCAGTACTTGTCAAGGGTTATCTTATGCCTACCGATAAACTAGGTCTTAATATCTTTGCTGGGCCACAGGTAGATTTTGCACTTAAAGAAGACGGCTCTACAAATGGTTATGCTGCCGATTTTGACGAGGTAACACGCGGTGTAACACTATCTGGAGTGATAGGCATAGGATATGACTTCAAGTGTGGACTCACCCTAGCACTATCACAGACACTAGGTCTTACAGGTGTAAACCAATCTATAAACGGAAAATACCCTGCCAATTTCCCCAACACTTCAAAACTCAACTACGCATCATTACGCATAGGTTGGAGATTTTAATATAAGTGGTCATTGGCAGTATCCATACATATAAAAATCGCCGCTCCCTTTAGGGAGCGGCGATTTTCATCGTCTAGTCTTACATATTACATAGTAAAGAAACTATCTGCAAATTCCATCTTGTCAAACGCCTGAAGGTCATCTATTCCTTCGCCCACACCTATATATTTTACTGGCACACGCAACTGGTCTGATATACCTATCACCACACCACCTTTGGCAGTACCATCTAGTTTGGTTATGGCCAACGAAGTAACCTCTGTAACAGCCGAAAACTGTTTGGCCTGTTCAAATGCGTTCTGTCCTGTGCTACCATCTAGAACCAACATCACTTCATGAGGAGCATCTGGGATTACTTTCTGCATCACACGTTTGATTTTGGAGAGTTCTGCCATGAGGTTTACTTTATTATGCAGACGTCCAGCTGTGTCTATTATCACAACATCTGCACCCTGTGCCTTGGCCGATGACACTGCATCAAATGCCACCGATGCGGGGTCGGCGCCCATCTGTTGGCTTACCATAGGCACTCCCGAACGTTCTGCCCACACACGCAACTGGTCTATAGCCGCTGCACGGAAAGTATCGGCAGCACCTAGCACTACTTTATATCCTCTCGATGTAAATTGAGAAGCCAGTTTACCTATAGTAGTGGTCTTACCCGCTCCGTTTACTCCTACCACCATTATAACGTGAGGATTATCCCCATGACGAGAGATGGTAAAGTTCACATTTGCTTCGTTATCATTTTCTGCCAGCAATGCCGAAACCTCCTCTCTCAATATCCTGCCCAGTTCATCACTACCCAGATATTTGTCACGTTTTACACGTTCCTTGATACGGTCTATAATTTTAAGCGTGGTGTCTATGCCTACGTCTGAAGATATGAGAGCCATCTCCAGTTCATCCAGCGTATCGTCATCTATCTCGTCTTTGGCAGCGACAAAACGTTTTATCTTATCAAAAAACGAAGATTTGGATTTCTGCAATCCCTCTTCCAATGCTTTTTTCTGTTCTGCTTCTCTCTTTTCTACTTCCTCTTGGGTGGCCGAAGGACGAGAAGAAGAAAATAATTTTCCGAAAAATCCCATAATAACACAGGTTTTTTATTTGACCTTTATGTACGACAAAAAGTCGCCCGTTTCAACCAAGCGACTTTTGTATATTTCCTGCCTATCTCTCATATACAGGAGACACGCAGATTTTTATCTTAAGCTGCACTAAGACTACTTTTCTTTCAACCAAGCGTCTACTTCATCACCATTCATTACTTTTTCTACAAAAGTATATGCTCCTGTTTTAGGAGATTTGACCATTTTTATAGCTTTGGTCAGTTTTTTGGTGGAAGTTTGCAGCGTTGCTACTACTTTCTTTGCCATTTTATTCTAGTGAGGTTTAAGGTTTACCTTATTTTATTTCTTTGTGGATAGTGTAACGTCTGAGTATTGGGTTGTATTTTTTAAGCTCTAGACGGTCAGGCGTATTCTTTTTATTTTTGGTAGTTATATAACGAGATGTACCTGGCATACCTGAATTTTTATGTTCGGTGCATTCCAATATAACCTGTACGCGGTTACCTTTTGCTTTTTTGGCCATTTTCTTGTCTTGTTAAACTGTTTCTAAAATTATTTACCTACTCTTATCTTGTGAAAAAAGATGGATTATTTGATAAATCCGTTTTTCTCAACATCCAAAAGTACCTGGTAAATACCTTTTTTGTCGATAGTTTTAAGTGCCTTTGCACATACTTTAAGGGTAATCCATCTACCCTCTTCTGGGATATAAAAACGTTTCTTCTTCAGATTGAGGTTAAATCTACGCTTTGTTTTGTTCATAGCGTGAGAAACATTGTTCCCTTTTATAGCCGTTTTACCGGTAAGATCACAAATCTTTGACATTTTTTATATTGACTTTTTGTTTATTTTATATGCTCGATTGCAGAGTGCAAAGTAACGAATTATTTATCACATAGGCAACCCATTTAAAAAATTTATTCAGCTTTTTTTAGCTTATTTTTTTCACCCTACACTTTACCGCTCAAAACTCTCATAATCAGGCAAATCCCTCATATAATAAAACCTCTCACTCTCTCTATCTATCACCGCATAGACAGTTTTAAGTCCATTTGTAAGACATATAATCCTCCCTCCTAGGCTCATATGATATTCCACAGCTTGGTCCATTACCTCTTGTGTGATAGCCACACTTGAAGCTTTGCACTCAACTATGATATCGGGTTTCATTTCGCGAGAATAGAAAACTATATCGGCTCGGCGAGTCTTTCCATTGAGAGAGAGAGATTTTTCCACTGCCATACGTCCACCGGGATAACCCTTGACATATATGAGGAAATGGAGAAAATGCTGTCGCACCCATTCTTCGGGAGTGAGGGCTACATAACGACGACGCACCACATCATACACCTGCATCGCATCCTCTACCCTACGCACCCGCAATTCTGCTTGCGGCAAATTCAATTTCTCCATCTCCTTTTTTCTCTACACCTACTAGCACAAAGATTTTATAACCTCCATTATATCTACACCTAGTTTATCGGCTTCCTGCTGGGTTTTGGCCTCGGTATAGATACGAATGATAGGTTCGGTGTTACTCTTACGTAGATGCACCCATGATTCTGGGAAATCTATCTTCACACCATCTATATCACTCACTTTTTCTGTAGCATATTTTTCTTTCATCTTGGAAAGGATAAGGTCCACGTCTATCTCGGGAGTGAGAGATACTTTGGCCTTACTCATAAAGTATGCTGGCAGTTCTTTTTTAAGTTCAGACATCTTCATCTTTTTATGTGCCAAATGTGAAAGGAACAGTGCCACACCCACCAGAGCATCACGCCCATAGTGTGATTCTGGATATATGACACCTCCGTTACCTTCTCCCCCTATCACACAGCCATTCTTTTTCATAAGGGTAACTACGTTTACCTCTCCTACTGCCGATGCCTCATACGAGCAACCATGAGAAGCTGCCACATCGGCCAATGCACGAGAAGAAGACATATTGCTCACAGTAGAACCCGGTGTATGGGCTAGCACATAGTCTGCTACTGCTACTAGTGTATATTCCTCTCCAAACATCTCTCCATTCTCATCCATAAATGCTAGGCGGTCAACGTCTGGGTCTACGACTATACCCATATCGGCACCATCGGCAGCGATTACAGATGCAATACCAGTAAGATTTTCTTTAAGAGGTTCTGGGTTGTGAGCAAAACGTCCATTTGCCTCGGCATTTAAGACTTTAACTTTTTTCACTCCCAATGCCTCCAACATAGCAGGGATGGCTATACCTCCTGTAGAATTTATACCATCTACCACCACTTCAAAATCGGCAGCCTCTATAGCCTCTTTATCCACCAGTTTTAAATCCAGAACCTTTTTAACGTGTTCTTCTATTGATTTATCAAAACATGTTACTTCGCCCAGAGAATCAACATCGGCATAGTCGTACTCATCGGCAGCGGCTATACGCAACACCTCTGCTCCCTGTGCAGCGTCTAGAAATTCTCCCGCACTGGTAAGCAGTTTAAGTGCATTCCACTCTTTAGGGTTATGACTAGCTGTGAGGATTATACCTCCATCGGCAGCAAAATGTGTTACCATTAGCTCCACAGTAGGAGTAGTAGATAGACCCAAATCTATCACATCCACACCCATACCTTGAAGTGATGCCACAACCAACGATTGTACCATCTGCCCAGATATACGAGCATCTCGTCCTACGACTACGCGTAAACGTTCACTCTTTCCAGCATTTTCACCTTTGAGCCATGTAGCATAAGCCGATGCAAATTTTACTGCATCCAGAGGAGTGAGGTTATCTCCCACCTTACCTCCTATAGTTCCACGGAATCCCGAAATAGATTTAATAAGTGCCATAAATTAAGTATTTGCGTTAATAATTAAATTTTACTCATAATATAGGTGCGTACGCTTCACTTCCTGAACCCTATTCTGCATAAAGATAGTTTCACGACGCGTCCAGTTACCTTTTTCATCTTTGTCATAATAAAGAAACTCCTGAGATGAAGAGTTCTTAAGGAGCATATCTTTGGTTTCTATTTTTGTTATATTGTTTTGATTGTCATAGTCATAGAGAGTCTCTATATCAGAACTTTTACCATTAGGGTCATAAGCCATCATACTTATATGGCGACCTTTGGCATCGTTTTTATAAACTATCTCACCCATTTTATTTCCTTCAGCATCTTTGTTTATTTCCTTAATTACATTACCGTTTTTGTCATACTCAAAAAAAGTAGAACCATCCACCTTTTTACTTTCTGCATTTACAGAGGAAATAGATGTAAGTCGTCCCGATGCCGAATAACGATGTATAAACGTACGCACCAATTTGTCATCAACATACATTTCAATCATCGTGAGATTGCCGTCTTTATCATATAGATACTTCTCATAAAGTTTAGCATTGCTACTTGTAGAACGCAATTCTGTAAGATACCCACCTTCATTAAATTCATACACACGCACTATATCATATTCACCAATGCCTGTAGTATCTCTATCCTTTGCTATAAAAGACCTTTCGTTATCGGGCATATTGCGTACACATTCTTTCACTTGTTTTACACTCCCTTTAAGACCATGATTTTCCCAATCTGTCTTTTTGACCCCTGCTCCACCACATGAAACAAACATCACCCCAAATAATAGCACCAGTGCTAATCCAATTTTTTTCATCATCATATATATTTTATGTTCTTTTATAAATTTATCATAGAAAAAATAAGTTCTTTGTATATATCATAAACAGACACTCCTGTAGCTCCTACACCTTTTGACATAAGGTCTATGCGGCGTAATACATCTATAGCTCTCACACTCTGTTTAAGGTTATAGTACTGTGCTGCCATTTGATAATCTTTTACCACAAATGGCGGAACACCCAACTCTCGTGCCAATCCCGCTGGTGAGCGGTCTGTACTATTGTGATACAGTATCATCTTGGTAAAAAAGCCATATAGTATAGCTACCGTAGCTATAGGAGAAGCGTCTTTGGAGGTAGAGAAGTACTCTGCTATACGCATAGCCTTGACAGCATCGCGGGTAGATATAGCACGTTGGAATTCAAAATTATTAAACTCACGAGAGATACCTATGTATTTTTCTACCATATCGGGTGTAAGGGTACTACCCGCAGGAAGAACCAATGACACTTTTTTCATCTCCTGTGCTATACGCGAGAGGTCGGTACCTAGGCTCTCCATTATCATCATCACAGCCTTCTGTGTAAGACCTATTCCATACTGCTCTAGATTTTCCTTTATAAATAGAGGCAATGTATTTTCATATACCTTTTTACTCTCATACATCACTCCATTTTTAAGGATAGATTTATAGACAGATTTACGGGCATCCATCTTTTTGCCCTTGTAACACAAGACCAGCACTGTTGTAGGCGAAGGCGATGATACGTATCCTGCCAATTTATCTATCTGTGTGTCCAGAGATTGAGCCTCTCGCACTATCACTACTTGGCGGGCAGCTCCCATAGGGAAACGTTGGGCTGTATCCACTATATCGGCTATGGTGGAGGTAGAGCCATACATCACCACTTGGTTAAAGGCTCTTTCTTCTTCTGTAAGCAGATTTTCCTCGGCATAGGAAGACAATAGGTCTATATAATAAGGTTCCTCACCCATAAATAGATATATAGGTGATGGATTTTCTTTTATACCTTTCTTTATTACAGATATCTGTGTCTCCTGTGGCATTTAGTCTATCGTTTTATCTTTATCCCATTTACATAGATAGTCTGCTACATCTTTCATGAACTTACCTGCCAATCCTCCATCTATCACACGATGGTCATAAGACATACTCATATACATTTTCTTTCTTATGGCTATCACATCCTGTCCATCTACACACAGTACAGCAGGGAGTTTTTCTATCGTTCCTATAGCTAGGATAGCCACTTGAGGGAGGTTAATGATAGGAGTCCCAAATAGCGTACCAAATGTACCCACATTGGTAAGGGTGAATGTTCCTCCTGTAATTTCATGAGGGCGTAATTTTCCACTTCTAGCTCTAGAGGCAAGGTCATTTACCTTTGAAGCCATCTGGGGGAGGGATAGAGCATTGGCACTATGAATGACAGGAACTATCAATTCGCCTTCTGGAGTAGCTACTGCCATACCTATGTTTATATCACGATGCAGTATCACGTTATCCCCATCTATCTGCGAATTTATCATTGGATTTTTCTCCAATGCTCGTGCTATTGCCATCATAAATATAGGCGTATATGTAAGGTGTTCTCCATATTTCCCTTCAAATTCTGCCTTGATACGTTTACGCCATATGGATAGTTCTGTAACGTCCACCTGTGAAAACGAAGTAGCATGAGCCGCTATCTCTATGGAATGTTTCATATTTTCGGCTATAAGGCGTCGCATACGGCTCATGGGTATCACTTCATCTTCTACCCTAGCAGAAGCATCTATTCCTTTATACTCACGTCCTGCCTTAATGTATGAGAGTATATCATCCTTGGTTACACGACCTTTAAGTCCTGTACCTTTTACTTGTTCCAATTCGGCAAGGGGGATACCCTCTACCCGTGCCACCTGACGCACCAGAGGAGAATAAAATCTAGACGAATTTCCATAATCTTCTCCCACTATCTTCACATCACACTCTCCATCACATCTTACCTCTCCTTGCAATATCTCTTCCTGCTCACTTTCTTCTTTTTCTACATCTGGAGTATCTATAACGGCTACCACTTGTCCTACGCGTATTACGTCATCTTTTTTAAAAAGAATGTCTATCACCACACCACTTACGTGGCTGGTGATTTCGGTATCGACCTTATCGGTAGCTATTTCGGCTACTACATCATCTATGGCTATGGTATCTCCCACAGCACATTTATACTCTATGAGGACAGCTTCCTCTACCCCCTGCCCCATACGAGGGAGTACGATATTTACTTTTGACATAAATATTTTTTTATTATAAGCAAATTTACACATTATATCCATACCTCATACATTTTTTCGGCATTTTATCACTACTTTTGTAGATAGAAGTTATGACACGTTATGATTAAAAACACACTTAACCGCATCATAGGCACAGTACTACGCCGCGAATACTCCCGTGTAGAGCATTTCCGTTCTCGTGCCACTAGTTGCCAATGGGATATATTCAGCCGTCTTATAGAGAGAGGGAAAAACACAGCATTCGGTACAGACCATCATTTTTCCTCTATATCTTCATATGAAGATTTCTGCAAAAGAGTCCCTGTACGCACATACGAGAGCCTATTTCCTTATATAGAAAGATGTCTATATGGAGAGAAAAACGTTCTATGGGACAAGCCTTTGCGTCATTTTTCCAAATCATCTGGCACGACCAATGCCCAAAGCAAATACATACCCATAAGCAGTGAATCCCTCTCCCAATGCCACATAAGAGCAGCCCGAGACCTAGTATCCTCATACCTTACCCTCCATCCCGATAGCCGTATGTTCACAGGAAAAGCCCTAAGGTTGGGAGGGTCATTAAGAGCCAATGATTTCGGTACAGGGATAAAGACAGGCGACCTTTCGGCTATACTGATGAGCAATACTCCGCGATGGGCCGATATGTACTCCACTCCATGCTTAAAGACCTCTATCATAGAAGATTGGAATGAAAAACTGCCTCGTATGGTAGAGGAGGTACGCCGTGCAGATGTAACATCACTTGCGGGAGTACCTTCGTGGATGTTGGTGATGTTAAATACCGTAATGGAAGCATGTGGAGCAGATGACATAACACAGGTATGGCCACATCTGGAGCTATTTATGCACGGTGGCATATCATTTTCTCCATATCGCGAGATATACAAACGCATAATCCCTTCACACAATATGCACTACTATGAAGTTTATAACGCATCGGAAGGGTTCTTTGCTTTCCAAGACACCATAGAGGGAGGTGATATGCTACTTATGAGCGACCATGGGGTATTCTATGAGTTTATACCTATGAGTGTTTTCGGTACAGAAAGAGAATATGCCCTGCCGCTGGAAGGAGTAGAATGTGGAATAAATTACGCTATGGTCATAACTACCAACGGAGGTCTATGGCGTTATCTTATAGGCGACACCGTTCGTTTCACATCTGTCAATCCCTATCGCATAGTAATCACAGGACGCACCAAACAATACATCAACGCATTTGGTGAGGAGCTAATGGTAGAAAATGCCGATAAAGCCCTACTCAAAGCCTCACAAGTATGTAATTGTGATGTAGCCGAATACACTGCCGCCCCTGTATTTATGGAGCAATCCTCCAACGGTGCCCACCAATGGATAATAGAATTCAACACTCCTGCCAGTGATATGGAGTTATTTATTGATACGTTTGACGCTACACTTATGGAGCTTAATTCAGACTATCGTGCCAAACGTTACAGCGATGTAACGCTTCGCCGTCCACTGGTAAACGTAGTGCCTCGTGGCACGTTTTACAATTGGATGGAGAGCCGCGGCAAACTAGGCGGGCAGAATAAAGTGCCTCGTCTTTCGGGAGATAGAACTTATGTAGAATCTATACTTGCCCTAGTGGGAGACAATGTAGAATCCTACTAGGCGGGCAATAAAAAAAATCCCGTCCCTTGAGGGACGGGATTTTTTTATTGCCACTATTTATTACTTACGATACAGCGGAGCACATTTTTCTGCTAGCCACTTTGCGTCTTCACCTTCTACTAGAGGTAGGACTTTTGCCAGAACATCGGCATGGTAAGCATTAAGCCACTCTATCTCTTCGTCTTTCATCATATCTATATCTATAAGACGAGTCTCAATAGGACATAGTGTCAAGTATTTAAAACCAAGCCATTTACCTAGTTCGTTTTCATGTTTCTTTTCTAGTAACACGCAGTTCTCTATACGTATGCCAAAACCTCCTGTTTTATAATAACCGGGTTCGTCAGACACTATCATACCTTCCTGCATAGGCACTCCTACAGGTATTCCCTTGTTACCAAAACTTACAGGGCCTTCGTGTACGTTCATCGCTGCACCCACTCCATGTCCAGTGCCGTGCCCATAGTTAAGATGGTATGCCCACATCTCTTTGCGAGCTATCGCATCAAGCTGTGGCCCACTATATCCCTCTGGGAATACCAATCTTTCTATGGCTATATGAGCTTTAAGCACAGCAGTATATGCACGTTTTTCCTCTTCCGATGGTTCTCCTATGTACCACACACGGGTAATATCGGTAGTACCGTCTTTGTATTGGGCACCTGTGTCTATGAGTATCATACCACTGCCTTCTATCTTTTTGGCTGCACCTTTTTCTGGACGATAATGCACTATAGCTCCGTTTTCCTTAAATCCTACTATCGCTCCAAAACTTTCTGTGATGTAACCTTCCTGTTTACGGCGTATGTCTATGACAAGTGATGCGAGGTCGGCCTCATCATATCCTTTTTCCACAGCTTCGCTTTCCACACGGCGGAAGAATTCTGTAAGGGCAACTGCATCTTTAAGCATAGCACTACGCATACCCTCTATTTCAGATGGATTTTTAACGCATTTTGCCATAGCAACTGGCGAAGTAACGTTTTTAACCATCACATCGTCTGATAGTAATTCACGATGATATGCCGAAAATTTACCTGCATCTACACACAACACATCACCTTCTTTACCCTCTTTAAGCCAATCTTCTACAGCCTCATATGGACGCACCGTTACATCTATTGACTGCAAGTATGATTTTACTTCGCCAGATAGTTTAACCTCATCTATAAACAGTGTAGATTGAGTATCTGAAATAGTGAGATAAGCATATGTTACAGGATTACAAGCTACATCGCCTCCGCGTATGTTAAGGGTATATGCGACTTCGTCAAGTGCATCTATGATGATAGCATCGGCACGATTGACACGCAAGAATGCTCTTATAGCCGATATTTTACTTACCGCACTCTCGCCTGCTATTTTTATATCGTGAACATACACTGGAGCTGTTGGCATTGCAGGGCGGTCTTCCCACACATTTGCCGCACAGAAATCAAGTGCCAATTTTATACCTCGACTAGAAAGAGTAGAGCGTATATCTCCCGCTGCTGCTAGTGAGAACACACGTCCATCTATACCTACCGTCTGTCCCGAAGTCATATTTTCTGCTATCCACGTTACCCATTCGGCAGCGGTCTGCACCACTAGAGGATGCATCACATATTCTGTACCTTCTATCTCTTTTTCACACTGTATGAAATAACGCGAATCCGCCCATACTCCTGCATGAGAAGCGGTAACCACTACCGTTCCTGCACTTCCCGTAAAGCCCGATATCCACTCACGCATAGCATAACAACGTGCCGAATACTCGCTCTGGTGAGCATCAGATGATGGAATGATAACCGCATCTATATTGTTTTCAGCCATATAGGCTCTCAATTTTTTCAGTTTTTCGTCTATGGTCATATCTATAATTATTATTGGTAAAACAATGCCCTAAAATTAGAAAAAATATAGAATATAAATCATTTTTAAGACAACAAAAATTGTTTTTTTCCCGCAGTAATTACTTATTTTTGTCTCATAGTTAAAAACCACATTCTATGCCAGAATTCATAGTACTGCTCATCATAGGAGCTTGCATTGCCGTGTCATATAAAGGATTCAACGATTCATCCTTTAAGAGAAAATACATGTTTAACATAGGTGATATTGCTCACCGTAAGCAATACTACCGAATGTTTACATGTGGTTTTCTCCATAGCGACTGGACCCACCTTATAGTTAATATGCTAACGCTGTATTTTTTCTATCGCACACCTTATATGGCTCTAGGCAGCGGAGCTTTTCTTATGATATATGTAGGCGGACTGGTCTTTTCATCGTGGTATAGCTACATGATTCACCATAAGGATTACTATTATTCTGCACTAGGAGCATCGGGAGCGGTGAGTGCTATATTACTTTCTGCTGTAATGCTTAATCCTACTATGAAGATGATTATATTTCCCATACCCCTACCTCTGCCGGGATGGATATTTGCGATAGCATATATAGTCTTTTCTTCATTTGGTATGCACAACACTAATACCCGCATAGGACATTCGGCTCATTTGGGCGGAGCGGTGATAGGAATAGTCATCACATTATTGATGCGTCCATATATGATATGGGAGGCTCCGTTATTTACATCGGGGATTACACTGCTGTCCATAGTGTTGCTGCTGCTGGAATTAAAACGCAAGAGATAAATTTCACAAACAATCATTAGGCTTTTTCATGCATTCTCATTATATTTGTCGTAATTTATTTGCCAATCTAAAAATTAAAACAAATATGAGTAGCAAAATATAAGGTATTTATCTGGGATACAGACCAAAGGAATGTACGCCCGACGTGAAGACAAAGAAAAAGCATTATCCTATGCAGAAAAAGCTGCTATTGCAAAAAAAGAAGAAGAAAAACAGATAAAAGAAATAGAAAGACAACTGAGAAGTCAATATTCTGGCAATAGAACAACATTGCAAAGATTAAGTTTTAAAACAACATATTTACATTATAAATTTGGAGGAGGAAGACCTTTATATGTTGATATAACTGGAGAGTATATTCCAACAATATCTGCAAAAAAACATTTTAACAACGAAATAGGGAAAGAAGCCGATGTCAACACATTTGATTTCCGTCACTTAAGCAATATAGGAGTAACTATAGGTTCTGCAAGATGGAAATATTTAGGGAATAATACAGTAGAAGTTGTAGGGAATGGCACTTACGATTTTAACCTAGACGATTTTAAGATAAATCAACGAAACATCGGAACTATTATAGGAAGTATACTTCACAACAGCCCATTAAATATTGTACCTTTTGCCAGTGTACTCACTTATGGAGGAAGACCATTTAAAATATACATTAAAGGAAAAGCTAAAATAAATCCATAAAATGAAAAAAATTTTTAAAATATCTGCAATTATAGCCATACCTATTCTATGCGTAGTCATATTTACAACACTACTCGTAAGCAGTGCTATTTTAAGAAATATGAGCACTCATATAGTGGGACAATACAGCATATCTTGTGACAATTTTCTTGAAAAATGCTATAACGATCAGAGCAAGACTGGCATAGCATATGACGATGGTGTTTACATAAAAAAATACACTTATAATGAGCAATTCATACTCTTGGACACTTGGAAAAGGAAAGACAACTGTATACATTATGAAAACCCTTGGTTTATAGCAAAGACAGAAGGCCGCATAGAGATGCTTAAATGTTATTATCCTGCTCTATACATCATAGACGTTAAACAGGATTCTATCTATGGCCCTATGGATATAAAAGAATATGTAGAGATGAGAGAAAAACTTGGCGTACCAGATGATATGACTCTCAAAGTAAAACTTAAAATATAAAACCCATAGCACATAATCATATGACAGAACTTAAAAGAGCCCTTATCATTATCCCATTATCGATAATCATTATCCCTCTCCTGATATTGTTAGCACAAGGATTATATATGTGGAGCGACAGCCCAGAAGAAATAGCAGGGAGATATCTTATATGCTATGAGCCTCACTTTACACTGGGGATAAAAACAGGAGAAAGCACTTGGAATCTGTATGATGAGAATATGTTTATAGAGAACATAGAACATTCAGACGACTTTATACTCATCTATGCCCTCCGCTCCCCAAACGACATATTACAAAGCGAGGATTGGATAATAAGCAAATGGAATGATGTGGAAAAAATTAAAAATGATTTTTCCCCCGCTCTATACATCATAGACGTTAAACAGGATTCTATCTATGGCCCTATGGATATAAAAGAATATGTAGAGATGAGAGAAAAACTTGGCGTACCAGATGATATGACTCTCAAAGTAAAACTTAAAATATAAA
>JAGAUI010000008.1 GCA_017620815.1 Flavobacteriales bacterium
CTATGGATAGGCTGCCTATCACCAGTAGGAAAAAGAATTTAAGGGATTTCATTGTCGTGCGTATTTTTGATTATATGTATGCGTTTATCTACGATGTAAATGTACGAATTTTGTGCAAAAAAAAACAAAAAGATGCTTTTTTTCATGGAGAATATTTAAAACCCCCGTGGTGGCTACAAAAAGAAAGGCAGCCCTATAGGGCTGCCTTTTTTACATCATCACTATCGTGTTTATTTCTTTTTGGAAACTAGTCTCAAGTAAAAATAACCACACACAGCTGCCATTATTGAAGCTATAAGGATAGCTACTTTTGATTCATCGGTCATGGCTTTTGCCATATCCACTATAGAAGAATCATTGGTACGGAAAGCCAGTGAAGTTACAAATATAGACATAGTAAAGCCCATACCAGCTATCATACCCATACCCCATATCTGTTTCCAATTCACACCCTCTGGCAATTTACCTATTTTCAGTTTAACAAATAGAAGTGTCATAAGGAATATACCCACTGGTTTACCTAGGAACAGACCTAGACCTACACCCATAGCTACAGGAGCTACAATGGCTTCGGCTATACCGCCCTCACCTAGTGTTACACCAGCGTTTGCTAGAGCAAAGACAGGCATTATAAATAGCGAAACGTATGGTGCAAGACCATGCTCTACTGTCATCATAGGGCTATTGGCACGGGCTGTAAGATGACGCAATTCGGCGTAGCGTTCAGCCAATTTTTCTGATGGCACACCCTTATCTACCTCTTTATCCTCATCCATACCCTTGATTTTATCAAGCAATTTCTGTGCTTTGACAGAATATTCACTAGGCATAATAGCCACAGCAGAAGGGAATGCAAGACCAGTAAGAAGACCCGCAATAGTAGCGTGAACACCAGATGTCAAGAATTGTGTCCAAACAACTAGGATGCCGACCGCATAGTAGAAGAATTTGGTGCGATTGTGCATCATATTGGCTACAAAGAGGATTATTACACCCACTAGACCAAATGCCAACGCCTGGAAGTTAAGATGGTCTGTATAGAATATAGCTATGACAAGCATAGCTCCTATGTCATCGGCTACAGCTAGAGCCATAAGAAATACCTTAAGAGATATAGGTACTTGTTTTACAAGTAGCGACATCACAGCTAGAGAAAATGCTATATCGGTAGCGGTAGGAATACCCCAACCACGCATAGCCAAATCATGTTCACCTGTTGCCACCACCATCGCTACATATATAAGAGCAGGAACCAACATTCCCCCAACAGCAGCGCCTACTGGAAGTATAGCTTTCTTAAATGAAGATAGTTTACCTACCAATATCTCTCTCTTAATTTCCAGACCTATACTGAAAAAGAAAATAGCCATCAAAAAGTCATTGACTAAAAGCTCAAGGCTCTTGATAGTAAAGGTCATAAAATAAGTTACTTTTTGCACCTCTACTCCATTTTCCAGTATAGTTTCTATGTGAGGAGCAAGGTTAATGGTATGAGGGTGTCCCCATACGTAATGGTAGCTTTCAGGAGACACATTTGCCCAAATGAACGCTGCCACAGCCGATAAAAATAGCAGTGCCCCACCAAATGTAGAACTCATAGCTATCTCTTTTACTTTTTTATAGGTCATAATCGTTCCCTTAACGGGTGTTTGTAGTTAATAGTTAATATTTTATATTTTCATCATGTTTATATGATGTGCATATCAATCTTTCGCAAAGATACAGACAAATGTCCAAAAAGAATAAAAAAAGTATTTAATTTTCACTTATTTATTCCATCATTCGCATTAGGTCCTGCCCTATATCACGACGGCAGTATTTGCCTTCATATGATATTTTTTCAATGTTTCCATAGCTCTTTTTAAGAGCCTCACGGAAATCCTCATCATATGAAGTAACACACAGCACACGACCTCCAGCTGTTACTATCTCGCCATTTTCATTAAGAGCTGTTCCCGAATGGAATACTATGCTGTTTTCATCCACTGCATCAAGACCTTTAATTACTTTTCCTTTTTCGTATGCTTCTGGGTATCCTCCACTTACCAGTACCACCGTAACAGCTGCACGAGAATCTATATGAAAATCCACTTCGCCAAGACGTCCCTGTGATGCAGCCCATAGAGCCTCCAGCAAGTCGCTTTCTACACGAGGGATAACAGCTTCGGTTTCTGGGTCTCCCATACGCACGTTATACTCTATAACCTTTGGAGTACCATCTACATTTATAAGCCCAAAGAATACAAATCCAGTATAAACTATACCGTCCTTTTCAAGACCTTCTACCGTAGGACGCACTATGGTATCCTCTATCTTTTTCATAAATGCTTCATCGGCAAAAGGTACAGGGGATACAGCACCCATACCGCCAGTATTAAGACCAGTATCGCCTTCGCCTATGCGTTTATAGTCTTTGGCTGTAGGGAGCAGTTTATAGTCTTTACCATCTGTTATAGCAAATACCGAAAGCTCTATACCAGATAGAAATTCTTCTATCACCACCTTGGCAGATGCCTGTCCAAATTTTGCATCGAGTATCATCTCTCGTAGAGATGCTTTGGCCGTAGCGGCATCGGGAATGATAAGCACACCTTTACCTGCTGCCAATCCATCGGCTTTAAGCACATAAGGAGCTTTAAGGCTATCTATAAAAGCATCGGCTTCGTCTATATTTTCTTCTGTAAAGCTGCGATATGCAGCAGTAGGTATGCCATGACGCATCATAAACTCTTTGGCATATTCTTTACTTCCTTCCAGACGAGCACCTTCGCGGGATGGGCCAAAAACACCTACATGGGATATCTCTTTATCACCTTTTATAAAATCATATATGCCATTTACCAAAGGGTCTTCTGGGCCTACCACCACAAATTTTATATCATTTTCTATGATAGCTTTTTTTATAGAATCAAAATCTGTAACCTTGATAGGTAGATTTTCTCCCAACGAAAGCATACCTGCATTCCCCGGAGCTATAAATAGCTTATCACACATAGGGCTCTGTGCTATTTTCCAAGCCAAAGCATTTTCACGGCCACCTGAGCCTAATATCAATACGTTCATCTTATAGTGTTTTAATGTTACTTTCTATTATATACTGGGACATAGAGTCGGCTATACGGCGGTCATTGGATAGACGAGGGAGTTTATTCTGCCCCCCTAGCCGTCCTACCGATTTCATATAAGCATCAAATGCTCCTTTACTTACCGAACTTATCACCGCCTCTCTTAATATCTTACCTTCTATAAGGTCTTTGTAATATACATTCTGCTTCTGCATCTCTTCATCTACACATCTAGCAAAATCCTGTAAATCTACCGTCTTTTCAAACTCCACCACCCACTCATGATATGGCAACCCCTCACTAGGTGTTACCATAGGAGCAACGGTAAATTCTCTTACTATGGCTCCTGTCTTGCTACATGCTACACCGATGGCCTGCTCCACTTCCTTGCCTATCACATGCTCTCCAAATGCCGATGTAAAATGTGCCACACGTCCTGTTACACGTACACGATATGGTTTTCTGGAAGTGAACATGACGGTATCTCCTATGCTGTATGCCCATAGACCGCTATCGGTAGTGAGGATAACGGCATAGTTAACACCTTCTTCCACTTCCCATAGAGGCAAACGTCGAGCATTTGCAGTGCCATACTCCTCTACAGGTATAAACTCATAAAATATCCCCGAATGTACCTCTAGGAGCATATCATCTGCATTGGGAGAGTCGGATGCTGCTATGAAACCCTCGCTAGCGGGATAAGTTTGGAGGATATCTACCTTACGACCTATCATCTCTTCAAACCTCACACGATATGGCTCATAGCTCACACCACCTGTTACCATCAATGAAAAATGAGGATAAAGTTCCCCTATCTTTTTACCACTACGGCTCATAAGACGTTCAAAATACATCTGCAACCACGATGGTATGCCAGATATAAGTGTCATGTTCTCCCCTACAGTTTCATCTACCACTGCCTCCACCTTTCTTTCCCAGTCTTCTATGCAGTTGGTAGAGAACGAAGGTTTGCGATTAGATTGGAGGTATGCAGGGACATGATGTGCCACTATACCCGATAGACGTCCTATCTTTATACCGTTTTTCTCCTCCAGAGCAGGACTACCTTGCAAGAAAATCATCTTGCCTCCCACATAATCTATATTTCCTGTTTTAAGAATATAACGCAACAGCATATTGCGGGTGGATTTTATCTGATGACGTAATCCACAGCTGGTAAGAGGTATGTACTTACTACCCGACGTTGTCCCCGAAGTCTTGGCAAAATAAGCAGGGCGTCCGGGATATAGCACGTCTTTCTCTCCCGATGCTATGCGTTCTATATATGGTCGCAAATCATCATATGTGACCACTGGGACATTACCCCTATACGCTTCATAGTCATGTATCCTATCCATAGAATGTTCACGACCATACACCGTACGTGAGGCTTTTTTAAGTAGTCTAGATAGCACATCACGTTGTGCATCATGAGGAGAGTCATAATACTTCTTCTCCCTAGATAACACCACGCGAGCAAATATTTTTGATAGATATTTCTTCATCACATACCAAAGTTGATATAGTCTTCAGGATTTACAGACTTACCTTTTATCCATAGTTCAAAATATACCGATGTATTGCTTTTGGCACTAGAACCACTTATGGCTATTTGTTCACCTTGTGATACACGGTCTCCCACTGACACTGGTATAAGACCTAGGTTTTTATATACCGATATTATGTTTTCGCTGTGCTGAAGGATGACTACATTGCCTGTCTCTGGAGACCAATCTTTATAGAGAACAGTCCCTGCTAGCGTTGCAAAGACTGGCATATTACTACCCGCATCTAGGGTTATATGACATTCATCGGTAGTATAGTCATATGGCGTTGTTATCACCGCACCACGCATAGGAGACGAAAAAGAGAGTATATTACGGGATACAGCTGCATTGCGGCGTGCAGCCTCTAGTTTTTTATCTATGGAATCACGATATACAGAATCACTTGCCGAGGCATATATCTTCTCTCGTGCCACACGAGAGAGTGAGTCCACATATGCCGAATCCTTAAATTCTTCTACTTTCACCTCTCCAGACACCACATCACGCATAGAAAGTATAAAGACCTCGTTAATGTCTTGACGGGAGGAAAGGGAGTCTAGACGATATAACAATTCTGCTGTCTGTCTTCTCAAATGTGGAATATCATCTATAGATATATAAGTTTTAAGGGGGGTATAACGTATGAGTAGAACCGTACCTGCTATAAGCAGAACAACTATAGTTAGCAGTGAGAAAAACAGGCTTATAGGGCGTAATTTTATAGAAAATATCTCGTGAAACATCTCTTCGTCAAACAAAATGAATTTAAGACGAGATGTAAATCTTCTTTTAAGTCTTTTGAAAAAACCTACCTTTTTCATGAGCCAAATATATACTACCTTATAATCTACAAAGATAGTAAATACCTGCCAATAAAATATCTTAAAGAGATTATAAAAGCGACATTTTATCTCTTTTTATTTATAGACTTCAATGCCTTCTCTCCTACTATAGTTGCAGTGATGATATCTTTGGATAAATCTAGAGAACGTGCCGGCGAATACTCACGTCCATAATAAATCATTTGAAGGTGAAGGTCATGCCATTTGTGGGGAGGGAATAGACGTTTGGCATCGCGTTCTGTCTGCTCTACGTTTTTTCCCGAAGTAAATCCCCATCGTGTCATCAAGCGATGTATGTGTGTATCTACAGGAAAAGCCTCATAACCAAACGCTTGAGACATAAGAACCGATGCCGTTTTATGTCCCACTCCGGGCAGTGATTCCAGCTCTTCAAACGTGCGTGGAACCTGACCTTTATATTTATCTACCAGTATCTGGGAGAGAGCCTTGATGTTACGTCCTTTGGTAGGAGAGAGACCCACAGGACGGATAACCTCTATGATACGTTCGGTAGGAATTGTTATCATCTCCTCTGGAGTAGAAGCCATTGCAAAAAGTGCAGGAGTGGTTTTGTTTACACGAGCATCTGTACTTTGTGCCGAAAGAAGAACAGCTATAAGAAATGTATATTCCGATGTATAGTCTAGAGGAATGGCAGGATTTGGATACAACTCTTCTAGTTTATCCATCACATATTTTACCTTTTGTTTCAAGGTCATTCTCACTGCCATATACCTTATCTATCGTTTTTTAAGTCTATCTAAGTCACGTTTTACATCACGTTCTTTTATAGTTTCTCGTTTATCATATAGTTTTTTACCTCTAGCTAGTGCTATTTCTAGTTTGGCGAGGCCTGCTTGATTTATAAACAGACGTAAAGGGACTATAGTAAGCCCCTTGTCCTTCACCGAACGCGATAAACGACGCAATTCTGTACGGGTGAGTAGCAGTTTACGTTCGCGACGAGAATTATGATTATAATATGTAGCGTGGGAGTATTGGTCTATATTCATATTGATGATATATAGCTCCCCCTCGTCTGTCATCTGGCAGAAACTTTCGGCTATGCGACCTTTTCCCTCTCTCAAAGACTTTATCTCGGTGCCACACAGCACGATACCAGCCGTTAGTTTATCCAGTATTTCATACTCAAAACTAGCACGGCGGTTCTGTATAGAGACGTTTGATGCACGAGATTTCATAGATAATGATTATTTATGGGAGAGAAGTTTTTTACTCTCTCTTTTTTCGCGAATGTTATTAAGAACAGCATTGAGAACTACGGTGAGAAGTATTACTGCTGCACCAGCATAGAAATGAGGCGACATACGTTCATCGGCAAATAATATCACAGCCATCACCATAGAATATATAGGCTCCATGTTTATGTTAAGGGTAACGGTAAACGGAGTAAGATAACGGAAGAGCTGTATCATCTTGACATTGGTAAAGGCGGTACATCCTATCGCCAATGTAAAGATAAGGATAGCATCTTTCATATCTACCTGTGTAAACCCAGCCCAGAATCCATCTATAAAAGAGAAAAGAGTCGTTACAACCACTACCGCACCTATCATCTCCCACATGATAACCATTACCGTATCATTGGGCATAGCGGCAGACCATTTGCCATTGATGATAGAATAACAAGCCGAAAGAAATGACGCTATAAGAGCTATCACTACCCCGCTTTCCATAGCATCATTTCCATCCACCGAATCACGAATAATATATACACCCCCTATCACTATAAGACCTAGTAATACTTCATGAATACGCAATCTACGATGGAAAAATATAGGCTCTAGAAAAGAAGTGAAAAGAGCTCCTGTGGCGAGCATAGCCATCGTAACGGTAACATTGGCTGTCTTGATAGCCTCAAAAAACGCCACCCAATGCAACCCTATCACACCACCAGATAGTATCATCAAGATTAGTTTCTTCCAACCCGGGAAAATAGTATATCCCTTTATCCATACATATAAAAACAGCACTATGAACGTAATACCTGTACGATATACGGTTATAGCTGTAGATGGAGTGTCTATATAACGCCCCATTATCCCTGTAAATCCAAATATAAACACTAGCAGATGCAGTGTAAGATATGGTCCTACTTTACTTTTTGGCATTTTTATAAGTGTAATAAGCAATTATAGTAAATAAAATGTTGGGTATCCATACCCACAGCAATGGGAATGCGTCTGTTCCTTGGGCGGCTATCGTTTCAAATATACGCAACATAAATAGATATGCAGCCATGAGCGTGATACCTATTGCTATGTTTATACCTGTACCTCCGCGTTTTTTACGGGAACATAACGTAACGGCTAGAACTGTGAGTATGATGGTAGAAAAAGGCATTGACAAGCGTTTATAGCGTTCTGTTTTAAGAGCTCGCACCCCCGCCGAACCTCTTTCTATTTCTTTTTCTATGATTTGAGATAGTTCTATGGTATTTTTCTTTTCTCCCACATTTTTCTCCATAGCAAAATCATCTGGAGTAAAAGCAAATGCTGTATCTATAGAGTATTCAGACCTTAATCTTTCTGTGCCATCGGGATTTATATCGCGTATAAAACACGTTGTAAGCTTAAAGGTAGATGAGTCTTTATCATAGGAGATGTAGTCGGCATTGAGTTTTTTTATCATCACTCCCGTAGAGTCATAAGTCTCTAGAGTAAAACGGTTACCAGTATTGGTTTTGGTACGCCACTCCTGCATATAGATTATCTGCCCGGGAGCTATCTGCTTATGGATATTCTGTTTATACTCCTCATCAAAACTCTTTCCTCCCTTGACATACTTCTCTTCAAATGCTAGGCGGCGTATATTGGAAGAAGGGATGATGAAGTTATTAAACATAAGTGATACCAACGTTATGATTACAGCTCCTATGATATATGGTCTTAAGAATCGGTCATATTTAACCCCTGCCGAAAATATAGCTATAATCTCACTTCGTGCTGCAAATTGGGAGGTAAATATAGTCGCTGCTAGAAATACCACAAGCGACATATACATACTGCCATAGTATATGCAAAAATCCATATAGTATGTAAGGATATGGGACATAGGAGCTTCATAGTTGAGGAATTTGTCTATCTTTTCAGACATATCCACAACTATTGCAAGTACCAGTATAATGAGTTCTGTCATTATAAAAGTACCCAGAAAGTTTTTGAGGATGTATCTATCCAGTATCTTAAAACTCATATCCTTTATTTATAGACGATTACTCATTTTTCTTACCATCATATCTTTCCACGCTGCAAAATCCCCAGCCAATATATGTTCTCTCGCCTCGCGTACAAGCCATAGATAGAAACCTAGATTGTGGATAGATGCTATCTGTTTACCTAGGAATTCCTCGGCAGTGAAAAGATGACGCAGGTAAGCCTTACTATATGCTGTATCCACCCAAGTGATACCCATAGGGTCTATAGGAGAGAAATCATCTGCCCATTTTTTATTTTTGATATTGATACTACCTTCGCTAGTGAAAAGCATACCATTACGAGCATTGCGAGTAGGCATAACACAATCCATCATATCTATACCCAATGCTATGTTTTCTAGTATATTGATAGGGGTACCTACACCCATTAGATAACGTGGTTTATCCTGTGGGAGTATTCCACACACCAGTTCCACCATTTCATACATCACTTCATGGGGTTCTCCTACCGAAAGTCCTCCTATCGCATTACCATCTGCCCCTACCGATGCTATCTTTTCTGCCGAAATAGTCCTCAAATCCATATATGTAGAACCTTGTACTATGGGGAAAAGTGACTGCTTGTAGCCGTAAAGTTCTGGATTTTGTGATAGATAATCCACACATCTATCCAACCAACGATGTGTCATTCCCATAGATGCACGAGCATATGAATAATCACAAGGATATGGAGTACACTCATCAAATGCCATTATAATATCGGCACCTATCTTACGTTCTATCTCCATAACGCTTTCGGGAGAGAAAAAGTGAAGACTGCCGTCTATATGGGATTTGAATTTAACTCCTTCTTCTTTTATCTTGCGGGTAGATGATAGCGAATAAACTTGGTAACCACCACTATCGGTAAGGATAGGACGCTCCCAACCTATGAAACGATGCAATCCTCCTGCCTTCTGGAGAATATCTGTCCCGGGGCGTAAATACAGATGATATGTATTACCCAATATTATACGGGCATCTATATCATCACGCAATTCACGTTGGTGGACACCTTTTACACTACCCACTGTACCTACTGGCATAAATATAGGCGTAGGTATATCTCCATGAGCTGTAGATATAACTCCTGCTCTGGCCGATGAATGTGGGTCTTTTTTATTTATCTCAAATTTCATAAATCTATATTCTATCCAAACTCTGCAAAGATAGTGATTTTGTCGTAGAGAATATGCCTCTTTTCTACCCTAGCTTTTATTTACTTTGTTCTTTTTTTCCTTATGACGATAATACAGCACTATTATGAGTATTGCCACTATTACAGCTAATGGATAAACACTCACCATATACAGAGATGCAGCTACTGCTACACCCCATAGAAACGTACGAGGAGAAAACCATAACCACACCACTACTAGAACTATGAGAGCTGCTATCATTATTACCTATCGGGATATAATTCGTCTAGTATGGCGAGTCTTTTCTGCCACTTGTTCCACGAACGTTTATATGTGTTCATCACACATCGACTCATGCTATAACGCAAGACACACATCTCGTCATCAACTCTTTCTGTTACCCTTAAAAGTGGCAGTACGAGGTCTGTATAACGAGTAATGATTGCTCCACGTGGTACGCTACGGGCATATTCTATCTCTAGTATTGAAAGATAGACATCGGCAGCGGCATTTTTATCTCCTTCAGCAATTAGAGATTTGGCTTCGCTTTCTTTTTCTGGGTAATAGATTTTTATCCCACCTCTCTTTTTAAGGTAAGCTCCCACTATCACCAATGCCGATACTATGATTACAAGTGTTATCACAATACTTATCTTTTAAATGCAAATGTAGTTCTTTATATCCTTACATCAAAAAATTACATTATACTTATAACCTTACCCCCAAAAACGCCAGCTCCGCTGGCGTGCCTTCCATGGAAGGCAAACTCCCTCACATTAAAAAATGCGGCTCGCACAGCGAGCCGCATTTTTCAGATGTCTATTTATTTTATTTGTTTTTATATGGTTTTGGTGCTGGAGCATCACTTCCTGGCACTTCAGAAAGGAATTTTTCTACGCCCCATATCACACGTTCCATCATCTCCTGACGGAAAGCAGGGTCTTGTATCTGTGCAGACTCTTGAACCACATTAAGGAATAGAGTTTCTACCAGCACACATAGATATTCGGTAGGTTGGTTAAGGGAGAAATTAAAGTTACCTATGTTACCAAAGTTCTTAACGTCCATCTCCAGCAGGCTGTTAAGTATAGCTACCGATAGAGCTTTATGGCTCAAATGACGATAATATGTGCTTGTTCCTTTGAGGTCTAGCGGAGTACCACCTGCATTACAGTGGATAGATATAAGTATATCGGCAGCTGCTTCACGGGCTTTATCACGGCGGTCGCTCATATCTACATTTTCCTTACCTTCACGAGTAAGGACAACCTTTGCTCCTTTATCTTCCAGTATCTTTTTAAGACGTTGTACCATATCATATGTGAGTTCGTCTTCGTTGGTTCCGTTTATGGTACGGGCTCCTGTGTATGGTTTTCCGTGTCCTGCGTCAAGGGCTATGGTAAGATTGCTTATCTTAAGGCTTTCTGGACGATGTTTTACATTGACAACCAAACTTTTTCCTTCATAAGACACGCTATAACCCCATATCTGTGGGTCTTTAAGGTCTATGTCTATACGTATAACATCATCCTGTTCCTGGATATAGCTTACGTTTTTGATAGCTTTGTAGTCTTTATGTGTTATCCAGTTACTGTTACATGCTGCTCCATATAGACGTACCGATATACGTGATAGAGCTACATCTTCTGTTATGGTATATGGCAATTTTTCATCCAGCCCTACCATAACTCTATCATATCCTTTGGAAGATGATATATGCCAAGAACCTGTAAGAGATGTAGGAGCAAATGTACCGTTTGGCTGTATTTCCATATATGACACTGGTATCCAAGCATTGATATTTTTGGAAAGGCGTACTTTATACATATCATTTACACGCCCTATGATACGCATACATATTCCTTCTGAAAGATAGTTAATCTTGGCACCACCTAGACGGTCGCTACCTAGTCCGTAGTTAAGGTATGCTCCTTCTGTAGTTTTACCTACTAGATATGAAGATTCCATCATCTTAACATCGGCTTTAACAGGTTGTGCTACTGTTTCATCACCTGTGGCTATAACCACTTCTATAGGTGCATCAAACGCTTTGTCGTCTTTTTTTACCACATATACACCCTGGTATGTGCCTTTATCATCTACCTCATAAAGAGGTTCCCCTCCCAACCAAGTGAGTTTGGCTCCAGGCAGCGAAGATAAGCGTATGCGTATCTCATCTCCTTCTACTACTTCCATACGAGAAGCAGGGGAAATTTTCACATTTTTAATGATAGGAGTAGTGATAGGTTCTGGCACTGGACGGTCTGCATAGACTGTAGTGTACTCTACTTTATCACCATTTGATGCTTTTACAGTGATTTTGTTCACTCCTTTTTCAAATTTGATACGAGCAGCCCATTCACCTGTGTAATAGATAGGATATTCTACGCCTTGAACTGTTACGGTACCGTTTTTGGGGCCAACACCCATTATATTCATAGTAGCAGAATATGTAGTATCTGGCAGTCCGCGGGATACTTTGAGTTCCTGTGCAGACATCTGGATGGCTAGCACTGCACACGTAATAGTAAATAATAATTTTTTCATATAAGTAATGATATTGGTATTTATATTTATTCTTGTGATAAGCAAATGTAATAACTTTTGGACATAAATATCTACTATACTTTATCTTTTTTTTGACTCAAATTCCACATATAAACTTGTTAAATTTTTAACAAAATATATTATTTTATTTAAAAAACATCATTTTTATCACCATACATTTGCATCTGAAAAAAAACACACATTATAACCCGATGATTAAATTATCTCAATCACAAGAATACAGCATAGGAGGTGTTTCTGCCACAGAAATAGCCAAAGAGTACGGCACACCACTATATGTCTATGACATATCTACCATAGAATCCCAATACAATAGACTAGATGCTGCTTTTTCATCCATTGGCAAACGCCGTATAAATTATGCTATGAAAGCATTGAGCAACATCAATATCCTACGCACCATGCGTCGTTTGGGAAGTGGTATAGATGCCGTTAGCATTAACGAAGTGATGTTGGCATTAAAAGCAGGATTTGCTCCTTCAGACATCATTTATACCCCTAGCGGTGTAGATATGGAAGAGATAGACATAGCCGTAGAGTTGGGGGTAAACATAAACATAGACAGCATGGTAGCTCTAGAGGAGTTTGCTAGGCGTCATAAGGATACACCTGTAGGCATACGCATAACTCCCCACATAGTAGCTGGCGGCAATGCCAAGATATGCACAGGAGGTATTGACTCAAAATTTGGAATATCTATACACTATCTAGACCGCGTAGAAGCTCTATCTCGTGAGACAGGACTTAAGATAAACGGCATACATATGCATACGGGCAGTGATATTTATGACGTAGATGTATTTTTGCGTGGTGCCGAAATCCTCTTTAATGCAGCCTCTCGCTTTCCTGTAGAATACATAGATTTTGGTAGTGGATTTAAGGTACGTTATCGCGATACAGACCGTGCTACAAATGTTGAATTACTGGGAGAAAAGCTATCGGCAGCGTTTAATGCCTTTTGTGAAAAAGCAGGACGTGATATATGCTTCATGATAGAACCCGGCAAATTCCTAGTGAGCGACAGCGGCACACTACTAGTAGGTGTAAACTGGGTGAAACAAGCTCCTGTAACCACATTTGCACAGGTAAACAGCGGTCTTAACCACCTTATACGTCCTATGATGTATGACGCATACCACCACATAGTAAACATATCCAATCCTTTTGGAGAGATAAAAGACTATAACGTAACTGGATACATATGTGAAACAGACAATTTTGCACAGAACCGCCCTATAAACGAAATACGCAAGGGTGATGTCCTAGCCATAATGAATGCCGGTGCATATGGTTATACTATGGCTAGCATGTATAACAGTCGTTTCCGCCCTGCTCAAGTAATGGTCAAAGACGGTCGTTGCCATCTTATCTCTCGTCCCGACACTCTGGAAGATATACTTTCTACACAGATAGATTTGGGAGAGTAATAGCAAGATTTTTTTGAAAATAAAAAAGCGGCAGCCTAAAGGCTGCCGCTTAATAAATACACTAACAACTCAACATTATTTATAAAAACTAACCCTAAAAATAAGAAATTCAATCTTTCAATCCTTCCTACTGCATAGAAAGAGGTGTTGCTATCACCTTTGCTTTGCCATCGGCTTTAAGGATAGTGGCAGTAACTGTAATCAAGAACATACCACTACGAGAGAACGAAGCATTGAATTTGGCCACTACCCTAGCACGAGGGATTTCTATCACCATACCAGATTTTGGAGTAACACGTATGCTCATCTCTACAGTAGGTATGACCTCGGGAGCATTCCATGAGCCGTTATCTCCTTTATTTCCTCCTAGAAGAGATACCAGAGTATCTACATCGGCGTCCATTATAGAGAACGAAAGAATGATTTTACCGGGACGTGATACGCTTACTATAGGAGTATCACACTCTTCGGCATAGTGTTCTATTTCTTCTGGTTCATTCTGTGTAAGGGTACATGAGTCTTGGTATGTCATACCTAGGACTTTATATTGGCTATCTTCTGCCTCTACTGCTTTGGCTTCTATTTTTGAAAGTCCAAATGTTGCTATACTTGCCATTTTTTTAATTTATTAAAGGTTTATAATCTTATGATTGGTTTGGTATAATTTTACATTAGTTTATCTAAAACGCTCCTCTCAAAGAGACACATATCTCCATATGGCAGCAGAACATATCGTCCTCACGAGAGAAACGTTGTGAATCTACCCACGATAGACAGCCAGCATAGAATACTTCGTCTATCCCGTCAAATATAAGTCCAGATAGATATTCCAGACGTTTGAAGTCTGGCACCATATCTACGGCATCGGCTCGTGAAGAAAAGATAGGAGAAGAATAAATATCTATCTTGACCCTTGCCGTTTCTCCTGCACGAGATATAAAATCCTGAGCATAGATGACTATATCTTCTTTATCACTACCAGCTGGACGTACAGATTTATAGACACCTCCTGTTATCTGCCGTGCCACCTCCAATGCCATTATACGATGATACACGTGTGAGAGTATCGAAAAATGGGATTTTGTCATATCATATTAAAGGTTTGGGGTAAGTTTTATATCCACATTTTACAGCCTATGGGAGATGATATGAAACATCTAGCACGTCCTGTGGTAAGCAAGAATCCGTCTGCACCATCTAGGATTTTGATAGGAGTACCGTCTTTTATAGCCGGTGTTCCAGCAGGCATATATACCACATAACTATAACGATAATCTTCGCCGCTGGATAGTACTATATGTTGTCCCGAACCATTGCGTACGGCTCGGCATATGCAGTGTTCGCTGTATGAGGGGAGTGATGATTCATTATTCCCATTATCCTGTTCTATGTCCATCACCTCTAGGACATTGTGATATAAATCAAACATAATATACTTTTCTGTTTTATTTAATTACCATATATGTGAACTGTCTTTTATAGCATTACCCGATGCTGTTATACACATATCTTCTACATGTCCATAACGTCTATAAATACTTTCGGCCATCTGGGCTAACATTTCTCTATCTTCTATAGTGATAGAAAAACCATCCATAGTTACCGATGGTGTAGTTGATAACATCATATATACATCTGCACGGGCAAGCATAAAGGATTCGGTAGGGCCGCTGTATGCAGCACCTCCATCTATGTTTCTGTCTATAAATATCCTCTCTAGATATTTTTCATCTAGTGGATAACCGACAGTCATCTTAAGAGCTTCTAGGATAGTCATAATTCCAATTTTTCTGAACGTAAAATAGCGACCGACTCTTTCTATGTGGACATCTTACCACACATCTCATACATACAGCCCACAAGAAAGAGCGGTCGCACAACTAACACACTTTATACACTATCATTACTATACATTATTCTGCATTTGTATCATAGAGGTAACATCTGTCTGCATTACCCCATACAGGCAGAGCATTTGCTATGCCTTTGGTTACTTCGGTAACAGGGTCTTCGGTAGAGTATTTTTTGATGAGGATATGTTCTTTTTTCACTTTGGTTGCCACGCCATCTACTACCATTTCATCGGCCATAGGAGCGTGATATGTGTAACCGCACTTCATCTCTGGGACAAATGTAACTATACCTTTCTCCCATGGATTTACTGTCTGACGAGTTCCATCTGTTTTTTCTATAGTTACATATGTATCTATGATACGTATCTCTGGCAGACGATGAGCTACAAGAGCCATATTGACATCATCTACATTAGGAACTTTTATACGTCCTACCTGTGGCACCCATGAAGAACAGAAATCCACTGCTTCGTCTGTTGCCATCATGTTATAAAATGTATCTATATCCATAAACAGGTATTTGAGAAGGATACCTTCACCTGTGGCACGTTCTACCATAGCTCTTATATCTGAAATAGGAGTAGCAGTAGCTGCGTTTTCTGCCTTCCAAGCTACAGATGATGATAGTTTATGTTCTGCAGGAACACCAAAATCAACCGATGTCTCGGTAACTATACCAGCATTGTTATCACTATCCAGTACAAATCCTCCTGTAGAAAGAGCTCTTAATGCCAACCATTCCAGACGAGCATTTATTCCCTTGAAACAGAAGTCTGTATCTCCATACACCCAAGCCATAAGGGCTCGCTGTCCTTCCTCGCTACCATAGTAGTACTGTAGGTGTTGATATTCGTTAAGGTCAGACTCTTCTTTTACACGAGTGATTTCTATCTTTGGTATCTTACCAGTGAGACGTTCTACTACGTTGCGGGTCTTTTTGGGAGCGGCACTGTTATATGACACAACGTCGGCAGCTACATTTATGCCGTATTCGCCAGAAAGTGCTCGCCATGTAAGTGTAGGCGTAAACATCACTGGAAATATAGATGGATAATAAAATTCATCTAGTGTGTATGAATCCATTACCGCTTGCAAGTCATTTTGAGTAAACTCTTTTATCAAACTCTTTTTCATCATTACTTAATTTTTGGTTTAACGGTTTATAAATTATTTCCTTTTTTGATTATAAAATAAATAAAAAAAGATTTATTCTTTGAATTTTCCCATAAGAGGAGAATCGCTACGCATAGAGCGAATATAAGCCTCTACCGCACTACTATGTCCCTCATGACGTACAGCACCTTCAGGGCGGGAGATTTTGGAGATATTATGGTCATTCTGCTCTTGGAGGAATGATTTATATGCGGTCTGAATAGCATCGGCTGCTTCCTGCCAACTAGAGTGAGCATCATCTATTTCAAGGGTTGCTCTCCAGAAATACTCTGGGACTTCACGGGAAGTAAGTTCGTCTGCAAGAGCTTTTTTAAATCCTGCTATCACTTCTTCCTGTGAATGATATTCGGCTAATTCTTCCTCTGAAGCAGCCAGTTGCTCGTAACTACCTTTCAACACCTCCAAAAGAGGCACATACTGCTCATAGGCAGCCTCCTGTAACTGTATATCATCGGGATTGTTTCCCTCTATAATAGAAGATAATGCAGTAAGGACACTTTCTTCTATCATAGGATAATCGGTTTTAAGTTTCTCTGAAATCTTCATACTTGTTTTATGGTTTGTGTTATTAAATAATTGGTTTTATTTTCTGTAATACAATCTTCACAAATATACTAAATAATTATCAAATAAGAAAGAATTATTAGAAAAATATTTCTAGAGTCTTTTTCTCCCCCACGTCTTTAAGTTCAAAATACATACGCATCATAAGTGCATCGGCTACGTCTGGCGAACGACCTAGATTTTCTTTCATCTCACGTTTTGACACTATAGATAGACGTTGAGCAACAGTAATATCGGCTGCTTTTATCTCTTGCATCTCTTCTATGATACGGTCTTTAAGACGTACATCATCTACATTTATTCTTATCATAGAACGATTTACATAGTCTGCCCACAGGAAATAGCATTGGTTTTTGAGGTTGGAGAAATTCTGTTGTTTACCTCTTACCATTATAGGCGATGAATTATTTACAAATCCCTTACATCGCAACGTATCCACTACACCCCCACCTACTCCGTCTTCGTCACATATTACATGAGAGAGGAGGACTCCATGCACTGCACACATATCTCTTATAATAGCCGATGTTTCATCTACACCGCTTCTAGGCATTACCTTTATACTTTCACACATAAGACCGTACCACAGGCATATGACAGTACTATCACTACCAAAACGAGCTATATCGGCTGTGATATATCTCTCATCTTTTTTCACCTCTCGTGGGGAGAACATATCTATGATTTTATCATAGTTCATAAGTGCCGATGGGTCTTCGTCATACTCCCAAGAGCCATATAACAGCCTATCTCTAGAACGAGAATCAAGACCTTTGAGGCTATCCTTGTAATGTGATGAAATGTAAGGATTATCACCTACCAGCGAACTTATAAACCTTTTATCCTCGTCCAAAACACCTTCTTTCCACGGTTTATAAAAACGATTATAAACATACCCTCTGGAAGGGTTACACGTTCCCAAAATCTTGGGTATGAGATTATAATCATTAAGTCTATACCTTATACGAGAACGAACTATATTCCATGCTTTGAGAGATATCTGATTACACTCATCTATAAAGGCTCCCGTTACTTCCAGTGAACCCAATTCGTCAAAATCTGGGTCTGATGGTCGTGATTGGAGGGGTTTGAGTACTATGACAGATGATGTAGGACGCAAGAGGATTTCTCCACGGCTTTCGTTATAAGAAAAGGCATCGGCAGGGATATCCTGCATACGTGCTACATAACGTAATGTATTGAGCGTAGTCTGTCTAAGTGTAGTAAGACGACTTCTTGCCACCAAATAACGGCTTTCTGGATACTTAAAAAGACATTTGAGTACCCAGTAACACCCCAGTACAGATTTACCCCCACCCGCTCCACCTCCATAGAGGATTTCGCGGGTGGTAGCATCTTCTAGAAAGTCAAGAGCCTCTGTTTGTTTTATCGTCAGTTCCATAACTTTTACGTTCGTTCCACACTACTGTCGTTGGAGTATTTTCCATCGCCGTATGATTTATGTTAAGACCTAGTAATTTGGAGCGTTGTTCATTACATCGTCTTATTTCAGATAGATAACGAGCATCGCCACCGCCTTCGTCAAGAGATTTTGACTCCTCCCAAGCCTGCCATAATTCAGCCTCCAATGCGTCTATTTTTTTTAATTCCAATGCTCGCATTATCTTCTGGTCCTCTATCGTACTATTTTCTCCCCATGACTCTAGAATCTCAGAAAGAAGTCTATTTAGTTTTCTAGGATACATCTTTTCTCCCGTTAGATTATGTACACGAGCCATTATCTTGGCTTTTGAATAGCCTTTTATGTAGCATTCGGCTATTATCTCTTTTACTCTTTCTTTTTCAAATTCTTTTTCACTCATCGTTTATCCTTCACATTTGTTATCAATAAAGAAATTTATTTATTAAAAAATATATACTATCTCGTCTTCACATTGGTCAAATAACGTGTCTATGAAAAAATCCTCCAATGCCCTTTCAGATGGTAAGACATGGCGAAATTTCTTTTTACTCTTCTTTCCACCCTTGCATTTTACAGGTTCTGATACCCAAGTTACATCATCTACCTTACGACGTTTCATAGTCATGGAAGCCTCTATCTTTTTAAGCTCATCTAGTCTTTCTATGGCTATCTTACGCTGCTCTCTGAATTCTTCTTCTGTAATAATCATTGCTTTTTTGATAATTTTAATTATATAAAATTATAATTTATTATTTTCACGACGTTTATCAATTACCCTTGTCCTATTTATAGAGTTGAGTAATACATCGCGTACAGTATCTTGGTAACGAGCATAGGCCTCTCTTATGAGTTCCACATCGTTATCACATAGATGTAATCTATTTTTAAGAATATAGTCTGTGGGTATCCCTATGTATGATACCACACCATTTTCACAGATGGGATAATCCAGTTTCATCTGCCTTAATTGTACATATGTGCTTCTTTTCATAACAACTATAAAATTAATACAATCACTATATTTTAGAGTTTTAGCCCTACAAATATATCAATTTTTGTATAAATGAAAAGAAATTGCTACAAATTTTTTTTCACATAAAAACAGACGTATTATTGACAAATAAGATGATTTGATAAAATAATCAAAAAAACAAATTCAAAAAATTGACTTATATAGACCAAATATGCTATTTTTGAACTAGAAAAACAACACAATATATGTAAATCCACACTATCTTATGCCTAAATTAAAAAATCCCGAAATCCAAAAGGAAATAACTCATAGAGTTATAAGTTCCATAGAAAGACTCATAGAACTAGGATTGGTACGCAACCAAAAAGAACTATGCCTTGCCTCTGGATATAAAGAAGCCAACCTATCCAAAGTAATGAATGGTGAACGCCAAGCACCACTTATGCTACTTCACTTCCTGTCTTTTTCATACGGCATCTCTACCGAATGGCTAATACTAGGAAATGGTACTATGTTTAAAAACAAATAATTATTAAAATATCCACATAAAAAAGCTCGCCCCCGTGGGGCGAGCTTTTTTATATAAGTATTATCTATTCGGTTTATTTTTTGGTAGTTACGAGAATCACACCATTTTCACTACCACCACCATATAGGCTGGCTGTACCGTCTTTAATAACCTCTACTTTATCTATCATATTTGGGTCAAGGTTTGCTGACTCTAGGTTATCTACACGTGTACCATCCACCAAATATAGGTTACATCTATTACCGCGGAAGAACACATAACCATCTTCATAGATAACGCCTGGGGATTTACTTTCTACTATACTTTTAATAGATTTATAACCAGTAACTTCATCTGCACGCATAGTTGCTTTGGCAGTAGTTGCTGTATGCTGGTCTATAAGACCTTTGGCTATAGCCTTGTCCATATCAGAGAACTGAAGTGTTACATCTAGCACAGTCTGTTTTTTACCTACTTTGATGTATTGAGATACCACTCCATCACCAGCTACTATAACGTTGAGTTCTTTTGGTCCCAATTCCACAGAATATTTACCTTCTGCATCGGTATAAGCAACTTTTTTGGTTCCCTGTACAGCGACTTTAACACCTTTTATAGGAGCATCACCAAATTTTACAGTTCCAGTAAGAGTACGGTTTTGGGCAAATACTACCGCAGATACAGCCATAAGCGATAGAGCAAATAATGTTTTTAATTTCATCTTTAGTATTATTTAGCGTTATATAATTCTTATTCTTTGGTGCTCCAAATGTATAAATTTTTTTTAATCTCACCATCATATTAACATAATTTTATCATTTCTTCCATTCCCTCCCCACGATGTATAAAAATTGTTTCCACATATAGAGATAAATGAGTATCTTTGCACGATTATAAATACATTACAATACACATAAATACACATATTATAAGATGAATTCATTGGGAAGACACATACTAGTAGAGTTTTTCGGTTGCAAACCCGAAATTATGAATGACGTAGCTGGCATAGAAAAATCTATGGTAGATGCTGCATCTCGAGCAGGAGCTACTGTTATAAATTCTACATTTCACCATTTTTCACCCTACGGAGTATCTGGCGTTGTAGTGATACAAGAAAGCCATCTAGCCATACACTCATGGCCAGAATACGGTTATGCTGCTGTGGATTTGTTTACATGTGGAGAATCTGTTGACCCATGGATATCATTTGATTACCTCAAAGAAAAATTTGAAGCACAGAATTATTCTGCCATAGAATTGCGTCGTGGTTCTCGTGTTCTTCTCACTCAGCTAGACTTTGACCTAGCCTCTATGCGTGAACAGAATAAAAAACACACCAATCCTCAAATGTACACACGTAACGTATGGTTCACAGACAAGGACGACAACCAAGCCCTTTCTTTACGCCATACAGGCGAAATCCTCTATGATGAGACATCTCCATACCAACGCACACGTGTTATAGACACATACGGCTATGGCAAGGCTCTTACCATAGATGATATGTTTATGTGTACAGAACGTGACGAAGCCCACTATCACGAGATGATTTCTCACCCTGTAATGCTCGCTCACGGAGGAATTAAAAAAGTACTTATCATTGGCGGAGGAGATGGTGCCAGCGTACGCGAGATATGCCGTCACAAGGGGGTAGAGAAAATAGTAATGGTAGAGATAGACGCCAATGTAGTTGATGCCTGCAAAAAACACCTCCCACAGACAGCTGCCGCATTTGATGACCCACGCGTAGAACTTATCATAGGTGATGGTATAGCTTATGTAGAGAATGCTCCTCAAGGAAGTTTTGATTACATCATAGTAGATGGTAGCGACCCTGTAGGCCCTGCCGAAGGTCTTTTCTCTGAAAAATTCTACACAGACTGCCGCAACGCTCTTACAGAAGGCGGTGTTCTTATCACACAGGGAGAATCACCTCTATTTAACGAACGTACATTTGCAGAACTTAACGCTTGTCTTAAACGCATATTCACTCCTTCACAGGTACGCACCATGCTATTCAGCATACCTACATACCCTACTGGTCTATGGAGCTTCCAGACAGCAGTAAAAGGAGAACTAGATATACCTGCACTAGACGTATCAGTGATAAAAGAATTTGAAAAAGAAAACACACTTAAATACTACAATAGTGACATACATCGTGCGGCATTTGCTCTGCCCAACTATGTAAAAAAGATGCTCAATGAGTAATAAAGAGACACATAATAATTTTAACCCAAATGATACGGGTGTGAATAATGGGAACTTTTTCGGGTTCCCATATTCATTACAACAGGCCGATGTAGTAGTCTATCCAGTGGAATGGGACGTTACCACTTCCTATGGCGGAGGAGCTTCCCGTGGGCCAAAAGCGATACTTGATGCATCTCCACAACTGGATTTTTATGATTGGGATTATCCACATGCTTGGGAGAATAAGATAGGTACAGCCTATGCCAATGAAGCTATCTCTTCTGCCAATGCTCCTATGCGTAAACTTGCAGAAAGCGTTATATCCCACCTAGAAAATGGAGGCGATAAAACAGCTGTCATAAAAGACATTGAAACCATAAATAAAGCCTCACGAGAGATGGTAGAGCGTGTAAAGAAAGACACTAGAGCTTTACTTGATGATGGTAAAAAAGTAGTTCTATTGGGTGGAGACCACTCTACTCCGCTGGGATATATGCAATCATTGGCAGAAAGTGGAGAAAAATTTTCTATCCTGCACATAGACGCCCACGCAGACCTACGTGATGCATATGAAGGATTTGAGTATTCACATGCCTCTATAATGTTCAATGCTCTTAAAATTCCACAAGTAGAACGCCTGGTACAGGTGGCTATACGCGATACATGTCCAGATGAAATAGAACTGGTTAAAAAAAGCGGTGGAAGGGTAAGACAGTTCCCATATCCTCTTCTTGCTGCAAGAGAATTCTGTGGTGAGAAATGGCACGATATATGCCATTATATAATAGAAGCATTGGGAGAGAGAGTGTATGTGAGCTTTGACATAGACGGTCTAGACCCATCGCTGTGTCCTGGCACAGGAACTCCTGTGGCAGGAGGTCTTACATTCTACCAAGCAACATATCTACTGCTAATGCTTAAAAATTCTGGACGTGAAATAATAGGAGCAGACCTTAACGAAGTATGTCCTTCATCTGAAGAGAATGAATGGGATGCCAATGTAGGAGCTCGTATGCTTTATAAACTATGCTCCCTCATATCATAATATCACAGAAATAAAATTTGACACATAAAAATCCCAAAGACGACGAGCCTTTGGGATTTTATATCTACATTTGTAGCATAGATAACCACATCATTAAACATATATATGAATTCATCTCTATTGAAATACATACGTATTGCACTAGCAAGCGTTGTTTTTATACTCATCACAGCATATTTTCTGGATTTTTCATCTAGCATTCCGAACGTCCACATACAGGACATACAACTAATACCCGCCATACTACACTCTATGTGGATAGCAGTAGGAATTCTACTGTTGCTCACATTTGTGATGGGACGTGTGTACTGTTCTACACTATGTCCTCTAGGGATAATGATGGACATCATATCCTTTACAAGCGGACGTGGTAAAAAGAAAAATTTTAAAAACAAAAACTCTCGTTACTCTTACACCAAGGCCCACAACATATTACGTTATACGCTACTAGTGGTGTGTATAGCAACATATTTTATATCAAGTGCTTTTATAGTCATACTAGCCCTAGACCCTTATTCCAACTACGGACGCATAGCACAGAACGTATTTGCACCTATATATTACAGCATAAACAACACCATTAGCTGGTTTGCTAGTGAAGTAGGACTACACGGCACTTATATGATGGGATATGACACTTTTTCGTGGATAGGAAGCGGAGTATCATTTGCTGTTTTGCTCTTAGTAGGCTATATGGCTTATACCCGCGGACGCCTATGGTGTAACACTATATGTCCCACAGGTGCATTTTTGAGTCTATTGTCTCGTTTTTCACTACTCAAGATAACTCTAGACAAAAAGATGTGTACGTCTTGTGGGATGTGTGCATCGGCATGTAAATCTAGCTGTATAGACCACAAAAATAAAACCGTAGATAATTCACGATGTGTAGTATGCTTTAACTGCCTAGGGAGATGTTCTCGTGGTGGAGTGAAATACAGTCTTTCACTTCCTTGGAAAAAGGATAAAAAGCCTGCCGATACTTCAGATGTAAAAAAAGACTGCAATACTATATCTCGTCGCGATTTCCTAGCCACTGGTGCTGCCATCACCTTCACTGCCATAGCTGCCAAAGCCGCCTCCAAAGACACAGCTAAATCCCAACGCCGAGTATGTGCCCTGGTAAAAGAATGCCCTCGCGGACGCGGTTGCAATTTTAATAGAATATGTTATGTAGAGGGTGAACGACTACCTGTAGCCCCTCCCGGAGCATTGGGTATAGAGATATTCAATGATGCTTGTACAGGCTGTCATCTATGTATCGCCAAATGTCCTTCGGGGGTATTGGTACCATCTATCACACAGTACGGGGCTCGTGGTTTCCTCCAACCCGTCATGCGTTATGATGGAGGACACTTCTGTGCCTATGACTGCAATGTGTGTGGAGATGTATGTCCTACCGGTGCTATACGCCCTCTTACAGTAGAACAAAAACATTCTGTACAGGTAGGTATAGCACACCTTTTCCCCAGCAAATGTGTGGCATTTGCTCGTGATTATGACTGCGGAGCTTGTGCAGAACATTGCCCAGTGGGGGCTGTACACATGGTAGTAAACAGTCGTGGAATACCTGTCCCTGAAATCATCCCCGAGGTATGTATAGGATGTGGAGCTTGTGAACAGATATGCCCAGAAAAAGCCATACTGGTCTATGGACATAAAGTTCACCGTCGTGCCCAAGTCCCAGAAAAAGAAGAGGCAAAAGAGATAAATCTAGACGGATTTGGATTTTAAGAGGAGGGAAGATTTTTAATAAGTTGCTCCCATACTAGAATTTATCATTATGCGTGTTTTTTTACCCGCATCACTGTTCTCATTGTTACGTCCATCTTTAAGACGAATGATGACTGCTCCGTTACGGGCATCACGACCATAGATAACACAGTCTGCCATATTTTTAATGATAGTAATACTATACACATCATAGGGATTGGCTGCTTCAAGGGAAGGCACGCGGACTCCGTCAACCATATAGTACATACACATCTGCCCTCTTATCACTACATAATTTCCCGATGTAAAACAACCCGGAAAACGACCGTCTATCATCTTGGAAAATGTGTTATCATCTATAGTAGGATAGTATGTATCACCCTTTACCATCTCTACCACAGGAGCAGTGTTTATCTTAAATGATATATTTTTTGAAGTATCCTTTACAGATACACTTTTGCTTTTGTGCAGTATATCATTATAATAGACTTTTATCTTTTTATCATCTGGGGAGAGATTTATGGCGTATGTCCCATCTGCAGATGTAAGTGTATGGGATTCGCTTTTATTGGCACGTATTACAGCTCCTTTGACAGGATTTTTTTCCATATCTACCACACTACCCTTTATAATATAGTTCTGGGCATAGATAGATATACTTTCTATCATAGTGGTTAAAATCATCACACAAAATACCACTCTTTTCATAATCATATTATTTTTTATCGTTTGATATGTCTTCACTGCCTCAAATATAGACATAAATATCCCTCTATCATTATTTTTATAATTTATTTAACCTAAAAGTATCTCAAAACAGATTAACACACTGGAATTATGCAGATTAAGAGAAAAAACTCTACATTAGCATATATAAAAACAGAACTTAAAAACCCTACCAAAATGTTTGAACTACCACCACTACCCTACACCTATGATGCACTAGAGCCATACATAGATGCCACTACAGTAGAAATCCATCACGACCGCCACCATGGCACCTACACAGGAGCCCTTAATGTCGCCATCAAAGGCACTCCGCTAGAGGGGAAGAGTATCATAGAGATTTTTGACGAGATAGAGAACTATCCTGCTGCCGTACGTAACAATGGCGGAGGATATGCCAACCATAACCTTTACTGGCAGATACTAGCTCCCAAAGGCACTTCTGAACGACCAGTAGGCGAGATAGCAAGCATAATAGATAGCACCTATGGTTCATATGAAATATTCCGCGATAAATTTTCAGATGCAGCTATGGGAGTATTTGGCAGCGGATGGGTATGGCTAGTGGTAAAGCCCGACTGCAGTCTAGAAATATGCACCACCGCCCTGCAAGACAACCCTATGATGCTATTGGGTGGCTCCCGCAAAGGATACCCTATCCTAGGTCTTGACCTATGGGAACACGCCTACTACCTCTCCTACCAAAACCGCCGTGTAGAATATATCAAGAATTTTTTCCACATCATCAATTGGTACATAGTGGACAGTCTTTACCACGATGCCTTGCTATACTATGGTTGTGATAATGACAGCACCAATGCTCCGCTGGGTAAAGAGCCTCAACAGGATATGGAAAAAGAATAAACATCATAAAAAAGGCAGCCCTTCGGGCTGCCTTTTTACCATGGCCTATCTTTTATATATCATTTTTCTTCTTTGGGAGCTTCGGCTATTACCGTTTCACCTCCGCGAACTTTCTGCCCCAAATCCACCATCACATCAAAATCCAGAGGCAATAAAACGTCCACCCTGCTACCAAATTTTATAAATCCAGAATCCTCCCCACGATGTGCCGTTTGCCCCACCATAGCATAGTTCACTATACGGCGAGCCATTGCACCAGCTATCTGACGATATAGTATCTTACCCATAGCAGGATTATCTATCACTACCGTAGTGCGTTCGTTCTCACTAGAAGATTTCGGATGCCAAGCCACGAGGTATTTTCCGGGGTGATATTTGGAGTATTCCACCATACCTCCCACAGGATAACGTGTAACGTGGACATTGGTAGGAGACATAAATACCGATATCTGACGCATATTGCAGTGGAGGTATTCGCCTTCATAGACCTCTTCTATCACCACTACCTTACCATCTACTGGAGATAGTATCTGCGTGTCTTTCACTCCTTCTATATATCGTTTGGGATTACGGAAGAACTGTGTGATAAGCACATATGTAAGCGATGTTATAAAAAGCACTACCAAGAAAACCCATTGTGATTCCACAAACTGGAACGTAAGCAGGTTTATAGTTACCATCAGTGCAAAAAGCGATAGTAGTATCTTTTTCCCCTCTCTATGTATAGAAAATTTCATATCTTATTTATATGCAAAAAAATAGAAAAATAATAACAAATGGCACAACCATTATAAAACTATCCAGACGGTCTAGAATACCTCCATGCCCAGGCATTATACGACCAGAATCCTTAACGCCTGCATCACGTTTGAACATAGACTCCACCAGGTCTCCTGCCGTACCTGCCATACATACTATTACAGCCATCACTATCCATACCCACATAGGGTATTCTCCTATGAGAAAATACAGAGCCACCGCTATACCTATGGTTCCAGCCACACCGCCTATAAAACCTTCTATGGTCTTTTTGGGGGATATACGTTCAAATAATTTGTGGCGACCCATTGATATCCCAAATAGATATGCAAACGTATCATTACTCCATAGCAGAGCAAAAAGTCCCAATATAACCCATTTGCTAGTTACGACAGGTAGGAGCATTGACATAGCAAATGGCACACTCACATAGACAATAGCCACCACAGATGATGATACTTGTCTTACCGCATCACCTCCAGCAGTAAAGAGTGCCACTATAAAGGCTATAAAAATACCCAATATAGATACCACAATACCAGCCAAAATATACTGCATGTCTAGTCCCGTACACCATGAGAGAGATGTGTACATCATACCTATGTGTATCACAAAGACAACTATTTTCATAGCCATATTAAGAGACATCATACGCGACATCTCTATCATAGCAATAGCCGAGGCCACCATCACAAATGCTATAAACGAATAATCACTATATAAAATACTATAAAGCAATATACCCACATACACCACTGCCGAAAGGGCTCTTATGGGCAGCGAAGCTGCTATGAATTTTTCTTTTACACTCTTACGAGGAGCGGGATTTACATTTTCAGACATAAATATATGTATTATGATTCTTTTTCTGTTGTATCGCTAGCAGGAGCAGTTTCTTCTTTTTTATCTTCAACTGCAACATCTACTGTCTTTTCTTCATCAAAAGGACGAGGGCCAAATATAGCTTCTAGGTCTTCCTTAAAGATTACTTCTTTTTCCAGCAATTGTTCTGCCAGACGTGTGAGTTTGTCTTTATTGGCAGATAGGATATCTATAGCTCTCTGATACTGTTCTTCTATGATTTTGGATATTTCTTCATCTATGGCTTGGGCGGTTTTTTCGCTGTATGGTTTGGTAAATCCATAGTCGCGTTGTCCTGTTGAGTCATAGTAAGTTATATTACCCAGACGTTCATTAAGACCATAGATAGTTACCATAGCACTCGCTTGACGGCTTACTTTTTCAAGGTCTGAAAGAGCTCCTGTGGATATTTTATCAAATATCACTTTTTCGGCAGCACGACCACCCAGTGTAGCACACATCTCGTCGAGCAGCTGCTCACTAGTAGTTATCTGACGTTCTTCTGGCAGATACCACGCTGCTCCCAACGACTGACCACGAGGAACAATAGTAACTTTTACCAGAGGAGCCGCATGACGCACCAGCCAACTCACCGTAGCATGTCCTGCTTCGTGGAAAGCGATAGCTCGTTTTTCGGCAGGAGAGATTATACGCGTACGTTTTTCAAGACCTCCTACTATGCGGTCAACAGCCGAAAGAAAGTCTTCTTTTTCTACATGGTCTTTATTGCGACGAGCAGCTATAAGAGCCGCTTCATTACATACGTTGGCTATATCGGCACCAGAGAATCCGGGGGTTTGACGTGCTAGGAATGCTATATCCAAACCATCGGCCAGTTTCAATGGTTTAAGATGAACACGGAATATAGCTTCACGTTCTGGAAGGTCTGGAAGGTCCACATATATCTGACGGTCAAAACGTCCCGCACGCAATAGTGCTTTATCTAGGATATCGGCACGGTTGGTAGCGGCTAGGACTATAACATTGGTATCGGTCTGGAAACCGTCCATTTCTGTAAGCAGCTGGTTAAGTGTGTTTTCACGTTCATCGTTACTACCTGTAACTGCATTTTTACCACGGGCACGTCCTATGGCGTCTATCTCGTCTATGAAGATAATGGCAGGGGATTTTTCTTTGGCTTGCTTAAAGAGGTCGCGTACACGGCTTGCTCCCACACCCACAAACATCTCTACAAAATCTGAACCCGAAAGCGAGAAGAAAGGCACGCTAGCCTCACCTGCTATCGCTTTGGCGAGTAGGGTTTTACCTGTACCCGGAGGGCCTACTAGGAGAGCACCTTTGGGTATCTTACCTCCTAGACGTGTGTATTTGTCTGGTTCACGCAAGAAATTAACTATCTCTTGCAGTTCTTCTTTGGCACCTTGTAGTCCTGCCACATTTTCAAATGTAACCTTGATACGGTCATTCTCATCAAATACACGAGCCTTGCTTTTACCTATGTTAAACACTTGTGAGCCTCCTCCTGCTGCACCACTCATGCGTGTCATCATAAATATAAAGAAGCCTATCATAAGTATAAATGGCAACCAAGAAAGTATATTTCCCAGAGCATTGGAAGGGACTTCTTTTTTAAGCATCACTTCCAGTGAATTTTTATCTACCACTTCGTTAAATGTCTTTTCAAAATTGGCCGCATCTACAAATATGACCTTGAAATGTGGCGAAGTGTTATTTGGACTGGTAGAGTTTACGCGGTCTTTATAGCGTCCGCTTTTAAGTGCATCGCTTGTGAGGAACACATTGGCATAGTCTTTGTTATAGACTACGACCTCGCGTACATCTCCCGATGGCAGTATCTCATTAAAGAACTCACGTTGAGATAGTTCACGAGCCGTTGTTTCTGAACTATAAAAATACTCTATGCCCAGTATAGCAACTACTATCATTGCACTTACCCACCAGAATCCTAGAGGCGAACGTCTGCCTTGAGGGTTACGGGTAGGGGGGACACGGTTATTGTCATTTTTTTCCATTAGGTTTTATTATTTAAAGGTTTATATGTGGTTAGTATTATTAGTCTTCTAGATGTGTTATACGAGCATCACCCCATAGGGACTCTATATCATAAAATGCACGTGTATGCTCTTCAAATACATGTACTACTATATCGGCATAGTCTATAAGCACCCAAGTAGATGCTCCCTCTCCCTCCACATGCCAAGGATGTTCTTTAAGACTGCGAGACACTTCTTTTTGTACCGCTCCTGCTATACTTCTCACATGAGTAGTAGAACCACCAGTACACAGTATAAAATAACTGCACACCGCACCATCTATCTCTCTCATATCCATTATAGTTATATCTTTGGCTTTTATTTCAGAGAGCTGATGCAGGATTTCGGTAAGAAGAGCATCTGTCGTTGGTTTCTTTTTTATCATATTGTGGTATTTATATTTTTACTACTTTTGGCAAATTACAAAATTACTCAAAATTCCCGATATTTGGACATTCTTTATGAAAACATTATGATAGAAAAAAAGACACCACATATAGAGATACACCACTATGAGAGTATTGACTCCACATCATCACAACTCAAACGAATGATAGAGAGTGATGAAAACACAGAACAATACACCGTAGTTACCGCCTTTAACCAATGTGGAGGCCGAGGTCAAGGTGAAAATCGTTGGAGTTCATCGGCAGGAAAGAACCTTACTTTTTCCCTCTTGTTACGTCCTATGATAGACGCTTCGTCACATTTCTATCTCAATATGTGTATATCACTGGGCATAAAGAAAGCTCTTGAAAAGCACATAGACAGAATCAAAATAAAATGGCCAAACGACATCTATGTAAACGATAGCAAACTATGTGGAATACTCATAGAAAGCACCATAAAAGGCACTGCTATCATACGTTCTGTGGTGGGCATTGGCATAAACATAGAGCAAAAAAAGTGGGAGAACTGGGTGCCAAATCCTATTTCGCTATCTATGTGTGGAGTCCAAAACATAGACAAAGACTCTCTTATGAGAGAGATAATAACATCTATACACGATATGCTATCCATGCTACTAGATGGAGAAAAAGAAAAAATATCTGCATTGTATCACGATGTGATGTATAGAAAAGACACCGTAGCTCTTTACAACGACATAAACGGGACATTTGAAGGGGTGATACAGGGTGTAGATGAGGGAGGCCGTCTTATTATAAAGGATTACGCTACTGGAGAAAAAAAATTCTATATGTTCAAGGAAGTAAGATACTTATAAAAAGATAAAATATATGGTTGTTAAAGCTATACATCTGTCATTTAAAACCAAAAGGCTCGCCTCGGGCGAGCCTTTTGGTTTTAAATTACCTATCTTTTTTACGTCTGGCCTTATCCACTTGGGAGAATATTATAGCTGCCGCAGCAAAAGCCAACGCAGCATATAACATCATACTCTTGTCTTTGTCTTCCAGATTATCCATCATATGACGTGCTACCAGTAAACACACCGCCACGATGGCAAAAAACCTATGCAACCAAGTTATAAAAATACTTTTCTTCATCCCTCTCTACATTAAAATTCATACCCGAAATGACGCAGCGAATTTTTATTACTCCGCCAACCATCGTTAACCTTTACAAATGTTTCTAGATACACCCTCTTACCAAAGAAACGTTCCATATCTTCGCGGGCTTCTATACCCACTTTCTTTATGGCAGCACCCTTATGACCTATGATTATAGGACGTTGCGAAGCCCGTTCTACATATATCACTGCACGTATGCGTATGATATCTTCTTCTTCCAGAAATGATTCTGTCTCCACCTCTACCGAATATGGCACTTCTTTGGTATAATTGAGTAGTATTTTCTGGCGGATGATTTCGTTTACAAAAAAACGTTCTGGTTTATCGGTAAGGGTGTCCTTGGGATAGTAAGCAGGGCCTTCGGGTAGCAGTTCCACTATCCTATCCAGCAAGTCTTCCACCGCAAATTTCTCTCGTGCCGAAATAGCGTGTATCTCCACACGAGGCAGTTTTTCACTCCAGAATTCAACCACTTCTTCCAGTCGGTTTTGGTCTATCGTGTCTATCTTGTTTATCACCAGTAGCACTGGCACGGTAGCTGTTTCTATTTTGCGATAAAAAGTAGGGTCTTTGAGTTCTTTTTCACCGGGTTCTATCATATAGAGTAGTATGTCGGCATCTTCAAATGCACTTTTTACAAACTCCATCATATTTTCCTGCAGACGATATGCTGGTCGTATTATACCCGGTGTATCACTCAATACCACTTGGAAATCATCTCCACTTACCACTCCTAGTATTCTATGACGTGTAGTCTGTGCCTTGGATGTGATGATAGATAGCTCCTGCCCTACCAGAGCATTCATCAGGGTGCTTTTACCCACGTTTGGATTGCCTATGATATTAACAAATCCACTGCGATGTTTTTTGATATTTTCTTCCATGAGTGCAAAAGTATGTCTTTTTATGTAAATTTCTGCCTTTACACCCATATCTTTCATAGCAAAAATGTCGTTTTTTTGGTACTTTCTTACTACCTTTGCACGGATATGTGTGCCTATACCACACACATCTAGCATAAGGATAACAGAAAGAATAAATTAAAAAAATATATTATGCTCAAAATAGGAGTATTGGGTGCTGGACACCTAGGAAAGATACACATCCGCCTGCTTAAAAGTAGTACGCACTATGAACTAGTAGGTTTTTATGACACGATGAAAGAAAACGCAACTCGTGTAGAAGAAGAACTAGGAGTAAAATCTTGGGATGATGTAGATGCACTTATGGATGCTGTGGACGTGATAGACGTTGTTACACCTACCACTCATCACTTCTCGTGTGTCATGAAGGCAATAGAAAAAGGCAAACACGTATTTGTGGAAAAACCCATAGACTTCACTATGGAGCAAGCCGAAATGATGATAAAGGCACTGGAAGAAAAAGGGCTTAAAGGACAGGTAGGACACGTAGAGCGTTATAACCCTGCCTTTACCGCTGTCAAAGACTCTATCCACTCCCCTGCCTTCATAGAGGCTCACCGTCTATCCCAATTCAATCCCCGCGGCACAGACGTCCCTGTCGTTCTAGACCTGATGATACACGATATAGACGCCATACTCTCTATCGTCAAATCTCCCGTAAGAAGCATAGCTGCCAGCGGAGCCAAAGTGATAAGTGAGACTCCAGACATAGCATCGGCACGTATAGAGTTTGAGAATGGATGTGTAGCCAACCTCACTACCAGCCGCATATCTATGAAGACTATGCGTAAAACCCGCATCTTCCAACGCGATGCTTATATCACCGTGGATTTCCTTAAAAAAGAAGCCGAGGTATTGCGTATGCACGATGCACCAGAGAACCCAGACCCATATGCTATGATACTCACTACAGCTGAAGGTCGCAGCAAAGAGATAATGTTTGACAAGCCAGCCATTCCAGATACCAATGCCATACTGGAAGAACTCAACACATTTGCCGAGGCGATAGAAAACGACACTACTCCTATCGTTACCTTCCGCGATGGCACAGCGGCATTGCGTGTGGCACTGGATATAATGAAAGACATAGACCGTCATATAGAACGCATAGAAAACAACGAAAGGAAATAAATGATGAAAAACTCCAAAGAACTTTCGGTATGTATCATCACACTCGGATGTCAGAAAAACTGGTGTGATAGTGAGACTCTAGCAGGGCATCTTTCTATGCAGGGGATAAATGTTACTCACGAAAAGGACGGGGAAATAGTTATAGTAAACACCTGTGGGTTTATAGGTGATGCCAAAGAAGAGAGCATTAACGTTATACTTGAACAAGTAGAACGCAAGAATCGCGGGGAGATAAGCCACGTCTATGTCATGGGCTGTCTATCCCAACGCTATCGTGAAGAGCTTAAAGAAGCCATACCAGAGATGGACGGGATATATGGAGTAAACGAGATGAAAGACGTTCTATCCACACTAGGGGCAAAATACCTCCCCGAAGCCGAAGGACGTCGTATGCTATCCACTCCTAAACACTATGCTTACCTTAAAATTTCGGAAGGATGTGATAGACATTGCTCGTACTGTGCTATACCTCTTATAAGAGGAGGCCATGAGTCTGTCCCTATGGAAAAACTAGTAGATGAAGCTCGTTATCTAGCAGAAGGAGGAGTAAAAGAACTTATCCTCATAGCCCAAGACCTTACATACTATGGGCTGGATATATATGGAGAACGTCGCCTAGCCGAACTCATTCGCCGCATAGCACAAGTGGAAGGTATAGAATGGATACGTCTGCATTATGCTTATCCACATGGTTTTCCAGACGATGTTATAGATGTTATGGCCAGCGAACCAAAAGTATGCAAATACATAGACATACCCCTCCAACACATATCTGACCGCATCCTTACATCTATGCACCGCGGTGCCTCTCGCAAACAGACAAACGAATTGCTTAAAAAACTGAGAGAGAGAGTACCGGGTATAGCCATACGCACGACCCTTATAGTAGGATATCCGGGTGAGAGTGAGCAGGAATTTGAAGAACTTAAAGAGTGGGTAAAAGAGCAGCGTTTTGACCGTCTGGGTTGCTTTACATACAGCGAAGAAGAAGGAACCGATGCTGCACGTCTGGAAGATGACATCCCACAAGAAGTCAAAGAAGAACGCAAGGAAGCCATCATGGAACTCCAACGCGACATCACCTGTGAACTCAACGCCCAGAAAGTAGGTAGTACTATACGCGTCATCATAGACGATGAGAATGATGATATATATATGGGACGCACAGAACACGACTCTCCCGAAGTTGACTGTGATGTATTCATAGACAAAGAAAAATGGAGAGTACCTGTAGGTGATTTTGTCAAGGTGGAGGTTACTTCATCTGGGGTGTATGATATATTTGGAATACCTGTTCCATAAGGAAGATTAAAATAAGTAAAAGCTATGTTGGAAAGTTTATCATTTGGGCTTAAGGACATCATAGATATCACGGTGGTGGTATTTCTGGTTTATCAGGTATATCGTCTGGTGAGGGGGACGGTAGCTGTAAACATATTTATAGGTATAGCTGCCCTTTTCCTACTCTATAAACTGGTGGAAGCACTACATATGAGTCTTCTAAGCGGTATCCTAGGACAATTTATGAGTATAGGTGTACTGGCACTAGTGATACTTTTCCAGCAAGAGATACGCCGTTTTCTTATCCTCATTGGCACCAATAATTTCTTCACCAAACACTTTTTCTCTCGTATAAAACGAGCTCCAAATCTTCCCGAACGCCTAGACGTAAAAGAGATAGCATCGGCTTGTTTTGAGATGGGAAAATCTCGTACAGGAGCCCTTATAGTGATAAAAAAATCATCACTTCCTCTTATAGAGACATCGGTAGGAGATGTGCAGAACATAGTCCCCACTCAATCCATTCTAGAGAGTATATTCTATAAAAACAGTCCTCTGCACGATGGAGCTATAGTAATAGAAGACGGTCGTATAGTTGCCACACGCGTTATACTTCCTGTATCTCGTAACAAAAACCTACCCGAAGAGTATGGCACACGACATCGTGCGGCGGTAGGAATATGTGAAAAATCAGATGCTGCGTGCATAGTCGTTTCAGAAGAAAGAGGCAAGGTTACCTACATCAAAGGCGAGACCATAGAGATTATGAAAGATGAGAAAGAGCTAGAAACTCGCATAGCACAAGAATTAGAAATGTAAACCATATAGAAAATAAAAACATACATATAAAATGGAAGTAAGTAAAAGATATGCAGGACGTGGTGTTTCGGCATCCAAAGAAGACGTACACAACGCCATTAAAAACGTTGACAAAGGGCTATTTCCCGGTGCATTTTGTAAGATAATACCAGACTATCTCACAGGCAGTGATGAGCATTGTGTAGTTATGCATGCCGATGGTGCTGGCACCAAATCATCATTGGCATATATGTATTGGAAGAAAACAGGAGACCTTTCGGTATGGAAAGGCATAGCTCAGGATTCGCTTATAATGAACATTGATGACCTGCTATGTGTGGGAGCTACCGATAATATCCTACTCTCCTCTACCATAGGTCGTAACAAAAACCTTATCCCCGGCGAAGTAATAGCAGCTATTATCAACGGCACCCAAGAACTACTAGACGAGATGCGTGGCTATGGAGTAAATATCATATCTACAGGCGGTGAAACAGCCGATGTAGGCGACCTAGTACGCACCATCATAGTGGACAGCACCGTTACTGCCCGTATGAAAAGAGCCGATGTGATAGACAACTCTCATATTCAGGCAGGTGACGTGATAGTAGGTCTAGCCTCATATGGCCAATCTACATATGAGACAGGATATAACGGTGGTATGGGTTCAAATGGTCTTACATCGGCACGTCATGATGTATTCTGCCACTCTCTAGCAGAAGAGTTCCCTGAAAGCTATGACCACGCTGTTCCAGAAGAGTTGGTATTTTCGGGAAGTAAAAACCTTACCGATGCTGTGGAAGGAAGTCCTCTTGACGCTGGCAAACTAGTCCTTTCTCCTACCCGCACATATGCTCCGGTGGTAAAAAAGGTTTTGGATAAATTACGTCACCAGATACACGGTATGATACACTGTTCTGGTGGTGCCCAGACCAAGATTCTACATTTTGTAAATGGTCTTCACATCATCCAGGACAATCTTTTCCCTATTCCTCCATTATTTGCTATGATACAGAAAGAGAGTGGTACAGACTGGAGAGAGATGTACCAAGTATTTAATATGGGACACCGTATGGAATTCTATGTTCCTGCCTCCATAGCCGATGAAATAATATCTATTTCTGAATCATTTGGTATTCCTGCTCGCGTGGTAGGTCGTGTAGAAGCCTATGAAGAAGGAAGCAAAAAACTCACTATCGTGAGTGAAAATGGCACATTTGAGTATTGATAAACAGTAACCTGATATAAATGGCAACATCACTTTTAGAAAAATTAGAAGGTCTTAAAACCCGTTTTGACGAAGTAGCAGACCTCATTATCCAGCCAGACGTCATCGCCGACCAAAAACGATATATGGATTTGGGTCGCCAGTATAAACAGCTGGAAAAGATAATGGATGTCTATAAACGCTATAAAAACGTACTTGACAATATAGACGAAGCCCGTGAAATCATACGCGAAGGCGGTGATGCAGAAATGGTAGAAATGGCTCGTATGCAACTAGAAGAGTCTGAACCACAAGTTCTTCCACTAGAAGAAGAGATAAAATATCTCCTCATACCTCGTGACCCAGAAGACTCCAAAAACGCAATGGTAGAGCTCAGAGGCGGAACAGGTGGCGATGAAGCTGCTATTTTTGCAGGAGACTTTTACCGTATGTATAGCAAATATGCCGAAAGCAAAGGTTGGCGTCTGGAAGTTATGGACTTTAACGAAGGCACATCTGGTGGGTACAAGGAAATGATATTCAAACTCTCTGGCGAAGACGTATATGGCACCATGAAATTTGAAGCTGGTGTACACCGCGTTCAGCGTGTTCCTGCCACCGAGACACAAGGTCGTGTACATACCAGTGCAGCTACATGTATCGTTATGCCCGAAGCCGAAGAATTTGACATCTACATAGACCCAAAAGACATACGTAAGGATACTTTCTGCTCTAGTGGTGCTGGTGGTCAGTCGGTAAATACTACATATTCGGCAGTACGTCTTACCCACATCCCTACTGGTATAGTGGCTCAATGTCAAGACGAACGTTCGCAGCTCAAAAACCTAGAAAAGTGTATGACTGTTCTACGTTCTCGTCTTTACGAGATAGAATATCAGAAACGTCTGGAAGAAGAAGCCAAAAAACGTAAATCTATGGTATCCAGCGGTGACCGTAGTGCCAAAATACGCACATATAACTATCCGCAAGGTCGTGTTACAGACCACCGCATAGGTCTTACACTATATAACTTGGCCGATATAATGGGAGGTGATATCCAGAAGATAATAGACGAACTTACCATAGCCGAAAACGCCGAAAAACTCAAAGAAATGGAATAATAACTCTTAAATACTTAATACAATGAAACACTTTATTTTTGCTCTACTAGCAGTATGCACACTATCTCTACAAGCACAGGTCAAACAGTATGCCGCCGATGTTCATAAAGGCGAAAACGGAAATGTTGACCTTCCATATCGTTACCTAGCACCAGAGGCAACTCCTCGCGGTGTGAAATACCCTCTAGTTATCTTTTTGCACGGTAGCGGAGAAAGAGGCACAGATAACGAAAAACAACTATTCCACGGTAGCGGTCTTTTCCTTAACCCTGTAAACCAAGAAAAATACCCTGCTTATGTCATCATTCCTCAATGTCCCGAAGGCAAGACTTGGAAAAGAGATGATGTAGCTCCTACCGTTATCTCTCTTATAGAAAAATACAAAAATCTACCACAGGTAGATGATTCCCGCATATACATCATAGGTCTGTCTATGGGTGCATATGGAATCTATGACATCGTTACACGTCGTCCAGACCTATTTGCTGTAGCTGTGCCTATATGTGGAGAAGGTAACGTAGAAAAACTACCAGTAGCCAAAGACATAGCATTCTCTATCTACCACGGTGATGCCGACCAAGCTGTACCAGTAGAAGGTTCTCGTGAGGCTTATGTGGCACTTAAAAAAGCTGGTTGTAAGAACTTGAGATACACAGAATTTGCTGGCACTACACACAATAGCTGGAACCCAGCATTTAACACTCCAGATTTCCTTAAATGGATATTCTCAAAACGCAGAAAATAATACATAAGATATATGAATTACGCTCAACTAGTCGCACAGATAAAACAGAAAAAAAGTTTTCTATGTGTAGGTCTAGACCCCGACATTAACAAAATCCCATCCCATCTATTATCCTCACAAGACCCTCTATATGAGTTCTCACGTGAGATAATAGATGCCACCGCACCCTATGCTGTAGCCTACAAACCAAATAGTGCATTCTATGAAGCACAAGGATGGAAAGGGATGCTGTCATTTGAAAAGACTGTAGAGTACATACGTCGCAACTATCCCGATATTTTCATCATTGCCGATGCCAAACGTGGCGACATAGGAAACACATCGGCTATGTATGCACGTACGTTCTTCCAGACTATGGATTGTGATGCGGTAACAGTAGCTCCATATATGGGTAAAGATTCTGTAAGTCCATTTCTGGATTTTGACGGGAAATGGGTTATACTGCTAGCCCTTACCTCCAATGCAGGTGCCGCCGATTTCCAATTCACAGAAAGCACAGACGGCTCTCTACTCTACGAGAAAGTAATAAAGACTTCTCAAGAGTGGGCATCACATGAAAATATGATGTATGTAACAGGTGCCACCAAGGCCGAATACTTTACTCGTATAAGAGAATTGGCTCCTCGTCATTTTCTATTGGTACCGGGAGTAGGAGCACAGGGAGGCTCACTGGAGGACGTATGTCGTTATGGTCTTACAGAAGATTGCGGACTTCTTATAAACTCTTCCCGTGGTATCATCTATGCTTCACACGGGGAAGATTATGCTAGTGTGGCAAAAGAAGAAGCTCACAAGATACAGAGCGTAATGGAAAATATCCTTACTACATCACATATCATATAAGATATGCCATTCATAGGTGAGAGTTATTTTTACCACGCACGCATAGGACGGTGGAAGATAGAGGAAACAGAATCTACCCTCAGAGCAGGGATAGATGTGTCATCTGCTACTATGGCACGTATAAACTCCTCCAAGAGTTCCAGCCGTAGAGCCGAGATTCTAGCGTCCAGACGTCTTATGCATCGTATGGGAATATCAGACCACAACGTCATCTACTCTCCACAGGGTAAGCCTATGATGAGAAACGGCATGTATATAAGCATAAGTCATTCACATGGAAATGTATGTGTAGCTACATCTGAATACCCCATAGGCATAGACATACAGAAGATAGACCGCAAGATAAAAAATGTACTATCGTGGTTCTTGCACCCAAAGGAGAGTAACGAAAAACGTCGCGATGAGCTATTGCGTATGGCTCTGCTGTGGAGCGGGAAAGAAGCCCTTTATAAATTGGAAGGAGATGATAGAATTTCTATGCGAGATTTCCAGATAAGACTCCCCTCCTCTATAGATAGAGAAGGTTATTTCCCTGCCATCCTGCATAGAAAAGGAGAAAAGACCAAAATCTATCGTATGTACTACTCTCACGATGATAATTACGTTATGGTTCACGCCTTACGCATAGAGAAACTATCTGAAGAATACTGATGTCAAACTTGCATAAAAAGCATTGAAAAAATCAGTAAATTTGCTATCTCAAAAAAAAGAAGCGATTCTATATAAAAAAGAAAACAATTGATTATGCCAAACATACTAGCTATAGTAGGACGTCCCAATGTAGGGAAATCCACTTTTTTTAACCGCCTTACTCAATCCCGCCGTGCCATAGTAGATTCTGTGGCGGGTGTTACACGCGACCGTCATTATGGTAAAAGCGACTGGAACGGTGTGGAATTTTCTGTGATAGACACAGGAGGATATGTGAGAGGTTCAGACGACATATTTGAAGGAGAGATAGCCAAACAAGTTCTTCTAGCCATAGAGGAAGCTACAGCAGTACTATTTATAGTAGATGCACAGACAGGTATCACCACAAGCGATGAGGAAGTGGCCGATATATTACGTCGTTGTAAGAAACCTGTTTTTCTAGCTGTCAATAAAGTAGATAGTTCTGTACATGAGACTCTCACTGCCGAATTTTATTCGTTGGGACTGGGTACACCCTACTCTCTTTCGGCTATAAATGGTAGTGGTTCTGGTGACCTACTGGACGAGATAATAAAAGTCTTCCCAAAAGACCAAGGTGCTGCTATTTCTATAGAAGACGCATATTATTCGTCTGTTAAAAACACCGAAGAGAACATAGAAGAACTATTTGATGAAGATGGCAACCCCATAGAGCCAGATGAAGACATAGAGGAAGAAAGACAAGACGATGAAAATGCCATACCTCGTGTAGCTATCATTGGTCGTCCAAACGTAGGTAAATCATCACTTGTCAATGCACTCCTAGGAGAAGAACGAAATATAGTTACCAATATAGCTGGAACCACTCGTGATGCTATACATACTCTTTATAACCGTTTTGGACATAATTTCTACATAGTAGATACTGCCGGATTGCGTAAAAAGAGTAAGGTAGAAGAAGACCTTGAGTTTTATTCTGTGATGCGTTCTATACGTTCCATAGAAAATTCAGATGTATGTATGCTTCTCATAGATGCCACACAGGGTTTTGAAGCACAAGACCTCAATATCTTCCATCTGGCAGACAAGAACAAGAAAGGCATAGTCATTCTAGTAAACAAATGGGACCTCATAGTCAAGGACAACAAGACTATGCGTGAGTATGAAAAACGCATACGAGAGAAAATTATGCCATTTACAGACGTTCCCATAGTATTTGTATCGGCACTAGAAAAACAACGCATCTTCAAGGCGATAGAAATAGCTATGCAGGTATATAAAAACCGCCGCCGCAAGATACGCACACGCGAACTCAACGAAGTAATGATACCTATCATAGAAAGCACTCCTCCACCTTCTACCAAAGGTAAATACATCCGTATCAAGTTCTGCACACAGCTACCTACACACACGCCTAAATTTGCATTTTTTGCCAATCTACCTCAATATATCAAAGACCCATATAAAAGATTTATTGAGAACAAATTGCGTGAAAAATTTGATTTCAACGGTGTTCCTATAGATATTTTCTTCCGCAAAAAATAATAATCACACCATACTCATAAAAAAGCATCGGGCTCTGCCCGATGCTTTTTTATACCCATTAGTTTATATATTTACATATACATAGATATTTTGAGGATTATTATGATAGATTTTGACATAAAAAAACTATCTTAGCATTTTATTTTTACACATAGTATGTCATATACCTCATAATATATATGAAAAACACACAAAACACTGAAAAACAGATAATACTGCTCACCGTATCGGGAGAAGACCGTCCGGGACTTACCACCTCTCTTATGGGAATTTTGGGACAATACGGAGCAGATATTCTGGATATAGGTCAGGCAGACTTGCACCAATCTCTTAACCTAGCCATAGTATTTGAGATGGGAGCAGGAGAAGAATCGGCTCCTGTACTCAAGGACTTGCTTATGAAGAGTTATGAACTAGGTCTTAACATTCGTTTTACGCCTATGACCAAAGACGAATATATCCAATGGGCCAATAGCCGTAACATTCGCCGTAACATAGTAACCGTACTATCACGCAATCTAGATGCTCAACAAGTCCACGAAGTAACACGTGTGATAGCTCGCTATAACCTCAACATACGCACTATAAGCCGTGTAACCCACCGTCCTTTCCCAGACGATAACGAACGCAAAGTATGTCTTGAACTTAAGGTAGAGGGAGAAATAATTGACCGCGAAGCATTAACACGTGAGTTTCTAGAAATATCCTCCCGTGTGGGTATAGACATCTCATTCCAAGAGGACGACATTTACTATCGCAATCGTCGTCTGGTATGTTTTGATATGGATAGCACCCTTATACGCACAGAAGTAATGGACGAACTAGCTCGTCGTGCTGGTAGCGGCGATGAAGTATGTGCCATAACAGAAAGTGCCATGAGAGGAGAGATAGACTTCCGCGAGAGCTTTACCCGCCGTCTTTCTACACTTAAAGGACTACCAGAAAGTGTACTTGAGGAAGTTGCCGAAAGCCTTCCCCTTACCGAAGGTGCAGAACGTCTTATCTCTACCCTTAAACGCTATGGGTATAAAACAGCCATCATATCGGGTGGGTTCTCATACTTTGGCGAATACTTGAAAAAGAAACTAGGTATAGACTATGTATTTGCCAACGAATTGGAGATAAAAGACGGGCATCTCACAGGTGGATATGTAGGGGATATAGTAGATGGTCCTCGCAAGGCAGACTACCTTAAAACCCTTGCCAAGATAGAAGGTATATCCACCCAGCAAGTAGTAGCATTGGGAGATGGAGCAAATGACCTTCCTATGTTGCGTATAGCTGGGCTAGGAATAGCCTTCCAAGCCAAACCAACGGTAAAAGAAAACGCCTCTCACGCCATTTCCTCTATGGGACTGGACGGGGTGCTGTATCTGCTAGGATATAGAGATAGACACATAGAAAAATAACAATTAACACATATAGATATGAGTCAAAACATAGAAGAAAAAAAACCAATAGAACTCCCAGAAAATGCCTTCCGTGAGTTGCATGAAGGCGAGGAGTATCGTCCTGTGATGTCCCCAGACAAATCATATCCCGAAATCAACCTATGGTCTGTTTCTTGGGGTGTGGTGATGGCTGTAGTATTTTCGGCAGCAGCTGCATTTCTAGGGCTTAAAGTAGGACAGGTATTTGAGGCTGCTATACCTATTGCCATTATAGCTGTAGGTCTTTCAAGTGCTGCCAAACGTAAAAACGCTCTAGGAGAAAATGTCATCATTCAGTCCATAGGAGCTTGTTCTGGTGTGATAGTTGCAGGTGCTATCTTTACACTTCCTGCTCTCTATATCCTCCAACGCACCAACCCAACCCTTACAGTAAACTTTATGGAAGTATTCCTTAGTTCGCTGCTAGGTGGTATCCTAGGAATACTTTTCCTTATACCTTTCAGAAAGTATTTTGTGAAGGATATGCACGGCAAATACCCTTTCCCAGAAGCAACAGCTACCACACAGGTGCTTATTTCGGGAGAGAAAGGAGGCAGCCAAGCTCGCCCACTTATCATAGCTGGTCTAGTAGGTGGTCTTTATGACTTTATACTATCTACATTCTCATGGTGGAGCGAAGTTCTTTCTACCAAAATCCTACCTTGGGGTATGGAAATAGCAGACAAAGCAAAACTGGTCTTCAAGATAAACACAGGTGCTGCTGTATTAGGATTGGGATATATAGTAGGGCTTAAATACTCTACCATAATATGTGCTGGTTCTATATTTGTATGGTTTATTATCATTCCTCTTATAGGTGTAGTATTCCCAGAGGCAGCTGCTTCGCTCAATGGTGATGTAACTACCCCTGTATCACAGATGAGCCCAGAAGTTATATTTACGACATATGCACGTCATATAGGTATAGGCGGTATAGCTATGGCAGGTGTGATAGGTATCATACGTTCATGGGGTATCATCAAGAGTGCAGTAGGTCTTGCTTCTCGTGAGTTCTCTGGTAAAAAAGCAGACGATAACGTCAAACGTACAGACCGCGATATCTCTATGAAGACCATTATGATATGTGCTGGTATAGCACTGGTGGCTACATTTATTTTCTTCCAGTTTGGAATTATACATAACTGGATGCAGAGCATCATAGCTTGGGTGGTGGTAACAGTTATAGCATTCCTATTTACTACAGTCGCTGCCAATGCGATAGCTATAGTAGGCACCAACCCTGTTTCTGGCATGACTCTTATGACACTTATATTGGCTTCTGTAATACTAGTGGCTGCTGGTCTTAAAGGAACATCTGGTATGGTAGCGGCTCTTATCATAGGTGGTGTGGTATGCACTGCTCTAAGTATGGCTGGTGGATTTATCACAGACCTTAAGATAGGATATTGGTTGGGTTCTACTCCTGCCAAACAGCAGACGTGGAAATTCCTAGGAACTCTAGTTTCAGCCGCTACTGTAGGTGGTGTGATACTGGTGCTTAACAAGACTTATGGTTTTGATGCTGCAAATGGAGGTCTTGTAGCGCCTCAAGCCAATGCTATGGCTGCCGTTATAGAACCTCTTATGAGTGGTAAGAGTGCACCTTGGTTGCTATATGGTATAGGTGCTGTGATAGCTCTTATCCTTACAGGGCTTAAAATACCTGCTCTGGCATTTGCTCTGGGTATGTTCATTCCTCTAGAACTTAACACTCCGCTTGTAGTGGGTGGTCTTGTGAGCTGGTATGTAAGCACACGTAGCAAAGACGCCTCTGTAAACAAATCCCGTATGGAGAAAGGAACACTACTTGCTTCTGGATTTATAGCTGGTGGTGCTCTTATGGGAGTGGTAAGTGCTACTATGCGTTTTGCAGGTTTTGAATACTCTCACTCTATGAGCGAAGGCGTGATGCAGGCTCTTGCTCTGGTAATGTATCTGCTTATAATTGTATTCCTCGCTTGGTATAGCATGAAAGAGGATAAAAAAGCATAAAAGACATATTGATTATGTACACCCGGCAACGCCCGCTCCTATAGGGAGCGGGCGTTATGCTTGCAAAGCATAAAGCCTTAACACTCTGGACATTGCATATATAATTTTTATATATCACTCTTTTTATATACATTTGTCATTTAAAAACCTTTATTCTATACACTAGATATAAATGAAAGCCTACTGGACACATCGTCGCCTTATATTCAAATCCCCTGCTGGGACATCACGTGGCACACTACTCCACAAGGACACTTGGTATCTGGTGCTAGATGACAGCGGATATACAGCGATAGGTGAAGCGGGAATGTTCCGTGGACTTTCATGTGATGATGTGCCACATTATGAAGAAGAATTAGACGCTCTATGCAGTAGGATAAACAGTGGCAGTATCCCCTCCCCTAGTGAATACGAGTCTTATCCTTCTATAAGATTTGCTCTTGAGGTTGCACTAGGTAAAATGGAAGCTATGAAAGAAGGCAAATGCTATATGGACAGTCCTTGGGTGAGAGGGAAAGAAGGTATAGCAGTAAACGGGCTTATATGGATGGGCAGCCATGATAATATGGTTGAGCAGATAAAGACCAAACTAGACGCTGGATATACTTGCCTTAAAATGAAGATAGGAGCGATAGCATGGGAAGAAGAGCTATCTATTATAAAGGCATTGCGTAGTGAGTTTACATCATCAATGCTCACATTAAGAGTAGATGCCAACGGAGCTTTTACTCCCTCCACTGCTCCTGCTATACTGGACACATTGGCACGATATGAGGTACATTCCATAGAACAACCTATACGTGCAGGACAGGTAGAAGAGATGGCTCATCTGTGTGAGACAACACCTATACCCATAGCTCTGGACGAAGAACTGATAGGGATAAGAGAGCCTCTCACATTGCTTGATACTATACGTCCTCAATACATCATATTAAAACCTACGCTACTAGGAGGGTTTAATGCAAGTAGAGAGTGGATGTCATCTGCTAGAAAACATGAAATAGGATATTGGGTAACATCTGCCCTAGAATCAAATGTAGGGCTTGATGCAATAGCTCGTTTTACATACATAGAAGGTGATATAAATTTTCCTCAAGGTCTAGGAACTGGTATGCTATATCACAATAACATACCATACCCTTTTGAGATAAGAGATGCTCGTTTTTATATGAACGGCACTCCTCATAGCGATAAGGAGTTATATCATCTCATTACAGAAAAATAAAAAACTACCATACAAGTGAACAAAGATTATAAAATATCTATCATCGTTCCCATATATAACCGTCCAGACGAACTAGACGACCTGCTACATAGCATAGATATGGCTCGCATACCCGAAGGCATGAGCTATGAAGTTGTGGTAATAGAGGATGGTTCGGCTATAAAATCAGATGCTGTATGCAGACGTTGGGAAGAGAAGATGGACATAAAGTATTTTGCCAAGGAAAATACAGGTCCTGGAGCTTCTCGTAACTATGGCATGGAACGTGCCAATGGTGATTATTTTGTGATAGTGGATTCAGACTGCCTACTTCCAGAGGGTTATTTTATGACTCTTAATGACATCATATCTACTCCCGATGCTCCCGATGCCATAAGCGGCCCCGACCGTGCCCACCACTCTTTCACCGATGTGCAGAAGGCAGTAAATTACGCCATGACTTCGTTTTTTACCACTGGAGGATTGCGTGGAGGGAAGAACAATGTATGTGGCACACGCCAGTTGCGTAGCTACAATATGGTCATTTCACGCCACGCATATGATATGTCGGGAGGATTCTCACGTCAGCGTGTAGGTGAGGACATAGAATACACTCACCGCCTATGGGCAAACGACCTCACCACCCAATGGAACGAAAGTCTTTATGTTTACCACAAACGCCGCGATACTCTTTCAGACTTTTATCGTCAGGTATATGATTTTGGTCGTGCTCGTCCTATCCTTAACCGCATGTTCCCCGGCACTGCCAAACTTACATATATGTTCCCTTCGCTATTTGTGGGGTTTGTGGCACTTTCCATTCTCACTGGGGCATTTGCTCCTATATGGTTTGCTCCGCTATGGTTGTACATGCTTATCATTTTTATATCTTCATCTTACATAAATAAAGACCTAACGGTAGGGCTTACATCTGTCGCTGCTGCTCTTATAATGCTTACAGGATATGGTCTAGGCTTTATAGTCACATCATGCCGCCTCATATATTATAACGACGTTGTCAAAGCCTTTCCTTATATGTTCAAACACTGATAATAATCATAAAAAATACTATTATGCGTAAAAATATCTATACATTATTACTATTGCTATTTGCACTTACAGCTATGGCACAGACCACAGATGCTGGTTGGATAGAAATAAATCCAGATATACATCTATTTAAGAACAAAAAATGGTTCTTCACCCCCGAAGTAGGTTACCGCTCTACCAATTTCAAAGGCAGTCATCAGTTTATGTTCCGTCCTCACGTAGGATATAAAATGAACAAACACTTTTCATATGAACTAGGTGCTTCTTATGTAGTATCTTGGAGTAATTTTACCGCCACAAAACACGATGCAAGTCTTTACCAACACGTAAGTGCATCTACTGGGAGCTGGAATGAATTCTCTCTAGGTATGCGTGTACGTATAGAAGAAGGTATTTCACACCCTGTAGGTGGCGATAACATATTCACAGCGAGATTGCGTGTACGTCCACATATCAAGTATAATCTGCCACTGCTTAAATCAAAATCACTTTATATTCAGGCATTGCTTGAAAACCACACCTATCTTGCCAATCGCGACAAACTTAACGACGCTCTATGGTTGGCTGGTCGCCTAGGTGTAAGTCCTTCCAAACGTTTGCGTATGATATTTGAATACAACTACGCCCTCACATATAAACCAGCCAATACTACATATGGCAACCGTTTCCGTTTGATAACTTACTATAAGTTCTTATAATACAATTTATTTTTCTCAAAAACGCAGCCCCTTTCAGGGGCTGCGTTTTTGATTTTAAAAAAACAGTCCCACCTTGCGGTGGGGCCATCTTATAGCAGTTTTCTGCTATACCCTGAATACTTATTTATGGATATTTATCGCCTTATAAAACATAATATATACTGTGCAAATATAATATATTTTTCATAGAAAAAAACATTGATACATTATTTTTATGGACAAAAAAAGGTCGCCCTTTCAGGGCGACCTTTTTTTGTCCATATTTTGTTTATAGTTTCATATCACCTTCTACTACCCACCCCGCACGTTTCATACATAAATGTACCATCAATGCTATAACGGCAGGAGCTATGAAATACACGAGTATAATTTCAGTTACCAACATAGTATTTGACATCGTTCCACTCATAGTAGCATACGCAGCCAATGGCCCTACAAGTCCCGCTGTCCCCATTCCTGCCCCTAGAGCATTATTGGTCATGCCAAGCCAAACGGTAGATACAGGCCCCATCACAGCCGAAGCCACAGTAGGTGCCAACCAAATGATAGGCTTACGAGCTATATTTCCTATCTGTAACATAGACGTTCCCAATCCCTGTGAGATAAGCCCACCTATACCATTATCACTGTAACTTATCACAGCAAAACCTATCATCTGTGCACAACAACCAGCCGTAGCTGCACCTGCTGCCAGTCCATCCAATCCCAACATTATACATATAGCCGCCGAACTTATAGGCAATGTAAGTATGCATCCCACCACCACAGCTACCACTACTCCCATCATAAAGGGAGAGAGTTGTGTAGCATTGTTAATGATTTCTCCTAGATATAACATCATATCATTTATAGGGCTGCAACAATAATGAGCAAAAAGACCTCCCGCCACTATCGTAACCATAGGAGTGAGTATTATATCTACAGGTGTGCGTCTAGATATTAACTGTCCTATCTCGGCAGCTATTATCACAGAAAGATATGAGCCCACAGGCCCTCCATACTTATAACCCAATGCCCCCACGATAGAGGATGAGATGATGACCAACGTATCATATTTTATACCCACAGCCATGGCAAGACCTATACAAGAACCTACCAATGGTGATGAAGCCGAAAGAGCATCGGCTATAAAAGAGAGAAATGAGAGGCACTCTATCTTGGCTATTTGGGAGATGATAAGACCCAATATAAGCGAACAAAATAAACCTTGAGCCATATAGCTCAATGCCTCTACCACATATTTTTTAAAGAGTGTTTTCACCATATACCTTATATTATATACATCATATAAACCGAGCAGCCTGTGGCTGCTCGGCATTAAATTCAGTATTATTCTATACCCAGTATTTCTTTGGCTAGATAGATTGCGTGAGCATCTCCCGTATATTTACCGGAGCTATCAGAAAGTTTAACGGTAGGCGACCATATATCACCTTCTATAAGCACATCGCTTAGTTTTATAACCATATTCATAGCTTCCAGACCTACATCATTGGTAAAGTTTGTTCCTATACCAAATGACATACCTATCTTTCCCCTACAATGCCCAGCTATCTTTTCTACCACAGGAGGGGTAAGAGCATCTGAAAATATGATGGTTTTGGATACAGGGTCTATGCGGTGTTTCTTATAGTGAGCTATGATATTATCGGCAAATGTGAGAGGGTCTCCGCTATCATGACGCACCCCATCAAATAGTTTTGAGAATTTTTTATCAAACGAATGGAAGAATGAAGCCGTAGTAAAAGTATCTGAAAGGGCTATACCTAGGTCTCCTTGATATACATTGACCCAGTTATCCAGTCCCATTCTATTGGCCATACGATAACCATACCAAGCCGCATGGAACATAAACCATTCGTGAGCATGAGTACCTATAGGTATCACGTTATAATCCATAGCTAGACGCACATTTGATGTACCTATATAGTTATCACCTCCACACTTCTGGAGTTCCTCAACCACCATTTCCTGCACACGATAACTATGACGGCGACGCGAACCAAATTCTGCTATCTTTACATCCAGAGCTTTATATGTCTCCATCTTGGAGCGTGTAATGGCTCTCACTTCTTCATCTGGCAGACGTTCCTGTTCTGTCATCATATAGTATAGTTCTGAAATAAGCGACATGAGTGGCACCTCCCATAGTATAGTACGATACCAGTAACCTTCTATCGTGATAGATAGTTCTCCACCTGTCTGTACTATGGTTAGTTCGCTGCTATCATAGCGATAACCAGCCAAAAAATCCATATAGACAGGGTCTAGATAAGGACACTTACGAGCAAAGTATGCCTTTTCTTCTCGCGTGAGGGCAAGATTTTCCATCATTCGTGTCTGCTCTTTGAGTGCTTCGGCAAAACCTTCTGGGAAGACGTGTTTTCCTCTATTTACAAAACGGTAACGCACTTTTGCTTTGGGAAAAAGCTTGGTTACAGCATTCTGCATCGTGAATTTGTAGAAATCGTTATCCAATAGCGATTTTATTATCTGTGGATATTTCATGGTATAAAGATATTATTTCTTACGAGTAGCTAAATTATAAAAAAGACAAATAATTTTCATAGAAATGACTTTAAATTTCAAAACTATCATATAATTTTATTCCACATCAAAATTTTTCCCTACATTTGAAAGATTTTAGAATTAAAACACACAATATAAAGACATGGAACACAATACAGAAGTAGAGCTTAAAAAAACGGCTCTTAACTCCCTTCACTACTCATTGGGAGCCAAGATGGTACCATTTGCAGGATGGGATATGCCTGTGCAGTACACTGGAGTAAACGTAGAACATGAGACCGTAAGACACGGTGTAGGTGTATTTGACTGCTCACATATGGGAGAATTCTTCATAAGCGGGAAAGGAGCTCTTCCTCTTATCCAGAAAGTATGCTCAAACGACGCCTCCAAACTATATGACGGTAAAATCCAATACTCTTGCCTTCCCAATGGTCGCGGAGGCATAGTAGATGACCTTTTGGTATATCGTCAAGACGAAGAGCATTACATACTGGTAGTCAATGCATCAAACATAGACAAAGACTGGCAGTGGATTTCTTCACACAATGACACTGGTGCTGTGATGGAAAACCGCAGTGATGCCCTATCTCTTCTAGCTATCCAAGGTCCAAAGGCTGTAGAAGCCCTACAATCCCTCACAGACGTAGAACTAGGCAAAATGGAATACTACACCTTTACCACAGGACGTTTTGCAGGATATGATGACATCATTATTTCGGCTACTGGATACACAGGTGCAGGAGGTTTTGAAATCTACTTCCCCAACGAGATAGCCGAAGATATGTGGAAAAAAGTATTTGAGGCTGGTGCTGCATATGGCATAGCACCCATAGGTCTAGGTGCTCGCGACACATTGCGTCTGGAAAAAGGTTTCTGTCTATATGGCAATGATATAGATGATACTACATCTCCTATAGAGGCAGGACTTGGCTGGATTACCAAATTCACCAAAGAATTCACAGACTGTGAAATCCTTAAAGAGCAGAAAGAAAAAGGCGTATCCCGCAAACTTGTAGGTCTAGTACTAGTAGATAAGGGTGTAGCTCGTCATGGATATCCTATCACAGATGAAAACGGAATAGAGATAGGTCAAGTAACATCTGGTACTATGTCACCTAGCCTTAAAAAAGCGATAGCTATGGCATATGTCCCTACCGAAAAATCTAGCGTAGGCAGCATAGTATATGTAAAAGTCCGCGAAAAACTACTCAAAGCAGAAGTAGTTAAAATGCCTTTTTTGTAGTATAGATAGGATTTTGCTTCAATTTTATCATTCATTATGCTTATTTTGACAAATAAGTGTAATAATGATATGTTTTGTTGCATTTTAACAGAAATACTTCATACATTTGCCTCAATTATACAAAAATTCAAAAAACAAAATGATATGAAAATAGAGATTGAAAAATGCAGTAAGTCCCGTATAGGGGAAATGGATTTCAGCCAGAGTTTGCCATTTGGCAAATACATGAGCGACCATATGTTTATATGTAAATGGGAAAACGGAGCATGGGGAACACCTCGTATCACTCCTTATCAAAAGCTTTCCATAGCTCCATCTAGCAAGGTATTCCACTATGGACAAGCTATATTTGAGGGAATGAAAGCCTTCCGTGATAAAAACGACAAGATTTTCCTTTTCCGCCCAAAAGACAATATAGAACGCTTTAATAAATCGGCTGTGAGAATGAACATGCCCGAATTCCCAGAAGACCTTTTCTATGAGGCTCTACACACACTAGTGGGAATGGATAGAGATTGGGTGCCTAGTGGCGAAGGACGTTCATACTACATACGCCCATTTATGATAGGATGTGAAGAGGCTCTTAATGCTGTACCTAGTGCCGAATACATATTTATGATAATAGGAGGACCTGTAGATGCTATCTTCAAAGGCGAAGTAAAAGTAAAAATAGCCGACCACTTCTCTCGTGCAGCCAACGGAGGCACAGGTTTTGCCAAATGTGCTGGCAACTATGGCGGACAGTTCTACCCCTCTACCCTAGCCAAAGAAGAAGGTTATCAGAGTGTTATATGGACAGATGACTCCACACATACACATCTGGAAGAAGCCGGACAGATGAACTACATGATGCGTATAGGAGACACATTGCGTACAGCTCCAGTATCAGATAGAATACTAGATGGTATCACACGCCGTAGCATACTACGCCTAGCCGAGGACATGGGCATCAAGACAGATGTAAGTCCTATACTGGTAGAAGAAGTACTAGAAGCTGGTCGTCGAGGCGAGATAAAAGAAGCATTTGGTTGCGGTACAGCAGCCGTTATAAGCCCTATAAGCGGACTAGGCTATAAGGATACACATATAGATATCCCAGCCCTCCCAGATGAAGAATCATTTGGTGAGCGTTTACGTCAGCGTATATTTGACATACAATACAACCGTACGGAAGACCCTTATGGTTGGCGTGTAGAAGTAAAATAACAATTAAAAAAAGGCTGCCCTTTCGGGCAGCCTTTTTTACACTAGATAGATAGTGTTCAGCATTTATAACTCAAGGCAGCATTAGCATTTAAAACCATCTATAACGGCTTTGAAATCGGCTGCTTTAAGAGATGCACCACCTATAAGACCTCCATCTACGTTTGGTTTTGCAAATATCTCTTTGGCGTTCTTTGGATTACAAGAACCTCCGTAAAGGATAGAAACTTCTTCGTCTACTTCTTTGCCATATTTTTCGGCTACCACTGCACGTATATGTGCGTGTATTTCTTCGGCTTGTTCTGGAGTAGCTGTCTCTCCTGTACCTATTGCCCATACTGGTTCGTATGCTAGAACTATGTTTTTCCATGCTTCGGCAGGAAGATGGAACAGTGCATTTTTAACCTGCTCTTCTACTACTTCAAAATGTTTACCAGCTTTACGTTCTTCTAGTACCTCACCTATGCAGAAGATAACTTCTAGACCTTCTGCTAGAGCAGCATCTGTTTTTTCTGCTAGAAGAGCATCTGTCTCACCGAAATACTGACGACGTTCAGAATGTCCTAGTATGACCTTGGTAGCACCAGCACTCTTGGCTATAGGAGCAGATACTTCACCAGTATATGCACCAGATTTCATCTGATGTATGTTCTGCACTGCTACTGCAACACCTGTTCCTTTGAGGGCTTCGGCAACAGCATAAACATTTGTGAATACAGGAGCAACTACAACCTCTACTCCACATAGACACTGTCCTTCCAATTCTTTTTTAAGGTTTTCTGCCAACTCTAGACTCTCTGGCAGAGTTTTGTTCATTTTCCAGTTTCCTGCTACGATTTTACGTCTCATTTCTTTTAATGTTTTTGAATTATTATTATTTATTTTATTGATTCCTTGGAAATTATAGTCCCTTTCTGAAGATGCACTATAGCTGGACGCGAACGTACTATGGTTTTTATCATCACAGGGTCGGCATACATTACTGGTTGTAACAATCCCATAGACGCAAATCTTTCAGACGAAGCATTGGACACTATCCATACGGGGGAGTCTTGTTCATCTGCCCATTTTTTTACTTTTTCCCACGTCTTTTCATCTACCGCATCATAGTCATAACACAGTATAAGATATATGTCTTTTTCATCAAGTAGGATTTCTGTCATATCCCCACCATAGATATCCATCACCATAAAATTCTCTATCGATGGGCGATATCCGTCTTTCACTAGGACAGATTTACGCGATACAAATCTCGCCTCACGTATGTTCCAAGGCTCATCCTCATCGGTAAATTTATGTTTTTTACCATCTATCTCATACACCCATCTGTTTTCATAGACAGGCAGCTGTGCATCAGGAGGTATCGTCATAGCCTCTTTTATATTAACCCCCACTTTATATGGGCGGAAGTCTATAAGAGGTTCGTTGTGCAGAGCATAGTATGACATACCATACACCACTGCAAATGCTAGAGCGACCACACTCATGGACGTACGGAATCCCGCTATAGGTTTTATAAAGCGTTGCCATACTATGAGTATGATTATCATCACACATATTACGACATTCTTTATAAACGACTCCCAAGCCCCCATAGGTATCGCATCTCCAAAACATCCGCAATCACTCACAGCTCCTGTTATAGCAGTGTATAGAGTGAGTAACATAAAAGCCCCATTCAGTACAAAAAGCGTCCATAACGTAAAGACCTTAAAACGTCCTAGTAGCAACGATAAACCCAGTATAAGTTCCAATGCTATAAGAGCTATTGAAAGGTCTTCTGCCAATGGGAGAAAAAAAGGCATATTCAGAGCCTCGGCAGAAAGGTAGTCTTCTATCTTAAATGCCAGCCCTAGAGGGTCGATTAGTTTTACAAATGAAGAAAACACAAACGTAAGCCCTAGTATTATCCTCAGAGCCACAGTTATCGTTTTCTTATGGGTTCTTTCTATCATATATTTACAATGAGCTTACCACTGCCCATTTTCCATCATTTTAATAAGAGCAAATGCCGAATAATTCACCATATCATAATAGTTGGCATCTATACCTTCAGATACTTTGGTTTTACCGCCATTGTCTTCTATCTGTTTCACGCGTAGTATCTTCTGCAGAATGATATCACACAGCGATGATATACGCATCTCCCGCCAAGCCTCTCCATAGTCGTGATTTTTACACATCATCAGTTCTTTGGACTTCTGGGCATATTTAAGATATAGAGCCGATGCTTCCTCTGGATTCATATCGGGACGTTCTACAACTCCTTTTTCTATCTGGATAAGGGCTATGATGCTATAATTAAATATCCCTATCCATTCTGGTAGCTCGCCTTCGTCCACCATCTTGACGGTATTTTCTTGGATAGAACGTATGCGTTGAGCCTTGATAAATATCTGGTCTGTAAGAGATGGCATACGCAATATTCTCCACGCTGCTCCGTAGTCTTCTAGTTTGCTAAAAAACAGTTTACTACAACGCTCTATCACCTCATCAAACTGCTCACCTGTACGTTTTAAATCTACCCCTGTTGCCATATTTAAATTTCTTTTTTATGGAAGAATTATCTTTTTGTTTATCCCCCCAAATTTATGGATTTTTTTCTATCCTGCCAATATCATTTTATGGCATATATCACATATATTCCAACTCATTTACCAGTTCTTCCATACCTCCTACAGCCATAGCAGCTATGATAATAATACCTATGTAAAGAGCTACGATTACTACCCACATTATAAGGACAGCCTTCGCCCAGTTGCTGCGGTTTTTATTTCCCGCACCGAATGCCCATACAAATACCATTATTATATTTACCAAAGGTATCATCATCACCACAAACGTAAGTATCCAATCCCCTATCCCCATCACCTTTTCATTTTCTTGATGATAGTTATATAGTGGCATTTGTGGTTGTTGTGAGCCAAATGGCGGGATATTCTGATTGTTATCCCCTTGATAGTTCTGTGTGTTCTGTTCCATAGTAGTTTTACTTTATGATAAAATAATTACTCGTTTCCACTCTGTTGCTTTTTTTATCACCTCTTCATCTTCCACCACATTTCCTTTTTTATCTATGACATACTCTTTACCATTATATTTTACAATGGCTCTTCCACCATTAAATAGAGATACTTCATCATATATGCAAGGTATCACTAGATTGCCATCACCATCTATATATCCCCACTTACCATTCTTCTTTACAGGCATCAATCCTTCACTATGCATTCTATACTGTTCATATTGTGAGGTATCCACTCTCATTAAACTTCCTTCAGCAGATATTACATAATCATATTTACCAGATGTAAATTCTTTGGTCAGGAGATTAAACATTACATTCTCTCCTTTATCCAGCACCTCTACATTGGCATCGTTAAGGCTGTGATTAAATATAGCATCATATTTGGCTTCCAGTATTTCATTGCCATTTATATCTATTATTCCATACTTATTTTTCTTTTTCACCTTGTAATATACTCCTTCATACAACACCCCTAAATCATCATACATTATAGGCAATACGACTTTACCATCCAGGTCTATTACGCCCCATTTGCCGTCTTTTTCAACAGCAGCATATCCGTAATAGTAATTTTTATTATTATCATATATGAGAGGTACTACAAGTTTCATCGTAGTATCTATATAGCCACATTTTTCTTCTCTCGATGTTCCTATCTTTCTTACCACAGCTCGTCCAGAATGAAAATCTCCACATGAAGCATACTTAAAGCCCATAAGTAATTTCCCTGTCCTATCCATATATGAAGCATTGTCATTGCTCTTAACAATAGACCAACCATCCACATCAACCCGCATCACCGCCATACGCCCATCTTTTAAATTTCCTATATGAGCATAATCATAAGGCCCATTTATCACATTACCCAGTGAGTCTGTAAGATACTTTTCGCTAGGTTTAACATATCTCAATTGTAGATTTTCACCTAGTTCGGCTACATATACGCTATCATTATATACCAGAAAATCATTCCTAAAACTCACCTGTGAGAAAACTTCCCCACAGCATACAAAACATATAAATAACAATACCCGTTTCATATATTTAGTTGTTTATAGGTTTTCTAAAAGACATCTCGCACTACGGCAGCGATGTTATCGGCTCGGCTCATAGTGTAAAAATGAATGGCCGGCACACCATGAGAGATAAGAGAACGACACTGCTCTTTACACCATTCTATGCCTATCTCTCTTACCTGTGCATTATCCCGAGCCTTTTCCACCGCCATTGCCAAATCCTGCGGAATATCGGTACCGAAAACCTGTGGGAGGACATTAAGCTGAGTCTTGGTAGAGAAAGGTTTAAGCCCCGGAATGATAGGTACATTTATCCCCGCAGCCCTGCATTTATCTACAAAATCATAAAATTTATCATTATCAAAGAACATCTGCGTAACTATGTAATCTGCTCCTGCATCTACTTTTTCTTTAAGGTGAGATATATCCATAGTCATATTGGGACTTTCAGAGTGTTTTTCTGGATAACCCGCCACACCTATACAGAAATCGGTAGGGGTGGGATGCTCTACCTCTCCACTTACATAGCGTCCGTGGTTCATGTCTTGTATCTGTCGCACCAGATTACTTGCATGCAGATGTCCTCCCTCCACTGGACGGAAGGTGTTCTCCCCTCTTATGTTATCTCCTCGCAATGCTAGGACGTTATCTATCCCTAAAAAATTCATTTCTATAAGGGCGTCTTCGGTGTCTAGGACAGAAAAACCTCCACATATAAGGTGAGGCACCACATCTATACCATAACGAGCCTGTATAGCTGCCGAAATACCTACCGTACCGGGACGTTTGCGGACGATTCTTTTTTCCATCAGTCCGCCTTCGCGTTCTATGAATTTAACTTCCTCGCGGTGATACGTTACATTTATGTATGATGGGTCGTATTCGCGTAGGGTGTCTATCGTGTTGTATAGAGTATTTATAGTATCGCCTTTAAGAGGTGGTAATAGTTCAAATGCAAAAAGCGTTTTACCTGCCTTGAATTTTTCTATAATCTTCATAATCTTATCTATTATCTCATAATGCAAAGATGATGATTTTTTTGACATTTAACATTGAATAAGAGCATTTTTTTATGTAATTTATATATCACTATTAACCAATACTTTCAACTATGAAAAAGAACATTAAAATCGTTATTCTACTATCTATCCTATCCTGTATAAGCAGCACGACTTATGCCCAAGTAAGCCTAGGAATGAGAGCAGGTGTAAACCTTTCTTCGCTACCTACCAAACTAGAATCTGGCGGAGTAAAAGTAGATGCAGACGATATGAGTGGTCTTACTCGTTTCTATGTAGGAGCTACGGTAGATGTACCTTTTACTTGGCGATGGCATATGCAGACAGGGCTTGATTTCTCGTGGCAAGGTGGTAAAGCAAGTGGAGATAAGATGCGTTCCACACAAATGCAAATACCTGCCCTTGCCAAGATGTATGTCATAGAACGTATGCCTGTATTACTAGGTGTGTATGGCAGCTATGCCATATCCAATAAAATAGAGGTAGATGGAGAGAAATACTCTCTTGATGACCTGTATAACAAATGGGACTTTGGTATGCAGGCGGGTGTAGCTTATGAGTTTGACTTTGGAATGGTGGTAGAGTTCCGTTACTTAAGAGGATTCTTAAATCTCGCCAAAAACGAAGCTGTACAAAATGGCGTCGAGGTAAAAATGCACAACCAGACCTTCCAGATAGGAGTAGGCTTCCGTATGTAAGTTCATAATGTCATATATTATGAGAAAAAACACGAGGATACCTCGTGTTTTTTTGTATGAATGATTTTTATGAACTACATTTGCAGTACACACACTATCTATGCGTCAGAAAACGATAAACATATATAAAAATTACAAACATTTTATAATCTACACCATCATAGGATTTTGGTGTGAGATTATAGATTTTGCTCTTTTTTATTTTCTAGACCACATATGTGGAGTATATGTGCTATATGCTCACCTTACGAGTGTAAATGTAGGACTGATATGTAGTTTCCTTACCAATACCAAAGTCAATTTCCGTACACCAGACCGTATGTTCCGCCGAGCAGTTTCGTTCTTTACCATAGCATGGACAGGGCTGGCTATGAGTACCATAATGATGTGGTTTATGGTGGAATACATAGAGATGAACGATATGATAAGTAAACTGATAACCATCGTTCTAGCGGGGATTTTCCAGTACTTGATGAACAAACGCTTTACTTATCGTTCGGCAACACAGAAAAACATAATGATAGATAAAGAGTAACCTTACTCGTCAAAAAAGCGGCAGCCTACGGCTGCCGCTTTTTTGACGAGTCATTTTTTATATTACATACAAGAACGCAATATCTTTGCGGCTAGTTTTCCATCTACATTACCAGCCTCGCCATAGGCGGCACCTCGTTCTGTAAAGCGACGTTCTATCTCACATATAGTATCTTCACCTATATTATTTTCAGAAAGACGAGTAGTAAGCCCAAGTGAGCGGAAGAAATCCTCGGTACGGCGTATAGCCTCGTCTATCACCTCGTTTTCACTACCCTCATTTATTCCCAGCACTCTGTGAGCATATTGAAGTATCTTGCCCTTTTTCTGTTCTCTTAACACGCGTAGCATTCCAGGGAACACTATAGCCAATGTCTCTCCGTGAGTAATTCTGTGTAGAGCCGTTAGTTCATGACCTATCATATGTGTTGCCCAGTCTTCGGTAACACCCATAGCCACATAACCATTAAGCCCCATCGTTGCCGATAGCATAAAGTCTGCCATAAGGTCATAGTTACACTTGTCCTGCTTTATAAGCGGAGCTATCTCCATCACAGTAGATAGCAGGCCTTCTGCCCAACGGTCCATAACTCTGCTCTGTGAGGTAGTTGTCATATACTGCTCCATCACATGTACAAATGTATCGGCTAGGCCACACGCCACCTGATGTTCTGGCAGAGAATATGTAACCTCTGGGTCTAGGATAGAAAACACAGGATAACGGCTGTAAAAAGCATATTTTTCACGAGTCTCATATCTGGAAATGACCGCTCCGCTATTCATTTCAGAGCCTGTAGCTGGAAGCGTAAGAACCGTAGCCAGTGGCACAGTATCTTTATATGCACCTCTCTTTACCAGTTCCCAAGCATCTCCGTCATATTTTATACCTGCAGCTATCAGTTTGGTACCATCTATCGTGCTACCTCCACCTACCGCCAGCAAGAAGTCTATCTTTTTCTCCTTACCTATGGCTATAGCCTTCTTTAAGGTCTCTATGGAAGGATTGGGTTCTATTCCCCAAAATTCCTCCCACTCTCTACCTTTAAGAGCCTCTACTACTTGCTCATAGACTCCATTCTTTTTTACGCTTCCCCCACCGAATGTTATCATAAGTCTAGCATCACTAGGGATAAGACTCGCCAGTTTGGCTATCTGCCCACGTCCAAATACAAGACGTGTAGGGTTTTGAAATACAAAATTTTTCATCTTCTACTTTTTCAATGTTCTTATTTCTCTTCCAGTGCCAATGGTATAACTTCACTCATGTGTGTTACATAATGGAAGTTAAGTCCTCGCAAATAATCTTGATTTATCTCTTCTACATCTTTGCGGTTGGCAGCACATAGAATGATATCGGTTATACCCGAACGTTTGGCAGCCAATATCTTTTCCTTGATACCTCCCACTGGCAGCACTTTACCTCTCAATGTTATCTCTCCTGTCATAGCTATACCACGACGCACACGACGTCCTGTAAGGACAGATACTATAGATGTGAGCATCGTAACACCAGCCGAAGGACCATCTTTTGGAGTAGCACCTTCTGGAACGTGGATATGGATATTGGTTTTGGAGAGTTCCTCACTATCTATACCGAAGTCTTCGGCATGAGATTTTATGTACTGAAGGGCAATAGTTGCCGATTCCTTCATCACTTGTCCTAGATTACCTGTCATAGACAGTTCTCCTTTACCTGCCGAACGTGTGGACTCTATAAATAGGATATCGCCTCCCACTGCCGTCCAAGCAAGCCCTGTAACTACTCCCGGCACATCTATCTCCTCATATTTATCACTCTCGCGAGGGACACCCAGTATCTTCTGCACGTCATCAAATGTAAGGTCTGAATTGTATTCCTCTTTCATTACCAGACTCTTGGCACAATGACGTACTATCTGTGCTATCTTTTTGTCTAGCTGACGTACACCAGACTCACGAGTATATCCATCTATAAGGCGTTCCATCACCTCATCACTTATAGTTATAGGATGACGGCTCATACCATGTTCTTTGGTCTGTTTTGGGAGGAGGTGACGTTGAGCTATCTGTATCTTTTCCTCCATAGTATAACCATTTATCTCTATTATCTCCATACGGTCAAGCAATGCAGGCTGTATAGTAGATAGATTATTGGCAGTGGCTATAAACAAGATTTTGGACAGGTCATATGGAGATTCTAGGAAGTTATCATAGAACGTATTGTTCTGTTCTGGGTCTAGGACCTCTAGCATTGCCGATGATGGGTCTCCCTGCATACCTTGTGATAGTTTATCTATCTCGTCCAGTACAAATACGGGATTGGATACTCCAGCCTTTTTTATAGACTGAATGATACGCCCCGGCATAGCTCCTATGTATGTCTTACGGTGTCCGCGTATTTCGGCCTCATCGCGTAGTCCACCTAGTGATATACGCATATACTTACGACCTATGGCATCGGCTATGGAACGTCCCAATGAAGTCTTACCGACTCCCGGAGGGCCAAACAAACACAATATAGGAGCCTTCATATCTCCTTTCAGTTTGAGGACAGCTATGTATTCCAGTATGCGACGTTTTACATCATCTAGCCCATAGTGGTCTTTGTCCAGTATCTTCTGGGCACGTTTAAGGTCAAACTTATCCTTGGAGTATTCTCCCCATGGAAGGTCCAACATCAATTCCAGAAAATTGCGTTGCACCGAATAATCTGGGGATTGAGGGTTCATGCGTGTGAGTTTTGCCAGTTCCTTATCAAACGTTTTGGCTATATCATCTCCCCATTTTTTGCTACGGGATTTTTCACGCATCTCTTCGGCTTCGCTTTCGGCACTACCACCACCTAGCTCTTCGGCTATGGTCTTCATCTGCTGATGAAGGAAGTATTCGCGTTGTTGCTGGTCTAGGTCTTCGCGTACCTTTGACTGGATATCATTACGCAACAGGGCCTTTTTTATCTCCATTCCCAGAAGACGTATAGCCATCATACCGCGTTCATATATATCGTTGATACACAGCAGTTCATATTTTTTGGCAAGAGGTATAGGAGCATGAGCAGATATGTAGTTCACTGTCGTTGCTCCACGGCGTAGGTTTTCGGTAGTAAATACAGCCGACATTCCTCCAGCTATCTCGTTATTAAGACGATTAAGGGTTTCCTTTATCTCGTCTATCATGGCATTGAATTCTGGGGTGTTTTCATCATCTGATGTTTCTTTTTCACGTCTGGAATATGTAACGCGTATAAAAGGTTCATAATCCACCACCATATCTATATCTATACGACCTTTACCATGCAGTATAGCCGTATAGCTACCATCTGGCATTTTAAATGTTTTAAGCACCTGTGCCACCACACCAGTACGGTATATATCGTCCTGACGGGGGGATTCTACTTTGGCATCTATCTGGGCACATACAGCTATCATAGAGGAATGCTCTACCGCTTCCTCTATGAGTTTTTTACTGCTCTCTCTTCCTATGCTCACAGGCATTATAACGCCTGGGAATAGCATCATATTACGCAATGGAAGCAGTGGCAGTACCGATGGATAATCTGCTTGTTTATCTTGAGTGTCGTCCTCTATCACCTCGGTTACTACGGGGATGATTTCGGTTTCTGAAGAAAAAATTTGGTCCAATGACAAATTGTCTATTTTCATATTGATGTCAGTTATTATCTAGTGTTTATGTCAAAAATCAGTCATAATGTCATATCCACATATCTATATCCACACAGCACCCTATATCCATCTGCTTGATTTCCATAGACATAATGCAACCACATGTAGATTTTCATCACGACTTACACATATAGTTGCAAATCCCGTGCCAATCCTATCCCTAGTGCCAAAATAAACACTTTTTTTCACTTTTTTACGCAAATATAGTATATTTGCACCTATCATAATCATAGTAACTATTTTATACAATGGGAGAATTATTGACATTTGCTCTTACGGTATTCGTAGGATTTTTTGCGGTGATGAACCCCCTTACCAAGACTCCAGTCTTTATGAGTCTTACACAAGGCGTAAGTGTGGAAAAACAACACCGCGTAGCCCGCAAAGCAGGTATAGCAGCCTTTATCATTTTGGTATGCTTTATACTGCTGGGGAAATACATCTTTTTCCTCTTTGGGCTTACTATACCTTCGTTTAAGATTACGGGTGGAGTGATATTATTCTGGGTAGGATTTGAGATGTTGCAGTCCAAACGCTCCTCTATCCCCAACCCCCGCGAAGTGAATTTTGACGAAAGTATATCTATCTCTCCGCTTGCAATACCTATCATAAGTGGGCCGGGAGCTATCATTACGGGTATGAACTTCATGGCCGATGCCGACTGGATACGCACACTCATAGTGGTAGCTATGGCAGCTCTTATATGTTACTTAAACTTTTTGGCTTGCTGGTGGAGTGATATCATCATGCGTTTTATAGGCGAAAACATAATGGTAGCCATCCACAAACTGATGGGTATGGTACTGGCTATACTTGGCTGTAATATGATACTTGATGGTATAGATGTATTTATGGAAAACGGACTACTAGGAATAACACTTGCCTCATAGTTATAAAATCACATAAATAAGAAAGACTCGCCTAAGGCGAGTTTTTTTTTTATATTCTTTCTTTTGACGGGGAAGCCCCAGTGGTGCAGCCACCACGGCGGGGAAGCCCCGCTGCTGGTTTTAAATATTCTCAATGAGAAAAAAAGTGTCCCCTTTGTTTTTCCCGAAGAATTTGGTAAAAAATTGGAAAAAGAGCCGAGACTTTGCTTTGCACAGCAAAGCTGGTTTTCGAGGCTCCCAATTTTTTGGCAATTTCA
>JAGAUI010000009.1 GCA_017620815.1 Flavobacteriales bacterium
CCTCGAAAACCAGCTTTGCTGTGCAAAGCAAAGTCTCGGCTCTTTTTCCAATTTTTTACCAAATTCTTCGGGAAAAACAAAGGGGACATTTTTTCCTCTCGAGGAGAATATTTAAAACCGCCCGCAGGTGCTACCAGTCCCATTGACATTAAGAATGTACGCAGGATAGCCATACAAAATACGACCGAGACCTCATGTCCGTAGCTTGTTAGACGAGCGTAGCGAGGCTAATAAAGCGAAGTTTGAGTGTGGGGAAGCCCCACTGCTAATTTTAAATCTGGCACCAGAGCCTCTCTGGGCTTTTGCCTCTTTTCTTTGAAGCAGCAAAGAAAAGAGGAATAACGCAGGTATAATTTAAAATAAAGGCAGCCCGCAGGGCTGCCTTTTTTTTTGCAGGTGCTACCTGCCTATGATGAAATGCTTATGCGTTTTTCTTTTTAATTTCTTCAAGGATTTCTTTAAGTAGCTTTTCTTCGGCAGAAGGCTCTGGAGCAGGTGCAGGAGCAGCTGGTTTCTCTTCCTTCTTGCGGTTAAGAGTGTTCATAGCTTTTATAAGCAAGAAAATAGCAAATGCTATGATGACAAAGTCAAATACTACTTGGATAAAATTACCATAATTGATGGTAACGGCTGGAGATATAAGCTGTTCGCCTTCCATTACAGCCTTTTTAAGAACTATCTTAAGGTCGGTAAAATTAACACCTCCTACCAGAAGTCCTACGCCAGGCATGATGATGTCATTAACTACCGATGTTACTATCTTGCCAAATGCTCCACCTATGATGATACCGACAGCCATATCAACTACATTGCCTCGCATGGCAAATTGCTTAAACTCTTTTATGAATCCCATGATGTTTTGTTTTTAAGTGTTATTGTATATTTATGTTTAATGTTTTGCTTCTGCAAAAGTAATAATGTTTATTTATTTTTCTAGAGATTTAAGAATGTTGTTTATAAAAGTTTCTTTGCGGGAACGCATCTTTTGGTTAAACTCTTCATCTGGCACATCAAATACGCGTTGCCATAGACCTCTGTTGAGGAATGGATACATACATACAGATTCTATATCCATAAGAAACTCCATTAGGTTCACACTGCGTATGTTACCCTTGCTTACTTCATCTTTGAGTTGAGATTCTAGAACGGCAGCAGCTTTGAATAATTGTTCTCTATATGGAGCAAATTTCTGTCTAGCCTCTTTGTCCTTTATGTCATTTTTGGTTATCTCACGAATGAGAAAGCCCGGAAGTAGTGGATTTTCTGTAAGCGAAGATATGTATTGGTCCACTATGGCAATGATTTTATCGTGGATATTCATATCGCGAGATGATAGTATTTTAAGTATCTCTCCATATACATTTTCAAATGCACGACTGAAGGCTATATCAAAAAGATTGTCTTTGCTACGATAATAGTAGTGTAGCATAGAGATGTTAATGTCTGCTCGTGAGGCTATATCACGCATTTTGGCTCCCTCATATCCTTTCTCTACAAATGTATGGTAGGCGGCATCTAGGATGCGTTCTTCTACTGTTTTTTCTGTGTTATTCATATTCATTTAATTTATCGCTGCAAATGTACAAATTTTATTTTTTATCCAATCATTTCACTAAATCAAATGATTGGATGCTTATTTTAAGAATTATTTAATATCTATCTACCACAAAAACCGATGTGTAGATTTGTGTGGTATCTTATAAAATGGTTACCTTTGCTCGTTGTTTAAATATAGTTTAAAATTATAGCAATGATTAGAAAATCAATTTTATTCATACTAGGTATGGTTATGCTCGCTTCTTGTAGTTCAAAAGAAGGAGTAAAGGTAAGCGGCGAGATAAAAGGAGCCAAAAACGGCACTATATATCTCATGGGAGAAACAGAAGAAGGAGAACTTATAGTAGTAGATTCTGTAGATATGCAGAAGGACGGCAAATTTGTTCTATATGCTCCACAGGGAGATGCAAAACTGTATTCTGTGTCATTTGACCGCAATGTGCCTTCGCGTTCATTTTTTATAGAGGGTGTTCCTGTGTCCATAAACGGAGTAGTGGACAGCCTTTCTTCTGCCGAAGTAGTGGGAGGAGAGAACCAACGTCTATATAGTGAGCTGGCAGTGTTCCTCAATGATTTCAAAGCCAAAAAATCTGACCTATACATCAAGATACTTACCCATAGTGCAGAAACGGGAGATAAAGATTCGTTGGCGTATTATGTGTCTTCATATAACAAAGCATCACGTCTAGAGACTCAATATATAACCAATTTTGCACTAGTAAATGGAGGATATGAAGTATCTCCATTGGTGGCTCTTACTTTCCTTACAGTGGGTGCATATTCGCCTATACTGGATAGCATTGCGTCTAGATTTTCTCCTAGTGTAAGTGAGAGTACTTATGGAAAAGAATATATAGACTTTATAACTCGTGCTCGTAAAGCACAGGTAGGACAGAAAGCAGCAGAGTGGGAAGTGGTTAAAGACAGTGTTACATATAACAATGCCACATATGCTGGTAAAAATGTCTTTATGGTGCTATGGACAGACTCTTCCAACGCTTGTTATGAATACCTTTTTGAACTTAAAAAAATATATGAAAAATGGAACAAAAAGGGTTTAGAGGTAGTGTCGGTATGTATGAGTGATGACAAGATGGCTTATGAACACGATATATTCTATCTTAATATGCCTTGGGTGGACGTCATGATGCCAAAATCCAAAAATAATCCACTAGTAAAATCTATGGCATTGGTGGGGGATTATCCTATAGGTGTCCTTATAGATAAAGATGGAATGATATATGCTCGTTATATCTCCCCATCAGACCTAGAAAACATAATGAAAGACTTTAACAAGAGAAAGTAACCAGATAACCATAAATAAAAATGAAAAAAATACTCGTAACTATTTCTGCGATATGTGCAGTTTTATTTATAGCATCTTGTAATAGTGATAAATTTACTATCAAAGCCAAAATAGCTCATCTGGCAGACCAGAAAGTAATACTTAACCGCCCAGGAATGTATGGTCTAGAACCAGTGGATACAGTAGAGTCTGTAGATGGAGAATTTATATTTACCGGCAAACTAGATAGAAATGACTACCGTATCATTACATTTGAAGATGCTTCGGGAGAGATAGACCTATATATAGATAATTCCGATATTAAAGTTACAGGCGACTATGTTCATCTAGATTCTGTAGAGGTTAAAGGCAGCCCAGCTATGGAATACTATGAAGAATTTGCCGAAGTACAGCGTGAACACAATTCTTATGTAAATGGAAAAGTTGAGGAACTTCAGCAAGCACAAATAGATGGCGATACAGCAAAGGTAGATGCTATATATGCAGAATATCTTGAAAAACAGAAAGAGTTTGTAAGGGATAATTTTGAGCTTGCCAAAAAACGCCCTGCCGATATGATATCCATCTTTGCAGTGATGAATAGTATGGCGTTCTCTACTCCAGACGAATTGAAAGAATTTTATGATGCAGTACCCAAAGATGTAAAAGAAGACCCTCGTGTGGGAGAGACCATAGCACAAATGGAACGTGTCGTAAAACTATCCAAAGGAAATCCTTTCCCAGAATTTACTCTATATTCATATGATGGTAAAGACACTGTTACACAAAAATCATTTGAAGGAAAGACCTCTCTTGTGTATATTACTACACCAGATGTGAAAGAAAATGATATCATCTATCCTCAGCTTCATAAAGCTAGCCAGAAAGGTATTTCTGTCTATATAGTTATGATGCTTAGTAGCGAAGAGCATTATTTCCTATATGAAGACTATGTGAAAGATATGGGACTAGATAAATTAAATGTTTTGACTGGTAGCGAAGATTTTGTAGAAACGACTTATGCTGTTTCTCCTCGTGTTTTAGCGGTAGATAGTAAAAGCAACTATCTAGGCACTGCCATCGAGACCGATGATATTAAGGATATGATAGACAATATCTTAAAATAATTTATACTCTATAAAAACCGCCCGACTTACATGTAAGTCGGGCGGTTTTTTTATGCCATATTTTTAATCCCATAGGAACATATCCATTATCCCTACCATCACCACCGTAGCTATACCAGCTATGCCTATGGTCAGACTGCTCATAGCACCTATTCTTTCTCCCATCTCAAGAGCTTTGCTGGTGCCTATAGCGTGAGAAGAGACGCCTATGCTCACTCCTTTGGCTACGTCGTGTTTAATCCCTAGAACCTTAAAAATAACAGGAGCAAATATAGCCCCTATAAATCCTGTGCTGATGATAGAAAGTATCGTAATACCTTCTATACCTCCTATCATTTGCGTTATCTCTATACCTATAGGAGCTGTAATGCTTTTGGATATCATAGACTTTTCTATCATTATGTCCATATCACATAACCTAGATATGGCAAATATGCTCACTAGTGCGGCTATCACTCCTGTGCTTATACCTACTGCTATCGCACCATAATACCTATTAAGCATATTGCGATGGCGGTATAGAGGAACTGCCAGTATTACAGTAACAGGGCTTAGGAACATATTGATAAGGTCCCCTCCAGCCTTAAAGTGAGAGTAGGGGATACCAGTTATAGATAAAAATAGTATTATAAGTATAGTCGCCACCACAAACGGATTGGCATACATGCTCCTTGTCTTATGACGAATGTATAGTGCTGTACTATATGCTCCTACACATAGTAGCACACCCATAAGAGGAGAAGAGGTAATCTGTGTCATAGTTTGGGTGGGTTATCGTTATAAGAGCATTTTCTGTCCTTACGGGCTGCCATATATTCTACCAGTATAGCTGTTATAGCCATCACTATGATGGTAGTTATAAAAATAAGCGATACACCAGCTATATAATATCCTTCCAGATAATGGTATGTCGCCATAATACTTACCCCCACAGGTATAAAGAAAAATGTCATGTTTTCCAGCAGGAAATCGGCAGTGGTTTCTATGGCTTTAAGAGGAAGGACTTTGGTTTTGAGTAGGACTAGGAGTATGACCATACCTATGATATTACCCGGTATGGGTAATGACAATAATCCACTTACCACCTCACCCACAAATGCTATGAGCAAAATGATACATAATTGATAGAATATCTTCATGCCTATATCTTAAAATTCAGATGTAAAGTGCAGACGTACCGTAGGGTATTTCTCTTGAGCCATAGTTATAGAGAAAGCACTATCGGCTAGGAAGACTTGTTTGCCGTCTTTATCTCGTGCCATAAAACGACTCTTAACACGTAAGAAATCGGCATATTCATCATTGGTAGGGTCCATAGGCTCCACCCAACAAGCTTTATATACAGGCACTGGTTCATATGTGCAGGAGGCGTTGTATTCGTGTTCTAGACGATACTGTATAACTTCATACTGTAGAGCCCCCACAGTACCTATTATCTTACGTCCATTGAGGTCTAGTGTAAAGAGCTGTGCCACACCTTCGTCCATCAGCTGGTCAATGCCTTTGGCAAGTTGTTTGGCTTTCATAGGGTCGGCATTGTTCACATAACGGAAGTGTTCTGGTGAGAATGCTGGTATGCCTTTGAAGTTCATTGTTTCGCCTTCGGTAAGAGTATCTCCTATCTTGAAGTTTCCAGTATCGTGAAGACCTACTATATCACCGGGGAACGATTCCTCTATGACTTGTTTCTTTTCTGCAAAAAAGGCATTGGGGCTGGAGAATTTCATCATCTTGCCTTGGCGGACGTGCAGGTAATTTACATTGCGGCGGAAAACACCCGATACTATCTTGACAAATGCTAGACGGTCACGATGTTTTGGGTCCATATTGGCGTGGATTTTAAATACAAAACCGCTGAAAGATTTGTCATCGGCTTCTACCATTCGTTTATCGGTTTCCTTGCCTCGTGGACTAGGGGCTATCTCTACAAATGCGTCCAGTAGTTCTGCCACACCAAAGTTGTTCAATGCACTACCAAAGAACACTGGTTGTTGCTCTCCACTTAAATATTTCTCTACATCAAAATCTGGATATATCCCCAGTGCCAATTCTAGGTCTTCGCGTAGTTTTTCGGCCGAACGAGAAGATAAGAGTTCATCTAGTTCGCCAGATGATAGGTCGTCTATCTTTATAGTTTCTTCTATGCGTTGTTTGTTTGAGCCAGTAAAGAGACGTACGTTTTTCTCCCATATGTTATATATCCCTTTAAAGTCTGCTCCCATACCTATGGGGAAACTCATAGGTGTAACTTTAAGACCCAATTTCTGTTCCACTTCATCCATCAGGTCAAATGCGTCACGACCTTCGCGGTCTAGTTTATTTATAAATACTATCATAGGGATATTACGCATACGACATACTCCAACGAGTTTTTCTGTCTGCTCCTCCACACCTTTGGCAACGTCTATGACTACTATCACGCTATCTACAGCGGTAAGTGTGCGGTATGTATCCTCGGCAAAATCCTTGTGACCGGGAGTGTCCAGTATGTTTATCTTATATCCTTTATACTCAAACGCCATAACCGATGTAGCTACCGATATACCACGCTGACGTTCTATCTCCATAAAGTCTGATGCTGCTCCTTTTTTTATCTTGTTGGATTTTACGGCACCTGCTTCCTGTATAGCACCACCAAATAACAGTAGTTTTTCTGTAAGAGTGGTTTTACCTGCGTCTGGGTGGCTTATGATACCAAATGTACGACGGCGTTTAATTTCTTCTATATATCCCATAATATGTATTAAAAAGACATTTGTTTCCTGTGTAATATGCCTGCAAAGGTACAAAAAGAAAAATATGATATGAAATGTGATATAAGATTTGCAATTACAATATTTTTACGATATTTTTGTATGATTGAAAAATCTCTACGATAAAATTGAAATTAAAGATAGGATACGACGCTAAACGACTGTTTAACAATAGGTCGGGGTTAGGAAATTACAGCCGTACATTGGTCAGGGATATACTGTCTCGCCATACCAATGATGTGTGCTATCTTTTTACCCCCAAACGTAGTGTGGAGGTGGATTTCTTACCTTCCACACAGTGCCGTGTCGTTATGCCAAGAGGCGGATGGAAATTGTTGAAGAGTCTGTGGCGTACAGTACGTATAGCTCCCAAATGTAGAAAAGAGAAAATAAATGTCTTTCATGGTTTGTCTCACGAACTCCCATATGGAATAGAAAAAATGGGGGTAAAAACCGTTCTTACGGTACATGACCTTATTTTCATGAGACATCCAGAGTTTTATAATCGTACAGACGTAAAAATCCACACAAAAAAGATACGTTATGCCGTTCAGGTGGCAGATGTTATAATAGCTATAAGCAACCAGACAAAGGTTGATATCATGGAGCTGTTGGGAGTGGAAGAGGAAAAGATACGGGTGGTGTATCAGGGTATTACTAGACATTCTCTTTATGATATGTCGCTTAAAGAGGCCGAAGAAGAACTTAAAAGTTTTCTTCTCCCTACCAAATACATCCTGTGTGTGGGAACGATGGAAGAGCGTAAAAACCAACTCAAACTATGTCAAGCCCTTAAAAATATACCAGAGGCTCACCTGGTGATAGTGGGACGTAGCAGTGGCGGTTATGGACAGATGTTACATCGTTATATAAGAGAGAATGACATAGCAGACCGCGTCAAGATATTCAGCGATGTTACAGACTCCCAACTATCTGCATTTTATAAAAAATGTCTGTATGTGGTATATCCTAGCGTTTACGAAGGATTTGGATTGCCTATTGTGGAGGCTATGGCTTATGGTAAACCGGTGCTTACTACACGCGGAGGCTGTTTTGAAGAAGCAGGGGGACGTGCAGCATGGTATATGGATAGTAGTGATGTAAATGATATCGCACGTTGTATAAGAAGACTATGGGCAGATGGTTTTGCTCGTGATATATTGAGAGAGAATGCACGTGAACAGCTCAAGAAATTCTCGGCCGAAAATACCAGCGAAAAAATATATGAGATATACCGTTCTTTAGTAGAGGGAAAAGAAGAAATAGACGCTCAAAACGATGAAAAAGAGTGAAAAAACTTGTTTTTCTCGTTATAAAGATATACTTTTGCACTCGTAATTATGACAAGAGGGATTTGGGGAGCGTGAGGCTCCCCAAGTTTTTTAAATATAGTACAAGAGATGATAAATAAAGAATTCATTACACGACTAGCCATTGACGCATTACGGGAGAATGAAAGTCTTTTCTTGATAGATGTAAAGATAAGCAAGTCAATGGATATAACGGTAGTTATAGATGGTGATGAAGGTGTTGACCTAGAGGAGATTATACGCATATCTCGTGCCATAGAACACGCCGAAGGCATGGATAGAGAAACAGAAGATTTTTCACTGGAGGTAACTACTCCGGGTATAGATGCTCCCTTGTGTAAGGCTCGTCAATATATAAAGAATATAGGTCGCACACTTAACGTGATAATGACAGATGGTAAAGAATATGAAGGTGAGATAGTAGATGCAGGGGAAGAAAGCGTAAGTATAGAGTGGGTTACCCGCGAAGCAAAACCAGTGGGAAAAGGTAAAATTAATGTTACACACAATGCCACACTCCTATATTCAGACATTAAAAAAGCTACGATAGTAATCAAATTTTAGAAATAAATAAACAAAACATATCACTTAATCGACAGATTGCAATGGATAATTTGGCACTTATAGATTCTTTTTCAGAATTTAAGGAAAGCAAAAAAATAGACCGTGTAACACTTACGGCTATACTGGAAGAAGTATTTCGTACTGCACTTAAAAAGAAATTTGGTACAGACGACAACTTCAATATCATCGTAAACCCAGACAAGGGCGATATGCAGATATGGCGTAACCGTGTGGTAGTAGCCGATGGCGAAGTAGAAGACCCTGCCGCACAGATACCACTTAGCGAGGCTCGTAAGATTCAGGACGACTTTGAGGTGGGAGAAGATGTATCGGAAGAAGTTAAAATAGCAGACCTAGGCCGTCGTGCTATATTGGCTCTACGTCAGAATCTTCAAGCTCGTATATTTGAACACGACAACGCTACCATAATGAAGCGTTTTGAAAACCTACAAGGCACTATCATCACTGGTGAAGTGCATCACGATGTACGTCACAAGATGACTATCATACATGATGATTATCAGAATGAATTAGTACTTCCTCGTGAAGAACAAATCCCTGGTGATGTATTCCGCAAGGGTGAGCCTGTACGTGCATTGGTAAAAGCGGTAGAGATACGCGGTACCAAACCAAATGTAATCCTTTCTCGTACAGACCCACGTTTCTTGGAACTGCTCTTTGAACAGGAAATCCCAGAAATAGCCGATGGTCTTATAATGATTAAAAAGGTGGTGCGTATCCCCGGTGAAAAAGCCAAAGTAGCAGTAGAATCTTATGACGACCGCATAGACCCAGTAGGTGCTTGTGTGGGAATGAAAGGTTCACGTATCCATGGTATAGTACGCGAACTATGTGGAGAAAACATAGACGTTATCAACTATACCAATAATATCCAGCTATATGTTACTAGAGCATTGGCTCCAGCACATCTTTCAAGCATAGAGGTAGATGAAGAAAAACGCCATATATCTGTCTATGTAGCACCAGAAGAAGTATCCAAAGCGATAGGTAAAAATGGACAAAACATACGTCTAGCTACCAAATTGATAGGATATGAAATAGATATCTACCGCGAGGGTTCAGATGATTTGGATCTTTCAGAATTTTCAGATGAAATAGAACAGTGGGTTATAGATAGCCTACGTGCCATAGGTTGTGATTCAGCCAAGAGCGTACTAGAACTATCCAAAGAAGAACTCATTCGCCGTACAGACCTCGAAGAAGAAACCGTTGATTATGTAATCAATGTCATCTCTTATGAACTTAACAGTCAGGAAAACTAGACTGTAAGATACATTACGACCGTCTGCCATAGTGCAGAGATTATCTATGACTATAATAAACCTTACAAGGATTTATAGACACAAAATTTTTAAAGAGAAAAGAATTTAATATGGCTGAAAACGTAACAAAACGCCTCAATAAAGTATTAACTGAACTGAACATTTCGATGGATAGGGCAGTGGAGTACCTTGCCAAAAAAGGTATTCAGATAGACCCCAATCCAAATACTAAATTGGATGCTCATACAGTAGAAGTGCTAGAACAGGGCTTCCAGCAGGACAAAAATAAAAAACAACTCATAGAAGAGGTCAATCAGGCAAAACGTGAGGAAAAAGAAAAACAACGATTGGCTAAGGAAGCAGCTGCCGCAGCCGCTACTGCCGAAACAGAGCCAACACCTCCCGCTCCTCTACAGCCTGCACCCAAAGCTCCTGCTACAGAAACAGCAGTAGAAAAACCTCAAGAAAAACAAGACCCCGTTGTAAAACTCAAAACAGTGGGTAAAATAGACCTTGAAACTCTCAATCGTCCTGTCAAAAAAACTACACAAGAGCCCAAAAAAGAGGAAAAACCAGCACCAAAGGTTGAAAAAACTTCTGCTCCCAAAAAAGAGAAAAAACAGGATAAACCAAAACCTGCTCAAGTGCCAGCCCCTGCCCCTGTAGTAGAAAAGAAAAAAGAAGAGAAAGCTCCAGAGGAAAAGAAAACAGAGGCACCTGTTACCAAGATTGAGACCCAATATCAGAAACTGGAAGGTATCAAGACTCTAGGTAAGATAGATTTGAGTATCTATGATAAACCAAAGACTGCCCCTGCCCCTAAAAAACCGGTAGGTGCTGTATCATCAGACCAGAAAAAACGCAAACGCAAACGCGGTGAAAAAGTAACTGGTCAAGAGATGAACTCTATGCCTGCCCCAGAAAAACAGAATAATAAACCTGCCAAAGAACATGGCGGTGGTAATAATAACAATAACCGTTCTCACGGTAAAAACGACAAGAAAAATGCTCCACGCCCTGCTGCTCGCAAGGTAGTAGAACACGTTGAGCCTAGCGAGGAAGAAATAGCACGTCAGATACGTGAAACGCTAGACAAACTCACTGCTGGTAAAGCAAGCCGCAACAAGGCCGCCAAATACCGTAAAGAGAAACGTCTTTCACGCCGTGAAGAAGCCAACCGTGAAGCAGAACGCGAGGCAGAAGAGAGCAGAATCATCAAGGTTACAGAATTTGTAACAGTGAGTGAGGTGGCAACGATGATGGATGTGCCTGTAACACAGGTTATATCTTCATGTATGCAACTAGGCATTATGGCCTCTATGAACCAACGTCTAGATGCCGATACTCTTTCTGTGGTAGCCGATGAGTTTGGGTATGAGGTGCAGTTTGTAGATGCAGAAATAGAAGAAGCTATACAAGAGGTTCAAGACGATGAAAAAGACCTTAAGCGTCGTGCTCCTATAGTAACGGTTATGGGACACGTTGACCATGGTAAGACTTCGCTTTTGGACTACATCCGCCGTTCAAATGTCATAGCTGGTGAGGCTGGTGGTATCACACAGCACATAGCTGCTTATGGTGTTAAACTGGAAGATGGTCAGCGTATAACATTCCTAGATACTCCTGGTCACGAAGCCTTTACCGCTATGCGTGCTCGTGGTGCACAGGTTACAGACATAGCTATCATAGTTATAGCTGCCGATAGTGATGTTATGCCTCAAACCAAAGAGGCTATATCTCACGCCCAAGCAGCCGGCGTGCCTATGGTCATAGCTATAAACAAAGTGGACCTACCTACTGCCAACCCAGACAAGATACGTGAAAGTCTGGCACAGATGAATATATTGGTAGAAGAGTGGGGTGGTAAGGTTCAGTGCCAAGAAATATCTGCCAAAAAGGGTATTGCGGTAAATGAACTTCTAGAAAAAGTGCTGCTAGAGGCAGAAATGCTTGACCTTAAAGCCAATCCTTCGCGTAAGGCTGTGGGTACAGTTATAGAGGCTTCGCTGGACAAGGGTCGTGGTTATCAAGCTACGGTGCTGGTACAGAATGGTACGTTGAGAGTGGGGGATTATGCTCTATCTGGTCAATACACAGGTAAAGTTAAAGCTATGTTTGACGAACGTGGTAACAAACTAGAAAAAGCTGTTCCTTCTCAACCCGTATTGGTTCTAGGTCTGGATGGCTCTCCACAAGCTGGTGATAAGTTCATGATATTTGAAGATGAAAAAGAAGCCAAACAGATAGCTGCTCGTCGTACACAGCTTAAACGTGAACAGAACGTCCGCACTAGCAAACACATAACTCTTGATGAGATAGGTCGTCGTATAGCTATAGGAGACTTTAAGGAACTTAATATCATCATCAAGGGTGACGTAGATGGTTCGGTAGAAGCTCTTACAGATAGCCTAGAACGTCTTTCTACCGATAAAATCCATATCAATATCATACACCGTGCCGTAGGTGCTATTACAGAAAGTGATGTACTTCTTGCATCGGCATCAGAGGCTATTATCATTGGATTTAACGTTCGTCCTGCTGCTGGTGCTCGCCGTATAGCCGAAAGCGAAGCGATAGACATACGTACATACTCTATCATCTATGATGCTATAAACGAAGTCAAAGATGCTATGGAGGGTCTTCTTGCTCCTGAATTTAAGGAAGAAGTTGTGGGTAATGTCGAGATACGACAAGTCTATAAAATATCCAAAGTTGGTAGCGTAGCAGGTTGTATGGTAACAGATGGTAAAATTACCCGTCAGAGCAAAATCCGCGTTATACGCGATGGAGTGGTGGTACACACCGGCGAATTGGAATCTCTTAAACGTTATAAAGATGACGTGAAAGAAGTAACCAAGGGTTATGAGTGTGGTTTGAGCGTTGCCAAATATAACGATATAATGGAAGGCGACGTGATAGAGGTTTACCAGATGGTAGAAGTAAAAGCCAAATTGTAAAATATCATATAGATATGACTCTGTAAACCGAGCCCCGCAGGGGCTCGGTTTCATTTTATGGTATGTGTATTTTTCATTACATTTGCCGTAAAGATAAAAATTTTGAATTATGATAAGATTTCTAGTTACATTTATCCTATGGAGTATGTCTATGGTATTTGCCGTAGGTCAAGAAGTTAAACATTATCCTTCTCGAGTGGGTTATCCCACATATTGGGGGCAACGCTATACGCAGTTTGTAGCTCTAGGAGTAGAGAGTACAGATATCGTTATGATGGGTGATGATTTCATGGACAGAGGTATATGGAATGAATTTTTTGGCAATGAATATATAAAAAACAGAGGTATAGCAGGAGATGTGATATCGGCTATGGATTATCGTCTTGATGATGTTTTAAAAGGTCGTCCATCACATATTTATATCTACATAGGCAAACGCGATATTAAAATAGGTGTGAGTCCAGAATCGGCAGCACATTCTGTGCAGGATATCATCTCTCGCATACACGATAAATCACGTCGTACACGAGTATCGGTTATAAGTATTTTGCCAGAAAAGAACACATCAGATGAACTTTTATCAAAATATATGGCATATAATGAGAGTATGAAAAACGCATCATTAGCAGGGGATTACACATACATAGATATACTCCCTGCTCTTACAGGTGATGATAAAAGACTGAAAGAAGAATTTACATATAATTCGGGGACTACACTCAATGGACGAGGATACTATGCTGTATGCAAAGCTCTAGAACCATATATATGTAAAAGTAATATGGTCGCCGAAGGCATAAAAGAGGACTACAAGCTAGCTGGATTTATAAAAGAAAGAAATAGCATAATAGAGTATCTGCCTACTCGTAGTGATGATATATTGATGATAGGTAATAGCATTACCAATATAGGTGAATGGGCAGAATTTATACCTTATGCACATTTGCGGAACAGAGGTATAAGCAGTGATATGACATCGGGAGTGCTAGAGCGTTTGCCACATATGCTGGAGGTGTCGCCTCGTGCAGTATTTTTAATGATAGGGATAAATGATTTGGGGGCAGGAAAAGACAAAGACTATGTAGCAAATAATATATTAAAGATAGTTGCCGAAATAAAACGTCTTTCGCCTCGTACAGCTATCTATGTAGAGAGTATCCTTCCTGTCAATCCTACATTTACAGTCTTTAAGACACATATAGACCAAAGCACCTCTATAAAATATGTAAATGCCATACTTGAAAAAGAGGCTTCGCGGGCGGGATATACATACATAAATCTACATCGCAGTATGTGTGATAGAGATGGTTACCTCTCTTCAAAATACACCAATGATGGATTGCATTTGTGTTGGGAGGGGTATCGACTATGGAGAGAGATACTCACCTCATATATACCTAGATGATGACAACACATAAAAAAGGGCACCCGCAGGGTGCCCTTTTTTATGTGTTCTGTGTAGAACATTATTCTGCTTTGGCAGTAGAATCACATACAGCAGTTGAATCGCAACAAGCCTCTTGGCAAGCAGTGCTATCGGCAGCAGCTTCTACAACTTCTACAGCTGCATCTTCTACTACAGCTTCTTCTGCTTTTGGTTCAGAAGCACATGATGTAAATACTGCAACAACAGCAAATGATAGAACGAAAGCTAATTTTTTCATTATGATATCTTTTTTAATTATTGAATATTTAATTAAATGTTTCTCTTCTTAAAAACTTTCTTTTAAGACGAGGCAAATATACATATTTTATATTTTATAAAACAAATTTTAATGTAAATATCTCAATAATATAATTGCTATAAAAGTCCTTCTTTATCCATAAGGTCTAGTTCTTCACATATCATTCGGCAGCCATATATGATTTCTTCCTCACTAATGGTAAGCGGAGGAGATAGGCGTAGAGCATGTTTTTCATACAGTAAAAGGAATGTGATAACGCCTTTGGGTAGTAGGCGAGTCATAAGAAGGGTAGAGGTGTCATCTCGTTCAAACATAGGAGCAAGCATAAGTCCCATACCTCTTACTTCCTTGATAGCTGGGTGAACAAGATGTTTTCTGAATATCTGTTCTTTTACCATCGTCTGTGGTATGATATCGCCTTCGGTGAGGATACGCAATGTCTCTAGGCAGGATGCTGCCACCACAGGATTCCCTCCAAATGTGGTTACATGTCCCATCTTGGGGTCGTGAGTGAGTAATTTCATCTTCTCTAGTGAAGATATAAAGCCTCCCACTGGCAATCCTCCACCCATAGCTTTTCCTACTGCTACTATGTCTGGAACTATATCAAAATTTTGATATCCCATCAGTTTACCACAACGTCCAAATCCGGGTTGTATTTCATCTATGATGAGCTGGGCTCCTACTTGTGTACAACGTTCACGTACAGCCTTTAACCAACCATCTTTTGGAAGGATAAAACCAGCTCCTCCTTGGATGGATTCTAGAAGTACTCCTGCTGTACGTTCTGTAATCATCTCTATGTCTTCCCAGTTGTTATAACGCATAAAGCGTATCCCCGGTATAAGTGGACGGAAAGCACTTTTCTGACCTTCTACTCCCAGCATACTCAACGAACCCTGTGTGTTCCCATGATAAGCATAAAGAGCCCCTACCATTTCTGTACGACCTGTAACACGTTTGGCTAGTTTTATGCTGGCTTCTATAGCTTCGGTACCGCTATTTACCATATACACACAGTTGAGTTCTGGTTCAAGTAGGGTAGAAAGCATACGGCAATACTCCAACGGAGCGTCTTGTATAAACTCTCCATATACCATTACGTGCATATAACGATCCACTTGGTCTTTGATGGCTTTAACCACTCGCGGATTTGAGTGTCCTATGACATTGGCCGAAACACCTGCTTCTAGGTCTAGATATTTTTTACCACTCTTATCCCATATCCAACAACCCTCGGCACGGTCTATGTCTAGACCCAGAGGATAGGGTGTAGTCTGGGCTTGGTATTTTTTGAATTGTTCTAGTCTATCCATGATGATATTTTCTTTCTGCAAAAATAATGATAATTGTTTTTATTTTGATAGTTTACTTTATCATAAAACCGCCGCCCTGAAAGGGCGGCGGTTATCATTGAGTTTTAACTATTTGTTTTTCTTTTGACGTATCTTCATAGCAGTGAGTGTGTTTTTCATAAGCATTGCTATGGTCATAGGCCCTACACCACCCGGTACAGGAGTGATGTATTCGCATTTGGGTGCTACGGCATCATAATCTACATCTCCTTTTATAGAGAAACCGCTCTTTTTGCTTTCATCTGCCACACGAGTGATACCCACATCTATAACGGTAGCTCCTTCTTTTACCATATCGGCAGTGATGAAATGAGGAACGCCTATAGCTGCTACTAGGATGTCGGCTTGGCGAGTTATCTCTGGGAGGTTCTGTGTCTTGCTGTGGCATATAGTAACAGTACAGTTTCCTTTTTTGTATTTGCCAGAAAGAAGCAATGATACAGGTATGCCAACTATGTTACTACGACCTACAACCACTGCATGGCGACCTTCGGTGGGGATATCATAACGCTCCAGTATCTCTATTATACCAGCAGGAGTAGCAGGAACCAACTGTCCTTGTCCCAATGCCAATGCACCCATATTTACAGGATGGAAACCATCTACGTCCTTTTCTGGAGCTATGCTTTCTGTGATAAGTGTCTCGTTAATATGACGGGGTAGTGGCAACTGAACTATAAATCCGTCTATGGTAGGGTCGGCGTTTAGTTCTGTGATTTTGGAAAGGAGCTCCTTTTCTGTAACCGTCTCAGGAAATTTTATAAGCGAAGATTTAAATCCTACCTCGTGGCATGATTTTACTTTGTTATTGACATATGTTACGCTAGCTCCATTATCTCCCACCAGTATTGCAGCTAGGTGTGGAGGGCGTCCTCCTGCAGCAACTATTGCTTCCACTTCACTACGGATGTCTGCTTTAAGAGCAGCCGATGTAGCTTTTCCGTCTAAAATTTTCATCTGTTTATTATCTATTTGGTTTTGGAATTTATTATCTACGCATACCCATTCCACGACCGCCGCCCATCATTTTCATCATATTTGAAGCTCCCGGGCCGCTCATCATCTTCATCATCTTTTTCATATCCTCAAACTGTTTCATAAGACGATTTACTTCCTCTAGTGAACGACCACTACCACGAGCTATACGGTTCTTACGCGAAGGGTTTATAATGTCTGGGTTACGACGTTCTTCTGGGGTCATGGATTTGATTATGGCTTCTACGTGTTTGAAAGCATCGTCTGGTATATCTACGTCTTTGAGGGCTTTACCCATACCGGGTAGCATACCAAGCAAGTCTTTCATATTGCCCAGTTTCTTTATCTGCTGTATCTGTGATAGAAAATCATCAAATCCAAACTGGTTCTTACGGAATTTCTTTTCTAGTTCTTTGGCTTTGGCGTCATCATATTGAGCATTGACCTTTTCAACGAGAGAAACTATATCTCCCATGCCTAGGATTCTATCGGCTAGACGTTCTGGATGGAATACATCCAGAGCCTCCATCTTTTCTCCAGTAGAAGAGAATTTGATAGGTTTGTTTACCGTAGCCTTGATAGACAGGGCAGCACCACCACGGGTATCACCATCTAGTTTGGTAAGTACTACACCGTCAAAATTAAGCACATCATTAAACGCCTTGGCGGTATTGACAGCATCCTGACCTGTCATAGAGTCCACTACAAATAGTGTTTCTGATGGTTTTACAGCAGCATGTATGCGGCTTATCTCATCCATCATCTGTTCATCTACCGCTAGACGACCAGCAGTATCGACTATCACAGTATCCAGACCTTTTTCACGAGCGTATGCTATACCATTTTCGGCTATCTGTACAGGGTTTTTGTTGCCTTCTTCTGTATAAACTTCTACATTTATACCTTCGGCCAAAACCTTCAACTGGTCTATCGCAGCAGGGCGATAAACGTCACCAGCAACTAAAAGCACGCGGCGGTTTTTCTTGCTTTTAAGGAAAAGAGCAAGTTTACCAGAAAAAGTAGTTTTACCAGAACCCTGCAGACCTGCTATAAGTATAACAGCTGGTTTACCGGCTAGGTTTATCTCACTAGCTCCGCCGCCCATAAGGGCAGTAAGTTCGTCTTTTACTATCTTGATAAATACCTGACGAGGATTAAGCGAAGTATGCACGCGGGCACCTATGGCTTTTTCCTTTACACGGTCTGTGAATTCTTTGGCTATCTTGTAGTTGACGTCGGCATCTACTAGTACGCGGCGTATTTCTTTGGCTGTTTCGGCTATCTTGATTTCGCTTATCTTGTGGTCGCCTTTGAGGACCTGTAACGCTCGGTCAAATTTCTCGCTTAAATTTTCAAACATATCTTATGTGGTGTCTTTACTTTCTGTTAATTACCAAATGGCAAAATTAGTGATTTTATATGAAAAAAGCACGCCTTTTGGCGTGCTTTGTGTGTATATCTAGAATAATTATTTATTCTTTCTAGCTATGACCTTTTCTGCCTTTTCTACTATCGCATCGGCATCCAGATGGTATTTCTTCATAAGACGAGCAGGAGTACCACTCTCTCCAAATACATCATTTACCGCTACAAATTCCTGTGGAGTAGGGCACTCTTGTGCTAGAAGAGATGAAATGCTTTCTCCTAGACCACCTACTATATTGTGTTCTTCGGCAGTAACTATACATCCTGTAACTTTTACAGAATCTATGATAGCTGCAGCATCTAGAGGTTTGATAGTGTGGATATTGATAAGGTCCACAGAAATGCCTTTTTCTTCCAGTATTTCGGCAGCCTGTACAGCTTCCCATACCAAATGTCCTGTAGCAACGATAGTAACGTCTTTACCTTCGTTAAGTTTAACCGCCTTACCTATTTCAAATGGCATGTCTTCTGGAATGAATACAGGCACTTTTGGACGACCAAAACGCAAATATACAGGGCCTACATATTCGGCTACGGCACGGGTAGCGGCCTTGGTCTGGTTATAGTCGCAAGGGTTGATTACCACCATACCTGGTAGCATTTTCATCATTCCTATATCTTCTAGTGTCTGGTGTGTAGCACCGTCTTCACCTAGTGTAAGACCAGCGTGAGAAGCACATATTTTTACATTCTTTTCAGAATAAGCTACACTTTGACGTATCTGGTCATAGACACGTGCAGTAGAGAAGTTTGCAAATGTGCCTGTGAAAGGGATTTTACCACCTATGGTAAGACCTGCCGCCATACATATCATATTGGCTTCGGCTATACCTGTCTGGAAGAAACGGTCTGGGTGTTCCGATGCAAATTTGTCCATCTTGAGCGATTCTGTCAAGTCTGCACACAGAGCCACTATATTTGGATTTTCATTACCCAATTCGGCTAGAGCATCACCAAAACCACTGCGGGTATCTTTACTGCCCAATATTTCGTATTTTTTCATCATAATGTTCTCTGGTTAAAGATATTAGTAATCTCCCAATATAGTTTCTGGGTTCTGTGCCAATGCTATCTCTAGCTGTTCCTGTGAAGGAGCTTTGCCGTGCCATTTGTGGGTGTGCATCATAAAGTCAACACCATGACCCATCATAGTCTTCATAAGAACAACTACTGGTTTTCCTTTTCCAGAAAGGGCTTTGGCTTTACCTAGAGCAAATGTTACCTGTTCTATATCATTACCATCACCTACTGGAACTACATCCCAACCGAATGCTTTGAATTTATTTTCTAGGTTACCCAATGCCAATACTTGGTCTGTAGTACCATCTATCTGACATCCATTGGCATCTATCGTAGCTATGATATTATCAACGCCTTTAGCACCGGCATACATCACAGCTTCCCATATCTGACCTTCCTGAATTTCTCCATCACCGTGCAGAGTATAAACCAAATGTTTATCTCCGTTGAGTTTTTTGGCTAGAGCAGTACCTATCGCTACCGATAGACCTTGACCTAGACTACCTGATGCCATACGTATGCCTTCTAGACCTTGGTGGCAAGTAGGGTGACCTTGTAGGCGGGAGTTGATGTGGCGGAATGTAAAAAGTTCTGAAACAGGGAAATAACCACAACGTGCTAGGACAGAATACCATACCGATGACAAATGTCCATTGGATAGGAAGAAGACGTCTTGGTCGCGACCATCTGGGTCCCATGAGTTGGGGTTGTGCTCCATTATCTTGTGATAAAGAGCTACCATAAATTCTGTGCATCCCAATGCTCCGCCTGGGTGTCCAGAATTGACTGCCGTAATCATTCTCAATATATCACGGCGTGTCTGTGTGCAAATATCTTTAAGAGTAGGTTTAGACATTTAAATAGTGTATTATATTTGTGTAGATGCAAAGGTAATCATTTTATATATAAATACTATATAAAAAGTATATTTTTTTGACGGGGAATCCACCATGGCGGACATCTCCTCTTTTCTTTGCTGCTTCAAAGAAAAGAGGCAAAAGAAACAAGCTTATGTCCCAGTGACCAGAAGTACGCAGTATACGCCCAAAATACCCTCACCTCAAACTTCGCTTTATTAGCCTCGCTACGCTCGTCTAACAAGCTACGGACATGAGGTCTCGGTCGTATTTTGTATGGCTATCCTGCGTACGTTCTTAATGTCAATGGGACTGGTAGCACCTGCGTGCGTTATTAACGTCAGAGGTCGGCGTGATAGGGGGGGGTAAATTGTGATGTATAAATGAAAAGGCAGCCCTACGGGCTGCCTTCCTTTTTATAGAGGAGAATGTGATTATTCTTCTGTTTCGTTTTCTTCTGCTACTTCTTCATTAACAGCATCTACCAGCCCAGCAGCCTGTAGAACGTTGTACCATTGGAATAATTTTTTGATGTGAGAATCATATACTCTCTCACGGTCAAAATCGGGTACTATCTCACCGAAGTATTCTCTTACTACCTCACCTTCGCTCTTGTGTGAAGGAGCAGGACCATTGTTTTCCTTTTCTGCTATACGACGCATTATCTCACATATAGGAAGTTCGCCGTATTCTGTGTACATAGCCACTTCTTCTAGGGCACTTATGCTATTGGTAGCAGAGATAGGCATACGTTTGCCATCTGCTATTGATTCTACTATCACACCTGTACGTGTGCGTCCTAGTAGTTTATAAAGTCCGCTTTTGCCTGCTATGGCTAGAATGTTTTTAAGATTCATCGTTTTTTATTATTATGTTTTTATGGTTATTTTCTACGAGCAAAACGCATAGGATAACGAGTGTTTATACGCCCTTCGGCTATGCAGGATAGACGTTTCTGTATCATACGACGTGTAAGAGGAGAGAGATGGTCTGTAAAGACTTTACCATCCAAATGGTCGTATTCGTGCTGGATAACACGGGCTGCTAATCCAGAAAACTCATCGGTATGCTCCTCCCAGTTCTCGTCATAGTAGGTCATGAGGATACTTTCTGGGCGGAAGACTTTCTCATGTATGCCGGGAAGAGATAGACAGCCTTCCTCAAAACCCCATGGAGTCCCCCAACGTTCGGTAATGATGGGGTTTATGAATACGCGTTTGAATTTTTTGAGATAATCTCTTTCTGTTTTAGGTAGGGAGTCATCCTCTGCAAATGGCGAAGCGTCAACTACCGCCATGCGTATGTTAAGCCCTACCTGTGGAGCAGCTAGTCCTACGCCTTCGGCACTGTACATAGTCTCAAACATGTTTTCTATGAGTGCTTTAAGGTCTGGATAATCTGGTGTGATGTCCTGTGTTACTTTTTTTAATACGGGGTCTCCGTATGCTGTAATTGGTAATATCATCTTATAATAATTTTTACTTTATGGTCTTACCTGCGAGATTGCATATAGTCTTGCAGGATAATGGTGGCACTGGTCATATCCAATACTCCTTTCTCTTGACGGCGAGACTTTTTCATTCCTCCAGCTACCAATGCACGAGAGGCTATCATCGAAGTAAAGCGTTCGTCATAACGTTCTATCTTTACCTCTGGGGGAATGACAGCTTTAAGGCGTTCTATAAATACCACTATGTCTTTTTCTACTTCCACACTCTCCTCTATGCTGTGGGTATGATGTGGCTCACCTATCACTATTGCTTCGACGGTTTCATCGTGGCATTTTTTACCTAGAAAGGATAGTGCTTCTATGGGAGAGAGGGTGCATAGTGGGCTAGCTATTATCTGCAAAGGGTCGCTTTCTGCTATCCCTACACGTCTTGTCCCGTAATCTAGAGCTATGAGTATTGCCATCTTTCAATGTCTTTATATACCGCTGCAAATGTCCGACATTTAGTCTTATTCTACAAACGTTTTAAGAGTGGAATAAAGTTGTGCCATAGGCATACCTACTACGTTGTGGTATGAACCATTGATATGTGTGATACCTATCTCTCCTATCCATTCCTGTATGGCATATGCTCCAGCCTTGTCCATAGGTGAAAATGTATCTACATAGTATTCTATGTCCATGTCTTCTATCGTGTCAAATGTAACACTCGTAGTGCAATGGAAAGAGAGTTCCTTATTTGCCGAACGAATGGTTACACCTGTTATCACATCGTGTGTCCCACCAGATAGTGTTTTAAGGATATGTATAGCGTCTTGACGGCTGGATGGTTTGCCTAACACTTCGTCTTGTGTACATACTATGGTATCGGCAGTGATGACTATGTCTTTTTCTGAATGTAGTTCTACGGCACGAGCTTTGATGCGGCTCAAGTATTGCGGGATTTCTATATGGGATAATGATGGGGGGTAGCTCTCATCTACATCTGGCGAAATGGTGGTGAATTCTATCCCTAATGAGGAAAAGAACTCACGACGACGAGGACTCCCCGATGCCAATATAATATTATATCCGCATAGAGATTTCTGGAGGCTATTGGTCATAATTATAGAGGAATGGATTTATGCATTGTAACTTTTAAAGTCATCTTCTCCCCACAGTCCTTGTATTTTAAGGGTTTGTTCTATGATATCACGTACAGCACCATGTCCGCCTTTATAAGGGGATATGTAGTCGGATACGGCTATCACATCGCTACAAGCATCGGCAGGGCAAGTGGCGAGTCCTACTTCACGCATAGGCTCTATGTCTGGCACGTCATCTCCCATGTAAAGCATCTGTGAATATGGTATGTCATACATAAGAGAGTATTCATACAGACGGTCCATCTTGTCGTGGGTGTTGAGAGATACGTCAAATATGCCTAGACGGTTCAGTCTTATCTTTATAGACTCATCTCTTCCGCCCGTAATGACAAATATTTTCAGCCCTCTTTTTATAGCCAATTGCATGGCGTATCCGTCTTTTACACTCATCTGACGTATGAATTCACCATTTGGAAATATGGTTGCCATTCCGTCTGTCATCACTCCGTCCACGTCCAGTACAAATGCTCGTATATCTCGTAGTTTTTCTTTATGGTTCTTGCCGCTCATGGGAGATAAATGTATTTAATATGTCTTTAATTTGAACACAAAAGTACTCATAAAATCGTACATTTGCAAAAGTATGAAACAAGAGGAAAAATATAAAATAATAGCTGTAACAGGTGCAACGGCATCGGGTAAGACGGCTCGAGCCATAGAGATAGCTAGGGAATGGAATGCCGAGATAGTATCCTATGATTCCCGCCAATTCTATGAAAAAATGGACATAGGCACTGCCAAACCTACTGCAGATGAACTGTCTCAAGCTGTGCATCATTTCATAGGACATCTACCCATAGAGAGAGATTATTCCATAGGAGAGTATGAAAAAGACGCATTGGAATGTATAGAAGAAATACATTCTAGGGGTAAAAATGTAGTGATGGTAGGAGGTTCGGGTTTATACTTACAGGCGGTAGAGTGTGGTATAGATGATTTTCCAGATGTCCCACAGTCTGTAAGAGAACAGCTTAATGATATGTGGAAGGAGAAAGGACTGGAATATATACAGACTTTATTAAAAGAAAAAGACCCAGTGTACTATGAAAAAGTAGATACAAAAAATCCACGCCGTGTATTAAGAGCATTGGAGGTGTGTGAGGCATCGGGCAGGGCATATAGTTCGTTTCTAGGTGTCAAGAAAAACAGCCGACCTTTCTATATAGAGAAAGTATATATGGATATGCCACGCGAAGAGCTATATAAGCGTATAGACCGCCGTGTGGATATGATGATGGAAGCGGGACTGCTGGAGGAGGTGAAATCTCTGCTGCCATATCGTCATACCAATGCTATGCAAAGCGTAGGCTACCGCGAGTTTTTTGATTATTTTGATGGTAAAATAACGCTAGAAGAAGCAGTAGATAAGGTTAAACAGAACTCCCGTAACTATGCCAAACGTCAGGTAACTTGGTTTACGCGACATTAAAAAGGCGAGCCGCAGGCTCGCCTTTTTAATGTCGCTCGTTCTACCTACGCCATAGTCCTAGCAGTATGGCTGTCGCCATGGCAGCGTTGAGACTTTCTGTGCGGGATTCCCCAAAACGAGGTATGGTTACGCGTTCGCGACAGAGAGCTTCTATGGCAGGGGATATGCCGTGGGCTTCGTTGCCAATGACCATTACGGCTCCCATAGGCAGGGTTTTATTATATATGTTTTCTCCGTTGAGGAAAGTGCCAAAGACAGGAACAGGGCAACGTGATAGAGTAGTAGGCAAGTCCACATAATGAACCCTAACGCGTGCTATGGAACCCATAGTGGAGGCTATGGTTTTAGGGTTGTAAACATCTACCGTGTCATTTGAACAGATGATGTCTCTCACCCCAAACCAGTCTGCCAGACGAATGATAGTCCCTAGATTACCGGGGTCGCGTACACCGTCCAGTGCTATATACAGCGTGTCTTTTTCCCATTCTGGAAGATGGTGTGAAGGCATTTGACATACGGCTAGTACGCCTTCGGGGGAGGATTGAGAACTCATCTGTTTTATCTCTTCGGGGGAGATTATCTGCAAGATGTGGGAGTAGCACTCTGGTATATTTTTTGCCATAGAATCTATGGCATATAGCTCTTTGATAATAATTGTACCCTCATTTGCAATTTCTTTTACAGATTTTATGCCTTCTATGGTAAATAATTGCGATATTTGCCTAGATTTTTTGTCCTTGAGGGAATATATATTCTTTATATGTGCTTTGCTTGGCATTATAAGACTAGAGTATAGTGAGTAAATTGATAAAAAATAACATAGCAAAGATAAGCATTTCTATCGTTATGATAGGAATAATTATTCTTATGCTTTTTACTTCGTGTGCGGTAAGTAAAAAAGTCCCCGAAGGCGAACACCTAGTCTCCTCCAATAAAGTCATAGTCAATGACAAGGTAAATATCAATCCTCTCTATGATGAATACATACGTCAGCACCCCAATAAAAAATTTCTAGGATTGGTGCCGTTTAAGATGAACCTGTATAATTCTGCATCTGAAGACCCGCAACAGGCGTTTGAAAAATGGGAGGAGCGTAATAAAGCGGGAGTGGCAGTCTTGAGAGCGTTGTTCTCACAGAAAGGTATAGACAGGATAGACTCCACATATGTGGGATACACCGAAGTGCTTAAATCACTAGGCGAAGCACCTGTGTACTATGATGAATCTCTTACATCTCGTAGTGAAAAAAACATAGGAGCATATTATTTCCAACGCGGTTACTTCAATGTAGATGTAGCCACATCGGTAAAATATAAAGAGGACAAGGCCGATGTTACATATAGTGTAACTACTGGACGTCAGTATGTGATAGATAGTATAAATACCGATATAGAAAGTGCTGCATTACGCCGTCTTTATAACCGTTCCAAAAGCGAAAGCCTTATTAAGACAGGGGATGCTTATTCTCAAGAAGCATTGGAAGAGGAAGCCGAACGCCTGTCTTTATACTTCAAACAAAATGGGGTCTATGACTTCCTTACAGACTATATCAAATACTATGTAGATACCAACGGCTATAAAGGTCGTGCACAGGTGCTTATAAGTATAAAAAACCAAGAGCGTGAAACTCCACAGGGTGTGATGTCTGTACCTTTCCATACGTGGAAGGTAAGTAATATAAATGTCTTTGCAGACTATAAATATGGCTCTACCATGCAGAACATAACAGATACTCTGCTCTATAACGGACTTAACATCTATGGGGAAGGCGAGATTAAGTATAAACCTCGTGTGCTTTCAGACGCTATATTTATACGCAAAGGAGAGATGTTCTCACTTTCAGACTATACAGATACATATAAAAGTCTCCGAGCATTGCGAATGTTCTCATCGGTAAATATAACGATGAGTCCAGACTCACTCAACCCTTCCGAAGACATAGAGGCCAATATATATCTGGTGCCTATAAAAAAATATTCTGCCAATGCCAGTTTTGAGGTGTCGCGTTCATCGCTGCTAGGTATAGGAACTTCGCTTAATCTGCAACTCAATAAGTATAACGCATTCCGCGGAGGAGAGATATGGAGTAATACATTACGTGCGACCATAGGTAGTTATAATGCTCCCGATGGTACTCGTGATTTCTTCAATGCTTATGAGATAAACCTCACCACATCGCTTATATTCCCACGTTTTATCCTCCCTATAAAAAAAGATGCCATCCCCAAAAGCTATATGCCAAAAACTACGGCCTCTCTGGGATTTGGGTTACAGAAGAATGTAGGTCTAGATAGAAATTATTTCAATATAGACTGGGAGTATAGTTGGGAGACTAGCCGGGAGATACAGCACAAGGTGGGGTTGTTAAAGTTTGCATATCTTACCAATACCAATAAACTTAATTATTTCAGTGTCTTTTCATCAGACAAAAGAGACGAAGCAATAGATGATTATCTCTCTACTCATCCAGAATATAACAACGGCGGTAATGTTTCCAATGAATGGATTTATGATATGGAACAGACTATCTATGCCGATAAATCATACGAAGCCTCTTCTCCAGAGAACTACCGCATCATAGCCGATGACCTGTTCCAGTACACTCGTTATACGTCAGATTTTGTGATACCTGCCATATCATATACTTTTACATATAACACCCAACGCTATGATAAATCACGAGATTTTAATTACCTACAAGCCGAAGTCAAACTAGCAGGTAACCTTACTCGTGCCATGGCAGCAGTATTTGATTTTCCTACTACCTCTCTTCCTACAGGAGAGAGTGTATATGAACTGTTTGGTGTGCCATTTGCTCAGTTTGCAAAGGTAAACGTGAACTATTCTAGGCATCTGCAACTAGGTCAGAACCCTGCTAGTGTGCTGGCATGGAGGGTTTATTTTGGACTTACGCTGCCATATGGAAACTCAAAGACCCAAATACCATTTTCAGAGATGTATTTCGGCGGTGGAGTGAACTATGAACGCGGATGGTTGGCTTATGACCTAGGGCCCGGAAGTGTACAGGGCAAAACCAATTCCTATAACATAGGTAACCTTAAACTAACGGCTTCCCTAGAGTATCGTTTCCCCATATATCGTTCGTTGCACGGGGCAGTATTCTGTGATATAGGTAACGTGTGGTACACTTCTAGTAAGATGTATAGCGACCCTCGTGGAGTATTTAAGATAGATAGATTTTATAAGGACCTCTCACTTACTACTGGGTTAGGTATAAGATATGATTTTACATATTTCATAGGACGTATAGATGTAGGATTTAAGACTATAGACCCTACACTGCCTCGTGCCGATAGATTCTGTCTGTTCCGCTATGGATTTAGTGGGGCGGCATTGCAGTTTGCACTGGCATATCCATTCTGATAATACACACAATAGAAAATATGATAACGATAGAAAAAGTTAAAGACAAAAAATCACTCAAAGCATTTGTTAAATATCCATTTGACTTGTATCGTGGCAGTAAATATTGGGTGCCACCACTAGTTGCGGGAGAGATGAGGACTTTTGACAAGGAACATAACCCTACTCTGGAATTTTGTGATGTAGAGCTACTCGTTGCCAAAAAAGAAGGTCGTATAGTGGGACGTGTAGCCCTAATAGTAAACCGCCGTGAAAACGAGATATTGGGTGAGAAAAAGATGAGGTTTGGCTGGTTGGATTTTGATGATGATAAAGAGGTTACAGCTGCTCTTTTTGCCGAGGCAGAAAAATGGGCTAGAGAGAAGGGTATGGAATATATGGAAGGCCCAGTGGGTTTCTGTAATCTAGATAAAGCAGCTCTTCTTACGTTTGGATTTGATGAACTGTCAAACACTACAGCTCTTTATAACTATCCTTATTATGAGTCTCATATGTTGGCTTGTGGTTTTGACCACTGCACACAATGGGTAGAGACAGAAATGAAAACGCCAGCAGTGGTGCCAGAAAAAATTAAACGTTTTTCTGTCCTGCTCAAGGAAAAATATATGCTTTCTACTCCAGATTTACGTTCAAAATCTGCCATAAAGAAATACATACCACAGGTATTTGATATACTTAACCAGACATACAGTGTACTGGAAAACTTTGTGCCACTCACAGAAAAACAACAAGCGTTCTATGCGGCACAATTTATGGATGTCATCAATCCCGAATACGTGAGCTGTGTGCTAGATAAGGATGGAAACATGATAGCCTTTGGTGTGGCGATACCATATATGGCATCGGCATTGCAGAAGGCGGGAGGCAGTCTTTTACCATTTGGCTGGTGGCATCTATTGCGTGCACACAAGCATAATGACCGAGCCGAATTATTGCTCATAGGGGTAGTTCCTGCATGGCAACGAAAGGGTGTAACAGCTCTTATATTTGACGAGGTGATGCGTCGTTTTATGAAAAACCACATAGTGTATGTAGAGTCCAATCCCGAACAGGAAAAAAATGCACAGGTTCGTTCGTTGTGGAAAGAGTATGAAAGCCGTCATCACAAGGCACGTTGGACGTTTATAAAACATATTAAATAGTAATCAGATGGAGGTCCTGCTCAAGTATTTTCCATATCTGTCTCCCGAAAAAATAGAACGTTACAGACGTATGGGAGAGCTATATGCACACTGGAATGCGATAATAAATGTCATTTCCCGTAAGGATATGGAGCATTTTTACACTCGTCATGTGCTGCATAGTCTAGCCATAGCACGTGTGATGCAGTTTGCAGCGGGCAGTCGTGTGATGGATGTGGGAACTGGAGGGGGGTTCCCGGGTATCCCACTAGCGGTGATGTTCCCCGATGTAGAGTTCACTCTGGTGGATAGCATAGGCAAAAAGACCAAAGTAGCTAGTGCTGTAGCCGGTGAATTGGGACTTGAAAATGTGAGAGTGATAAATAGTAGGGTGGAGGCGATAGATGAAAAATTTGATTTTGTAGTATCTAGAGCCGTTACTACTATGGAGAATTTTGTGCCATGGGTAAAAGGCAAATTCCTTCACTCAAACCGCAACTCAATGCCCAATGGAATACTATATCTCAAGGGTGGAGACCTAAGTGATGAACTTAAAAAATTCCCACAAAGTGAGATATATGACATATCTCGTGATTTTTGTGAAGATTTTTTTGAAACAAAGCGTGTAGTTTATCTTCCTATTGATTAACTTTGCAAGCATCACAGGAAGTGATTATTTTTACAAACTGAATATAAGAAACAACAAAACAATAAGATATGAAAACAATCAACGATTTTAATTTTGCTGGTAAGAAAGCAATAGCTCGTGTGGACTTTAACGTTCCATATGATGAAAACTTCACTATCACAGACGATACACGTATTCAGGCTGTGGTTCCTACTGTTAAAAAGATATTGGCAGATGGAGGTAGTGTTATCCTTATGTCTCACCTAGGTCGTCCAAAAGGTCAGGTTACAGACAAATACTCTCTATCCCATATAGTGGACCACGTTTCCAAAGTCCTAGGTGTTCCTGTAAAATTTGCTTCGGACTGTGTAGGTGCTCCAGCCCAAGAAGCTGCTGCTGCTCTTAAACCAGGAGAAGTACTACTACTAGAAAACCTACGTTTCCACCCAGAAGAAGAAAAAGGAGATGAGGAATTTGCCAAGGAGTTAGCATCACTTGCCGATATTTATGTAAATGACGCTTTTGGTACTGCTCACCGTGCTCATGCTTCTACTGCTATCATAGCCAAATATATGGGTGAAAACAAATGCTTCGGCTTGCTAATGGCTAAAGAAGTAGAGTCTATCAAAAAAGTACTAGAAACAGGTGAACACCCAGTGTGTGCTATACTAGGTGGTTCAAAAGTGTCTTCCAAACTTCCTATCATCTACAAGATGCTAGAGTCTGTAGATAATCTTATCATAGGCGGTGGTATGGCATATACTTTCATCAAAGCCCTAGGCGGTAACATAGGTAATTCTCTACAAGAACCAGACTATATGCAGATATCTCTTGAGATACTTGAAAAAGCCAAAGAACGTGGCGTTAAAGTATATATCACAAAAGATGCTGTTACTACTCAGGAGTTCTCTGACACATGTCCTACACGCGTATTTGACGCAGACAAGATAGAAGACGGTTGGGGTGCTATGGACATTGCCGAAAAGACTATGAAGTACTTTGGCGATGTGATTAAAGAATCCAAGACTATACTTTGGAATGGTCCTATGGGTGTATTTGAAATGGATAAATATGCCGTGGGTACTATCGCTATGGCCAAAGCTATAGAAGAAGCTACTGCCGCAGGTGCTTTCTCACTAGTAGGTGGTGGTGATAGCGTAGCAGCCGTTAAGAAATTTGGTTATGAAGATAAAGTATCATACGTTTCTACCGGTGGTGGTGCTATGCTTGAATCTCTAGAAGGTAAAATCCTTCCAGGTATTGCAGCTATAGGAGAATAATCTCTTTAAGATACATTTGTGAAAAAAAAGCGGTGCGTGAAACGCACCGCTTTTTTTATCATAAGAAATTATATCCAAATGTGAAGTTGTTTATGTGTGTACGTTCTATGTTTTTGAAGTCTTGTGCTACCTCATGTGAGAGGGCTAGGTAAATGTGTGAGGATAGGGTTATGTTCAGTTTGAGTTTGAGTTTATATTTCTCTATGGAATTGTCTTGTATGTTGTGTGGGAAGGTACATTGGGCACTTATACTCATCACGTCCTTGATGGCTTCTACTTTTACACCGGCCATGTAGTTAAAGTGAGGGTCGGTAAGGTGGTCGTGGTATGACATACGGCGGGAAGAGGAGAACTTAAATTCACCATAGACGGTAAATCTTTTATATGTGTATTTGGGATTGGCAGAAAGGTATGCACATAGTATGGTCTCACCTCCGCGGGTGAAATCCACTTCGGCATCGGCAGAAAACGACATAAAACTCCATGGAGAATAGGTATAACATAATTCTACTTCGTTACCTGTGTAAGAACTTATGTTGTCGCTCTTGCGGTGGTCGCTGAATACAGAACGTATAGATGGAGATAGGCTGTGCTTGCCATTTTTTCCTAGTGGGATATTGAATTCTGCACCCAATTTATTTTCAATGGATTTTGAACGGGTGTCTGAACTGTTCTGGGCATATATAGTTCCCCAGCCTATTATTATAAAGGTGATAGATAGTAATAATGATTGTAGTTTCATAAAGGGAAAAAAGATTTTGTGAAATACAAATATAGTTTTTTGTAAAAACAAATGTGCAGTTTTTGTGAAAAAATCATCACTTTCAAATAATTGTCAAAAGAAGTGTGGGTATAATAGTTTAATTTGTAAATTAGCAAAATGATATAATATGATGTGCTTATGAAAAGATATGTGTGGGCAATAGTGATAATAGTGGCTCTTGTAGCCATCTATGAGGTATTACAGAAGTGGAATGCCCTGCCATGCCGCTACCAATACATAGAATATAAACGTGCATATACTCCACAAAATGATACCACTACATACGGTACATATGTGGTGAGTTATCCTGTTTTTTCTCGCCGTATAATGACAGATGAAGCCGTAGAATGTATAAATAGTATGGTGGAAAAAATCGCTGTACAGGATAGTGTGGATATGGATAGATTATCGGGGGAGTTTATAGATGCGTGCAAGGAATATATAGACTATAAAAAGAGTGATGTGGCTAGGTATTATGATGACGAGGAGGCTGTAATCCCTAGTTGGTATTATGATAGTCAAACGTATGTCCTTATAAATGGTAGCAAACTCATAGTTACAGAAACAGAGATAGATTCTTACCAAGGAGGAGCTCATAGCAACTATGGTTCATATTTTGCCAACTATGACGTTAAAACAGGTAAAATGCTATCTATAGATGACGTCTTTACCGATGTCATGGCTGTAAGTGAGGCTATCACCAGATACTTTATAGAACAATATGCTCTAGATGATAGCACGTCTCTTTCTCAACAGGGATTTTATGTAGAAAAACATCAACTGCCTATCACCTCCAATTTTGCCCTGCTGCCAGAAGGTGTACTTTTTGCATATAATATATATGAGATAGCTCCTTATGCGTTTGGAAAGAGTGAGGTAACGGTTCCGTATTCGGCGTTAAGAGCTGTGATGAAATATCGTCCAGACTTCCGTAAAGCCGACGTTATACGTCAAGAAATAATATCTGAATGGTAGAAATATGAGCTCTAGAATAAGTATATGTATATTTGCCCTGTGTGTGATGATAGTATCATCTTGTGAGAGTATCACTAGGTATGATATGATGCACTATGATGGGAAAAAGACAGATATGACGGGAGAGATGTTGCTCGCATCTTTGCAGGTGGATTATGCGGTATTCCCTCATATGAAGACGCTAAATGATAGCATATTGTCATATGTGATGATGGGTAGGGATAGAGGCGAAGACCTGCTAGAGGATTTATATAAAGGCTATATGGCGACTATGGAATATCACAAGGAAGAACATTCGCATGATGATGCCCATATGGAAGAAGAGGAAGAATCGGTAGAGTCATCATGGTATTATACCGCTACATCAAATGTCTGCTACAGCGATGATAAGTATATATCCATAGATATGTCCCGCCGTACAAATGCTTATGAAGATGTCCTAGAGGAAAAAAGATATGTTACTTGGAATGTGAAAGAGGATAAAAAAGCTGGTGCTGAAGATGTGTTTAATGACATAGAAGCATTAAGAAATATGATATCTATGCTGTATATGGAAGATGGGGATATATTGTCTAGTTATGATAGTGTAAACCTTTTCCCTATCACCGATGAGTTTATAATAGATGACAGTGGTGTTACTTTCCTCTATAAAGGGGAAGAACTAGATTTATATGATGGTGGATATAAAGAGGTTTTTGTACCTTTGCATTATATAGAAGAGTTATATAAAAAATAATGATATGGACGCGGTAGATGCTGTAATAGGATTCTGTGAGAGTGGGCAATATAGCGGTCTGAGCTCTGGGTGTGGGTATGATGATGTATGCCGAGCATTGGGCGAAGCCGATAATGTGTCCAGTAGAAAATCCAGTCAGATGATGTCTTACCCGTGGGGCGAAGTTCTTATAGAGAACCATAGTTTACGTCAGATGACATTTGATGGGTTGAGCATAGAAGAGAAGAGTCGTCTATATGATTATATAAAAGGAAAGACAACGGTAGAGATAGAGCGTATAGAAGGCTATGGCCGTTATTATAGACTGGAAGAGGTACACGCTGGTATAGAAAGTGTGGTGTGTCTTTCTTCCGATGTTGATTCTATGCCATGTGCTGTGGCTATACTCTTTCCTCTTTCTGTGATGGAAAGCCTTACTCTTTCTCTTTCCAAAGATATGATGGATGCATTGAGAAATATGTCGTCTGCCAATCGTATAAGCATACAGGAAATATGCTCCAACATTATAGAAGAACATATAAAAAAACATAAAAAATGAATTTATATAAGATATTTGCTCGTCCTATCCTATTCCGTCACCAAGCCGAGACAGCTCACTCTCTTACGTTTAAGGGGCTTAAAATCCTTCAAAAGATACCATTTGCACTATCTATCATGCGTAGTATGTATGCTCGTCATGATAAACGTCTGGAACGAGAGGTTTTTGGTATAAAGTTCCCTTCGCCAGTGGGTCTGGCGGCAGGACTAGATAAAGATGCCGAATTGTATGATGTTCTTTATAGTATGGGATTTGCGTTTGTAGAGATAGGTACTATCACGCCAAAGGCTCAACCGGGGAATCCTGCTCCACGACTCTTCCGTCTTATAAGCGATAAGGCTATCATTAACCGTATGGGATTTAATAACAGCGGAGTAGAGGCAGCGGTAGAGAGATTGCGTCGCCGTAAAACACCAGTTGTCATAGGAGGTAACATAGGAAAAAACAAGGTTACTCCCAACGAAGAAGCCGTATCAGATTATCTCAAATGCTTTGATGCACTATATCCTTATGTGGATTATTTTGCGGTGAATGTCTCTTCTCCCAATACTCCAAACTTGCGAGCATTACAGGAAAAAGAACCTCTTAAAGCTCTCCTAGCCTCTCTTATGAAACGCAATGGAGAGAAACCCTCACCCAAACCTATCCTGCTTAAAATAGCACCAGACCTTACATGTGAACAGCTAGATGATATAATAGAGATAGTAGATGAGGTAGGAGTATCTGGTGTTATAGCTACCAATACTACGATAGGTCGTGACCTACTATTTAATACACCTGCATCACGAGTAGAGGAGATAGGGGCAGGAGGACTTTCAGGGCAGCCACTTACAGAAAAAAGCACAGAAATCATACGCTATCTACATACCCGTAGCGGAGGTAGTTTTCCTATCATAGGCGTGGGTGGTATCATGACAGCCGATGATGCGATAGAAAAGATAAAGGCAGGTGCATCGTTGGTGCAGCTTTATACGGGCTTTGTATATGAAGGGCCAACTCTTATTAAGAGTATAGAAAAAGCAATTATAGAAGAAGGACTGTAAACGATGATGACGATAAAAAAAGCGAGCCGCATAGCGGCTCGCTTTTTTTATCGTCATCGACAATTCCTAGTCTATGTATTCAAATCCTGTGTAAGGAACAAGAGCCTTAGGTATGCGTATGCCACGTTCAGTCTGGTTGTTTTCTAGCAGAGCTGCTACTATACGAGGCAGTGCTAGCGAAGAACCATTCAGTGTATGTGCCAATCCCTTGTTTCCGTTTTCATCTTTGTAACGCAAGTGAAGGCGGTTGGCTTGGAATGTTTCAAAGTTTGATACAGAAGATACTTCTAACCAACGTCCTTGTGCTGCAGAATACACCTCAAAGTCAAATGTCATAGCCGATGTAAAGCCCATATCTCCACCGCATAGACGTAGTATGTGGTATGGTAGTTCTAGGTCTTTGAGGATGCCTTTGACGTGTTCTAGCATACCGTCTAGTGCAGCATATGAATTCTCGGGAAGTTCTACACGTACTATTTCTACCTTGTCAAACTGATGCAGACGGTTAAGACCTCTCACATCTTTACCATATGAACCAGCTTCGCGTCGGAAACAAGGTGTGTATGCGGTGCAACATATAGGTAGCTGAGCTGCATCTACCATCACATCGCGGAATATATTGGTTACAGGGACTTCGGCGGTAGGTATCATGTATAGGTTATCCACTTGATTGTGGTACATCTGTCCTTCCTTGTCTGGTAACTGTCCTGTACCATATCCCGATGCTTCGTTTACCATGTGAGGAGGTTCTATTTCTGTGTAACCAGCAGCGGTATTGCGGTCTAGGAAGAAGTTTACAAGGGCACGTTGTAGGCGAGCTCCTTTGCCTTTATAGACAGGGAAGCCAGCACCAGTTATCTTTACACCTAGTTTGAAGTCTATGATGTCGTACTTTTCTGCTAGTTCCCAGTGAGGTAGAGGGTTTTCTCCTAGGTCTGGAACTGTACCTTCTTCATAAACAACTTGGTTGTCTTCTGCTCCATAACCATGTACCACGTCTTTATAAGGTACGTTTGGAATGAGGTAAAGTAGCTCTTGAAGGTCTTTTTCTATAACGGCCAATTTTTCTTCCAGTTCTTTGGAAGATGATTTAAGGGCTGCTGTTTTTTCTTTGAGGGCTGCTGCTTCACTGCCACGACCACTTTTGAACATATCACCTATCTCTTTGGCAAGGGCATTCTGTTGTGATAGTGTAGTGTCTAGTGCATTTTGTGTGCTACGGCGTGCATCATCTAGTTCTAGCACGCGTTCTATCATAACGGCGGCATCATCAAAATTTCTTTTGGCAAGGCCTTCTAGAACTTTTTCTTTGTTTTCGCGTATGTAAGCTGTCTGTAACATATTATTGTATGTGTTTATTCTAACGTCTTATGAGACTACAAAAGTACTAACTTTTAGTTTACTTTACTCACTTTTGATACAGAAAAAACATTCTTTTTAAAAACAAACCTTTTTATCACCTCAAACGAGGTTTTTCAAGAGATAATATACTATATTTGTGGTATTAAATACCATATATATAAATACTATGCTAGTTAAAACATACGGTAGTGCGCTCTATGGCGTAGATGCACAGACCATAACCATAGAGGTCAATATATCCAAAGGTGTAGGCTATAATCTGGTGGGACTGCCAGACAATGCAGTTAAGGAGTCATCTCATCGTATCAATGCCGCATTTGAGACCAATGGTTTCCGTTGGCCGGGTAAAAAAATAACAGTCAATATGGCTCCTGCCGATATGCGTAAAGAGGGAGCAGCGTTTGACCTGCCGCTATCTATAGCCATACTCGCTGCATCGGGACAACTACCAGATGATAGACTAGATAAACTCCTTATAATGGGAGAATTATCTCTAGATGGTACACTTAAAGGCATCCGTGGGGCTCTACCTATTGCGGTACAGGCACAGAAAGAGGGTTTCAGCGGTATAATACTACCGCGAGAGAATGCTATGGAAGCAGCAGTGGTGACTGGTATAGATGTATATGGTATGAGTACTCTGGAAGAAGTAGTTTCTTTTTTAAGAGGTACATATGACCCCGACCCCGATGTTGTGGACATAGATGCTATATTTGAAAGTAATGAAGTCAATAGTCATCTGGATTTTGCCGATGTAAAGGGACAGGAAAATATAAAACGCGCTCTTGAGGTGGCCGCCGCAGGCGGACACAATATCATCATGGTAGGCCCTCCCGGAGCAGGTAAAACAATGCTTGCCAAACGCATATCATCTATCCTCCCTCCTCTTACACTGGAAGAAGCACTAGAAACCACCAAGATACATTCTGTGGCAGGACGTATAGATGCTCACCAAGGGTTGATGACCGTACGCCCTTTCCGTAGTCCTCACCACACTATATCCAATGTCGCTATGGTAGGTGGTGGTCAATTTCCTCAGCCGGGTGAAATATCATTGGCACATAATGGAGTGCTGTTCCTAGATGAATTGCCTGAATTTCAAAAGACTGTTCTAGAGGTTCTACGTCAGCCGTTAGAAGACCGTGAAGTATCCATCTCCCGTGCCAAACAGTCTGTGTGCTATCCAGCATCGTTTATGCTTATAGCATCGATGAACCCAAGTCCTTCGGGGGGATTTGCAGACCCTGCCAATGCGTTCTCTTCTTCCACAGCCGAGATTCACCGCTATTTGAGTAAAATATCGGGCCCTCTTCTAGACCGTATAGACATACACATAGAAGTGGCTCCTGTAAATTTTGACCAACTTTCAGAAGAACGTCGTGGAGAACCATCACGAGAGGTGCGTAAACGTGTGGTAGCAGCTAGAAAGATACAGCAGAAGAGATTTGAAGGGATGCCGCATATCAACTACAACGCACAGATGGATACCCGTGCTATGGATGAGTTCTGTACACTGGACGATGCTAGCAGAAACCTTATCAAAGTGGCAATGGAACGTCTGGGGCTTTCTGCTCGTGCATATGACCGTATTCTCAAGGTAGCCCGCACCATAGCCGACCTTTCAAGTTCAGAAAAAATACTTCCTTCCCACATAGCCGAGGCTATATCATACCGTAGCCTAGATAGAGAGGGATTCCTTAAATAAACTCACTCCTATGCAGAAAATAGAATTCCGTCTAGCTACCCATGATGACATTATCCCCGTAAGGCAAATGATAGAACGCCGTATAAATTACCTACGGGATAGGGATATACACCCCTCGTGGGCAGACCGTGATTACCTGAATGTATTTCCTGTGGAGTATTTTGAGAGGGTGGTAAGAGATGGAGTGCTGCATGTGGGGGATATGGGTGGAGAGATAATAGCTTGTGCGACACTGCATCATGGGGATTTCCCGCGTTGGGAGGATGATGGTCTAGAGGCATACTATGTGCATAATCTGGCATCAGACCCTAGATTCAGCGGACTAGGTGGGGTGATGTTGGACTATTGCGAGAGAGTAGCTGTAAATACAGGACGTAAGGCTTTGCGGTTGGATAGCATCAAAGGCAACGATTTTCTGGAAAATTTTTATAGAAAGAGAGGTTTTGCATTTGTGAAAAAGACCTGTGATAGAGGTTTTTACTGTACATTGTGGGAAAAAAGAGTAGGGGAGTAGAGTATTTGCACATTTGGCATAAAGGGAGTATCTTTACAGCCGTTTTTTAAGAGGTGTAAAAACATAAATTATATCATCATATCATAATGAAAAAAAGTATCGTAGCAATGGCGGCACTAGGACTTATGTGTGCTTGTGCCCCACAAAATTCAGAAGAAATGAATCCATTTTTCGCCGAGTATGACACCCCACATGCGGTGCCTGCTTTTGACAAAATTAAAAACGAACACTATATGCCTGCATTCCAGAAGGGTATGGAACTTCACGATAAGGATATAGCAGCTATAGTAAACAATAGCGAGGAACCTACATTTGAAAATACTATCCTTGCTTACGAAAATAGTGGTGAGATGTTAAACCGTGTGTCATACGTTTTCTTTAATGTAAACGAAGCCCACACCAATGACACCCTTAATGCCATAGCCGAAGAGGTAACTCCTCTTATTTCTGCACATAGCGACAACATCGCCCTTAACGAAGCCCTATTTGCTCGTATCAAGTCTGTGTATGACCGTATGGAAGAACTAGGACTAGAAGGAGAAGAAGCTCGTCTTACCGAAGTTATCTACAAAGGTTTTGAACGTAGCGGTATCAACCTCCCAGCCGAAAAGAAAGAAAAACTCAAAGAGATAAATTCAAAATTGGCATCTCTTTCTCTTACATTTGGAAACAATGTACTTAAAGAGACCAACGATTATCTGCTAGTTCTTACAGAAAACGACCTAGATGGTCTGCCAGAAGATGTTAAACTATCTATGGCTGCCGATGCCAAAGCACTAGGCAAAGAAGGATATGTGGTAACTATGCAGAAACCATCGTGGATACCATTTGTTACATATTCTACACGCCGCGACCTACGCGAAGCAGTTATCAAGGCCTATGTTTCTCGTGGTAACCACGACAACGATGCCGATAACAAAGCCAATGCTGCACAGATGGTAAACCTACGCGTAGAAAAAGCTCAGCTGCTAGGATTTGATACATGGGGAGCATATCAGTTGGATGAAAATATGGCAAAAACTCCAGAGGCAGCATATGAGCTTATGCGTCAGGTATGGACTCCAGCCCTTAAAAAAGCCAAAGAGGAATTGCGTGATATGCAGAAAATAGCCGACCGTGAAAAAGCCGGTTACAAGATAGAGGCTTGGGACTGGTGGTACTATGCAGAAAAACTACGTGCCGAAAAATATGCCCTTTCTGAAGAAATCACCAAACCTTATTTCACACTTGAAAACACTACCAAAGGTATATTTGCAGTGTGTGATTCTCTATATGGTATATCATTTGTAGAGCGTGGAGATATGCCTGTTTTTCACCCAGATGTAAAAGTTTATGAGGTATGGGACGGAGAGACTCTTATGGGTGTTCTATATTGCGACTATTTTGTACGTGAAAGCAAACGTCCAGGTGCTTGGATGACAGACTACCGCGGTGAGAAATATGTGGATGGTGTACGCCAGATACCTGTAGTATCTCTTACATGTAATTTCCCAAAACCTGTGGGAGACACACCTTCGCTACTTTCTATAGATGATGTTAAGACATATTTCCACGAGTTTGGTCACTGTCTGCACAGCCTACTTACCGATGTTAAATACGGCACACTTGCTGGTACCAATGTTCAGCATGATTTTGTGGAACTATTCTCACAGATAATGGAACGTTGGGCTATGCACCCAGAAGTTCTTAAACTATATGCTGTACACTATCAAACTGGCGAAGTTATCCCTAGTGATATAGTTAAGAAAATAGAGGCTTCATCATCATACGGTCAAGGTTTTGCTACTACCGAATTCCTAGCTGCTGGTATCCTAGATATGGATTGGCATACACGCACAGCGGTAGAGGAGTATGATGTAAACGCATTTGAGGCAGAATCTATGAAACAGATAGGTCTTATAAAAGAGATATATCCTCGTTACTGCACTACATACTATAACCACATATTCTCTGGTGGATATTCTGCTGGTTATTACGCATACCTATGGGCAGAAGTTCTAGATGCCGATGCGTTTGAATCATTTGTAGAGAATGGTATATTTGACCCAGAGACAGCCAAAGCATTCCGCGAGAAGATGCTATCCAAAGGTAACACACGCGATGCTATGGAGCTATTTGTGGACTTCAAGGGAGCAGAGCCATCTGTAAAACCACTTCTTAAATCAAGAGGTCTTCTATAAGACATAGGATAAAAAGTCAAGGTATTTAAAACCAAAACCCCGCCACCTTTCGGTGGCGGGGTTTTGGTTTTAAAGTATGGTATTTTTATTTTACATGATTGTGTTTACAAAATACTTATTAGAGAACCACTAGTCTCTATATCCAGTACCATTGCAATAATTACATTTATGATGTGCATGAACTGTACCGTAGTTAAATGATTTGTTGCAGATATTACAATATACACGTGGTCCATTTAACCCAAAAGTAGCAGTTTGTTCATGTTGGATTATTTCTCCTGTTCCATTGCAATAATGACATTTGTGACGTGTTGTTGTTTCTTGTTTTGGAGAGGAAGAGTATTGAGAAGAATTGTATGAGGAATTGTTGGATGAATAGTTATAGCTATTATTATTTGAGTTATTATAATGTTTGTTAAATGAAGTTTTGCCTTTAGTCATAGCATAAGAGAAAGTGTCTGTGCTTGCAGTATATGAATTGAATGTGTCACAATAGAAAGTCATATCATATGTTGTAGGATTTACTATATAGTAGTATAGAGAAGAGAGTATTTTCATGCCTTCATAGACTTTCATGCCGCTACTTGTAGTTCTGACATAATCAAATCTACCAATTCCAGGAGCTACCCCTTCTACCCATAAATAATCTTCATATATTTCTATTTCTACAGTATAATCATAGCGACCTGATTGTGTATATGTGCCGCCTTGTACATAATAGCCTTGCTCATTTATAGTATAAGTGCCCTTGTAGAGTAGTTTCTTGTCGGAAGATGAAGATTTACTATTTGAGGTAGAAGAAGTGGATGACGAGGTGCTTGCTGTGGCAGTAGATGATGATTTATCTCTAGGATGATAATGTACTCCCAAATTTCGCAGTTTTTCAGCTATATATGTATCTTCACTTCCCTCTTCTTTATAATGAGCGTCCATAGCTTTTTTATACCAGTATATGGCTTCTTGATAATCTTTTTTATCTCTATAGTAATTACCAAGTTCTTCCATTGCTGTATCATATCCTCCATTGGCAGATTTCATGCACCATTTGAGAAATTCATTTTCATTTTTAGGTGTCACACCTTCTTCACCATGTTTGTATTGTAAAGCTAACATAGATTGTCCAAATTTATCTCCATTTTCTGCAGATTTTTTGATCCATTTAAATCCTTCCGCTTTATTTTCTACTTGTCCTAACTTTCCATAATAAAAAGTAAAACCTAAACTCCGTTGTGCTTTTGCATATCCATTTTCTGCAGATTTTTTGAGCCAGTAAAAGGCTTTGGATTCATCTTCTGGAAAACCACCATACCCACCTTCATAATTCATGTACATATCAAATTGAGCTTCAGCATCACCTGCCTCGGCAGCTTTAAGTGTTTTGAGGCCAGCATCTGTCTGCCCATATGTCATAATATGGGTGCAGATAAAAAATAATATTAAAAGTGTTTTTTTCATTGTTTAATATTTTATGTGTTATTGCAATATTGTCATTCTCTTTAAGCCTTTTTGCAATTTTTACACATAAAAAAACGTGCACTTAAATTGCACGCCATCAAGGGCTACCACACCCTATAACCCAGCAAAGTAAGCACACGTATAGACGGTACTTGCCTCTAATGGGTTTATATATGCCTGAATCTTTATCAGTGTGGTAGTTCGATGGCGATTAAGGCGGTATTGTCTTGTAATATGTCTTTTGGCAAAAGTAAGAACTTTTCCCGATGCAGAAAAATAAAACTCATTATTTATCCTATGTGGTGAAAAAATTTATCGTAATAAATTTTTTACAAAAACGTTTGCCGGTTGAAAATTATTTACTACTTTTGCCATCAAATAAAACTTTATAATAACAATATATATAGTATGAAAATTGACGATTTCAGAAGAAAGTTATTCACTCTTCCATTTGACAAAGGACATGACATGTGTGCTAGCCAGATACTGGATATGATGAAAAACAGTCGTTTTTTTCTTAATGAAGATAGAATACAGTTTTTCAATATAGTTTTTGAATATATAGACTTCTATAATAATGGGCACGATAATAATATAGGTAAAGAAGATATTAACCAACACTTGAGGATACTGCATTTATGTAAATTGATACTTGCCAATGCTCCTATGCCATCGGCTTTGACAGACTATAAAATACTCATAAGAAAACATATCTCTACTTATAGTAAACAGTTGCGTAGTATCTAGTTGTTTTACAAGTCTTTTGAGTTGGCTCCTTATTTTTTGGGATAAAGATACCATATCCCATAAAAAAACCGTATTTTTGCTCTTTAAAACTAGATATACATTTATACACAAGATATAAAAATATGAGCCATCTATCAGAACAAGAATTAGTACGTAGAGAATCTCTTAAAAAACTACGAGAACTAGGGATAGACCCTTATCCTGCTGCCGAATATGTAACAACTCACCATACAGATGATATCAAAAATAATTTTGATGCACTGGAAGGTACTCGTGTAGCTCTGGCAGGACGAATGATGAGCCGCCGTATAATGGGTAAGGCATCATTTGCCGAAATAGCCGATAGCCGTTCTCGTCTGCAGTTCTACATAAGCCGTGACGATATAGAAAACGGCGAAGTGATGTATAACACCGTTTTCAAAAAACTGCTTGACATAGGAGACTTTATAGGTATAGAAGGTAAAGTGTTCCGTACACAGATGGGTGAGATATCTGTCCATGTGGACAAACTAACCCTTCTCTCAAAATCTCTCAAACCACTGCCCATAGTAAAAAAAGACAAGGAAGGTAACATATATGATGCATTCACCGACCCTGAATTGCGTTATCGCCAGCGTTATGTGGACTTGGTAGTAAACGAAGGCGTGAGAGACGTTTTCCTTAAACGTACCAAGATTATAAACACTATGCGTGAGTTCTTTAATGGACTTGGTTGTCTAGAGGTGGATACTCCTGTGCTTCAGTCTATCCCCGGTGGAGCTACAGCACGTCCGTTTATCACTCACCACAATGCTCTAGACATACCTCTATATTTACGTATAGCCAACGAACTTTACTTGAAACGTCTTATAGTAGGTGGATTTGACGGGGTGTATGAATTCTCCAAAAACTTCCGCAACGAAGGTATGGACCGTACTCACAACCCAGAATTTACTTGTGTAGAGCTGTACATAGCATATAAAGACTATAACTGGATGATGGATATGACAGAACGTCTGCTGGAAAAAGTATGTGTGGCTGTCAATGGTACTACCGAAATCCAGATAGGGGAAAACACCGTTAGCTTCCGTGCTCCGTTCCGCCGTATGACTATGATAGAGTCCATAAAGGAATACACTGGTGTAGATATAACTGGTATGGATGAGGCTGCACTGCGTGAGGTGTGTGGAAGACTTAATGTAGAGATAGACGATACTATGGGTGTAGGTAAACTCATAGATGAGATATTTGGCGAATATGTAGAAAAGAACCTCATACAGCCTACATTTATCACAGACTATCCTATAGAGATGTCTCCTCTTACCAAACGTCATAGAGATAATCCACAGCTTACAGAACGTTTTGAGCTGATGGTGGGAGGTAAAGAAGTAGCCAACTGCTATTCAGAGCTTAACGACCCTATAGACCAACGTGAACGCTTTATGGCACAGATGGCTCTTTCTGAACGTGGAGATGACGAGGCTATGTTCATAGACCAAGACTTCTTGCGTGCATTGGAATATGGTATGCCTCCTACAGGTGGTATAGGTATAGGTATAGACCGTCTAGTGATGATGATGACAGGTGCTCAATCTATCCAAGACGTGCTGTTCTTCCCACAGATGAAACCCGAAGTATGGGATATAGAACCAAAACTAGACACAGAGTCATTTAAGGCTATAGGTGTTCCCGATGTGTGGATAGAGCATGTGATAGCTGCTGGTTATGCTACGGTAGAGGCTTTGAAAGAGAAAAAGGCTTCACAGATACAGCAGAACTTGAGCGGTTATCGCAAGAAAAACAAACTAGATATACCATCTCTTTCTATAGAAGATGTAGAAAAGTGGCTTGCATAGGAAATTATGAACGAGACGATAAAAAGCCGCACCCGCAGGGTGCGGCTTTTTATCGCTCATAAATTTTTCATATCACATCTTTTTTTCCTCCCAAAATAGGTATATTTGTAACTATGAATAAGGATAATAAAAAAGAAGGAACAGTAATATCGGCCACTGGGCTATGGTGTGAGATACTCACAGATGAAAACACTATCATTAAGTGTCGCATCAAAGGCAATATGCGTATCAAGGGCATAAAAAGTACCAACCCAGTAGCTGTAGGAGACCGTGTAGTTTACTCTTGTGGTAATGACGCACAGGACGGTGTTATATCACAAGTGTGTGAACGCCGTAATTATATCGTCCGCCGTTCGGTAAACCTATCCAAACGTACGCATATCCTCGCAGCCAATATAGATATGGCATTTATCGTAGTGACGCTTGCTATGCCTACAACTACCACTACATTTATAGACCGTTTTCTGGCATCGGCAAGGGCGTACGGGATAGATGCTACTCTAGTGTTTAACAAGATAGACATCTACACTCCCGAAGGCATAGAGGCGGTAGAAGAGATGAGGAAACTCTATGAAAAGATAGGGTATCCTACTATTACCACCAGTGCTGTTACAGGTGAAGGTATAGAGCAACTACGGGAGGCTATGAAAGATAAGGTGTGTATGTTTGGAGGACATTCTGGTTGTGGAAAGAGCAGCCTTATAAATGCAGTAGAGCCTTCGCTAGACATACGCACAGGAGAGATATCTACTACTCACGCTCAAGGACAGCATACTACTACATTTGCTCGTATGCACCTACTGCCCTTTGGCGGAGCGATAATAGATACTCCGGGGATAAGAGGGTTTGGTATGGTAGATATAAGCGGTGCCGAGGTAGGAGATTATTTCCCCGAGATTTTTGCTATAAAAGACCAGTGCCGTTTTAATAACTGCACCCATACAGAAGAGCCGGGTTGTGCGGTGCTAGTGGCTGTAGAGGAGGGTGAGATAGCAGTGTCTAGATATGAGAGTTACTTGAGTATATTGCGTGGTGATGAAGGGCCATATAGAGAAGATATATACAAATGAGAAAAAAATTAGTCATATTTACAGGTGCTGGTATGAGTGCCGATAGTGGTATATCTACCTTCCGTGATGCCGATGGGTTATGGGATAAGTATCGTATAGAGGACGTATGCACTCCCGAAGCCTTACTTAAAAACCGAAACATCGTCATAGAGTTCTATAACAAACGCCGCAAAGAGATATATGAAAAATCTCCCAATGCAGCCCACAAGGCATTGGTAGAACTGGAGGATTATTTTGATGTGGAGATAATCACCCAAAATATAGATAATCTACACGAGAGAGCAGGCTCACATAATATCACTCACTTACATGGAGAGATAGGCAGGTTGCGTAGCAGTGTCAATCCCGATGTCATATTTGACCTAGAGGGTGAGGAACAATCGCTCACTCTTAAAGCTCCCGATGGCTCGCTCGCCCGTCCACATATAGTTTTCTTTGGTGAGGCGGTGCCTATGTTTGAGCGTGCGGTAGAAATAGCTCGCCGAGCCGATATTTTTGTGGTTATAGGTACTTCGTTGGCGGTATATCCTGCGGCTTCTCTTCTGTACTACATAGATAGTTCTATCCCCAAATATCTGGTTGACCCCGGTGAGCCAGATTTAAGAGGTGTCGCTGGAAAGATAAATGTAATAAAGGAGCGTGCTGCCAGTGGTGTACCCCTACTTGTCAAGCATCTTATAAAGGAATATGGAGATAAATAATCAAGTATAACTCTTAAAACATACCATTATGACAAAATTTTTACTATTACTCCCAGTTCTGCTACTTACACTATCTTGTGGCAATAGTAACGACACCGTATATACCGGCCCCATCAAGACGATAAAAATAGATGTTTCATCGGCCGAAAAGTTCAAAGACCTATCTTATATGTATGACACGTCTCACTATAAAATAGTCGCCCTGGAAACGAGAAATGACGCTCTTTTAGGGAACAAGGTAACAGATATTTTTTATAGAAACGGACGCCTGTACATAGCAGAATCACAGTCAAATGCTCTATTTATGTTTGACGATAATGGCAAATTCATTAAAAAGATACACAACGTAGGCGAAGGTCCTATGGATTATCGCAACATAGGCACCATACGCATAACCGATGACAGAATATACCTCATAGAACAGTATGGCACCAAAGTCCTATGCTATGATATGGACCTTAACTACATAGGACAGACTTCGCTTAAAAAGTTACGTGAGAAAAACATATTCTACCCTTCATCTACATTTGCCATAGGGGATAAGATGTTCTATGCCAATGTTTATTGCACGAGCAGCGACACAGATTTATGTGGTGATGTACCTTACAAGATATGCTCTACCGATATGGATTTGAGTAACGTAAAATACCATCTGCCCATAGATAAAAAGAGCGAGACTGCCCCTGCTTCGCCATTCTTTTTAAGAGAGCAGGAATACACAGATATAAATGGCAAAGTTCACTTGATGTGTTCTTCTTATGACACGATATACGTAGCCTCTCGTGATACGATAGTCCCAGAATACGTATTTGATTTTGGAGAGAACCAGTTGCCTTCTTCTCTTGCCAAGACCGAAGACGTACGCAGTATGTTAAGAAATCCCGAATATGACAAATATGTACGCATATCTTCTATGAAAGAAACCAACCGCTATATGATATTCTCATTTGTGATGGGAGGGCGTAGTTTTGACCCAAGACAATTGGCTAAAATGCCCGAAGACATACGCATGGACCCTATAAAGAGTGATCTTTGGCTTAACGAGAACCAAGCGTTTAACGGTTATAATATCTTCTATGATAAGATAAAAGAAGAGGCTACGCTGGTCAATGGTTACAAGATAGAAAAATTTGCCAAATATCGTTTATCGGGAATATCTCACTATGACGGAGATTATATGATATCGGTAGAGGGCGTTTCTCCATATTCTTTTGATAAAGAGAACAAATACATTGTTAAAACTACGGAAAATCACCCATACCCCGCATATGAAAAAGATAAAAACGAAGTCTTGAAAACCCTCACACCAAATAGTAATCCTGTCGTCTATATCTATAAATTAAAATAGAAATCCATCTTGTAAATAAAGAGCATACACTTAAAAAACAACAGCCGCCCCAATTGGGGCGGCTGTTTACATCGCGTCATTATATGGTTAGATTTTAGCTTTACGCATATCGCCTTCTGCCTCAAATGCCTGGTGGAATGACAGTGCAGATTCTAGACATATAGGAGTGTGAGCGTCTTTGGTCTTGCTCAAGTATTCGCGTAGAAGTGGACGATAGTCTGGGTGGACTACGTTCTCTATTATCTCTTCGGCACGTTGGATAGGAGATTTACCGCGTAGGTCGGCAACACCATATTCGCTGATGATGATTTTAACAGAATGTTCTGAATGGTCGGTATGTGATACCATAGGTACAAATGCCGATATACATCCGTTTTTGGCAGTAGATGGAGTAGTGTAGATAGAAATGTATGCGTTGCGTGTGAAGTCACCAGAACCACCTATACCGTTCATCATCTTTTTACCCATTATGTGAGTAGAGTTGATGTTGCCAAAAATATCTGCTTCGATAGCGGTGTTAATAGTGATAAGACCCATACGGCGTACCATTTCTGGGTTGTTTGAAAGTTCCTGTGGACGTAGAACGACTTTGTCTTTGAAGAATTCTATATCGTCATAAAGTTCTTTCATAGCTCCGTCACTCAATGTAAGAGAGCAGCCGCTGGCAAATTTACAACGTCCTTCTTTCATAAGTCCTACCACAGAATCCTGTATCACTTCGGTGTACATTTCAAATGGTGGTATGTCTTTGTTTTCGCCTAGGCAACCAAGTACGGCATTGGCTATGTTACCTACGCCAGACTGTATAGGTAGGAATGTAGATGGTATGCGACCTTCTTTCATTTCTTTGGCTAGGAAGTCGGCAACGTTTTTACCTATCTTCATAGTAGTCTCATCTAGCGGAGTAAATGGAGCTACACCATCGGAACAGTTGGTTTCTACTATACCTACTATCTTTTTTGGGTCAACTTTTACCGTTGCTGTACCTATACGGTCTGATGGAGTATAGATAGGTATTTCACGACGGCAAGGAGGGTCGGCAGGCTCATAAATATCGTGCAGACCTTTAAGTGCTTTTGGGTGGTAGGAGTTAAGTTCTATGATTATTTTTTTGGCTAGACGAGCATATGTAGGAGTGTTACCCACACCCGAAGTAAGAGTTATTTCACCGTCTTCGGTTACATCACAAGCCTCTATTACAGCCACGTCAACATCTCCCAAGAATCCATAGCGAATGTCCTGTGCTAGTTGAGATAGATGGTAGTCATAGTAATGTACTTCGTGGCGGTTAAGGGCTGCACGAGAGTCTTTGTTTGACTGGTAAGGTGTGCGGAATTTCATCGCACCTGCACGAGCCAAAGCTCCGTCTAGGTGGTCTGATGTAGAAGCACCGGTAAATACACCTACTTGAAATGGTTCGCCTTTTTCGTGGGCAGCGATAGCTCTTTTGGCAAGAGCTTCACTTACAGCCTTTGGACTACCAGCAGCAGTAAATCCACTGAAACCTATGTTATCACCATGGTTGATGTGTGATGCAGCTTCTTCGGCCGATATGATTTTGTATGACATAATACAGTTAATGTTTAAGTTTTTATTTATGTGTGATTATATTCTAGTGTGTCTAGTACATTATATGCAAAGGTATGTATTCTTTCTCAAAGAAATCTCTTTATTTTTGGCTTTTTTATATCCTATTTCCATATTATTTATCACAATACTCCACAGTGATTTTTATATGAAAATAAAGTCTGTGATAATGCTGTGAGGGAATTAAAAAACCATACCTTTGTAGTGATAGAAAAAACACGTTTATCATGAAAAAAATATCAACACTTATTTTATCGTTTATATGTGCATTGTCCACATATGCAGCAAATGAAAAAGACGGTACAGGAACACTTACCCAACACACTTATTCACATCGTGGTATAGAGTACACCTACTACCTTTATAAACCACAGAACCTGCCTGCTGGGGCTCCTCTGGTGATGGTATTCCACGGCTATGGGGCTGGTTCTACTCCCCCTCTTTATTACGGTATCAATCCTGTGGCAGACCGCGAGGGATTTGCTGTGTGCTATCCTACGGGGCCTAAAGATTTCAGAGGAAATCATTGTTGGGCGGTGGGGTATTCGTTCCATACAGAAAAAGGTTGGGATAGAGATGACGTAGGATTTACCCGCAGACTGGTTAAACACTTACAAAAAGAGCACAATTTTTCAAAACATAACGTATTTGCTACGGGACATTCAAATGGTGGCGAGATGAGTTACCTGCTGGCATATACATTGCCAGATGTATTTGCTGCGGTGGCTCCTATATCTGGACTTACTATGGAGTGGATGTATAGAGATTTGAAAGCCAAAAAACCTATACCTCTACTGGAAATACACGGTACCAAAGACATGACCTCCAAATGGAATGGTGACCCAGATAACAAAGACGGATGGGGAGAATACATAGCTGTACCTCGTGCTGTATCTCTATGGGCAGCTGTTAATCGTTGTACACACGAGGTAAGAGAGGAACTGCCCGTGGTGAGAAACCGAGTTATAGCACATCGTTATGTAGATGGCACTGGTGGTAACCAAGTATGGTTATATGAAGTGGTGGGGGCAGGACATGCTTGGCCAAATGGGGATATGGATACAGCTAGTGAGATATGGAAATTTTTTAAGATGTATCTTAAATAAACACACAATAAAAAAAGGAGCGTCCCAGACGCTCCTTTTTTTATATCCATATATACCATAATGATGAAAAAATGAACTAAAAAAAGACATTTGTTTACACATTTGATACTGCAATGTAAGCAAATATAGGTATATTTGCAGTTATGGAAAGCGGTAAAAAGGACATACGCTCTATGAGCGAGGCTCAGCTGAGAGATTTTTTCTCTTCTAGAGGATTAGGTGCATATCGTGGCAGTCAAGTCCACCAATGGCTTTGGCAGAAAGGGGCATCTACATTTGAAGAGATGACCTCTCTATCTCGTGCAGTGAGAGATGAACTGGATAAGGAGTTCTTTATCCCCAAGGCTCGTATCCCTCATTGCCAGCATAGTAGCGATGGTACTATAAAAAATGCCATAGAACTACCCGATGGTCTTATAGTAGAAAGTGTTCTTATCCCTGCCGATGGCCGTACGACGCTGTGTGTGTCCTGCCAAGTAGGATGTGCTATGGGCTGTGCTTTCTGTGCAACAGCACGTCTTAAACGTACACGAGACCTTACCGCAGCCGAAATCTATGACCAAGTATTACTTGCCGAAGCTCAAAGCATTGAGTATTTCTCCCGCCCACTTTCCAATATAGTGTTCATGGGTATGGGAGAACCTACTATGAATTACAGCCAAGTGATGAGAGCCATAGAGCTTATAACGTCTGATGCCGCTCTAGGAATGTCCCCTCGCCGTATAACTGTATCAACTGTAGGTAATGCACGTATGATACGCCGTATGGCAGATGATGGAGCTCGTTTCCATCTAGCGGTATCACTACACTGGGCTATTCAGGAAAAACGTGCAACTATAATGCCTATTGCTCAAAGTGTACCCCTAGATGAACTATTGGATTCTCTTAACTATTGGTATTCAAAAACCAAATCACGAGTAACGCTAGAGTATGTCATATGGAAAGGTCTTAATGATGGCATAGAAGACGTAAAGGCTCTTATAGCATTTGCTCGTAGAGTGCCTAGCAAGGTAAATCTCATAGAGTATAACGATATAGGTGATGAGAGATTTTCTACGGCTTCGAGAGAGGTTACACGGATGTACATAGATGCACTGGAAGCTGCTGGTATTACCACCGTAGTGCGTTATTCCAAAGGTCGAGATATAGACGCTGCCTGTGGACAATTGGCAGGGAAGCGTGAAAACAAAGAATAAAAAATACATATAAATAAAATGGGAGCAGTAGATAAAATACGTCGTCCTATAGAAAAAGAGATGGAAGTCTTTGAAGATAAATTCCGTGAGAATATGTCTTCGGGGGTGGCTATGCTGGATAGAGTGCTGTATTATTTGGTAGGTCGTAAAGGTAAACAGATGCGACCTATGTTTGTCTTCCTTACTGCCAAGATGATAGCCGGTGAAGACAAACCCACACTGGACTCTACATACCGTGCAGCTAGCCTTATAGAACTGGGGCATACAGCTTCGCTAGTGCATGATGACGTGGTGGATGATAGTGATAAATGCCGTAATTTCTTTTCGGTCAATGCTATATGGAAAAACAAGATAGCTGTATTGGTAGGTGATTTTATGCTCACAAGAGCCCTCACACTTGCCATAGACAATGAAGAGTTTGATATGTTGCGTGTGGTGGGGCATACGGCACAGAGCATGGCAGAAGGTGAACTACTCCAGATAGAAAAAGCCAAACACCTCAATATCACCGAAGAAGTTTATTATGAAGTCATAAGGGGTAAGACTGCTGTTCTCATCTCTTCGTGTTGTGCTATAGGAGCTATATCGGTAGGGGCAAGCAAAGATATGGTAGAACTTATGAGTCGTTTTGGACTGCTATGTGGTATGGCTTTCCAGATAAAAGACGACCTTTTTGACTATACCGAAGACCATATAGGTAAACCTACGGGTATAGACATTCGCGAGCAGAAGATGACGCTGCCTCTTATCTATGTGCTTAATACCGTTAGTCGTGAGGAACGCAAATGGATGATAAACATAGTCAAAAAGCACAATAAGGATAAAAAACGTGTAAAAGAGCTTATAAAATACGTCCAAGAACATGGAGGTCTGGAATATGCCACCGCCAAGATGAACGAATTTAAGGAACAGGCTCTCGATATCCTCAAATCTTTCCCAGAAAGCCCTGCACGACTATCACTAGAAGAAATGGTACGTTACTGCACAGAACGTAAATTATAACGATATGAATAAAGAAGAAAAACGTCCACTCATACTTATAAGCAATGACGATGGAATAGATGCTCCGGGGATACGTTCACTTGTAGATTTTGTAAGTGATATGGGTGAAGTATGGGTAGTAGCACCATCTACCGTTCAGTCTGGTAAGGGACACGCTATAACACTGGATGGAATAATAAAAGTAGAAAAAGCCACCCCTCGCAATGGCAGCGTGGTAGAATACCGCTGTGCAGGAACCCCTGCCGACTGTGTAAAAATAGCCAAAAACTCTCTCCTACCCCGTGTGCCAGATATATGCCTTTCGGGGATAAATCATGGGAGTAATGCGGCTATAAACGTCATATATTCGGGGACAATGGCAGCCGCTATAGAGGCTGGAGTGGAAGGAATACCTGCCATAGGATTTTCACTATGTGACCTAGATTGGGATGCACCAATGGGACATTTGCGAGAATACATAAGGCTTATAACTCATACAGCTCTAGAAAAAGGTCTTCCAGCACACACAGTTCTCAATGTGAATTTTCCTACTGGAGAGATAAAAGGCATGAAGGTATGTCGTCAGGCTGCTACACGTTGGGAGAAGGAGTTTGAAAAGAGAAAAAATCCCCGCGGAGGTGATTACTATTGGATGGTAGGGCATCCTATATGTCTAGAAGAAAACGGAGAGGATACAGACCACTGGGCTTTATCTCACGGCTATGTGTCCATCGTTCCTACCACATATGACCTTACAGCCCATAGCTCTATGTCTGTGATAGAGAAATGGGAACTATAACATCTTAACTGGTGATAATATGAAGTACTATATCATTTCTGGAGAAGCATCGGGAGACTTACACGGTAGTAACCTTATACGCGAGATAATAAAAAAAGACCCTGCCGCTCAAATAAGAGCATGGGGAGGAGATATGATGCGTGAAGCAGGTGCTACGGTAGTCAAGCATTATAAGGATTTGGCATTTATGGGATTTGCAGAAGTCGTTGCCAATCTGCGTACCATACTGGGCAATATGTCATTCTGTAAAAAAGACATTAAGGAATTTGCTCCAGATGCTGTTATATTTATAGACTACCCGGGCTTTAATCTCAATATAGCCAGATGGTGTAAAGACAAAGGATACAAGACTATATACTACATATCTCCACAGGTGTGGGCATGGAAGGAAGGACGAGTGAAAGGCATTCGTAGAAATGTGGACCATATGATTATAATCCTGCCATTTGAGAAGGAATTTTATGAAAAACATCACTATCATGCAGACTATGTAGGACACCCTCTACTAGATGCCCTATCCCAACGTAAGGCTCCTGTGAGAGAAGATTTCTGCACAGAACATGATTTGGATTCACGACCTATCATCGCACTTCTTCCGGGAAGTCGCCGTCAAGAGATAAGAGCAATGCTTCCCGTTATGGCTTCGCTTGTCAAGGATTATCCACAGTACCAATGGGTGCTTGCTGCAGCTCCTTCTCAAAGCGTGGATTTCTATAAAAGTATCATAGGTTCATTGCCTGTAAAAATCATTGCAGGAGAGACTTATGCTATACTATCGCTGGCACATGCAGCATTAGTAACATCGGGAACGGCAACACTTGAAACGGCACTTATAGGTACTCCCCAAGTGGTGTGTTATAAGGGTAATCCTATATCATACATTATAGGGCGTATGGTGGTCAAGGTCAAATACATCTCTCTGGTAAACCTCATAGCCAATGCTCCTGTAGTTACAGAACTCATACAGGGAGACCTTAATACTGCACGTCTGCATTATGAGTTCCGTCGTATCATAGATGGAGCCTCCCGCCAGAAGATGATAGACGATTATGCCAATATACGTCATATATTGGGTGACGGAGGAGCTTCACAGCGTGCTGCCAGCCTTATAGTCAAATACACAGAAAGATAAATACTATACTCATGTCCTCGCTAGTAGCATTTGTACTTTTTATAGCCTTTGCCTGCGGGGTTGCCTTGGGTGGAAGTACATCTCTAGGGGTGGCATTGCCTCTTGTGTTTATAGTGGGAGGCATCACGTTATGGGTGTATCGTTATCATAGCCCATCATACATTAAAACTCTTACCACAATAGTTCTTATTGTGTGTATAGGATTGTCTTATAGTAGCTATATAAACTACCGTCAAAAGGAGATAGATAGCACTCTGCCGTATTATATGGCGGTAGATATAAAAGGAAAGGTAAGTGAAGTGTCTTCTGTCAATGATTATGGTAGATGTAGGGTAAAGATAAATGGCATATCTTCTCCTCAACTTAAAGGCTTACACCAGTTATATGCTTTACATTCTTACATAGACTCTTCACGCAATGTGAAAAGAGGCGACAGCGTCAAGGTTCGCAGCCTGCTGATACCTATAAATGCGGCTCTTTCTCCAGATGAGGTAGATTATTCCCGCATCTTCAGAGCGGACGGCGTGATAGGGACTATAAACGGTGATGATATGGATATAATTCCATCACCAGAGGGTGGAACTACATTGAGGGAGAGGATAATAAATAGCATAAATACATATCTAGATAAAGCGGGTCTTACGCCGTATGCGTGCGAGACTATACGAGCATTGCTGCTGGGAGATAAACAAGATATGTCTCCTAGTCTTAAATCCAGTCTGGCAGATGCTGGAGTGATACATCTTTTTACCGTGTCTGGAATGCATGTTGCTATGATAGCGTTTATGATGTGGAATTTATTATTCTTTTTAAGGGGTAGAAAGATAATACGGTCATCATTGGTGGTTGCTTCACTATTTTTCTATGGCTATCTTACAGCTTGGGAGGCACCTGTAACGCGTGCTGTGTGGACGTTTGCCATCATCACGCTAGCCTCTGCCAATCCTGAAAGAGGGAATAATTCGCTTTCTGCACTGGGTATAGCTGGGATACTCTATCTCATACTTTTCCCTACCGATATATCTAATGCGGGATTTGCTATGAGTTATACGGCTACTGCAGCCATTATTATTTTTTATAAACGGTATGGGGAGTGGAAAAAACGAATGCCTAGAATACCTGCCTATTTTACATCGGTGCTGTGTACTACACTATGTGCTCAGGTAGCTCTATTGCCATTTATACTTTATTATTTCGGAGGATTTAATCTCCTTTTTCCCCTTACCAATCTGCTGATGATACCATATGTTACACTGTATCTCTTTCCGTTTTCGGCATTAGTAGTTATAATGGCTATATTTGGAGTAAAATGGGAATGGGTGTATGGAGCGTATGAAACCTCGTGTGAATGGATATATGGTATAATAGAACGTGCTGCTATGTGGGACGAAGCCATGGTAAGAGGTGTAGATATAGACCTGTGGGGTGCTGTTGCACTGGCAATGATGATATGGGGGGCATTGGTTTATGTGGTGGGAAAGAGAAAAATGGCTGCCTATATGCTAGTGCTAGGAGTAGTGATATCACTTGCTGGCTCTATAATAAAAAATGCAGATTCATACTCCCTGCTATGCTATGACAGAAATAAGAGAATGTTTTATATAGAAAATAACTCTCATGAAAAAATCCCATGTAGTTATGGTAGAAAAGCATTTGTCGGTACGCAGACTCTATGTATGGCAAATGACTGGCGTTATGAGTTCCCAGATGATGATAACTATGTCCTTGTTACAGAACGGTTTTTCTATCCAGAAACCAAACCTGCAATAGTTGTAACATCCCCATATACTCCTTATAGTGATATGATAAAATGGAAAAAGTGGTGTGATAAGTATAACATATTTCTCCACGATATGAAAGACAGTGGGTATTATGTCATCTATGACTGATGAGTCTTCTGAACAATGGGCAGCCTACGGCTGCCCATTGTTCAGAAGGATATCTACTTATTTCTAATAGGAATAGCTATTGCTGTGTTGTCTTTTATTCTTTCGGCGGGGGAGAGTCCTATGTTTATACCTTCTATAAGGTATTGGTTTTGGTTTACTTTAAGTGTGGTCTTAAAATAGTCTTCTTTAATCCCTAGTGTCTTTATAAGGTAGGACTTAAGAGTAAGAGCACGTTTGCGGGCTAGACGTTCATATGAACGTTTGTTTTCATCTCCTTTTACACTGCTTACTACCGTTATAAGGTATTCGCCACTACGCAACTGTGCTATACATTTGTTAATGTGGCTGGAGAGGTTTTTAAGGGCATAACTGTTTTCTCCATATTCTTTATAGAGTGTGCTTTTACCTTCGGGGAACGATATTGAATATTTTGTGAACTGTGGTTCCTGTATTGCCGAAGAAGTTATCATATTCTGTGATAATGCACTCATAGCAAAACATAATAAAAGCGTGGCTGTAAATAATTTTTTCATAACGTTCTGTGTATTTGATACAAATATAGACCAATATAGATATAGAACAAAATTTTTCTGCCTCAAAAATAAATTTATCGCTATATTTGGCATATTATTTGATATAAAACCAAATCTTGCACCTATGGATACACTTTGGATAATTATAGTTATCATTTTACAGATAGTAGCTATGGCAGGGACTATAATCCCCGTCCTGCCTAGTATCACGATAGCATGGGCTGGAATGCTTATGCTATACCTTTTAGTAGGCCCAGAAGCTATAAACGGGACTACATTTATATGGGCTAGTGTTGCCGCTATTGCAGCCAAAGCACTAGACTTATTACTTCCTCTATGGGGAGTAAAACTATTCGGAGGAACCAAAAGCGGAGTCAATGGAGCAACGATAGGAATGGTGGTAGCTCTGCTGTGGTCGTTTACTCCGTTTGCGGCAATTATAAACCCTATCATAGCTATGGTGGTTTTTCCTATAATAGGTGCGTTTATAGGGGAGAAAAGAGCATCAGGAGGGGACAATCGTAAGGCTTGGGGCGGAGCATGGGGTTCGTTGCTAGGATTTTTCCTTACTATCGGCATCAAGTTTATCCTTATAGCTTGGTATCTGTATATTACGATAGCATATATTGTAAAATAGGTGTAACTGGTGAGCATTGTCCCCAAAAATGGGCAGATGCAGGCTGCCCATTTTTGGGGACAATTTTTCCCATGTATCTCTATAAAAAAAGAACTTGCCAAAAAGAAATACATCTATTGACAAGTCCTAAAAACTAACCTATACTAAAAAACTACAACTATGAAACTACTACTAACTTTTATATATGTATAATAACTACACTTTTCATTTTTAGCAGTGCAAATATACGCTATTTACTTCTTTAAATGCAAGATGTTTAAGTGTTTACATAGGAATGGAATTTGAATAAAGGTCTTTTCATTAACTTAAAGGGTTCTGTTTTTTTTGCAGAGAATACAAAAAATGCCCTCTGTTTTGTCGTTTCATTTTAATTTTGGGTAAGAGCTGTCATGATTTTTGCGTAGAAAATAAAAATATATAAGGCATAAAATTTAACACTACACATAAAAAAGCGAGGGGCAAAGCCCCTCGCTTTTATCGTTTATATGTCCAGATGTTATTCAGCTACCTGTTCTTCTGGCACTCCTTCTTTATACATCTTGATAGCTTCCGCTACTTCATCCCAACGGTTGCCACCGCCGCGTTTGCGGTCTAGACCTTCCATAGAGAAGAAACAGAAACCTTTGGAACCGGCTTTACGAGTCATATCCATGAATTCGTATATTTTGCCTTCAGGCATATGACCTACAAATAGACCAGAACATAGATATGCTGGGCTTCCTGCTGCAGCAAGAGCTTCAACGCCTTGAGTTGTAGCTGTAGCAACCATTTCATCCTCCCAACCATAATACTTGTGATAAATCATAGGCAGGATAACGTCAATGTTTTTGAAATTAGCCCAATCCTGACGTACAAGTTTTTTGGATTCTTCTGGAGATGCAAATACAGCTGCTGTTGCCATTTTACCTTCGGCTTTGATAGCTTCACATACGTCAGAAGCCTGTTTTGCAAGTACATCCCAACGATACTGCATCCATTCTTCACACGCAGTAGGGTCTTCTAGCTCCATAGGGTCTATGCCGTGTAGTTCCTTAAATGCAGCACGACATGAATCACAGTAGCAAAAATCCCATAGAGGATAAACTTTGTCCTGTACTACGCCACGGGATTCGTGAAGGGCATATGGAAGTATTACATCGGGATAACGTATAAAATCTAGGTGTACACCAGCTAGCCCGTCTATACGAGCCAATTCTGTGGCACGCTCTTTAAGGTATTCGGTAACTTCGCTACGGGATGGACATAGCCAACGGTAGTGTTCGCGACCATATAGTTTGATGTCGTTGCAGGATTCTCCTTGTGCATTGACTTGGTACCAATCTGGGTGAGCCTCACGCAGATGTTTTTCACAACGGTTGGTAGTCCACATCCAAGCATGTAGTTCTATGCCGTATTTCTGTGCATAAGGAACAGCACGTTCTATGATTTTAATAGCAGCAGAATCTACAAATGTAGTGCTATCAAGTACTACAGGATAACCACTATGGCATTCCATAATGATAGCGTCTATGCCTACAGAATCGGCTATGGCAAAATAGTGTTCAAGTTTCTCTTCGCTCATCTTAAGTGAACCCGAAACCCAAGCCCATACTTTGTTTACAGCAGGGTCTTCTTCTTGCTGTGCAGGTGCGTTATCACAGGATATAAAAAGTCCCGCACACAGTAGTAGATAAAGTATTTTTTTCATTTTAATAAAGGATATTTATTGGTTTTCTATAAATTAGTCAAGTGTACAAATATACATATTTCAATTGAAATCAATGATTTTATTTTCTATTTTAAAATGTACATATAGTATCTGTTTAATGTGATATCTCTTTATAGGGCAGGTGTTTTACAGTAAATGAATTATTTAAAACAAAATCCCCACCCGAAGGGTGGGAAATAAAATCATTTTTCTAATATTTTTTCCATTTTACATATTCTCCATCTGGTTTACCAGCATTTACCCAATCATCATATTTTTTATTGAAAATTTCAAATTTTTCCTTTATTTCTTGGCTTTCACTACTATATGAATATCCATAAAAAATATCACAATATACTTCTATATATTTATATAAGTTGAACTTTTCAAATATTTTAAGTCCTAGTCCATATAATTTTTGTGCTATGTCAAAATCATATCCCCCATACCTTTCAGTATCCCATACATAATTTTTATATTCATTTAGGTATTTAACAATGTCATTTTCTTTAAGGGCAACATTCCCAGCTAGGATATCTTCACCAAAAGATATAAGACTATTATATCTATACTGCATATCTCGACTTGTCTTCCCGTGACGAGCTTCACTCATAAGTTTTTCCAGTGTCATATTTATTCTATTTTAAATTCTTCTATTTTTACGGCATCTGTCCATTGGCGTCTATTAGGAATGAGGATTTGTTTAGCTCCGCCTTTTCTTTTTAAACTCCCTTGTCTGGAGGGAGCTATTTTGTTTTCAAAGATACGAATGTTTTTATGATAAACTATGTAGGCAAAAAAATCCCCACCCGAAAGGGTGGGGTAACATTTTTATTTATAGTGCAAATATGACAAATAGCGTCTATCTACCTTTAACATTTCTCCATCTCACGTATTCTCCTTCTGGACTGCCAGCTTTTATCCAAGCATGATAAATCTTTAAGAATTCTTCATACTCATCTTTAATTTTTTGATTATTACTACTGTAAGAATATCCTCGAAAGACATCGTGATAAACTTCTATATATTTATATAGATTAAATTTTTCAAAAATTTTAAGTCCTTGGCCATATAATTTTTGAGCTATATCAAAATCATATCCACCATACCTTTCTGTATCCCATACATATCTTAGACATTCATCAAGGTATTTTATAATTTCCTTTTCTGTAAGCTGAATTTTATCATTTAGGATATCTTCACCAAAGGATATAAGGCTGTTATATCTATACGGCATATCACGGCTTGTTTCACCATGACGGGCTTCACTCATAAGTTTTTCCAGTGTCATATTTATTCTATTTTAAGTTCTTCTATTTTTACAGCATCTGTCCATATACTTCTATCTGGAACGAGGATTTGTTTAGCTCCTCCTATTCTTTTTATCTCTCCTTGAGAGGAAGGAGCGATTATGCTTTCAAATATACGTATGTTTTTTGTAATAACAGTGAAAAAAATCCCCACCCGAATGGTGGGGAGTTTATGATGGAATAAATATTTTATTTCACAAATCTTTAGTCTTGAGGGAGAAGGGTGCCTTCTATATAGTATCTCTTAAAAAAGATTACCCATTTGCATAACATTTCATATAATTCATCTGTATTTAATTGGCAAATTTCTTTATCTAGAAATCCAAATATGGTGTAATCTTTTTCACAGTCAAACCAACCCCATTCTTCACCAAATTCATAATAATTTAATTCCCCAGCTACAACTTTAGTAAGATTTTCAATAACTTCATCTATGTAGTTCTTTATAAGTGGGATATAAGATATGTTTATGATGCTAGCTGCTATAAAATTATCATATTCTACTGAAGGATTAATTATGATTTCTATATTTGGGCTATTGTTTTTTGAGGATAGATATAGTTTATATTTAAGTGTATGTGTCTTCATTTTTTTTGTCTTTATTTTTATGGTTAAACAAAATTAATAATATTATATTTAATTTGCAAGTGGATAGTGGGAGATAATAGTGTTATCTATAATTATAAATTGAATTTTAATTTTTTCATTTGAAATACCAGTATAAATGTTATACTTTTTGTTAACGTGTATAATATTTTCAAGGGCAGATTTTACTTCTTGATTGATTTTTTCTTGACTCCAAGATGCGGGGTATAGACTACTGTATCCATTATTTCCTCTTTTTGTAATCATATTTCCATTGTTATCAGTTATTGTAATTTTACGGGATATTACTCCGTTTTCGTGAACGATATCAGTATATGTATAAGAGTATCCCGTTGTGTTAGGATTTTTGTTTTTTAGATTTATAAAGTTTTCTGCCGCGTTTATGGTGTGTCCTCCTGTGAATTCGTATCTCTCTTTCTTTTTATTATATGTTACTTTATCTATGTTAATAACGTGTTTTTGTGTTACATCATCTATTGACTCAATTATCTGTCTGGCTTCATCGGCATTTGAGGTTATGAGAGATGATACTTGTGGGGCTTTGTTTGTAGTCGCAGGCTGGTTATTTCCTATGAGTTTATCTATCTTTTTTTCGGCTTTGTAGGCATTTACCTTGATGTATTGTTCTGTTTTTTTGACAGCTTTATCTATGGATTCAAAGTCTATGATGCTGCTTTTATGTATATCTGGAGATAGGTTTGTGGGTTTGAAATACTTGTCAATAAGTTCA
>JAGAUI010000010.1 GCA_017620815.1 Flavobacteriales bacterium
AAAAAAACGGCAGCCCTGCGGGCTGCCGTTTTTTTGAGAGGATACATCATCATAGTAATTCTACGTAAGCATACAGGAACATCATGATATACATCGCCAATGCCACCCCTGCTGTCCAATGTGTAAGAGGAGGATAATCTATCTTGGTGTATGTAAGCCATATCATCTGCCACAATGCCACTAGTCCAAATATCACCACAAATACCAACCACACATATACCTCGGCTGTATTCTCTATCAATGGGGCGATGATAAAAAACAAAACCGTTGCCACTGCATAGAGCATAATATGAATGTGAGGTCTAGCGGCAGCCCATTTTCCTGTTTCTTTAAGTGCACGCAAAGCGAGGCATATCATATAAACAGACACCAATATCATCACCACCCCCATACCATAAAGAATGTATGTCATAACGCTGGACGGCCAAGTCATCTCTACAGATTGTGCCACCCACGTAAGCAGAATGGTGACTGAACACACAATCCCACGTACCTCACTCCACACAGGATTTTGCTTGTATGCTTTCAACAGTTTATACACCAAGTATATGGCGACCAAGATAAATCCCAGTATTATAGATTCTGTTTTTCCCATTTCACTTGTGATATTATAAGTTTATAAATTCTTAAATTCACTCACTATACCTACCCATATAGCCATAGTCAAAAACATACTAGACACCATATACAATAATACTCCATACAGGTCATAAGTGTCTTTAATGGTAGCCCATATAGCATTTATAAATAGCACAATGGACATATATGTAGTTGTCACTGCATATAATATAATGGCTGCCCAAGTAGAAGATTCATCTGGGAATATGAATAGAAGAGGAAAGTATATGGCACAAAATGGATATATGCTTATCACCTTTCTCTCTTGTGCCCAGCCCGTCCAGTTATAAATTCTCCATAGAGAATAACCAAAGACTACCAGCGTAATGATTATCAAGACTGCAAACTTAAATACTGCTCCAAATGTTATTGTTTCCATCTTACATACTTTTAAGCATTTATAATCAGCTGTTTTTCATCAATTAAAAAACTGGAATTTTATTGTAAAAAATACCAGTAAGACATATATGAACGTACATATGTGTCCTGCCATCATAGAAAAGACTCCCTGTTTATGTTTTTCTATGTACACAGAATTGTACACTGCTACTGCCAGACCTATCATAAAAGGTATGAGCCACCAAGCAGATATAGTTTCCATTTCCATATCTGCTGGGAGAAATACACCCAGAATGATATACATCATAGCATATAGTAAATGAGCAGCATAAAAGTTCACTCCTTCCCATGAGTGATTTCTCACTCCTGTAACTACCGCCTCGGCTATAAGAGCCACGGTAAATAGTATCAGTCCACAGTTAAGTACTGTCTGTATAATGGGCATATAATATTCCGTATCATACAAAGAATATCTATATACAAATGTTATGGTCAATAATAATGAAAATGCCAGACGTCTATTTATGCAGTCAAAAGCTTTGGTTTTGAGTATTCTATACACAATACCCAATGATAACCCTATAATACATATTGCCACCAATGTATCAAATAAGACTTCACGTCCTGCCCACCAAAGTATTATATTTGCTCCCATAATTATTTAATTTTATTATTCATAAAGTGATGCAATACAGCCAGAAATATCTGCTCCATCGGCCTTGGCTCTGGCATATAGGACGTCATTTATTTTTAATTGAGGTTTTTTATCCTCTGCACTTGGCAGGGTGATGTGTGTTCTGTATAATGTCTCCCGCCACATTCTTCCCAACATCTCTTGACGAGAAGTGGCTCGTGGAGCATCATAATTTTTGGTACAGGAATTAAAAAGAAACATAATTCCGCTTCCTAACATTCCTAGCAAGGTTATGACTATCATACCCTTTGCAAAAAAGAAAAATCTGTTCATAAGAAATCAAAGGTTTAATGTTAATTAAAGAATTGGTTTGGTATGGACTCTTTTTGTTTTTTTGCAACCCCGCCATACTAGGGGCTTTACGTTTGGTTTTTCATCTTATATGAGTTTTATTACATTTCACTTTTATCTTCCACGGTAGAAGATTTGGTTTTACGGCGTGAGCGTCCACTACGACGCAAAGCATCAGATATTATCCACTGCAACTGCCCGTTTACAGAACGGAATTCGTCGGCCGCCCATTTTTCTATGGCGTCCATCATATCTGCATCTACCCGCAAGACAAAGCTTTTGTTTTTTTCTTTTTTATCTTCTGCCATATCTCACGCTGTTTTTATTTCTTAATTATACGCAATAGTTTAACGAATGCTCGTCTTATATATTCAAGAGAACGCCCCAATATGATAAGTACAAATCCCACCATCACAAAAACTGTCTCCCATACCTCATCGCTATCATTACCTCTTATCTTATTTATGATAGAGACTATCGCCACTATTCCTACCAATGTATAGGATATGGCTATCATAGCATTGGCTACACGAGCCGTAGGTGTTCCCTTTCTTACAAAACGTCTTTCACGTTTTTTACCTACTATGTCCTCACGGGTGAGAGAAAAGGTAAAAAACCTCGAGATAAAACTTTTTACCTTTTCTCTGTTTACCCATAGAGACCACACCCACACTCCCAGCAACAGCACCACCGCTGCAATGACAGGACCCAGACGTCCCTCTTCTGCTCTAACGATAAGGCTATACGCCACCGTCGCCACTATGAGTATAGTCATCACAAAAGATCTCACATAACGTATCATATCTGTAGGGTGTTAAGTGTTGAAATTATTTTATTACTGGTGCAGTGTTCCTGTATTTACAACCGGCTGAGCTGCTTCATCGGCACATAGGACTACTAGAAGATTGGATACCATAGCGGCTTTACGTTCCTCGTCTAGCTCTACCACGCCATCTTCGCCCAGTTTATCCAGTGCCATCTTCACCATACCTACTGCACCTTCTACTATCTTGTGACGAGCCGAAAGTATAGCATCTGCCTGCTGACGACGCAACATCACAGCTGCAATCTCGGGTGCATAGGCTAGATGTGATATACGAGCCTCTATAACCTCTATACCTGCTATTTCCAGACTTGCTGAAATCTCGGCTTCCAGACGACGCTGTACCTCATCACCAGATGAACGCAATGTAACCTCATCGTGAGATTCTATATTGTCATAAGCATATTCGCCTGCTATACGGCGTAGTGCTGCATCGGCCTGTATTTTTACAAAGTTTTCATATGTCTTCATACGTCCGGCAGCATTGGTAACCACACCTTCTTTGGCATTGACATCGTTGTCTATATTAAACATTACCTTGTAGGTATCACGCACTTTCCATACCATAACCAGACCTATAAGGATAGGGTTACCCGTCTTGTCGTTCACCTTGATAGGAGCAGCGTCTAGGTTACGAGCTTTAAGAGGTATCTTGGTAGCAGTATTAAAGGGGTTTACCCAGTAGAATCCGTTACGGGTAAAAGTACCTTCATACTTACCAAAGAACATTATAACACGTGCTTCGTTGGGTTCTACCATTATAAATCCACCCAACATCACGAGTGAAAGTAGAGAAAGCAACACTCCTAGTGTAATGCCTATCGCCATCATACCCGGCTCCATAAGGAACACAAAAGAGCATACAGCCCCTGCCACCATCAGAAAAAATACTAGCAGCATCAGAAATCCCGATGCACACATACCCGAAAAAGTTACTTCATTGGTCTTCATAATTTCAAAAAGTTTTAAAGTTAATTTATTATTTTACTATTTTTTATATCACACATTAGTTCTACAATAAATACCGCTACAGCTATCCCCACAGCCAATATATCCTTCATATCTACTACTATCCCCATCGCTAAACTCGTTTTATTTTGATATCATTTTGATATCACAAAAATAATTTAAAATTTCTGTTTTCCAAATGTTTTTTAAAAATTTTAAAAACTTTTTCTCACATTTTTCTTCTACATCTCTATACTTTTAACTACAACATACATTTTTGGCATAAAAAAGAACACTTTCATTCACTTTTTACAATAGAGTGCTTATTTTCCCTATCAAAAATTTGTTTTTTTTACTCCATAATTAAAATATATATCGGATATTTGTAGGCATATTTTAAAACACGAAGGAAATTTATAAAACAAATAAAATTATGCGTAAAATCAATTTCAGTGCAGGACCATCTGCATTACCATATGAAGTGGTAGAGAAAATGTCTGAGGCAATGATAGATTTTGAAGGCTCAGGCGTAGGTATAGGAGAGATTTCACACCGTAGCAAGGAGTTTCTCTCCATCATGGAAGAAGCCAAATCCCTAGTACGTGAACTACTGGAAGTACCAGAAGGCTACTCCATACTATTTCTACACGGCGGAGCTACGCTACATTTCCTTATGACAGCCATGAACCTCATGAAAAAGGACGGTCGTGCTGGCTACCTCAATAGTGGCACTTGGGCAGCAAAAGCGATGAAAGAAGCATCTATGGTAGGCGAAGTAGTAGAAGTAGCCTCTTCCAAAGCCGATGGATACACTTATATCCCCAAAGGCTACACTATCCCTAGCGATATAGACTATTTCCATTGCACATCAAACAACACCATATATGGAACCCAGATAAAAGAGTTCCCAGAATGCCCTGTTACATATGTATGTGATATGTCATCAGACATTTTTTCACGCCGCATAGATGTATCCAAATTTGACCTTATATATGCAGGAGCCCAGAAGAACGTAGGCCCAGCTGGTGTAACACTAGTTATAGTTCGTGATGAAATCCTAGGCAAGACAGGTCGCGATATACCATATGTACTAGACTATCAGCAGCATATCAAGGCTGGTAGCATGTATAACACACCATGCTGTATGGCTGTATATATGAGCGTACTTAACATGCGTCATCTTAAAGCTCGTGGAGGAGTAGCTGTAGCCGAAACATACAACCGTGAAAAAGCACAGATGCTTTATGATGAAATAGACCGCAACAGCATGTTCCGCGGAGTGGTTACAGTAAAAGAAGACCGCAGTGATATGAACGTTACATTTGTTCTTAATGAGCCAGAGAAATACAGCGAACGTTTTGCAGAATTATGTGAAGAAGCCGCTATCCGCGAAGTCAAAGGACACCGTAGCGTAGGCGGTTATCGTGTTTCGCTATACAACGCCATGACCAAAGAAAACGTTCAAGTTCTTATAGACGTAATGCAAAAACTAGAACAGGAGAAATAAAATGAAAATACTTGCCAATGACGGAATGTCTGCTGCTGGTGTCAAGATACTGGAAGAAGCAGGAGCTGTGGTAATAACACAGAACGTTCCACAAGAAAACCTAGCCGAATACATAAACAGCGAAGGCGTAGAAGTCCTCACTGTACGTTCGGCTACAAAGGTACGCAAAGACCTTATAGACGCTTGCCCGGGACTTAAAGTGATAGGTCGTGCTGGTGTAGGTATGGATAACATAGATGTAGCTTATGCTCGTAGCATAGGTCGTAAGGTGGTTAATACCCCTGCTGCATCGTCTATATCGGTTGCAGAATTGGTTATGTGCCACATGCTTAACGTTGCTCGTATGGTAGAAGACTCAAACCGTCAAATGCCACTAGAGGGAGAAACAAGTTTTGCTGCTCTTAAAAAGAAATATGCCAAAGGTAAAGAACTACAAGGCAAGACACTGGGCGTGATAGGCTTTGGACGCATAGGTCAAGCACTTGCAAGAAAAGCCATAGGTATGGGAATGAAGGTAGTGTTCCACGACCCTTTCATCACAGCTAGCGTTTCGCTCAAGATGGAGTTCTATGACGGGCAGAGCGTAACGTTTGACATAGCACCTTCTACACTGGACGAAGTTCTTTCACAGGCAGATTTTATTTCTCTACACGTTCCTTCACAGGAAAAACCGCTTATAGATGCCGATGCTATCGCCAAGATGAAAGATGGCGTGGTGATAGTGAATGCTGCTCGTGGTGGTGTGGTAGATGAACTTGCACTATTGCAGGGTATAGATAGCGGCAAAGTATTCGGTGCGGGACTGGACGTATTTACAGGCGAACCTACTCCACCTGTTGCTGTTCTTATGAACGAGAAAATCTCTCTTTCCCCACACATAGGTGCTTCTACTACCGATGCTCAGGACAAGATAGGTATAGAGATCGCTTACAACATACTGGAAGCTCTCAAATAAGACTCACTCACATATTTATATGCACAAAGGGCAGCCCTGCGGGCAACCGTTATTTTATTTTAACTAATTGATTATCAGTGTTAGTTTTTACGAAAATTGCGAAATCCTACATAGAAGACTATATGAAAGTCGTAATTGAGCAAAAAAACTACAAATGCAAAGGCACATAAAACTTTTGAAAGTAAAGCACTGAAATCAAGTATCTTTCAATGATGCATTGTGAATAAACTAAGGTGGCGTATGAGCGAACTACACAGTTCACTACATACGCCACTTTTGTCTTGAATTAGTTTGTATTAATGCGGACTATTTTGCAACCGTACTATGATTAGCACTCATCGCTTGCTGCCACACATAGGGCTGCTCGGGTAAACTCCTCAGGGAAATGGGTTTTGAGGTAAGCTGTTGAGTAGGATAGATAGGCTAGTACCACAGCGTGTGCCTTCGGGTAGGCGTACAATCCTTGCTCGGTCATCGTTTGCCAACTCGCTTCGCCATATTTTGCTACCCAGCTAGGACGATACAACTCCAACTTTTCTATCCGTTTTCTACCCACGGCACGGCGCAAATCGTCTGCCTCAGCCTCACTAAATCCGCAAGCCATCGCATCGCGCATAATCTCCTCTTGAAAACAATATCGTGAATCATTCTCGTTAAACATCTCAAACGCCCCTGGTCTATTTATGGCGCAAAGACGCACCAAATCGTCAAACGAGGTCGGCGGATTAAAGTGCATCTCATTTGCCATCCCTCTGCGATTTAGGCAATAGATTCCCGCCAAGTCGCCATAATGGAACGAGCGATAAGTCTCAGCATCATCGAGTGGTATTCGCAAATCGCAGCCATTAGACAAGTCAGTAAGCATCAATCCGCACTTATCCCAAATCTCGTGGTTTGTCCGACTAATAAGCCCTGCGATGTTTGACGCTACAAGCGTTACGATATACCCCTCGCTCTCATCGCAAGCAATCGCCTGCTCCAAATCTCGCAGATGAGATGGGCTCAAAATCTTACCAATAAGCAACTCCACCTCGATAAACTTTTGGCGATCCTCGGGCATAAATCGGGCAAACATAAGGTTGTGCTTTATGGGGTCTATATTCGTGATTCGCAAGCAATAAAAGACTAACGAGGCAGAATAGACTCCACGCCCTGCAATGTACGAGATCCCCAATAGACTCATCTCCTTGGTCATCTTCGCCACGCCAAGCAGATACTCCACATAGCCACAACGCTCAAAAACCGCGACTTCGTGGTCGATGCGTTGCAGATATGCTTCTCGGTTTTCGGGTGTTAATAGACCTCTCCCTTCTGCATTGTCAATCACGATTTTTTGCAGATGCTTTGCCGGCGCTTTTGCAAATTTCTTGGGAAGTTTCAGGCGAGGAACGCTAAATACTCGCTCATTGTCGTTCTCTTTTGCGGTTAATACTCCCGACTCCTTGATTTGTCGGATAATGCGGCTTGCTCGGTTAAAACCGATGCAAAACCTCTCGCTAATGCCCGAGGCGGTCAATCTCTTTTGCACTCTGGCATACGCTACAACCTCATCAAACAGAGGGTCGCAGTTGCTTCTGTCAAAAGTTTTATTCTCCATTGTCGTCCACTACATTTATGGTTTGCAATCTGGTTAATTTAAGGTTGTATGAGAAAAACATCTCGTCTTGTTGTGATAGAAGTGTTGCATCAGGCGTATCAAGCACCAATCTTGACTGCGATTTATCTGTAATACGGAAACAAATACGAGTCGGCATATTTGCTTTTAGGCGGCCTGAAAAGACCTTCCAACTAACTGGAATTGATGCTGCGATAAGATGAACCCCAACAAGATGACCTCGCTCGGCAATATAGACAAGCATATCCATAAACTCTTTTTTGTACATTACAAGATAATCGAAGTCATCAATCAACACCATTTTTGGAGGGAAGGAGAGGTTTGGATTACTCATTAGTTTTTTAATATTGTCGCACAACATCTCCAACGCCTCACGAATCTCCTCCATCGTAGTCAGATATGTGTCAAAATAGGGGCGATTACCATCCATCCCTTTGGGGTCGATATAGATGACAAAACACCCCTCAAACACCTTTTTGGGGGCATAATAAATAGACTTCGCAAAGACGTGTAGAAGGTTTGTTTTCCCTTGCCCCGTTGCCCCTCCGACCAAAATATTTCCCACCTTTGCCAAATCGACAATCAGGGGCTGGTTGTTGTCATCGTAGCCGAGAAAAATAGGCAATCCCATACACTTTGTCTGCTCCTTATGAGTGCGCATAATCGTTTTAAGTTCATTCTTGTTCTTCATCTTCTTGCTCTATTATTTTGTCAATATAGTTATCATTGTATAGTCCTTTTTCTATCGCTTTTGCCATAAGTGCCGAGTAGATGCGCCAAAAGTTTGGACCGTGAGGAGTATCCTTCTTGCCACTGCGCCGATGCTCCGTAAAGTGGATATGGTGGGCGTATTCGTGTATAGCTATCTCCTCCAACGAGTGGACATTGCCCCAGCCACCGTGAATCGTTATACTCCGCTTTGCCGGCGCATAGTAACCCATACGGCTCTTGGGACGTTGCTCCGTAACACGCAACTCGAAAGCAACCTGCGGGCGGTAGATTTTCATCAACATCCATTTCAGTTGCGTGGCAACCTTGGTTGTCGGGTCGGTTGAGCGATATGGCCTCTCGCAGACCTCCATAGGTTGTTCCTCAGTAGTCAGTTCTCGCCAAATGACCTTAATCTCTGCCCATAATGGAAAGAGTTTTCTATGCCCATGCAATATGATATTCTGTAAATTCATTGCATTATTTTATGAAAATTATGAAACACTATTTCCAATCAAACATCTTCATACGCTTCATAAGTCCTCATTAATCGTTTTAATTTTTCTATCTTCTTTTCACTTGATATATCATTATCAATAATTTTTTTTACTCTTCTTTTAAGGTCAAAACCTATCTCTTGTAGATTGTCCCAGTGAACATACACATCTATATTTGTAAGATACTGAGAATAGTAGTCTATTGCGTTATTGAGATATTCAGGATCTGTAAGGCGTTTAACCTTCTCCACACGAGGAATATCCCATATTGCAAGTTGACTATCGGTTGTCGTAACCTCTCGCTCAACAATACTATAAGCCAATTTTTCATAATGGCCACCCAATATCTTTGCAGCCTTAAAACTTCCGGACTGTGAAGCATTGTTTAGCCAGCATATTGCGCTAAACATATCCTGTTTCACCCCTTTGCCCTCATAGTAACAGATACCTAATCGGTATTTTCCTTCGTGGTCAGCTTTATCTTCTGCTACTAACGACCAGCAGCGAATAGCATTCGTATAATCTCCGTTTGCAGCGTATAGGTTTCCTGCCTCACATATAGCCTTGATATTGTCCAAATCCATAACCCAAAGTTTTATAGTGCAAAGCTACCTCCTCACACAGCCAAATATTTTCAGAGTAAATTTTAGTTCTTGTTTTATTTAGCTCCTTTCGGGGGACATGTAGTAGAGTACTCATGAGTGCCTATAAGAGTTCGTATTTTGTCATAAATAAGCTGTTAGAAAATAGAGATATACTCCTTGATATCGCGCGGGCAATTAAGTAGCCTCACACTCTCCATCATAAGCCCCGAGCGTCGATTATCCTCTACCTCCCAAATTGGTGTATGCGAGGCAAAGGCGGTAATACGGTTTATTAAATCCCACATATTTATACCGCTTCGGGCTTGGTTTATAGGAAAATGTTGTGTGGCATATCCTGCAGCCTGATACAGGCCGAGCAAATGCTCATAAGGAGCAATCTCATTGGCTATATCCTGCTCCACTCCATACCGCGACAATAGTCTATCTACCATTCTGACCTCGCCCATAGATGCCTCGGTACGCATTGCAAGTAAGGCATTGGTGCGCAGTTTGTCAAATCCAGCCATAATAAATTCGGTGCGTGGCAGAGCCAACATCTTGGCTACATTGGTATCGTTTAATTGATAGGAGTGTGCAATTTTACGCTCCGTACGCACCATATGTCCATTTGAGCAAATCATACGCATATAGTAGTTGCCAGCCTCAACTTCGCCCAAGTTCCAGCGAAACCAAACACCATTGGTCATAAACTCCTCATCTTCTGCAATTGCGTTATAGTTTGGCGTGTTGGGCATAAGACTTACCGTAACACCACCCTGTAACGAGCCCGATGTGTAGAAAGTGTCTGGCATATAACCATTATCATTCATAAACATCTCCAAGAAATCAAAGAAGCTCTCGGCTGGTATTGCCTCTTGTTTTAGGTGTGTTGCTCCTACTATTTTTCGCTCTTTTGGGTCGGCAATCAAGGCGAGTTTTCCCGCTTTTTCTACACTATTTGATAAAGCAAGATAGTTTCGTAAATCACGTATACCATTTGCTCCGAAAGTGTCGGTAACAGACTTCGATTGTCGGGGCGATACGCCGATAAAGGCATCTATCTGCTCGGAGATATTAGGCTCGACTTCGAGTTCCAAGCCGTGCATTAGGTAGGTATTTTCGCCAGAAGAGATTAGTTCTTGTGGTTCTACGATACGGTAAGGTAGTTGTGAGGCGATGAAATTATCACGCCACGCGGTGTAAGATTTACTATCCATTTTTCTCTCTATTTAGATTGTTAAACAATTCATCAAATCTGTCTGCAAAGTCGTGCAGTTGATTGCGGACATTGCGTTGCATACGGCGTATGCTTTGGTCTTGCTCGTAGCGTTCCTCGTCAAAATCGACATCACCCGTAGTGGAGAGGTTGTAATATAGTTTCACACCTACATCTCCTCGGCGGTGCTTCGAGAAGGTGATATAACGGTCGGAATAGATGTTTTTCGGGTTGTCCAGACGCAACTCCATCATCGCCGTAATCATATGTTTCAGGCGATTAGAGCCGACAAATGCTCCCGACTTGGTTACCTGCTGAATAGTTAGAAAAGTGGTATTGACACCTCGGTCATTCTGCGCCTTGTTCTGCTGCTTGATAAGCGACAGGAGCATACTCTCGGCTCGTTTGTTGGTTACATTCTCCTCCTCTTTGACGACACCCTGCAACTCGTGGAACGAGTCGATAGCAACAATATCCCAACCATTATCAAGCGTATCGGCAACCGTTTGCCACGAATGGCTACACTCATCAAAGCCTCCTTCGATAAATAGAATATTAAGGTCGCCAAACTTCGGAAAACGCTCCACATAGATTGCAAGGTCGATTTCATTCATCTCCGCACTGATAAAGAGTATGCGTGCCGAAGGCTGGGCCTTGCGTATATTGGCAAGCATATCGAGTATGATTGTTGTCTTGCCTACGCCCGGGTCGCCAATAATCATATAATTAACGCCCTTGGGTAGGCCTTGATAACTACACAGCAGATTATCGAGTATTGTTCGCGTGCGGAAGTTGATAAATAGGTCCTTATCAAACCGCACATCCCGCATTTTTACTATTCCATTCATCGCATCCTTGATTTTGCGACAAAAGTAAAACCCCTCTCTGCCACATCAGGACAGAGAGGGGGTGATTTGAAAATTTTGCTCTATTATTTCGTCTTTTTTACCTGCATGGTTATTGGCATTCCACAATAGTCTTTGCGCTTGCAATTTTTACAATGTTCGCCAGACCAGACCGAGTTGAAATGGTCGGCGGCGGCATCAACCAACGCGAGGTCGTCGGTCATAATTCCCGCCTCAAAGTTGCGCTTGCCATCGGACTTCATTCCAATACCTGCACCCGTAAGGTTTGCCGAGCCGATATATGCCGCCTCACAATCGAAAATCATCATTTTGAAATGGACTCTCGGACAGAGTTTACGTTGCAAATTCTTTATGAGAGAAGGATACTTATCAAAATCTTCACGGAAGTTCGGCCCCGGCTCTTTGGCGTGCAACAATCTTACCTCCACACCTCGCCTGACGAGCAAATCAAGCACCGCAAGGAACGGCTCACGACCTGCTCCGACCTTCACATAGAGGTCTTTGATATCGGCCGTACCAATCACCAGCGAATGCCTTACACTCGCCACCCGCGCCAGCACCTCATTGTAGTGCGCTATGTCAGAGATGTAGTTTATCATTTTTCTAATTATAAATAAGATGATAGAAACATTTATAGATATTAACCAATCGTCGTGCAATAGCCATTGCGTGATTTATGACCATCGATTCGTCATCTTTATTAAACCTTTCAGTCAATGTTTTCCAATATTCCAAATCTCCTTCTTCTATAAAATAATTTTTATGAGTAGAGACATCTTTTAACCTATCACTGGGGGACAGTTTATTGCTTTCACTACGATTATCAGATAGTGACATAGCACGTAAATTGCCAATAGTATTATTCCATTTGCGAGTTAATTCATGGATCTTTCTTTGTCCATACACCCATTCACTTGGATAGATATGATCCCAATCCCATGGAGTATTGGTATCTTCCAGTCGTTCTAGTTCATTAAATTCTGGAAATTCATCGCGAATATAAGAACTTTGAGCTATTAGTATGAGTAAACGATTATATTGTACAGAATTGATAAAGCCCCACCACGAATCTGAAATTTTAGAGTTGAACTGTTCTTTGTTGATTTCTGAAGCCCCAATACGACATTCCCAGTATTTCCATATCTCTGGGTCATTTTCTGCAGATAACGAATAATCATTATCCTTATCTTCTATCTTTTTTTCAAAAAATTTCATCAGCAACTCTGGGTCAATGAGAGGGTATTGTATAAACCGCCCATCATTAACTGGCTGACTCCAGAAATCATCACTAGTAACACTATTCCATTTTTCATTGACATAAGTCGATACATCACCAAACCATGCAGTACGATATATCTGTGAACAAATAGCTGTCTTTAAGGAAGAATCTATAGATAAATCTTTATCTATATACTCATCAAGATAGCGAAGTAATAATAAAAATATTTCTGTTTTGGTAGCAATTACCTGTCTTACCACGACATTGGGAATTTCTCCATTCATTTGGAGGATTTCCACAGCTATATCATAAAGTTTTTTTATCCTTCCATCTTCACTACCTATGTAATTTTTTAATAATTGTTCTTTAAAATCAGGATTATTTATAAAATTTTGGAATTGTTTTACTCCTATATTCTTAATATAATTACCGTTATTAACCTTTGCATATACCAATTTAGATGCCAAAACAATAGTTTTAGCTGGAGAAATGATGTTTTGTGAAAGTGATTCTACCAAAGATTTAGCTTCTGGACAAGTAGATTTATAAATAGAATAAATGAGTTCTTCCCCCTCCAAGCGTGTCCCTTCAGAATTGATTCTTACAAATAAAGTGGGATCATTACCTTCATTATTTTTATCATCTAAGGACAAGACTCCTTTTTTTACTATAATTCCAGGCACCATTAGCTTTATAGCATTGTTCTTGATAGCATTGTAGATATCCTTATAGTCATTATTATTTAATTTTTCCCTATAATCTTCAGCTTTAATATATTTAGTATTGAGCCCTAAGGGAAAATGTGTTGCAACTTTTTTACAAATGATTGCCTTCCAGTCTTCATAAGATATGTCTTGATTCCCTTCAAAAGGAGCTAGGGCAAATGATAGTGGTATGGGTAAATATGAGTCATATGGGTAACGCTCTTCTGGTTTAAGGTCTATGTATTTTTTCTTTTGCTTTCCATCTTCCTCATTTTCAGAAATAAGATAATCTAGAGCCTTTACTCTATCACTCACACTCAAAATAGCATTATTATTAAAGAGCTGATACCCCCAAGGATGAGATTGGGTTACAACCCTTATGACAAATTTCTGACCATAACTATACTTTTCAGGTTTTAAATCAATCCATACAACAGGTAATTGGTGGGCATTACCTATGGATTTACGTTCTTCTTCCCATGGATTATATAAAGCTAGTGCTATGGACGTTGAACGTTGCTGACCATCAAACAACCACATAGTTTGATTTTCTGTTTCAGATAGCATAAAAGCTCCTATTGGATAGCCACTGAGTATAGAATCCCATACGCGTTCTATTTGTACTGGTTTCCATACAAAACCTCGTTGCATCGCAGGTAGTAATATATTTGAATTTTCACTTACCAACCATTTGCTTATTTCAAATAAATTATATACTTCTACCATTATAATGAATATTTTATTTCTTTATCTTACCACTCGTTCATCTCCTCCAAATCTTCATCGTCAAACATCGCTTTGAGTTCGTCATCAGCATCAAACACATCATATTCTTCTTTAACCTGTGATAGCAGGCGAAGTGCCTTGTGACGAGTTATACTATCGGGGATTTCCATAAGACCTTGCTCGATATCCATCAATTTCTCATCAAATTCATTGTAGTCAAAATCATCTTCTTGAGTTACATCTGTAGCAAGCATTGCCTCCAATTCTTTTATATATGGACGTGCCATATCTTCTGCATATTTATACATAATATTTTATTTTAATTACTTTTTATACACCTTAAACTTATACCCTGAATCCATACCTGCCGAGGCATTGTTGTTTGCGGTCTTCTCGGCCTTAGTGCGGAGCATATCTTTGAGTAGCACGGGGGCTAACACGCCTACTGAGTCGCCCATTGAGAGTATTTTCTGCTGAAAATCAAACGACGGACACAAGCGGTACTCGAAAATAGAATACTCCTCATTGCGCTCTACCTCCTTTTGCGTGTGGTGCAGTGGTAATGTACGCAAATAGTTACTCTGCCACGAATCGACCTTCAATGCCACAGGGCCAACATCAAAATCTTCATCGCCGATGATAATGCCGTAGTAGTCTTCAAAAAACTTCGCTGCATCGAACTTTTTGGGCAGTTTGAATGTACACTCTGTCTGCTCCAAAGCTTTGATGCGGTCGAGGGCATAGATGCGCAGTTTGTCGCTCATTCCGAGCATATACCATCTTTGCCTAAAAAGTTTAACGCAATATGGCTCCACCTCAAATGTCGAAGCCTCGCTTCTACCAAAACTATGGTATGTCATATGCAATGTCCTATTCTCACGCATAGCCTTGACGATAGACATAAGAAAGTTCTGTCCAGATGGAATATCTTCCAGCAGGATACGTTTTTTAAGTGCAGCACTTTCATTAAGAACACTATTTACCGAAAAAGTTTGAATTAACCATTTACGCATCTTCATATCCTCTATATCATCATTGGCTACTACATAGCCATTGCGTTTACGGTCATACTCTATGTCTATGTCAAATAGTTCCTCTACCGCATCGGTATAACGATGGAATGTACGCTCTTCCAATACTTCTCCTGTATCAAAGTGTAGTTCAAACCTACGTTGAATATCTTTTAACGATATTGGCCCGTAATTCAATATAGTAGTTACAAACCAAACATAACGGTTAATAAGCCCTGCGGTACTCATAACGGGTTGAAATTTTAGGTAAAGTTAAAAATTATAATCGAATCCAACGCTCGGGTGAGGATAAAAAGTGTATCGCCAATGTGCCGATAATCACGCCGACCACGACCGCAATAGCTGTCCGACTGCGTTGTTTGCGCTTATTTTGTGGAAACGAATCAGCCGCACGACCCCACAACGCTGCAAGGTCATACAGCTGATTTATAATGCTTTGTCGCAGTTGTACACTAAATGGCAGCTGCTCTCGGGTTTGCTTCTGATGTTTCTTCTGCTCCATACTCTTTTCTATTAAATTTTGATGCAAAGGTATGATTGTATACTGACAAAATGAGTCAGTGTTATGACTATTTCAATAAAGCAAGTACATTGTGTTGATTAAACACAAACCACACCAAGAAACAAAGAACAAAAAAACAACGGAATGAAGTAAAGAAACGCTCAATGGTATATTTCATCTTAAACTCCAAATAATCGACATTGCTGCTGCGATAGAAATAACGACGCGACAACACCTCTTCTGTGTGATTATACACAAAAGTTGCTGTCATAACAGCTCCAATAAGACCTATAATACCAACTGCAATAACCCAACCTAAACCTCCAAGGATGTAGAATGTGTAGCCACACAAAGCTAAAGCAAAAACAAAGAATGTAAATCCATCACCAACTTTCTTTGTTGGCACAAGGCTGCATAACAGAATAAAACCTAAAAGACCGACAATATCTAAGTTTTCAATCTTCAAATAAAATAACAATAGGACTGGCAATGTCATTACCATCACAATGCTCTCTATGTTTGCTATCAGCCAGCTCTTAAATGTAATCTTCATAATGATTAACTTAATTAAAATAATTTAGTTAGATATTTCATTGTAGATGTTTCTGGTAAACTATCATAAAGAATCGTTGTATATTTATCTTCTTCATCACCATCTGGTATAAAGTAAAATACACACTCTTCACCATAAACATCACAAGTAATTTTTGTCATTGGGATTGACAGGAATATCATTGAATGTGATATAACATTTCCTAGTTCTAAAGCATCTACAATCCTCATATACTCATCGTATAAATCGAGGAGATGTCGTTCAGACAGACCAGCTTCTGAAAACATTTTTTTGCCCTCTTCAGCATCTTTTACAACATAGTTAGCATTATTTATCATTGACTGAATTTCTACCGCTGCTGCATAATAATGGGCATAAAGAGCATTATCTATATTGACCACAACATCACTTATTTTACACCATACATTACCCATATTTAATCGTCCAGAGGGACTTACTATGTATTTCTTATTTTGGTTTAAAGACTCTAAAATTGGTGCACTTATTTCTTCGTCACAAACACCTATGGGTGAATATAATATATTATGAGAATCTGACGTTAAAAATGAAATCCCGGCAACTTGGGTATATTTTCCATCGCTACATATCTTACCACCAAACAATAACTCGGGGTTGTAACCAGAATCCATCATCGTTCTATCAAAAGCAGGTACACTTTGGTCGCAAACATTTTTATCACATAATGTACTAAGATGATACACAAGAGTAACTTCCGTATGATTTGTGCGTATATTTGAGGCTACTTTTTTCATGATTTTTGCAGTGCGAAATTCCCCTGGCAATAAATCATCTGTCTTTTCCACATAGTGTTGAAACTCAGGTAATCCTATTTTAAGATCATATGGAATAGCATAAATATCAAGTACGTGGTGGAAAAATTCTTGGAGTTCCATTTTTACATAAAATGGGAGCTTCCCCAATTTTACTTGCTTTAATACTTTCATTGTTTATTTTATTTAAGTTATCAATAAAAAAAGTGCGTACTGCTGTTTCCATACAACAACAGGCACCGCCAAGCGCCCAGTACACATACAGATAAACAAGCAGCCCGCACCTATACTGGTGGCGAACAATATTTGTTATCCTCGTGTACATATCGAGTGCCTTGCACTCAGACAAAATTGGCGGTTTTGTTGTTTGAGGACTTTTCAGTTCTAATATGTTGTGATCCCACAGGGGACACGCTTCAAAACTAAACATTTTTTCACAAACTACAAAGTTTCGGACTGCTTTTTACAATATTCTGTTTTTATTTGGCAAAACTACACCCTCAAAATACCAAATCTCGTCAGTGTAAAATTATCTTCTTACAAACTCATACAACTCTCGCAGGTAGTCGTCGATGTTTTCGTCTATATAGAAACAATCTTTTTGTGGTTGCCAGCGGTAATGCACTTTGTCGGATAATGGCTCTGTCCACTGCTCCACGCCTGGCATATCCGCGGATAAATCCTCCAAATAATCGTGAAAATATAGGCGTGTGCGATTGGCTATCTCTTGCCCGAGTCGGATTTTAGGCGCACGATTTTGCTCGGCCTCGTGCAAAAACTTATCCCTAAACTCATCAAACGAGCAACGCTCCCACCATTTCCCACCACTGCCATCTTGCTCCTCCCAATGCTGATGCGAGACCTTGACCTCCACGCAAAAGTCGTTCATACGCAGAATGTCGGAAATGGAATAGGGCTTGTGGCAACTCAAATCGTGAATGGCATGACAGATACAGAGGTGGCTCAATTTCTCGGCGGCAGGCTGTACGGACTCATACCAAGTCGTGTCGTCATTGAGGTCATCTTTTATCCCCAACTCTTCGCATGTCATTTCGGGGCGATAGTCGGCAGGCGAGCGGAGGTACCAGCAAGACTCTACCTCCTCCAATTTCAGATGCTTGCAAGTGTATAGCCAGTCAATAATGCAAAACATCTCGTAGAATTCCGAGCCGTAATAGTCGTCATTCGCCATTGGCAAAACAGAACTGTGTCCATTCGGCGAAAACCTAAGCGAGCCCTCGACCTCCACATCGTCATCAAATTCGGGGTCATAGGTTGTGGTCGCCATCTTGCGATAGACAGCCTCTGTACGAGCATACATCTTATGCGTAAGTTCAAATAGCCTATTATTTACTTGCTCCATACGCACCACCTCCTCAGGTGTAGCGACAAACATCTTATCGAGCAGATGTTTACGCTTCCAAATCAATTTTTCGACCTGCTCACATTTGCGCTGCGAACGAGTCCACTCGATATTAAACTCCACATTTCGTCCCGTGATGGCAAGAATCTTCTCTTCGATTTTCTGCACCTGCTCCCGCAGATGGGTATATTCATTGTTTTTCATAATAAATGGGATGTAATTTTCGGCAAAACTACACCACCAAACTGCCATAATATGACAGATTAGAATTTCAAAGACAAAAAGAGCAGAATGTTGAATTTTATTTAAGCCGTACCAAGTAACACCAATTGACCTTAATTTAGACTACAAAGGAGGTTACACGAGAAGAGTAAGATTGGAGTTTTAGCGGTTTTTGTGAGCTATATCTTTTTACAGCACAACTGCCTAACATGTTGAATATAAATAATTTCGGCGGTAAAATATTATTCACCGCCGAAAAAGGACTATCCAAATGACTGCCCTGTTTACTTTCATTTTAATATCTTAAAGTTTGAATTTCACCATACGGAAGAGGTCTTTTTCCTTATCGGGAGAGAGGAATGCATAAAAGACATCGTCTTTATATCCTACTATACGCATAGGTGTATCCATAGGTATATCGCCCACCATATCATCTCCTTTATACACCTGCAATCCATAGCCTGTTTTGTCTTCTTTTACATATGAGCGGAAGATATAATCCCCATAGGCATACACATTCATATATCTTCCATATTTTTTAAGGTGAGCTCCCATATTTTCTTCTGCCTCATCAAATGACAGCGTAACAGGGTAGTTGGTATCACCCAATGCAGATGCATAGCCTATCATTTTGCTTACATGACCTGTCTTGTCCATCACATATATAAGACTATCTGCTACATACGATACATACATATCCCCATCTCTTACAGCCATATCATAGGAAGAGAACACTGGCATATTCTTTTCACGATACACCGCAGGAAAATGCCCAAAGAGCGTATTGGGAGAAGAGGAACACATATTCACTCCCATAAAATTATACGCCTTCTGCCAATACTCTACACTACCCATAGAAGGCGAATAACCATTGAATTTTATGTGTTCTGTGATGGCTGGAATTATAAGAGTACTATCATCAGCCATCGCTAGGCGTCCTACATTGAAATTATACTCATACATATATGGGTTTTCGGGATTGGGGTTATTGTAAAGGTCTTCCCATTCTGCTTCACTCATTTTATTACCTCTCTGGAAATAAAAGGATTTGTTTTTCTTCTGCCACATTTTATCATAATGATGCAGCATATTGTTGGCATCTAGGATTATGATACCGTCATTACCGTCAGCACATACCGCCCAAGGATATGTCTTCATATCATTTGGCCCATCGCCTTTTTCTATACGGCGGGTGATGTATTTGCCATCCATAGAGAACAGGTGTGCCCCATGTGTGTATTTGTCAAACCATACCAATGTGTCCTCTTTCATTATCCAACTTCCTTCCAACGAAAGGCTGCTACCATCCATGTAAACGGTATCACATTTAATACTGGTGATTTTAATGTCTTTTTCTCCTCTATGACGTGGTTCTTTATTATCAATATCTACGCCACAGGATGCAACTGCCATTATTACTATAGCCGATGCCAATAGATTTAATTTTTTCATAACCGATATTTATATTTTTCTGCAAAGGTAAATCTTTATATCCTTTAAGCAAAGAATACACGTATTTATTTGTATGTTTTTTTTGCCTAATTTGGATATAATTTGTTACATCTAAGCACACTTTATGTATATAAAAACACAAGGCAGCCCGCAGGGCTGCCTTTTAGGGGAAGAGGAGATTAAGATTTTATTTTACCACTTCAAAATACCTTTTATATACCATATCGTGATATACATCATTGTAATGTGGTATTTCTTTTATAGGGATAAAAAAGTTTTCTATCCTCATATCTCTTTTCATCACACACACCCAAGGCATATTTTCATTTTTCATAATATCTCCTAGTGCATCACTTGAGATGAGTCTAACATCAGTTTTAATGTCCCTATCTATCATATAAGATAACACTTGACGTAAACCGCTACCTTCCACAAGTATTAAAATCCTATCTCCACCTATCCTAATAGCCAAATCTGCTAAATTCTCCACCTCATTATCCACACATACCTTACAATTATGTTCAGAGAAAACAAATATCACTTTATATTCATCATCCAATAGAGATGATAAATTTTCTTCAATTCCATTTATGTCTTTCACTCTAAAATCATTCAAAACTCTACCCTCATACATCCATGTGGCTTTTGCGGCCGACATCATCAATTCTCCCTTCATTTCACATAGCATATAATCATCAGATACTTCTTTTTCACTCTCACAGGACATGACAAACAAGCACAATGAAATTCCCAATATCAGGCAATTGATTTTTCTTACCATTGTTTCTTCATCTTAAATTTTACTATAATTGGATTGTCATTTTTATCTACTCTATTACGCAAACTATCCAACACTGGGGACAATCTAATACTCTGAGGTAGAATTATATCCTTTGGTTCAATAACTGAATACACATACCCATTTTCATCTCCTGCCCTCATCTGAAAGGGAGATATTTTATCCATATCATTTTTTATCATAGGAGTCTTCTTATCTCCCAGTGCCACCATCATTTCTTTATCTTCGTTTATAAAAACCATATAGCTTTTATCTGCCGAAACCAATCCTACTACATAAATCCCACCCGAGAAAACCTGCCTTTGCAAAGTATAAAATGGATATGTTTTCCGCAGGGACAACGCTTCTTTCATATTTGTGGCACCTTTTAATCCACCTATATATTCCTGTATATTTTTTCTATTGTCTTCATTTACATAAAAGATATGTTTGACCTTTATGCCCTCCATCGTTACAGAATAGATGGTATCACAAGCATCTTGAATAAAAGCGACATCTCCTTCCGAAGTCATACATAAAGGATTTAAAGACATCACTTTTGCTCCTTGAAGTATTTCATCGTCTTGATAAACACCCACATGCAAAAGTTTTTCGCTTTTCATATCCCACAATCCTAATAGCGGATATTTACCCTTTTCATTTAACAAAGATGGATTTTTCACTTTGAAATAAAAAACCATCTTTTCGCCACCTATATACTCCATAGCATGTGCAACAAAGGGCAGTTTCACACTCTTTATAAAACTCCCATCCATAGAAAACATCAAAAGCCGCATAGTCGCTGCATCCAATATAAAAACACACCCTCCCTGTTTGTCTATCGCCACATCTCTTAACGACACATAGCTTTCGGGAGAGTCTCCACGAGAGGATATTTGCCGGATAAATTTACCATTCATATCATAGAGAAATACCCTGTTGGCTCTTTCATTATCTACAACTACTATGGTATCTCCCACAGGAATAATCTTTGTGATATAACCTATGAGGCACTGTTCGCCTGTCTCCAATGGCATGTATTCTATCGAGTCTATAACATCAGAAAAGAGCACTGTTTTGTCATCACACACAGACAAATCAACATAAGCATCATTTCCTTCTGCTGTATAACCACTCCTTTCTCCATCACTGCAAGAGAGGAGAAATACACAGTTGATTATTGCTAAATATAAATATCTCATAACGTGATTCATTTAGGCAACATAGGCAATAAAGAGCACAAGGAACCCCCTACTTTCAATAAAGCTTCCACTATTGCATACACAAAGCTAAGAAAAAATTATAAACATAGCACATATAAACAATACAGAATCATTTTTTACACTTTTTACAAACGCAAGGCAGCCCTGCGGGCTGCCTTGTTTGACATCATCTATAACATATTTATATACGCCGCCAATGCTTCGGGGTCGTCACCATCTACATAGCTGTCATCTTCATCATAGACAGGTGTAGGCATATCTATTAGCATCATCTGTACATTCTGCCATGACACACCCCATAGTAGGTACTCCCTCGTCCAATGAAAATGAGCACATACAGCGGCCTCCATTCCCCATGGGCTTTTAAGACCTCTTATCTGGGCTTTTACTCTATCCGATTTTTTGCCTCTGCTAGACAAACGCCCTTTATCAATCTGATAGAGTTGATAAAATCCGCAGTACCACACATCGTGAGGATATTTACAACCAACATAAACATATCACGAGGTGTAAGTTGCCACATGATATATCTGGAAACCAATCCACCTATGCACTTTATGAGAAATTTATCGGCTAGGATAGCTGCTGCCAACGCTTGGGAGAGACGATGTGCATTCTCCTCCACCAATGCAAATCCATAGGAAAGCGGGCTCTCCTCTACTTTTTCTTCGTCTATATCTATCCCCCCAAAGGCAGATGATATATTATATAGCACCCCAAGTGTAGGCGGAGCTATCTTTATCTTAAATTGGGGGAAAACATAACTCAATAGTCCCTTACGCTTTACGGTGTAACTTACTCCTTTTTCCATAAGAGCCTCTATGGCTCTTTCTTGTGTCTCTTGTTCTGTGGTTTGTGTCATTTTATTTATATGATTTGGTTATATACTAATATAACAAATTATTTCCTTTTTGACAAATGTTTTCCCCTTTTGCATATAAAAAAGCCCCTTCGACCTACGGTCGAAGGGGCGTATATTCACATAGCAGCTACTTTTTTTCTATTCTTCTGTTTCTTCCTCCTCTCTCTCCCATTCAAAGAAACTGAAATGCACCGTACCATATCGGCGTGTCTGTGTGTATTGTGGGAAAGAGCTAAGGTCTATAGACGCTGGATGTTCTACCACCAGAATACCCTCCTCGCTCAACAGATGACGGTCAAAGACTTCGCTTACTATTTTCTTGTATTTATCTTCTGCCATATCATAAGGAGGGTCTGCAAATATGATATCACTCTCCCCACGAGAAGACGACAGGTATCTGAAAACATCTGAATTGATGACCGTTATCTGCTCCTCAAACCCCAGTGTAGCAGATGTCTGTGCTATATATCTAGTACAACCTCTGTCCATATCCACACTACGCACAGAAATAGCTCCCCTCGAAGCAAACTCATATGATATATTTCCCGTTCCAGCAAAAAGGTCTGTCACTGTAACTTCGTCCATATCAAAATAGTTGTTCAGGATATTAAAGAGGGATTCTTTGGCCATATCGGTAGTGGGACGCACTGGCAAATTACGCGGAGCGACCAGAAAACGACCTTTCCATCTTCCAGATATTATTCTCATATCATCTGTGGATTAAAGATTAAAGACATTTGGTGATTCACATTCTGCTAGCATATCAAGTGATGCAGAATATAAACCCATCTCATTTCTTTTTGCAAAACGAGCATTAGGGAAATATCTCTTTATAGCATCGGCATATTCTGTATAGCGTTCTACACTTCCATAGAGAGTTATACTTACCTCTCTTTCGTTTACCCCTAGATGATTGCACACAGAAAGCATATAGTATGCAAATGCCGATTTTTCCTTTACTTTATATGTGTTCACCATTTGCAGGCCTTCACCACCTGTTACCGCCACACACATATGCGTGTTATACATATTGACATAGAGGTGTACATCGACTGTATCCTCTGGGAGACTATCCATAAATGCACTCACCGAATGTCGTACGATTATAGAACGAGTTCTAGTGGATAGATACTGCTCCACCTTCTCCAATGATTGGTACACACACACCGCATTGTGCTTAACTACAGCATCTACCTTGATAGATTTATCTTGTGTAAGGTCTCTTCCTACCGTAAAACTTAAATAATCCTTACGATGTCTTTCATCATATAAATCTGTAGGCATCACAGTATATATGGTGTCATTATAGAGGAGTATCACCTCTTCATACCTCAAAGTATTAAGTACAGGCGTGGTCTCTACCGTTTCTATAAGAGATGACAACAATCGCGTATATGTACTTCCATACTTGATAGTTTTGGAACCATAAGCTATATAGAGATTGTCATCTATGTCCTTTATAGAAAAAGAAAATCCATCGAGCCCTAGCTCGATGGATAGTCTTAACTTTTTATTTTTTATATCCTCTCCTTCTAGGGCGGCATCTGTATATAGCACGTCAATGTTATCTACACCCATGTCAAGAGAGTTTATAGAGTGAGTAATTATTCTTCTTTACCCCAGTTACCTTCTGTAGTAGGAACAAGCATATCACCTATTTTGATGACATCACCTTTAACACCTACCACTGCAGCACATTCGTTGGCTACTAGGTCTGGATTCTGGTCTGCAAGGACATCTGCTTTTTTAACGCTCACTTCAAATACAGCAACTGTATTTTTACCACGTTCTACACTACCTGCATTGATAGAATATTCTTTCACCTCGCCTTCTGGAAGACCAGGAACATATTTAAGATTTTTATAGTCTCCATGAGTCTCTACATAGGCTGCAAATTTCTCATAGTTCTTTTTAAGGTGTTCTAGAACAGGAACCACAGCTACAGTGTCTGTAACTTTGATTTCTTTTTCTATAGTGATACGGTAGATTTTGCTGTATTCTTTTACTTTTTCTTCACGAGTCTGTGTAAGGTACACGCTATCGTTTTCTATGAATGAATACAACTGGTCAAATGTTTTGGCAAACTCACCTTTTGAGCTACGGTATAGTTTTTCAACATCTCCTATCGCTTCTAGGCTACGGAAAATTTTAGCATAACGAGCATCACGTACTTCGTTAAATTCAATAGGAGCCATGATTGAGTTAGTCAAAAGATAAACACCTAGACCTACTACCAACCATAGGCCTGCTGCCAAAAATCTTTTTTTAATAAGTGAAAATACTGCTACTAGAGCAAATACTACTGCAATGATAATTACGTAATTCATAATGATGATAGTTTTTATATATTCCCCGCAAAGCTACAATTTTTTTTCCGTTAAACATAAAAAAACTCCATGAAAAAAAAGTTTTTTAATTTTTTATCCCAAAACCTCTTTTTGAGGCTACATTTGTATAGAATTTAGGCACAAAATCTGTACATTTGCTTTTTATAAGTATTGACCCATACCGCCATGAACGACGACATATTCCTAGAATCATTCCTCAAAAACTTCCCCTGTTCCCCGTCTTCCTCACAACGCGAAGGCATGGAACGTCTTTCGGCATTTGTGCAGGGAGAGTCATTGTCGCGTATATTTGTGATGAAGGGGTATGCTGGTACTGGTAAGACGACCATTATAGCTTCGCTGGTAAAAACCATACGAGATTTCAAAGGAGTGAAAGGCTCATCCATCCTGATGGCACCCACAGGACGTGCCGCCAAGATTATGAGCCAGTATTCGGGAGAAAAAGCATACACCATACATAAACAGATATATGCACTACGCACCCGTAAGGGCGGAGGGATATCATTTACTCTTAAACCCAACCGAAGCGTAAACACACTATTCATAGTGGACGAAGCCTCTATGATAACCGATAGAAATGACAACGACTCTTATGGCTCTCTTCTCGATGACCTATTGAGTTACGTAACATCGGGACGTGATTGTAAATTACTGCTAGTGGGGGACACTGCACAGCTACCTCCTGTGGGTTATTCAGACTCTCCAGCACTGGATATAAGGGTACTTGAAAACAATTATGGCATGCCTACCGAAGAGATTTTCCTTACCGATGTCTATCGCCAAAGCGAGGAATCCATGATACTGCACAACGCTACTACCCTTCGTAAGACACTGGAGAGAGACAACCTTAAAAAAGGAGACATAAAATTCCGCACAGGAGAGGATTTTGTACGGCTACGCGATGGCTATGACATACAGTGTGCCATAGAAGGTGCTACCAATTCTCGCCGCCAGAGCGAAGCTATCATTATCACTCGTAGCAATCGCCGTGCAGGACTATTCAACGGGCAGATACGTTCACGGATAAAACTCCACGAAGGCGAGATAGCCACTGGAGACCTACTCATGGTGGTAAAAAACAACTATTTCTGGGTAGATGAAGATTCTCCTTGTGGTTTTATAGCCAATGGCGACCTAGCCGAAGTAATGGCAGTAAGAGAAAGCGGGATAATACGTTACGGCATGAGATTTGCAAGGGTGGAGCTTAAACTGGTGGACTACCCACAGATGAGCAAATTTGAGGCACTGGTTTTACTAGACACCATTTACAGCGAGAGTGCTGCACTTAGCGAAGCTCAATCATCTGCTTTTTACAACGAAGTGATGAAAGACTATGAAAAACTATCCATGCGTCGTCGTCATGATGAACTCTCCAAAAACGAATACTACAACGCCATCCAAGTAAAATTTGGATATGCTGTAACATGCCACAAGAGTCAAGGTGGAGGTTGGGATAATGTTTTCATAGAACAGGTATGGCTACCAGATGAAAACCTACCTAAAGACTACATACGTTGGCTTTATACTGCTATCACTCGTGCCAAAGAAAAAGTATTTATGATAGGTTTTACAGATGATTTTTTTGAAGAAAATGACCTATGACGAGCGATGAAAAAAGCGGCACCCTGCGGGTGCCGCTTTTTTCATCGCCGACCTAGACCTCTATTACCTCTACACGAGGGTTACGGCGTATGTATGCTCTTATAGCATATAAATTATCTGGAGTGCTTTCTAGCGGTGTAAGACGTGTTTTAAGCACATCTATATTATTTATCTGATAATTGAGTTCACAGTATGTATATCCTTTCAGTTCTCCTTTTTCTACCAGTATCACGCTTTTTTCAGACACATTACGTCCTCTATCTACCACTAGCAGTGTTTTCTCTCTATGAAAATAATGTCGTAATGATTTGGACATACGGCGAGATTTTTCTTCGGGATTAAGAATAGGACGATGTACTTTTATCTGGAGGAGGAATTTGAGATATGATATAGCATCAGACGGAGTCTCTTCCCACCTTACCGATGCCATCTCTTCGCGAATGATAAGAGATATTTCGTCTTCGCTACACAGAATAGTATTTATCTCCTTATATATATTTCCCGAACGCCCTATAAATAATATGTTTTTATCCTTATCCAGTATGTGGAATATCCCTCCAAAGGTAGGAAGAGTATCCAATATAAGACGCTGACGCATCTCCTCGCGGGATAAATGTGGGATGGGAGCCGTAGCTTGTTTTACTATCTGGTGGGAGGAGTCTTTTTCTATAAGGAGTTTGAGTAGCTCCAGTGTAGCCTGTGCATCACCATAAGCACGATGACGTGAAGCTACTGGTATGCCCAAAGACTTACATAATTTTCCCAACGAATAACTAGGGAGGTCTGGTATTAGCCGCTGAGATTCATGCACCGTACATATAGTATTGCGTTCATACACATACCCCAGCCTTGCAAACTCTTGACGCAACATCCTATAATCAAAATCGGCATTGTGGGCTACTATCGCACATCCTTCTGTTATCTGTATCACGCGACGAGCTATCTCATAAAATCTAGGAGCTCGCCGCAACATCTTGTTATCTATACCAGTAAGACGTGTAACATAAGGGTCTATGGGACGTAATGGATTTACCAGTGATATGAGTTGGTCAACCACCTGTGTACCATCATAACGATATATGGCTATCTCTGTGATACCTTCTTCGCTGAAACGCCCACCTGTAGTTTCCAAATCTATTACTGCATACATCTTTCTTCCTCCCTACACTATTATCATTTGGAGCTATAATCCCTCACTCCAAATATACTGCTACCCACTCTTACCATAGTACTGCCACACTGCATAGCTATCTTATAATCCCCACTCATACCCATAGACAGAGTATCAAATGCCGTATTCTTTTCCTTTATCTGGTCATAGAGATTTTTAACAGCAGTAAATTCCTTACGTATCTGCTCACTATCATCGGTAAAAGAAGCCATAGTCATAAGTCCCCTTACACGTACGCCTGTGAGTTCTTTAAGACTAGGAGAGAGAGCTATCTCTCTCGCCTGTTCCACCGTAAGTCCAAATTTACTCTCTTCACTAGCTATGTGTACCTCCAGCAAGCAATCTATCACTCTACCTGCCTTGATTGCAGCAGCGTTTATCTTTTCCAGCAGAGCCATACTGTCCACACTCTGTATCATAGATACAAATGGAGCTATGTATTTTATTTTATTGGATTGGAGATGACCTATCAAGTGCCACTCTATATCACTAGGCATACATTGGGCTTTGGCACACATCTCTTGGACTTTATTCTCTCCAAAGATACGCACCCCCTCATCATAGGCCTGCATCACGACATCGGCTGCATGAGTCTTGGATACTGCAACCAGAGTAACGCCACTCTCTATGCTGTCTTGAACTTTTTTAAGAGCTTCCTTTATACTCATTATTTTATAAGTCCTCTTTGCAGACTATCCTTATACAGAGAATCACGCACAGCAGCATCTCTTTTTACAAAATCTTCATAATCGTTCTGTATGCGTGCCTCCATAGCACGTTCATCTGCCTGCCCCATTTCTAGCACCTGACGATATGTAAGACCTTCTACCTTCTCTCCTTTAAGCACCATCTTCCACATCTTGGCAGAAAATATGCGAGCTTCTTCATCTGTCATAGCAGCACCTACTACCTTTATATCATCATCAAAAGTAGCATCTACTATCACCATATCCAGAACACTTCTATTTTTCTGGGATATGTGATATGTTATGACTGCCGCAACAACAAGTGCTACCAGCCCTACTATGAGTACATATAATTTTTTATTCATCATTATTATTTGTTTTTCTGTTCTTCAACCCATTTACGAGCATTCAAGAAAGCCAATATCCATGGAGATACCTCATCTTCACAACGATTTTCATCATAATAAGCCCAGTTCCATGGGAATATAGAACGCTCTGGGTGAGGCATCATCACTAGATGACGACCATCTGATGATGTGATAGATGCTGCATCATATGACGAACCATTAGGATTGGCTGGATAACCGTTGTATGAGTATTTGGCAGTGATATGATATTCGTTTTCGGCTTTAGGGAGAGAGAATTTACCCTCACCATGAGCCACCCATACTCCTAGACGACTACCTGCTAGCGAACCAAACATCACAGAATGGTTTTCTGGTATGTCCACATTGACAAACGAACTTTCAAATTTATGTGAGTCATTGTGCAACATTCGTGGTTTTTCATCGTGTTCTGGTGTGATAAGTCCCAGCTCTACAAATAGCTGACAACCATTACATATACCCAGCGAAAGAGTATCTGGACGAGAGAAAAAGTTTTCCAATGCTTTACGTGCTTTTTCGTTATAACGGAATGAACCCGCCCAACCTTTGGCAGAGCCCAGTACGTCTGAATTTGAGAAACCTCCCACCGCTGCTATAAAGTTCACGTCTGAAAGGTCGGCACGTCCTTCTATGAGGTCGGTCATATGGATATCCACCACATCAAATCCTGCTAGATACATAGCATAAGCCATCTCGCGTTCGCTGTTTGAACCCTTCTCACGTATCACAGCAGCACGTATGCCCGATGCTGTTTTGCGGTCTGGGTCTAGACCTAGGTCTTTAAGACGACCTGTAAAGCCTTCGGGGAACGTATAGCTCAATGGTTGCTGCTTATAGTTCTCATAACGTTCTGCAGCTTTCTTCTCACCACTCTGATGTATATCTAGAAGATATGACGAACGATACCAAGCATCACGCATATCTGGCAGGCAGAAAGTGTATTCTTTTTCTCCACAGCGTACAGAAAAATCATGACCTTGCTGTACATGTCCTATCACATAAGACTTAACACCTGCCTCTGCCATCACCTCAAGAGCCTTTTGCGTGTCTTTTACTTGAAGCACTACAGCAGGGTTCTGTGCAAATAATCTCTTCACTGCATCATCACAACCCATAGGTGTAATATCTATTGTCGCACCTAGGTTTACAGCAGGGAAACACATCTCCATAAGAGTAGTTATAAGACCACCCGCCGAAACGTCATGCCCTGCCGATACTATACCCTCATTTATAAGAGTCTGCACTGCAGCAAATGCTTTTTTGAAGTATTCGGCACTAGCGACATCTGGAGTCTTGCCTCCTACCTTGCCTAGCATCTGGAAGAATGCACTACCTCCCAACTGTGGCTCTACACCAGAAAAATCAACATATATTATATCCTGATTTTTATCTCTCACAAAACATGGAACTACGGTCTTTTTAACATCACTCACCTCTCCGCAAGCACTTATGATAACAGTACCCGGAGCCATCACACGTTTACCATCGGGATATTTCTGTGTCATAGAAAGTGAGTCTTTACCTGTAGGCACGTTTATACCTAGCTCTATAGCATAACGAGAGACAGCCTCTACCGCACTATATAGACGTGCATCCTCGCCTTCATTACGACAAGGCCACATCCAGTTGGCAGAAAGGGATACTCCTTTAAGACCGTGTGTAAGTGGAGCAAAGACTATATTGGTAAGTGCTTCAGATATAGACAGACGGCTACCTGCTGGAGCGTCTATAAGAGCCTCCACTGGTGCATGTCCTATGGAAGTAGCCACACCTGCCTCTCCACGATAATCTAGAGCCATCACACCCACGTCTGAAAGTGGAAGATGTAGAGGTCCTACGTTCTGCTGACGTGCCACACGACCCGTCACACAACGGTCAACTTTATTGGTAAGGTAGTCTTTACAGCCTACTGCTTCCATTTGAAGGACGGCAGTGATGTATTTTTCTATGTCTTTGTCTGTGTATTGTGCATCGGCATAACTGTGTTTTACAGTCTTGTCTTCCATGATGGTCTTGGGAGCCGAACCAAACATATCTGAAAGCTGAAGGTCTATAGGGTTTTCTCCAGTCTTTTCACTATGGAAACGGAACTGCATATCTCCTGTCGCCTCACCCACCACATACATAGGGCAACGCTCACGACTAGCTATCTCTTCCAGCAGGGGAAGGTCTTTTTCTTTAAGCACCAGTCCCATACGTTCCTGTGATTCATTACCCACTATTTCTTTGGCAGAAAGTGTAGGGTCTCCCACTGGTAGAGCGTCTAACTGAATAGTACCACCAGTAGATTCCACCAATTCTGAAAGACAGTTAAGGTGTCCACCTGCACCGTGGTCGTGTATAGATATGATAGGATTATCACTAGATTCACATAGCGAACGTATAGCATTGGCTGCACGTTTCTGCATTTCAGGGTTGGAGCGTTGTACAGCGTTAAGCTCTACTGCCGAAGCATACTGACCTGTATCTACCGATGATACAGCGCCACCGCCCATACCTATGCGGTAGTTATCTCCACCTAGAACTACTATTTTATCTCCAGCCTTAGGTTCATCTTTAAGAGCGTCTTTCTTTTTGGCATAACCTACACCTCCGGCTAGCATTATCACTTTGTCATATCCTAGTGTACGGCCGTCTTCCTCATGTTCAAACGTAAGGACACTACCGCATATAAGTGGCTGACCAAATTTGTTACCAAAGTCTGATGCACCATTTGATGCCTTGATAAGTATATCTAGTGGAGTCTGATACAACCAGTCGCGTTCTTTTATATCCTGCTCCCACACGCGGTTTTTCTCGCTACGAGAATACGAAGTCATATAAACAGCCGTACCAGCCATAGGCAGAGAGCCCTTACCTCCAGCTAGACGGTCGCGTATCTCTCCTCCAGAACCAGTAGCGGCACCATTAAATGGTTCTACCGTAGTAGGGAAGTTATGCGTTTCGGCCTTCATAGAGATAACAGACTCTACCTCCTGTGTAGCAAATGCAGATGGTTTATCTCCTCTTTCTGGAGCAAACTGTTCTATGGTAGGTCCATCTAGGAATGCGACATTATCCTTATATGCCGAAACGAGCAATTCGTGTTGTGCAGCCGATGTATTTTTAATCATCTGGAAGAGGGATTCGTCTTTTTTCACTCCATCTATGACAAATACACCTCCAAATATCTTATGACGGCAGTGTTCTGAATTGACCTGTGAGAAACCAAAGACTTCGCTATCTGTAAGGCTGCGTCCCAATTTTTTCCCCAGACCTTCCAGATACTCTATCTCTTCTTCTGAAAGAGCAAGTCCTTCCTGAAGATTATATGAACGTATGTCGTCTATATAAACTATGTCTTCACTCTTGCGTGAAGTAGTAAAGAGGAACTGGTCTAGACCATCATATTTCTGGTATAGCATAGGGTCAAATACCGCTACATTTTCCTCTTTTACAAATACCTCTATACGAGATATTCCCTCTACACCCATATTTTGACATATCTCAACGGCGTTGGTACTCCATGGGGTAATCATCTCTTTGCGAGGGCCTATATAACGACCTTCATATGTAGGCTCAAGCAACATATCGGCATCGCCAAAGAGCCATTTAAGACGTTCTACATATTCGCTAGGTAGCAGGTCTTTATAACCTACCACATATATCTTATCTTCAGAATCCTTAAAAAATGATAACATAATTCTAATGTGTGTATTATTTTAAAGTGCAAAATTACTCATTTTGGCTTGTATTTCTACTATTCTTTGCCTACTAATTTGCATAGCGGCTCAATATCTCTAGCAGTTCATCTATCCTCTTTTTAACCTCCCCACCATCACTGTATCGGTTTACTATGAGAGAGAAGCACAACATATCTTCTCCTTCTCCAGCATAACCTGCCGTAGCACGAGCTATGGAAAGAGAACCACTTTTAAGGTGTAGTCTGTCTCGTGTAGGCACGTCCTTGAGAGATGAACGATATGTACCCGCCTCTCCCGGCACTGCCAACGATTTATAAAAAGCATCAAATGCCTCTGTCCCTTTCATTCCATATAGAAAACGTGTATAGTATTCTGTACATAGAGAGGCATTACGAGATAGCCCGCTACCATCTAGTTTATTAATCATTTTTACCCCGGGAGCTATACTATCCAGTATCTCGCGTTCTTTATTTAAGGATTGGGAGGTAGAGCCTCCTTTACCCAACTCTTTACCTATGGTACGCAATATGGTTTCGGCATACATATTGTCGCTGTATTTATTGGTAAGGGCAGCTATCTGTGACAGTGATGGCGACTCATATATACATATATGTTTATGCTCAAGAGTATCTAATACCTGTACACCACTATCCCAGAGCACATACTCTACACCACTAGGGGAGTCTTGTCCTGTGAGATACTCCATAAATTCCACAGCAAGAGAGAGTCCCGATGCTCTGTTTGGCATAGTGATACGGCGGCTGGAGTATTTTATAGGCATATTACCATGTAGGAAATAATGCCCCATATGAAGCGGCGAATTCTCAATCCACATGGTATTATATCCCTTTTCCACTGTTACAGCATCGCTATCTACTTCTAGGTTGTGTATAGAAGGATAAGTAGAGTCCACCACAGGTGTATGTCCTAGTTCTACAGCTGGTTTTATGTATAATGTCACCAGATTGTCATGAAAAGATAGACCTCTTACCCCTGTACCAAATGTCTGGCTCACATCATCCCAAGACCACGATGATATAGCTGGTTCAAATGGGAAATAACGGTCATCGGCTACTACTCTCCCCTCTAGGCGAGCAATACCCGCTCCTTTAAGAGCCTTTTTCCACTGCTCAAACACCACAGCAGCAGCGGCAGACTCTTTAAGTTCTCCATATGTAGTACCCAGTGTAGGGTCGCCACCTCCCACTATATATAACGTACCATGTAGTGTAGAGTCTTTCACCTCTCCAGAATACTCTATACTGGTCTTATAAGTAAATTCCTCACCCAGAGCTGTCAACGCAGCACCCGTAGTGAGGAGTTTGGTTATAGAGGCAGCAGCGAGCAACATCTCTGAATCTCTTTCTACAACTACCCTACCATCTTTCATATCCCTTACAGTCAATGACCATGCGGCACGAGACATAACACTATCACTTTCCATGTCCTTCACCCAGTTCCGTATCTCTCTTACCACGCGTTCGCGAGGGCCTTCGGCTTGTGCAAATGCTGCACACATAGGTAGCACAGATAGCACAACAGACAATATAATGCTTTTCATATTACACCTTATTATTATATATATAGCTATTCTTCTTTTTTAAGTGTACCCAGCACCTTACGACGCAATTCAAAATTCTGCCCTAGATACACGCGGCGTACCATTTCATCGGCAGCCAAATCTTCTGGAAGACCGCTTTTAAGGATACTACCTTGATACATAAGATATGTACGGTCTGTGATAGCAAGTGTTTCCTGCACGTTGTGGTCTGTGATAAGGATACCTATATTACGGTCTTTAAGGTGAGATACTATGGTCTGTATATCTTCTACGGCTATAGGGTCCACACCAGCAAAAGGCTCGTCCAGCAAGACAAATTTGGGGTCATTTGCTATACAACGTGCTATCTCACAACGACGACGCTCTCCACCCGAAAGCAGGTCTCCGTTACTCTTACGCACCTTTTCAAGACCAAATTCCTCTATAAGCGAGTTCATCTTACGGCGTTGCTCTTCGGGGGATTTTTTACCCATTTGCAGTACCGAAAGGATATTTTCTTCTACCGTCAATTTACGGAAGACACTATTTTCCTGTGCCAGATAAGCAACTCCCTCCTGTGCACGGCGGAACATAGGGAACTGTGTGATATTCATATCATCCAGAAAGACTTCACCTCCGTTGGCTTGCACCAGTCCCACTATCATATAAAACGAAGTGGTTTTTCCTGCTCCATTAGGCCCCAGCAGACCTATTATCTCCCCTTGGTTTACTTCTAGGGACACGTCATTTACCACTGTACGATTGCGGTAAGTCTTTTTAAGATTTTTGGCTATGAGCTTCATATATATTTGTTTATGATTTACACATTTATTTTTCCTTCGCTCTCTTCTCTATGTTTTTCTATCCTCTGTGCTATGGAGATACTTACTTGGTAAAGAGCAAATGTAGGCAGTGCTAGTATCACCTGTGATGCCACATCGGGCGGAGTAAGTATAGCCGATATTATCAATATAATCACTATGGCGTGTCGGCGATACTTTTTAAGGAATGACGATGTAATCAATCCCATTTTTGACAGCACATATATAGCGATAGGCATCTGGAACATCATTCCCGTAGATAGAGATATATTTACTACACTGGATATATATGATGATAGTTCTATGAGGTTATCCACCTCCATCTCTCCTCCCACATGATACCCTGCAAAAAAATTAAGCGAAAGAGGAACCACCACCAGATACCCAAATGCCACCCCCATAAAAAACAATCCCGATACATATGCCACCACTCCACGCGATGAACGGCGTTCACCTTCGGTGAGGGCAGGAGAGATGAAACGCCATATCTCCCACACCACAAGCGGAATCGCTACTATGATACCCGCTACTATGGATACCCATATATGAGAATTGAATTGCCCTGTTACCTCTCTGTTTTGCAGGACAAATTCTGCCGGCTTCCAGCATATATCCACTGGTACACCCATACCGTTTATCACGTCTGAAAGATAGCAGAAAAAACGATACGTTATAAAGTTCTCGCTACGGGGAGCAAATATGATATAATCATACACCACCTCATCACATACAAAGGCAACTATCGCTCCTATCGCCACATATAGCAACATTCGCAAAAGATGACCTCTTAATATGAGCAAATGCCCAAAGAATGAAGTGTTTTCTTTTTCTCCCATCTGCAGTTTTATACTATTCCCTCTCGTATAAGGTCGTGAATATGTATCACTCCCACATATTTTCCGTCTTCTCCTACCACCAGCAGGTTATTTATATCATACTTCTGGAGTATTTCCACCGCATCAAATGCCAACACCGATGCCGATACGACCTTTGGAGTGCGAGTCATAATATCACACGCTTTAAGAGCAAATATATCTTCTTCTCCTATTTTTTCCAACGTACGGCGTATATCTCCATCTGTTATCACACCACATATATTGTCATTTTCATCTACCACAGCTGTAACACCTAGACGTTTGGAAGATATCTGTCCTATGACAGCCTTCAACGGAGTATCTGGGCTTACTCGTGGGCGTTCGTTCTGGGATATAACGTCGCTCACTCTCATATATAAACGTTTACCCAATGCTCCTCCGGGATGGAATCGTGCAAAATCCTCGGTACGGAATCCTTTGGCTAGTTGTAGTGCTACGGCTAGTGCATCACCCATTACCATTTGTGTGGTAGTAGATGATGTAGGAGCTAGATTATTGGGACATACTTCGCGGTCCACATACACGTTAAGCACACAGTCTGCACCACGAGCCATATATGAATCCACATTACCCGTCATAGCTATCACTGGGTTTGGCATAGCACGCAATATAGGCACTAGAGATTTTATTTCGGGAGTGTTGCCGCTTTTGGATATCATGATGATAACATCATCTGGGCATATCATTCCTAGGTCCCCGTGCATAGCATCGGCCGTATGCATAAAAGCCGATGGAGTACCAGTAGAATTAAGAGTGGCAACTATCTTTTGTGCCACCAATGCACTTTTACCTATACCAGTTATTACCACCCTTCCCTTGCTATTGAGTATGTATCCAATCGCTTTTTGGAAGTTTTCATCTAGCAAAGTGGCCATATTTTGCACCTGTTGAGCCTCCTTAACCATCACATCCTGAGCGACTTGTATAAAATTCATAAAATTTATGTTTTTATTTTTCATTTTAACTTGTTTTTTCAGATATATATCCATACCTTTATTCTCGACAAAAATAATCATTTTTAATATAATATAAAGCTAACTCTTTCATAAAATAAAATCTTATGAAGAATGCCAATAACTATCTAGAAACACAGCTGAAAAAATTATTCGGCTTTGACTCATTCAAAGGAACACAAAAACAAGTAATTGAGTCCCTTATGAGTGGGCAGAATACTTTTGTCATCATGCCCACAGGTGGAGGAAAATCCCTCACCTACCAGCTTCCAGCTCTCCTTTCAGAGGGTACAGCCATAATTATTTCACCCCTTATAGCTCTTATGAAAAACCAAGTAGATGCCATAAGAGGTATATCTACTGCCGAAGGTGTAGCCCATGTGCTTAACTCTTCGCTGTCAAAAGTAGAGGTAGAACAGGTGAAAGCCGATATTTCTTCGGGACTTACCAAGATGCTCTATGTAGCACCAGAATCCCTCACCAAGGACGAATACATAGACTTCCTGCACACAGTACCTATCTCATTCTGTGCCATAGACGAGGCTCATTGTATATCTGAATGGGGACACGACTTCCGTCCAGAATACCGCAACATACGCGGCATCATAGACCGTATTGCAGACATTCCCATCATAGCACTCACTGCTACTGCTACGCCAAAGGTTCAAGAGGACATACAGAAAAACTTGGGTATGACAGATGCCAAAGTATTCAAATCCTCGTTTAACCGTCCAAATCTATACTATGAAGTACGTCCCAAAGTAGATGTAGAAAAAGAAATCATAAAATTCATAAAATCACGTCCACGTCAGAGTGGTATTATTTACTGTCTGTCTCGTAAAAAAGTAGAGGAGTTATCGGAAATGCTCAATCTTAACGGCATTTCGGCACTGCCATACCACGCTGGACTAGATGCTAAGACCCGCTCCAAAAACCAAGACGCCTTCCTGATGGAGGAAGTAGATGTGATAGTAGCTACCATAGCATTTGGTATGGGGATAGATAAACCAGACGTGAGATTTGTGATACACCACGACATTCCCAAGAGTCTGGAGAGCTATTATCAAGAGACAGGACGTGCTGGTCGCGATGGCGGCGAAGGTCATTGTCTGGCGTTCTACTGCTATAAAGACATAGAAAAACTGGAAAAATTCCTAGTAGGTAAACCTATATCTGAACAGGAGATAGGAGCTGCTCTGCTACAAGACGTAGTATCCTATGCCGAGACTTCTATGTCCCGCCGCAAATACCTACTACACTATTTCGGAGAGGATTTTGACGAGGTAAATGGCGAGGGAGCTGGCATGGACGACAACAGCCGTCACCCAAAGGAAAAACACGAAGCCGCAAAAGAACTCAAATCCCTTATCAATGTAGTAGATAAGACATCACAGACTTTCCGCATCAAGGAGATAACCAATATCCTAGTGGGTCGTGTATCATCGGCGGTGAAAGGATTGAGAGTGGACAGTAAGGATTTCTTTGGCTGTGGCAGTTCTCACGATGACAAATACTGGGTTGCTCTTTTCCGTCAAGCATTGGTACAAGGCTACTTACGCAAGGAAATAGAACAGTATGGTGTAATCAAAATCACAGAAAAAGGCTATGATTTCCTAGAAAAAGGAAAATCCTTTATGATGAGCGAAGACCACGACTATGAGACCATGGAGGACGAGCTCAACAGCCGTTCACGACAAAGCGGCGTGGCAGACGAAGCTCTACTAGAACACTTGCGTGCGTTGCGTAAAAAAGAAGCCCGTCGTTTAGGAATACCCCCATATGCTATATTCCAAGACGCTTCACTGGAAGACATGGCATTGCGTTATCCTATCACTCTGGACGAGATGAAGACTATATTTGGCGTGGGTGAAGGCAAAGCCAAAAAATATGGTACTCCTTTCATCAAGTTCATAGCCACATATGTAGAGGAAAACGACATCATACGTCCAGATGACCTAGTGGTGCGTTCCATAGCCAATAAATCTGGTCTTAAAGTACACATAATCCAGAACACCGACCGTAAAATTCCTCTTGAGGACATAGCCGTAGCCAAAGGTCTGGAAATGGACGAACTCATATCTGAAATAGAATCCATAGTGTATTCGGGAACCAAGATTAACATAGACTACTACATAAACGACATTCTAGACGAAGACCAGCAAGACGAAATCAAAGACTACTTCATGAATGCCGAAAAAGACACCATTCGCGATGCAATGGAGGAATTTGGTGGGGACTATGAGGAAGAAGAATTACGTCTTATGCGTATAAAATTCATAAGTGATGTAGCCAACTAACGCCCTTAAAGTCATGAAAATCTATACCAAAACAGGAGACAAAGGAACGACTTCACTTGTAGGTGGTACTCGTATAGGGAAAGACGACATACGTCTGGAATCATATGGTACGGTGGATGAACTTAATTCCTATATGGGACTATTGTATGACAGCATAGATGATGACACTCTACGCTCACAGATAGACACCATACAATGCACTTTATTTAATCTAGGCAGCCAATTGGCATCACTACCTAGCGATATAGAAAAATACCACATCCCTATCATCAAGGAGGAAGACATCACGATGATAGAAAATGCGATAGATTCTATGCAGGAAAAGCTCCCACAGTTGCGACTATTTGTACTTCCGGGAGGTCATAAAGGGAACAGCATAGCACACGTGTGCCGTTCTATATGTCGCCGCAGCGAACGCCGTGTCATCTCACTACAAAACTCTGGTGGGGAAGGACTGGAACTAGCAGTCAAATACCTCAACCGTCTATCTGACTACCTTTTCACCGTAGCCAGATACATCAGTGTGAAAAACAATGTAGAGGAACGCACGTGGAAACCCTAGCATGAAAACACATATATAGACGCCCTTTTTTAAGAAAGGGCGTTTTTTTTGGTGGTATCATCACATCTATATGGATAATAAACCCTATCTTTGCAGACTGACACATTATCATGATAAACATATCAATACCACAATAGTACGATGGCAAAAAACGAAGATTTGTTCAAAAAAGTAGTATCTCACGCAAAAGAATACGGTTTTATTTTCCCTTCTAGCGAGATTTATGACGGGCTAGGAGCTGTATATGATTACGGACCATACGGTAGCCTTATGAAAAATAACATCAAGGAATACTGGTGGAAATCCATGGTACAGATGCACGAAAACATAGTAGGCATAGATGCAGCTATATTTATGCACCCTACCACATGGAAAGCATCTGGACACGTTGACGCATTTAACGACCCTCTTATAGATAACAAAGACACAAAACGTCGCTATCGTGCCGATGTCCTTTTGGAAGACTATGTAGCCAAAATGGAAGACAAAGTCCAGAAAGACATTCAGAAAGCCCGCAAACGTTTTGGCGAAGCATTTGATGAGGAGAAATTTGTTACCACTACTCCACACATAGTAGAGAACCGTGCCCGTCAAGCTGCTATTATGAAACGTATGGCAGCTTCGCTAGATGCCAATGACCTAGCCGACGTCAAAGCCCTCATAGAAGAACTAGAAATAGCCGACCCAGATACAGGCAGCCGCAACTGGACAGAAGTACGCCAGTTCAACCTTATGTTTGGCACCAAACTAGGTAGCGTTGCCGATGGCAGTACAGACCTATACCTACGCCCAGAAACAGCACAAGGTATATTTGTAAACTTCCTCAACGTACAGAAGAGTGCCCGCATGAAACTTCCATTCGGTATAGCACAGATAGGTAAGGCTGTCCGCAATGAGATAGTAGCACGTCAGTTTATATTCCGTATGCGTGAATTTGAACAGATGGAGATGCAGTTCTTCATACGTCCAAACACAGAACTAGGAGAGAATGGTTGGTTTGACAAATGGCGTAAGACTCGTCTTAAATGGCACCTTAATCTGGGAATGGGAGAGGAAAACTACCGCTACCACGACCACGATAAACTCGCCCACTATGCCAATGCCGCTACAGACATCGAGTTCCGTTTCCCATTTGGATTTAAGGAACTAGAAGGCATACATTCTCGTACAGATTTTGACCTTTCGGCACACGAGAAATTCTCTGGCAAAAAAATCCAGTATTTTGACCCAGAAACCAACCAGAGCTACACTCCATATGTGGTAGAAACTTCAATAGGTCTGGACCGTATGTTCCTAGCTGTGTTCTCACATTCGCTAGTAGATGAACAGCTTCCAGATGGAACGGTGCGTACAGTATTACGCCTACCTGCTATACTAGCCCCCGTCAAGGTTGCCGTACTTCCACTCCTTAAAAAGGACGGCCTACCAGAAAAGGCTCACGAGATAGTGCGTATGCTTAAATACGACTTCAATACGGTATATGATGAAAAAGACGCCATAGGTCGCCGTTATCGTCGTCAGGATGTGATAGGTACTCCTATATGTGTTACCGTTGACCACGAGACACTTGAGGATGGTTGTGTTACTATACGTCATCGCGACAGTATGGAACAGGAACGCGTATCTATAGAATCATTGCGTGATATCATAGCTCGCGAAGTAGATATGCGTTATGCACTAGCACGCCTAGAAGAAGAATAATACATTAGGTCATATGAGAAAAGGCAAAAGCTTTACCCATAGGATATATACCATGATAGCAATGGCAGTTTTTTCACTGCTGATGGTATCTTGTGGTATATATTCGTTTTCGGGAGTGTCCATATCTCCATCTGTCAAGACGATACAGGTAGATGTATTCCCAAACAATGCTCCGCTGGTAAACCCTACACTTAGCAGCTACTTTACCAACGAACTACAAGACATGTACTCCTCCCGCACATCACTTATGATGGTAAAAAATAACGGAGACCTTGTAGTAGAAGGAGAGATAACCCGCTATGACCAGACATCGGTAGCACCGGTTATAGACCCTACCACAGGTAAAGCCACTGCCGCCAAAGTACGTCTTACCATAGGTGTGAAGGTACGTTTCTACAACAACAAAGACGAAGAGCAGAATTTTGAACGTACATACACCAATTTTGCCGACCTAGACGCCAACACCACACTAAGCGGTGGCCAAGAGCAAGGTCTGGTAGAAGAGATAGTGGAACTTATCATCAACCAGATATTTACCGATACTGTCGCCCAATGGTAAAAAGAACTACGGGCAGGAGTTAACAAGAGCAGAATAATAGATAGAAGTAAAGTAGTATGGATAAAGGGCTATACATGCGTTATATGATACACCCAGAACTCCTCTCGGCAGAAGAGAGTGAGGCACTACGTGGTGTTATAGAACGCTATCCTTATTGTCATACGGCTCATATGCTACTGCTTAAATCCATGCACAACTCACAGGACTTTTCATATCCTAGTCAGTTATCACATTCTGCACTTGTAATTCCAGACCGTACGGCATTATTTGAGCTTATAAATCGTATAGATATCCAGAACGTAGCATACCAAGGCAGCGAACCACAAGTAGATTCGCCTCTTGAATCACCCAAAGACCTCACTCAATGGGTAGCCGACCAGCGTGGAGATAACTCTTCGCAAGAAGACATATCTACCGATGAGCTTATAGACCGCTTTATACAGACTGCCCCTCGTATAAAACCCGCCGAAGAAGTAGATGAAGTCCCAGATGCCGAAACCTATGACGTTCCACAACAGGCCATTATGACCGAAACTTTGGCTCGCATATACCTTTCTCAGAAAAAATATGACCATGCTATAGAAGCTTATAGCATTTTAATGTTGAAAAATCCGAAAAAAAGTAGTTTCTTTGCACTTCGAATCGAAGAGATTAAAGAACTGAAGAAAAAAACTAAAATATAAACGATATGACATTTACATTTTTTGCTGTGATTATCAGCATAGTATGTTTCTTTCTAGTGGTTATCATCATGGTACAGAACCCTAAAGGTGGTGGTCTATCATCTACATTTGGAGGTTCGCAACAGATGATAGGTAGCGTGAGAAAAACCAACGAATTCCTAGACAAAGCTACTTGGACACTAGCAAGTGCGATAGCTGTTCTAGCTATTCTTTCTACCATCACTCTTAAAACAAATGCATCGGCTTCTTATGATGACCTAGACATGATGGAACCTGCTGTTCCTCTAGTTGACCCTGCTGCTGTTCCTACTCCAGTAGAGACCGTTCCTACTGCCGAAGTTCCTGCAGAACCCACCCAAGAGTAAGAAAGACAACGAGAAAAATAAAAAGAGCTATTCCACAAGGGATAGCTTTTTTTGTAGGCTGTAATTATTTTAAAGTGAATAAAAAATTTTTCTATTTTCTGTAACCTTTTGTTCTTATCTTGCGTCTAATGTAGTGAAAGCATTTGATGCTCTCTACCCTTGATTGAATGTATAACATAAAAAAGATATAAAAATGACAGAAGAAGAAGTATTTATAATAGCATTGGGAGGCTTAGTAGTAGGATTGGTCGTATTACTTACCATACCTATTATCATTTTCTTGATAGTCAAAAAAATCCTCAATGATCGCCACAAGGAACGTCTGGCTATGATAGAGCGTGGATTTATCATGTCTCAATCCCGTCCACAGGAAAGAGCAGACAACCCACACACGATGGATAACCCACAGGCCTCTATGACACAAATGCCATATACCGCTACTCCATCACCTAGACCCCGTGCCGAAGACTCTACCATCAAATGGATGTATATCATAGGCGGTATAGCCGCAGGTCTTGTAATATCATCTATCGTGGTGGACTGGATAAACTATTACACTGTGATGGACACAGGAGGCATCGGTTTTTCCATAGTTGTACTATGTGCATGTGCTGGACTGTACATATATCATCGTCGTCGTGCTGCCCAAGTCAAAAGAGAAGAAAAAACATATTATAATTCTTCAAACCAAGCAGCAGAAGAAAGAAAACAGCCAAAGGACACCTATACCGAAGACTAATACCTTCCCCTACACCTAGCGGCGATGATAGACGATAACGCTCTTATAGACAGAATTAAAAAAGGCGATGGCCGTTGCTTTGCTTCTCTGGTAGAGAAGTATAAGGATATGGTATTTGCCATGTCTATGCGTATAGTCCACAACCGCGAGGACGCCGAAGACCTCACACAAGAGATATTTGTCAAGGTGTACATGGGTTTGCCCAGTTTTAAGGGAGAGTGCAAATTCTCCACTTGGCTATTCCGCATAGCCTATAACCAAGCTGTTGCACTTAAACGAGAACTACAATTACAGACCACTCCCATAGAGGATTACACGGCATTTGATGAGCAAGGCTATGCTCCCACGATAAATGCTATGGAGCATATAAACTCACAGGATAGAAAGAAGTACATACAGATGGCTCTCGACAGAATGAAAGAAAAAGAAGCCCTCATACTCACACTATTTTATCTCAACGAACATAGTGTCGCAGAAATTGCCGATATTTGCAACGTGAGTATAGCAAATGTAAAAGTACTCCTTCACCGTGCCCGCACACACATGGGAGATATTCTCACACAGATACTAGATAAAGAAACCATTGCAAGCCTCACATAAAATTATGGAAAAGAAAAAATTCACATTTGATAGTATGATGCGTGAAGCATTAGGCGGGATGGGGACATCTCTATCCTTTACCCGCCGTCTAATGGTACGCATAGAGACAGAAATAGAGATGCAACGCATAGCTCGCATAGAACGCATTATACGTATATCAGGCATTACTGTAGGGATTATAACACTACTTATAGTCGGACTTGCTCTAGGTATGACCTATGATATAATACCAGCCATAACCATAGGAGGTGAAAACATATGGACAGAACACTTAAATGCTCTTATCATCTCTATAAAAGAAGCTTACATTCCAAAATACATAGTAGGAGCCTTTACACTGATACTCGCTATAGTAGCATTCACAGCTCTAGACAAAATCCTTAAAAGAGAATACAGCTAGAGAAATCAATATGAACCCATATCAAAAAGCGGCACCCTGCGGGTGCCGCTTTTTGATATGGTTGCCGAGTCCATTTTTATCATTTGCAGGCTCTCACCATACGGTCTTTTCCATTTATATCACGACGCAATGACACATCTCTATATCCCATATCTTTTAACATCTCCACCGTCTGTTTACCATATGCTTCGTTTATCTCAAAATACAGGCACCCTCCCTCATTGAGATGGGTTGTTGCGTAAAGAGCTATCTTACTATAAAAAAGAAGAGGCTTATCATCTGGTACATATAGAGCGATAGAGGGTTCGTTAAGTGTTACATTGGAATGCATAGAGTCGCGTTCACTCTCTAGCACATAAGGAGGATTGGATACTATGATATCATATTTTCCTGTTTGTGTCCACTTTTCTTCATCTAGGATATCCATACATATGAACTTAACACTGGCAGAAAGATTTTGAGCATTGGACATAGCCACCTGTATCGCATCACTGGAAACATCCATACCCTCCACTCTCCAATTTTTTCTTTCACATGAAAGGCTCACACATATAGCCCCACTACCTACACCTATATCCAGTACATTTTTTTTAGTCTCATCATCGTGTTCACATAGTATCCACTCTACCAACTCTTCGGTCTCTCCTCTAGGTATAAGCACACGATTATCTACATTAAACATTCTCCCATAGAAATATGCTTTGCCTGTAACATACTGCACAGGGATGGATTTTTTTAATTCCTCCAGTGCCGCCAATAGTTTTTCTGCATCACTATCCTCTATGCTATCCCTTACCGCTAGTTGACTTCTAGAAACAGAACAAATGTCCTCGGCACATATGTAAAATATACTCACAGCCTCTCTCTCATCATAGAGAGAAGACAATGTGGAGATATAAAGGTCCTTGATATGTTTTATGAGCATATAATGTATGATTTGCTATAACTAGGCAAATATACATCAATTTTCTCGGTTTTTCCATGTGAATGTGCCCTTTGCTGTGGTTACCATACGTTGGGCATATATAAAAGCATACACCTTCATAGTATCAAAATCATACACAGTTATAACATGCAAATCTCTCTTTTGGTCTGAAAAGCCCAGCAGCAGTCTTCTACGAGACACCCGTTTTATAAAATAACGATGAGTGTAATGATTGCTATTTCCGTTTGAAGAAATGCTATGTACATGCAGAATGTCTCCACTTACAAATTCTATCACACTGGTAAAGCCTTTGAGTAGCCCATCGCTGAAGTTCTGGCTAACTATGCTATATAGAAGCTCTTCGGTAGAATGTGGAGCTTGGTGTTTGGGATTGGTATTTTTCATAGTCTTGGTTTATTTACTTGTAGAAGGCAGAGTGTCATCACTGGTATAATTTCCGCGAGAGAGTATCATGTTAAGGCTTTCGTTGTAAAACCACACCAACGAAAACAGAAAAACTAGTGATATATACCACTCCATATAACGCGGGAAACGCCTGTGTTCATACCGACGGATGAGATGGAAATGATACACCGTAGATGCCGACATAAATACCGCCACCATAGCACTGAAAATTATCACATGACCTTGGTAGGAGTCATAGTATAGCGGTATAACGTTCTTGTCATACACCCACGACAGCACCCTCATAGTAACAAATGACACAAAAAACCCCGCCAATGCTCCTATTATTATACTACCCGTACGATGTATGGTAGATAGGACATAAAATCTCCTGAGAAGTATCATAACTATAAGCGTAACCATACTCACCACGATAGACACATTTACCATAGTGCTTATAACCCCACCTATGCCCGTTGTACCTAGTTCTCTCTCCACCCCACTACCCATAGCACCCATAGATGCTCCCAATATCACAGAAAACACCAGCGATAATCCCCACGAAGCCTTAGGAAACACCATAGCAAATGCCACAGCGAGAGCTCCCGTTATAAAAAGCATCACCACCGCCTCTACAGGTATCTTTTCTGCCATTATCCATGCCACCACCATGCTTATTACTACTATCATCATACAGAATAGTGTCTTGGCTAGGGTTGTATGTTCTCTCATACACCGCGATGGTTTTCCTTTGGATGCTACATAAGACCATATACTATGGTGCATAGTAGGGTTTGAGGGGTAGTAAATAGGGCGTTTCATTTCAGGTTCTAGTGCTTTTTTGGCTATATGAATATAAGCATACTTTTTCTAATGAGCAATGTGATTATGGATATTGGCAGCAAAAAAAAACGGCACCCTGCGGGTGCCGCTTTTTTTTGCTTACAGAGAGAGTAGCTACTAGTAGTTATCTCTCTTTGGTTCAAAATATGCCTGTGGATGGATACAAGCAGGACAAGCCTTAGGAGCCGAAGTGCCTTTGTGTACATATCCACAATTACGGCACTGCCATTCTATCTCTTCCTCACGTTCAAATACCTGTCCTTTTTCCACTCTATCCAAAAGACGCAAATAACGTTGTTCATGGAAAGCCTCTACTTCAGATATTTTTCTCCATGCAGTAGCTATGGCAGGGAAACCTTCAGAATCGGCAACTTTGGCAAATTCTGGATATAGTTCTGTCCACTCTTCGTTTTCACCTGCAGCGGCAGCACGTAGGTTTTCCATAGTATCTCCTATCACACCAGCAGGATATGCTGCTGTTATTTCCAGCATACCGCCTTCTAGGAATTTGAAGAAACGTTCTGCGTGTTCTTTTTCCTGTTCTGCTGTCTCTTCAAATACTGCAGCTATCTGTTCATAGCCTTCCTTGCGAGCTTTTGAAGCAAAAAATTTATAACGTGAACGAGCCTGAGACTCACCTGCAAACGATTTTAGCAGATTTTTTTCTGTTTCTGTACCTTTAACGCTTTTCATAAGATTGATTTGAATTGAATGTTTTTACTTTATTTCTTCGCAAATCTATGCAAAATTTTCAGAAAATAAATCTTCACACAAAAAAAAATAAATTTTAATTCTTTTTCACTCTATCCTATATTGTCATATAGAGTATTTTGCATACTTTTGAGCCATAGAAACCACAAACTATTTACACAATGAAAAAGATACTTACATTACTCTTTACCATAGTAGCTATAATCACTCTCTCTGCCCAATCCAACACCAAACATTTGGCATTTCCACATTTTGTAGAGGGAGTCGTTTATTTTAAGGACGGCGGACGTCTAGATGCCAAACTTAATTATAGTCTTATATGGGACAAACTTCTCTTTATGGAAAACGGAGAGATTATGCGAGTAAACAATGCCGAAAAAATATCCCATGCCGTACTAGGTGGTCAAGTTTTTATCCCTGTAGGCGAAGTTTTCTACCAAGTCATCCGCGAGGGAGACGATGGTCTATATTACCAATACCACGGCAAACTAATCCCAGCTGGAGCTCCTTCACTCTATGGCACTACATCACAGACATCTGGAGCTTTGTCATTGGCTGAAATAGGAGTCGTTGCCACCAAACTTGAAATGCCTGCCGACTACAAAGTACAAGTAGAAAACAAATACATGTGGTATCGCAATGGCAAATACACTCCTTTTACCTCCGTAAAAGAGATATGCAACGCCTTCCCCGGTCATGACAAGGAAATAAAAGCCTTTATCAAGGATAATAAAATACGCCTACGTAGCCATCAGGAATACCTAGATGTACTTGATTTCTGTGTAAGCATAAGATAAACTGACATTTTGTCATATTTATATAGGGTTAATTCGTATATTTGCATACGGATTAACCCTATATAATTTCTATGAACACGACACAGGAGATAAAACAGAGATTTGGCATAATAGGCACTCACCCATCACTGGACAGGGCGATAGAAAAGGCAGCGATAGTCGCCTCTACCGATATTTCTGTCTTGGTGAGTGGTGAGAGTGGTGTAGGTAAGGAGAACATACCTCGTATCATACACATGCTATCGGCTCGTAAACACCGCCCATACATAGCTGTAAACTGCGGTGCCATACCCGAAGGCACCATAGAAAGTGAACTCTTTGGCCATGAGAAAGGAGCATTTACAGGAGCTACAGGCTCCCGCAAAGGATATTTTGAAGTAGCCGATGGAGGTACTATTTTCCTAGACGAGATAGGTGAACTCCCACTAATGACACAGGTACGTCTTTTACGCGTACTAGAGACTGGCGAATTTATGAAAGTAGGCTCTTCGATAGTGCAGAAGACAGACGTAAGAGTTGTAGCCGCAACCAACCGCGATATGACACGAGCCATACACGAAGGCCACTTCCGCGAAGACCTTTATTATCGTCTCAATACGGTAGAGATACATCTGCCTCCTCTACGCAACCGTAAGGAAGACATACCTCTACTATTCCGCCGTTTTGCAGCCGATTTTGCAGAAAGATATAAAATGCCACCTGTACGTCTTTCAGAAGACGCAATAGAACTCATCAAGTCATATCATTGGCCGGGAAATGTACGTCAGTTGCGTAACTTCACCGAAGAAGTTTCCATCATGGAGTCAAACAAATACATTGACGCCCAAGCTCTAGCTGCCTACCTTCCACAACCCTATGAACATAATACGTTTTTACCATCTGCCATTTCACGCAGCAGAGTAGATGCAGACTATGATATAGACCTTATCAAGCACCAGATAAATGACCTAAGAGGAGAGATTAACGACATCAAACGTCTGTTATCTACACTCATGGGAGCCACTCCTCCAGACGTTTTCCAGAAAGCCATCATGGGAGGTATCCATAGAGCAGCTCTTCCTGCTTACATAGATGAGGATTCCGCCACAGAACTAGAAGAGGACTCATATGACATCTCCAGCGAGAAGACCTTCATAGATATTCCTCACGAGGAAACAAGCATAGAAGATGATGCTCCGCTACGTCTTGAAAAGAATGAGATACAGATGATACGTCTTGCTCTGGAGAAATACCGCGGTCGCCGCAAGGAAGCAGCCCGTGAACTAGGAATATCTGAACGTACTCTATACCGCAAGATTAAACAGTATGACCTAGACAAATAAATGCCATGAAGATAAAACTCATAGCGGTAGGTAAGACAGACTCATCGGCCATAGAAGGCTTGTATAACGAATACATAAAACGCCTATCCCGCATGGCCGATTTTTCACTGGAGATTATTCCAGATGTAAAAAACGCCAAAAACCTATCCCAAGAGGAACAAAAGACTCGCGAAGGAGATGCTATACTATCATCTGTAAATGGAGCAGATGTGGTCATACTTCTAGATGAAAAAGGACGTGAATACACATCGGTAGAGTTTGCGGGATACTTACAGAAACATATGAACAGCGGGATACGCACATTGTGTTTTGTCATAGGAGGCCCATACGGTTTTTCTAGTGCGGTGTACAACCGTTCCAATGGCAAGATAAGTCTATCTCGCATGACGTTCTCCCACCAGATGATACGTCTGTTTTTCATAGAACAGATATATAGAGCCCATACCATAATAGCTGGGCTACCATACCACCACGATTAAAAAAACAATAAATCCACATAGTTATGTATAGAACACTCATTATCATCACTCTTGCTCTATGCGTGAGCTCCTGTGTAAGCAAAAAAGTATATACCGACCTCCAGTCCCGTTATACAGCGGCACTAGATGAAAATGAACGACTTTCTAGAGAAAACCAAGAAAACAAATCGTCTTCTGCTCGTTACAAAAACCTTCTAGAGAGTGCCAATTCTCAACTTGCAGACCTCCGCAAGCAGTATGACGAAAAACAGCAGTCATACCTTTCCCTTAAAAACCAATTCAACGCTCTCCAATCCTCATACCTCGAAGCCCTTAAAAACAAAGAAAACCTTATGGACGCTTCCTCTCGTATGAGTCGTGAATATGCCGATAATCTACGCCGTCAGCAGAGTGCGATAGATTCTCTTTCGGCAGAACTTACAGAAAGAGAAAAAGATTTACGCTCTCGTGAGGCTCGTGTGGCACAGCTAGAGAATATGATAGGAGGGGTACAAGCCAAACTCGCTTCGCTTAAAAACGAACTCATGAAAGCTCTCGTGGGATATGAAGGTAAAGGACTAACGATAACACAACGCAACGGCAAGATTTATATTTCGCTTGAAAATAGACTGCTATTCCCATCGGGTAGTTGGCAGGTGAATAGCGAAGGTCGCCGTGCGATAGATGAAATATCCCAAGTACTGGTTTCTCGTCCCGATATCAAGATAATGGTAGAAGGTCATACAGATGACGTACCATATAAAACCGGTGCTGTTATAAAAGACAACTGGGATTTAAGTGTGATGCGTGCCACTTCCATAGTACGTCTTATCACTGCCCACAAGGGTATCAACCCACAGAATATCACCGCCGCAGGTCGTAGTCAATATGAACCTCTACTGCCCAACACCAACGCCGATAACCGCTCCCGCAACCGCCGTACCGAGGTCATCATCACACCAGACCTTGCATCTATAGAACGTATGTTACAAGATATAAGCATAGATTAAAATATTTTCTTTATTACATCAAAAACGGGCAGCCTGCGAGGGCTGCCCTGTTTTTATATGTGTAAATTCTTTAATATTTAACCACTGTACACATAATTTTTATTTGCATATATTACAAATTGTAGCTTTATTTGCACAGCAAAAACAATTACTGTTTTTTTTCATTTGTAATTTGTGTTAAAAATGCTTTATTTTAGAAAAAATTTTCTATTTTTGTTGCCTGTAGCAATTATAACTGCTATGGTAGCCTGCTCTAGGGACTCTTCTTTCTTTAAAGAAAGAACAGATGACGACCCTCAGTTAATCTCTGTGCAGATGGCTGTCATAAAAGCCAAAGCATGGCACGGGACAGAATATCCCGAAGCTAGTTATGACGTATTATGGGATGAAGCAATTATTCATCGCAGTGATACGGCATATTATGTCGAAGCACCTATAAGAGGAATAACTCCTCCTTATTTGGTAGCAAGAAGTGTATGTAAAGAACCTCTGCGTATAGTGTTCAAGGTAAAAGGCAGACACCACGAAGTTCGCCTTATGCATATATGGCCAGATAGGGAAATGCCAAATGCTAGCGAACTCACATATGCAGATGTAGGAGAATACAACGGCAGTATCAGCTATTTTCATGCCGATATGACTCCTACATACACACTGGTCTTTGAAAAAGGGAAACGCAAGTATTCTTGTTTATATAAAATAAAACCAAAGAATACAATCCCTCCATCAGGACTTATGCAAGTGGTAATGTTTTCTCGTGTAATATCGATAGACGATTGTTTCACAGAAGAAGAGGCAAAAAAAGCAATGGAAGATGACTTTTCTCGTGTCTTTTATCTATCGGAAGAGCTCACACAAGCATGGGGACAAAAATGTTATCTAGAGGGCGACGGTCTTGATGATGTAATCATTACCCCTCCCGGCGGAGGCAATCAACCTCCTGGTGGTAACTGGCCGGGAGATGATGAGGGGGATGATGATGAGTACCCTCCCCTGCCTGGAACAGGCAATGATGGTTTTGAAGACACATTACCATCGTGGGGAGAAGGCACCGGAGGTGGTGGTTTGGAAATACCAGACTATCCTTGTATGGATTTAGAAAAAGGTTTATCAAATCCTTTAAAAAATATGCAGATTTTAGGTTCAAAAAATAATGGAATACCTGGTGGAGATTACGGAAATGGACGAGGCAGAATGCACCATGGTATTGATTTGGCGGGATCTATAGGAACACCTGTATTTTCTATGTTTGATGGCACTGTAGTAAAAGCCGTTAATTATTTTGATCCAAACATAGAATATGCAGATTATATGGATCTAGGAAATGACAACATGAAAGCTGCTGTAACTAACCACGATGCTGCCGCAGGCAACAGAATCAACATTAGATGCACTGTTAAAGGAAGAGTAATTATAATTAAATATTTCCATTTGAATAATTTAGCTAAAAATTTTAATATTGGGGATAATATCTACGCTGGTGAACAAATCGGCACAATTGGAAATACAGGAAGTGCCTCATCAACACAATCTTCAGGAGCTCATCTTCATTTAGAAATAAGAGATCCTTCAACAAACAACTCTATTGATCCTAAAAACTATTTCTATTCTCCATTAGATCCAGAAACAGGAAAAAGTACAAAAGAGTGTAACTAAATTTTTTTTAACAATGGAAAAGTTCAACATTAAATCTCTAATAATTGTAGCATTTATCTTTATCACATTTAATGTTTACAGCCAGTCCTATAATATAGGAGGTATTACAATAAACACATCATACACACATAACTCCATAATAGAGACATTGGGTGTTCCATCATCATGCGACAGCCTTATGACAGACAGCTATGGAGATGTCAAGACCTATCACTATGGTGATGATAGTTTTACATTTGCATTAGAAGATGGGACGATGGTGGGTTGTCTTATCACAAGCACAGCTTTTAAGCTTAACGGCATAGCAGGTGTGGGTGACAACATATCTGCATTGAGTTCTACGACAGCCGTTAAAGGCAACGGGGACTACTATGCGATAGAAAGCGACACACACATTATCACCATCTATTATGAAAATGACATCATAACCAAACTAACCGTTAGTGCCAAATTATAAACATACTATCATTTAAAAAGTAAATCCCGCCCCTTTCGGGGCGGGATTTACTTTTTAAATTCCACCTTAATTTTATTTATTTCTCTCCAAAAATTCGGCAACAGCACTATGACTCACAGTGCGGTCCTTAAAAAATTCTTTGGCAGCGGTTATCTGGTCATCATTAGCACCCAATGATAGCAGTATATTATTAAGGTGCATCTTCATATGCCCACGCTGTATCCCCGAAGTAACGAGCGAAGATACCGCCCCGAAATTCTGTGCCAATCCTACGGCTGCTGTTATCATCATCAGTTCGCTGGCAGATGGATGCCCCATTATATCCATAGACAATCCCGCCAGCGGATGAAGACGTGTAAGACCTCCTACCGTACCCAGTGCTAGAGGTATATCCATCCAAAAACAGAACACACCCTCTTTTATATAGGCATGGGAAAGAGAGGAATACCTTCCCTCACGAGCCGCATAAGCATGAGCACAAGCCTCCACCGCACGGAAGTCATTACCTGTGGCTAGCACTACCGCATCTACTCCATTCATTATGCCTTTGTTGTGGGTTACGGCACGCTCCACACATAGTTCGGCCATTTTTACAGCCCTTACAAAACGTTCGGCAAATGTTTTTCCATCCATACCAGCATATGCCATATCCTCTACCCTAGCTTCTACCTCCACATGTGCTACACAGGCAGGAGTATAGTTGGAGAGAATGCACATTATCACCTCCAACTCTCCCGATACTTCTTGCTCCTTGAAAAGACGTTTCATCTCCCCAGCTATACATTCTAGGGTACTATTTATAAAATTGGCACCCATACTATCCATCGTAATAGCAGATATATCCACTTGGAAATAATCGTCTTCTACATGAGTGAGGTCTTTAAGCATAAACGAACTAATACCTCCCCCACGAGCAGTCATTTTTTCTGTGATAGGACGTGCAGCATTAAGAAGAGCCTCCCTATTGCTTTCAAAAAACTCAACAAATACACTTTTATCTCCACGATAATACAGATGTATCTGTCCTTTTTTCTCCATACCATCTACCCTAGCCTTAAAGCCCCCTCTTTCTGCCCAGAAAGCAGCAGCCTTGCTGGCGGCAGCCACCACGCTACTCTCCTCTATGACCATTGGTACGGCATATAGACGGCCGTTTACCATTACATTTGGAGCTATGCCATAAGGCAGGAAATAGTTGGACAGTGTATTTTCTGCAAAACCATCGTGTACTTTCTGAACTGCTGCATCGTGATGTATATAGCTATTAAGCAGAGCTGTGGATTTAGCAGCATCGGCTGTAAACATAGATGTTATACGGTCTATTTTTTCCTCTTTATCTAGGCGAGAGAAGCCTTTTATGATATTCTGCATATTACTTATAGCAATTATTTTAAGGCAAAGATATGTTTTTTCTCTCTAAAAACGTCATAAAACCTTATCAAACATCATTTTACACCTTCAAAAGATACTTGAATAAAAATTTATGTTAATATGAGAATTTGGGTTTTATCTATTAAGCAGAAAATCATATATTTGCAAGTCCAAAAAAAGCATATAACTTTAATATAAATATAAATCAAAATGACAAAAGCAGACATCGTAGCTAAAATTTCAGAAGCCAAAGGCGTAGAGAAAGCCGAAGTACAGACAGTAGTAGAAGCTTTCATGCAGGAAGTAAAAAATGCATTGGAAGAAGGAAACAATGTATATCTACGTGGCTTTGGTAGCTTCATCATTAAACACCGTGCCGAAAAAACAGGTCGTAACATTTCCAAAAAGACCACTATCAAAATCCCTGCACACAACATCCCAGCATTCAAACCTTCAAAGGTTTTTGTAGAAGCAGTAAAAGCAGGCAAATAATAAAGGATAGTGTAGAGTAGAAATCTACGAGAAAATATATTTATTAACCTTAAAACTTCATAGCCATGCCAAGCGGAAAGAAACGTAAACGCCATAAAGTGGCCACTCACAAACGTAAAAAACGTAGAAGATTGGACCGTCACAAAAAGAAATAATCATTAAATTTCTTTTTAAGAAGGGGTCGCAAGACCATAGACATCACAGTGTCATAGAAAATATAGCACCCTTAAAATATTAAGGGTGCTTTTTTCTAAAAAATTCCAGCTCCCATCGTGAGCATATCACACATAATTACAACACAAAATACAGAACAGTGAGTACCGAACTTATCATCAATGCAGACTCCAAAAAGATGGACATCGCTCTACTAGAAGATGGTCGTCTTATGGAGTATCAGACCCAAGAGACTCAGAACGAGTTTTCGGTAGGAGATATCTACATAGGTCGTGTACGCAAAGTCCTTTCTGGACTTAATTCGGCATTTGTAGAGATAGGTCATGAAAAAGACGCTTTTCTCCACTACAATGATTTGGGGCCACAGGTAAAATCACTGCTCAAATACATCAGACATACTCAATCTGGCGGTCAGAAGACGGCCATGCTAGATGAGTTCAAAATGGAGTCCAACATAGACAAAAACGGACACATGTCAGACGTTTTGCCATCTGGCACGCCTGTGTTGGTACAGATAACCAAAGAAGCCATATCTACCAAAGGACCACGCCTTACATCAGAAATTTCCATACCCGGACGCATGCTAGTGCTAGTACCTTTTAATGATAAAGTGGCTATCTCTCAAAAGATTAAACGCAAGGAAGAACGCGACCGTTTGCGTAAGGTTCTAGACGGCATACGCCCCAAAGGATTTGGACTTATAGCTCGTACCAATTCCATGGGACAGTCTATGGAAGACCTTAAAGCAGACCTTGACACGCTGGTAGCCAAATGGGAGCTTATGTTCTCACACCTTAAAAGTGAAAAAGTAAAATCCCGTGTTCTAAGCGAAGAAGACCGCATATCTGGTATCTTGCGTGATTTATTTAATGACTCATTTACAAGTATAGTAGTAAATGATGAATCTCTATTTCTAGAGATTTCTGCCGCCGTTTCTGCTATAGAAGCAGGACGGGATAAGATAGTAAAATTACATACAGATACTGTACCTGTATTTGAAAAATACGGCGTTGACCGTCAGGTTAAGACTTCGTTTGGTCGTGCCGTACCTATGACAAAGGGTGCATATCTCATCATAGAACACACCGAAGCTCTACACGTTATAGACGTCAATAGTGGCAATAGGCTCAATGCCCGCGAAGACCAAGAGAATAATTCCCTAGAAGTAAATCTTGTAGCAGCCAAAGAAATAGCTCGTCAGTTACGACTGAGAGATATGGGAGGTATCATAGTAGTGGATTTCATAGATATGCAGAAGAGCGAAAACCGCAAGGCTCTCTATGAAAAACTATGTGAGTTTATGAAAACAGACCGTGCTCGCCACAAGATTCTACCCCCTAGCAAATTTGGACTGATACAGATAACACGTCAGAGGGTGCGTCCAGCTACAGACATAGAAACAAGCGAACCAGACCCAGAAGGCAGCGGAGAAAACATCACCGCCCCTATCAACATCATAAGCGAGATTAACGATGCCGTAGAACGTATGGTTAAATCCTACAAAGGACGCATCATTCTACACACACATCCCTTTGTGGCGGCATACCTTACCAAAGGTCTTATATCCATACGCATGAAATGGATATTCAAACATCACAGGTGGATAAAGATAGTGTCTCGCGATGCGTTCAGATACCTTCAGTATGGATTCTATGATGCCAAAGGCAGAAAAATAAAAAAGTAATCTGATGTAAATGACAGAGAATCAACCCATAGGGAGGACATAAGTCCTCCTTTTTTTATACCCACAGATAAAAAATTAAATATATCTTTTTTATTCCATAAAAAAACTTATATCTTTGCCCCATACAACGGTTTCTAGTACCACACCTGGTGTCGTGGTACAGAATTAAAAGGGAATCGGGTGAAAATCCCGAACAGTTCCCGCTGCTGTAAACTCCATTCTCTCACACATTTACACAGAGAGAATCGTGGGCAGACACTCTTTGCCACTGGTTAAAACTGGGAAGGCGTCTGAACCTGGAGTAAGTCAGAAGACCTGCCGTATGTAATTACATTAAAAGGATTCACAACCTACGGGAGTATGGGTTTGAAATCAGAAAACACGGCAGGTATATTCCGTTTTTTTCTTTTTTGTTACAAGAGAGGACTCTTTCTTCTTTTGGTTGTAATCCGATAAATAACTCATTGTTTAATCGGATATTTTTATGTCTATCAGAATGAAAAACAATTTTTTTCTTTTGTCTGCATTTCTATGTAGTTTTTTTACAGTTGTATATGCACAGGAAACAAAAACCATGCAGGACACTACTCTATCCTCCATACATCAACTAGATGATGTAGTGATAATAGGTGTATTAGAAAAAAAAGAAGTCATACCAGTACAGGTATTGGCAGGGGAAACTCTTAAAAAACTCAATGTCTATTCTGTAGCCGATGCTGTAAGGTATTTTTCTGGGGTACAAGTAAAAGACTATGGTGGGATTGGCGGACTTAAAACCGTAAATGTACGCAGTATGGGTTCTCATCATGTAGGAGTCTTTTATGATGGTGTAGAACTGGGCAATGCACAAAACGGGGTAATAGACTTAGGGCGTTTTTCTTTGGAAAATATGGAAGCCATATCCATGTATAACGGACAAAAAAGCTCTATTTTCCAAAGTGCCAAAGACTACGCATCGGCTAGTGCTATCTACATGACCTCTCGTCGTCCTACTTTTAAAAACGGCAAGAAAAACAACCTTAACATAGGTTTCAAATTTGGTTCTTTTGACACATACACCCCATCATTTCTATGGGAACGAAAACTCAACGACCACGTAAAACTATCCCTAAGTGCAGAATACATGCGTACATCTGGACGCTATCGTTTTTCTTACTCAAAAAAAGATGGCTATGACACTACCGAAGTAAGACGTAACGGAGACGTAGAAATGTTGCGAATAGAAGCCGCCGCATTTGGAGAGATAAAAAAAGGCGAATGGCAAGCCAAAATGTACTTCTATGACTCTCAACGTGGTTATCCAGGCGCATCGGTACGTGAAGAACCCGGTAAATACCATCACCAAGACCGTCAGTGGGACAACAACTTTTTCATACAAGGCTCTTTCCGCAAATACTTCAAATCGTGGTATAGTTTTATGGCAAATGCAAAATTTGCTTATGATTATCTCCACTATCTATCTGACCCTCGTGAAGATGTAACAACTATGTATGTAAACAATCACTACAGACAAATGGAGAGCTATGGTTCTATGGCACATCTTTTTGCCATAACACAATGGTGGAGCATGTCCCTATCTTCAGACTTTCAATGGAATACACTAAGTGCAGATTTAGTTGATTTTGCATATCCAGAACGTGTTTCCATACTACAATCTGCCGCCACATCACTAGACTGGAAAAAACTCAAAATACAGGCTAGTATCCTATACACATACGTAAATGATATGACAAAAAAAGCCAACGCTCAGGCTGGAGACAAAAGCGTGTTTACACCCTCTTTTATACTATCATATCGTCCGTGGGACAGACACGACTTAAACTTCCGTGCTTTTTATAAAAAGGTATTCCGAATGCCTACACTTAACGACCTGTATTACACATTCATAGGCAACAAATATCTAGATCCAGAATATACTATACAGTATAACATAGGAGGCACTTATTCTCGTGACTTTCAGAACAAATGGTTCTGCCGTATAGAGTGTCAGGTAGATGCTTACTTTAACCAAATAGACGACAAAATCATAGCCATGCCCACTTCAAATCAGTTCCGTTGGACTATGATGAATCTAGGTTATGTAGAAATAAGAGGTATAGACGCTTCCATATGCTCACATATAAAAATAGCCAATGTAAATCTTTATCCTCGCGTAAGCTATACATATCAAACCGCCCAAGATTATACAGACCCTACCAGCCAATGGTATGGCGGTCAAATACCTTATATACCGTGGCATAGCGGCTCTTTTATATTGAGTGGAGATTATCACAATTGGTCTTGGAATTATAGTTTTATATACACCGGCGAAAGATATGAGGCTGTAGCCAATATACCTGAAAATCACGCCCAACCTTGGTACACTAGCGACATCTCTATATCCAGGACCTTTCACCTCAAAAAATTTGACATACGTGCCACTGCCGAAATAAACAACATCTTCAACCAACAATATGAGGTGGTACAGTGCTATCCTATGCCTGGAACAAACTTCAAAATAAAACTCAATATAATACTCTAAAAATCATCCCTCATGAAAACAAATATATTTATCATATGGCTATGTTCTATCGTTCTACTATGCTCTTGCCGCAAGGAAGAAAGTATCATCTCTTCTACCAGCACAGGCGTAACAAATGGCGAAAAAACAGAATCTATAAAAGGCTTTTTTCTCCTCAATGAAGGAAATATGGGTAGCAACAAGGCCTCTCTAGACTATTTTGACTATGAGACAGGCATATACCATAAAAACATATATGCCGAACGCAACCCCGGTGTGGTAAAAGAACTAGGAGACGTGGGGAACGACATTCAAATATATGGAGACAAACTATATGCCGTCATTAACTGCTCTCATTTTATAGAAGTAATGGACGTAAATACCGCCAAACACATCACACAAATTTCCATACCAAACTGTCGCTACATCACATTTAAAGATAAATACGCTTATGTGAGTTCTTATGCCGGGCCTGTACTTATAGACCCCAATGCACGACTAGGATATGTAGCAAAAATAGACACCCTCACCATGAAAGTAGTAGACACGTGTGCTGTAGGATACCAACCCGAAGAAATGGTCATCACAGGAGACAAACTATATGTAGCCAATTCTGGAGGTTATCGTGTACCCAACTATGACAGAACAATATCTGTTATAGACCTCAAGACATTTAAAGTAACCAAAACCATAGATGTAGCTATAAATCTACATCGTATGGAAATAGACAAAAACGGATATATATATGTATCATCTCGTGGAGATTATTACAACACTCCATCCAAAACTTATGTTATAGACAGCCATACAGACAAAGTCATAGAAGAACTCTCCCTACTTCCCAATAGCAATATGACTCTATGTGGAGACTCCTTATATGTATATAGCACACAATGGAGCTATTTAAGTAATACAAACACTATCTCTTATGCTATTTACGATATAAATACTGGCCGCACCGTATCTCGCAATTTTATAACAGATGGCACAGAAAAAAGCATAAAAATACCATATGGGTTATCTGTACATCCTGAAACCCACGATATATATGTAACAGATGCCAAAGATTATGTTACACCTGGGACATTACATTGCTATTCTGCTTCTGGAAAACGCAAATGGTCTATTACCACAGGTGATATACCTGCACACATAGTATTCACACACAAACAATTGAAAGATTTATAAAATATTCACTATATGAAAAACATTATTTACTCACTCTCCACGATAGTGTTATGTATCATAGCACTATCCTTCACCTCATGCGACAAAGAGCATGAAGAAATTCTCCCTCCTACCATAGCTCTTGATGTGCAGGACGCTATCTATTCTGTCAAGGTAGGCAAAACCTTAACCATCTCCCCCAATTACACCAATGCCGAAAATGCTGTTTTTGCTTGGAAACTGGACGGAAATATCATCTCTACCAGTCCTACACTTGAGTACACACCCACCACACTAGGAGACAGATACCTATCGCTTAGTGTCATAAACGATGTAGCAGAAGCTTACATAGAACTCATGATACAGGTAGTAAAACTCCTTCCTCCGTCTATATCTCTAGCCATACCAGAAGATGGATACACCATCATACGTTCTGGAGAACTCTCATTATCTCCACAGGTGAGCAATACAGACAGCACCACATACAAATGGTTAGTTAACGGCACCGAAAAATCCACATCAAAGGACTTTACTTTTACATCAGATACTCCAGGGGTATATTCGCTAGAAATGATAGCCACCAATCCCGATGGCGAAGACCGACTTTCCTTTCCCGTCAAAGTATGTCCTCCAGAAGACCTACCATTTCATTGGGCATTTGAGAGCAAAGAATATAACGTCGCACAAGGTCGTGATATACGCATAAAAATATGGGATATAGAAAACGATTTTGATGGAACATACACATGGACTCTAGATGGTAAAGAAATCCAAAAAGGCACAGAAGCACAGTATATATTTAAATCTTCTACTTACCCTGTGGGAGCCCACACGCTCATATGCACCATGACAAATGATTACACATCGGTATCTGAAACACTTACTGTAAATGTATGTCCTCCAGAAGGCACTTATAAACGTGTGGCATCTGGCAGTAGCTCTTCTTCATATAACAAAGTATATGAATTTACCGCTGCCCCCGGACAGTTTATAAACGAAAACTATACTGCCACCACTCCACAACAAGCCGCAGACTATGCTCACAGCCGTATGTCTCATGACACTCATGTTTCACTAGGAGGCTGGGGAGGATACATAGTAATAGGTTTTGACCATAGCATAGAAAATGACGGGGACTATAACATACAAATACTAGGCAATTCGTTTGAAGGCTCATCAGAACCTGGTGTGGTATATGTTATGCAGGATGAAAACGGCGACGGTCTGCCCAACGACACTTGGTATGAACTCAAGGGCAGTGAATACGGCACAGCTACAGAAACAAGAGATTATGCCATCACATACTATCGCCCAAAAAACCCTAATATGCCCGTACAATGGACAGACAACATGGGAGGCAATGGTTCTATAGACTATCTAGGTTCTTACCATCGTCAGCCTTATTACTATCCAGAATGGATAAAAGAGGACTCCTACACTCTACGCGGCACACGTCTTCCTTCAGTAGCCATAGAGACATCTCCCGGATACTGGAATAACGTAGATTTAGGTTGGGGTTATGCAGACAATTTCAGCAACATAGACCGTCTTACAGATGACGATAACTATAGTGCCAATGTCAATGCCAATCACTTCAAAATAAGCAATGCCGTAACCTATGATGGTCGTCCTGCTTCACTTAAATACATAGACTTTGTAAAGGTCATGACAGGCGTAAACTGCAAGGCTGGTTGGCTAGGAGAGAACTCCACCGAAGTATTTGGATTTCACGATTTTAACATGATAAAAAAATAAATGATGACACACAATATAAAAATAAATATATGGGGATGGCTCATAGCCTTATTACTATGTGTATCCTGTGAAAAAGACAGTATATTTACTGGACGTGATGCTCACATAGTTTCTTTTTCTCTCACACATGATGGAACAAAATACACAGCTGCCATCACAGAAGACGAAATTATCATAACCGTCCCATCAAATGTAAACCTTAACCACTCACAAGTAGAATATAGTCTATGTGAAAATGCTTCCATTATGCCTCTACCAGAGAGCATAAATAACTGGAACGAAGAGCATTTGTTCCGCGTACAGGCATATAACAGTGATATTTTCTCTTCATACAAATACACTATACGCCATAGCGACATCATAGACCAAGACAATGTAGTTCTATCCACCCAGAGCGATGTAAATGCTTTTGCTGCCAAAGGCATAAACAAAATAGAAGGAAACCTTATCATTGGCTCATCACATGAGTCTCAAGACCCCATCACAGACCTTTCTGGACTTTCTGCTCTCAACCAAGTAAGCCTCAATGTAGTCATAAGCAACAGCTATGCAGGTAGCACTCTGGAAGGGTTACACATGTTGGAAAAAGTGGGAGGTTTATATGTAGGTACAGAAACCTCCAAATCTTCTCCTTGTAAAAAATTATCCATAGACCTACCTCATCTCACACAAGCGACAAATGTAGTCCTATACAGCGACAGTATAAAATCAATATCCTTGCCCTCTCTTAAAACAGCATCACGTCTTTATATAAACTCCATTCATTTGGAAAATATAGACCTTTCTATGCTGGAAGAGGTAAATGGGGACTTTACTCTCAAAGGCAACAACGGAGGCAGTGCTCTTAATGCATCCAATAATGTTCTTACCATCATAGACCTGCCACAACTTAAAACCATACATGGGAATTTCACCCTAGAAAACTTATGGGGAGTAAGAAATGTACAACTCACATCTCTTACCGCCATAAACGGAGCTTTGGATATAAAATACATACGTACGGTAAAAAACATCTCTATGCCTAATCTCACACAAGTAGATGGAGCAGTAAACATTCAGGCAAACGATGCTATGACCCATCTATCCATCCCTATGCTTAAAAAAGCTTCTTCGCTTAATATAGCTAGTTATAATCTATATAGTATAAATCTACTTAATATAGATATGAAGGCTCTGGAAGATATAGACGGGACATTTACCATAAAATTCTTCGGAGGAAAAACATTAGAATTCCCAGCACTTAAACGTATAGGTGGAGCTATGACACTCAATACGCTGCAATTTTTGGAAACACTTAATACTCCTCTTCTTAAATCCTGCGGAGGAATTATATTGCAGCAATGTTCATCTTTGAAGACGTGTAATATGTCTGGCGTAGAAGAGACAGGAACCCTTACAGTTACTGCTTGTCCTGCAATAGAGTTTTATTCTCCCAAAAAAGTCACTGGGAATGCAACTATAGGAGGAGCTTTGGGCTCAATCATAAGTGGACCTATTGAAATAGGTGGAACACTATCTGTTACCCCTACAAACGAAATCTTCTCTATCCCTATGACACAAAAGGTAGGCACATTCAATCATACTTCTGGTGCAACACTTGTAGAATTTTCTATGCCAGATTTGGAAGAAGCTGGAAATATAAATATTTCTTCGTTGAATGTAGTAACCAAATACTCTATGCCTCGTCTTAACAAAGTAAATGGAAATCTATCCATAAAAGGACTATACCTAGCAAAAGATTTGGATATGTCTTCACTTACTACCATAACAGGAACATTTACTTTTTATGGAGGCACTTACAAATCATATGCATCTCGTAGTACCATAACCAATCTAAACACGTTTTCTGCTCTCACATCGGCAAAGAAAGTAGATATACGTTATGCTGGAGCGTTGGTAGATTATTCAGGCTTGAAAAATGTGATACCTTCTTTAAGTAGTGCATCATCATGGAAAGTTCAAGACTGTGCATATAACCCCACATACCAGGATATGATAGATGGCAAATTCACCAATAACTAATACATAATAAGATGAAAAAAATATACAATATACTCATATCATTTCTGTGTGCATTAAGTATCGTCTCTTGTAGTAAAGAAGATGACACATTTGCAGGAACAGATTTTTACATCACTTCGTTCACTCTTTCCAAAGGAGGCATAGAATATGAAGGCCTTATAAGTACAGACCAAATAAGCATTTGCACTCCTGCCAATATTGACCTTTCTGGAGCAACAGCCATAGTAAAAATATGTGAGCACGCCAGCATATCTCCTCTTCCATCGTCTATCACAGACTGGAATGATACACATAAATTTACCATAACATCTCACAGTGGAGCCAAACGCGAATACACATATTCTGTATCACACAGCTCCGTAAAATATGACGGCAGTGTTATTCTCACCACACAAAGCCAGGTAGACGCCTTTGCCGCACACGGAGCAACTATCATAGACGGAGACCTTATTATAGGTGAAGACGCTCTAGAAGCCGATGCTGACACCATATTTAACATAAATGCTCTTTCCTCCATAAAACAGATAAATGGTAACCTTACCATAAAGAACTCCTATGCAGGTAAAGACCTCTCTGGTCTATCCTCTCTTACCAAGGTTGGTAATATTTACATAGGGTCTTCTTCTACAGCAGCTATACTTACAGATTCTGTAAGCATAAGCCTGCCAGAACTGCAAAACATAAGCGAATTAACGATAAATGACAACAAAGTAAAATCTCTGTACCTCCCAAAACTGGAATCGGCTTGGAACATATTCATAAACTGTAAATCCATTAAAAAACTGGATATGAAAGTTCTATCTACTATATATGGCAATTTGACTGTACAGAGCGGGACATCGACCTCCACAGCCAATACCGTCATAGAAGAACTCACATTCCCTGCACTTAAAGACGTTATGGGAAATATGAGCATAAACACACTTACAGCCGTAAATAAGATAAACCTAAGTATTCTTACATCTATAGGTGGAAACTTTACTATGAACTTGATGTCTTCCTTGAAAGAACTTATCATACCGGCATTAAACCAAGTAGATGGAAACATAGAAATAAAACAGTCCTACCTTTATTCTAACATATCTGCTCCTCGATTAAAAAAAGCAGGGTCTTTCTGTATAGAAGGCAACTATGCCAATCGCCCTACCTTTGTATTTGAAATGCCTATACTTGAAGAGGTAACAGGACAATTCCGTATCAACTATTCGAATGCAACAGAATTATCGCTACCATCCCTTAAAACATTGGGAAATCTATATATAAATCAAAGCGTAGAATTAAAATCTGTTTCTCTTCCAAAACTCACAGAATGTAAGACTTTTTATTTCAGCTATATATCTGCTCTTACAGAAATAGACCTTTCACACATATCATACATTGAAAAAGCAGAATTTATATCTGGAATCGCTCTTACAAATATTAAACTACCATCAGAAGTAAAAGACCTCACTCTAAACGGTGCCAGCAAAGAGATTCCTATACCAAACCTGGAAGGTGTAGAAAAGATAAGCGGCACACTTAAAATAACAAACTACAAGACAAACGTTATAAATATCCCTGGGATAAAAGAAATAGGTACATATAGCCATTCTTCTGTCACTGGACTACATACTTTATCTTTCCCAGATTTGGAAAAAATAGGTACATTCTCTCTGAGTGATACAAACATAAACACACTCTATACTCCACATCTTACAGTGATAGAAACATTGAAGTGGAATTCATGTTACAACCTTACCACCATAGACATGTCCTCTCTCAAAGAAATAAGTACTCTACTCCAGTTATGGGGAGCCTCATCGTCACACAATGCGTCCAAATCCAATATAACAAATCTGGATTTTCTACTTTCTGTAGAGCGTATAGGGGCAGTAGATATAAAACTATGCAGTAAACTTACCGATTTTTCTGGTCTTCACAATGCCCTACCATCTCTTTCGGCAGAAACATGGGCAGTAAGTTCTTGTGGATATAACCCCACATATGAAGACATGATAAACGGAAAATACACAAAATAGTAACTACTCATCACTCATACTATTTTTACAAAGCCTACCTCTTGCCTGGCGAAGGTAGGCTTTTATATTTTCCTATAAAGACATAAAAATAAACTATTTTTCATAAAATCCCTTTTTTCCATCTACAACATGTTTCATATATAGACAAAAAATATTACATTTGTCTATCATAAAAAGAATATAACTTTAAAAAATAGGACAAATATGAAAAAAGCGATTTTAACTCTATTGGTAGTATTTATGGGTATAGGTGTAGCAAATGCTCAGGCTTTTGCAGGGAAAGGTTCAGATGAGCTTTCGGTAGGTATTGCTGCTGGGTTCAACACCTATGACCACATAGGTTTGCAGGCTAACTATAACGTAGGTGTACACGATTTTGTATCGGTAGGTGGGCAAGTAAACATGTGGTTTTCAGATTTTAACGTGTATGTAGGTCCTCGTGCCAACTTCCATCTGCTTAACTGCATCAACCCTTCTACCACTTCAAATTTTGACGTGTATCTATCGGCTACTATGGGATTGCGTTTTGGAGACAAGACACAGTTCACCGGTGGCGGATACATAGGTGCCAAATATCAGATAAACGACACTTGGTGCATCAAGGCCGAAGTAGGTTCAAACCCTATGTTGGGTGTGATTATAAAACTATAATCCTCTATACTTAAAAAACAGGCAGCCCCCCGGGGGGCTGCCTGTTTTTTTATTCTCCTCATCAAATCATTTGCCAACACTTGCTTAAAACGGGAGGAAATGGTAAATTTGCAGTCAATCATAAACATACATATAAAAAGATGGAACTAAGCAGTCTTACAGCTCTCTGCCCTCTAGATGGGCGTTACCGTGCTACAGGAGAAGCACTAGCACCTTATTTTTCTGAAATGGGACTTATACGCTATCGTGTAAAAGTAGAAATAGAGTATTTCATAGCCCTATGCCGTCTGCCTTTACCACAGCTAGAAGGTGTAGAAGAAAGTGTATTTCCCTCACTGAGAGCCATATATGAGAACTTCACAGAAAATGACGCACTGCGTATAAAAGAGATAGAAAAAACTACCAACCACGACGTCAAGGCAGTAGAATATTTTATCAAGGAGCGTTTTGATGCACTGGGACTTGCGGCATACAAGGAGTTTATACACTTTGGTCTTACTAGCCAAGACATAAACAACACTGCCACTCCACTATCTATCAAGGACGCAGTAGAAAACGTATATCTACCAGAGCTAGAAGCTATGGTAGCACAGGTAGAAGGATTTGCAGAAGAATGGAAAGACATACCTCTACTAGCCCGCACACACGGTCAGCCTGCCTCACCTACACGCTTGGGCAAGGAATTCCGCGTGTTTACAGAACGTTTACGCGTACAGATAGAGATACTTAAAGCAATCCCATACGGAGCCAAATTTGGTGGAGCGACTGGTAACTTCAACGCCCACAAAGCTGCCTTCCCTGCCATAGACTGGAACGCATTTGCATTTGAGTTTGTAGGAGGAACATTGGGACTTAAACGTTCATACCCTACCACACAGATAGAACACTACGACTTGGCTGCTGCTCTTTTTGATGCTGTAAAACGCATCAATAACATCATCATGGATATGGACCGCGATATATGGACATACATATCTATGGAGTACTTCAAACAGAAAATCAAAGCTGGCGAAGTAGGTTCATCGGCTATGCCACACAAGGTAAACCCTATAGACTTTGAAAATTCAGAAGGTAACATAGGTGTAGCCAATGCTCTTTTTGAACACTTGGCTGCCAAACTACCAGTATCTCGTCTTCAGAGAGACCTTACAGACTCTACGGTATTGCGTAATGTAGGTGTGCCATTTGGGCACTCACTGCTGGCTATACGCTCTACAGTGAAAGGTCTTAATAAACTGATAGTAAATCCAGAGAAGATAGCCCGAGACCTGGAAGACAACTGGGCGGTAGTAGCCGAGGCTATACAGACGGTATTGCGTCGCGAGGCCTATCCTTCTCCATACGAAGCTCTTAAAGCACTTACCCGTACCAATACCCGTATCACAGCCGAAAGCATACGCACATTTATAGACGGTCTGGACGTGAGCGAAGAGATAAAAGAAGAACTACGTGCCTTCACTCCATCATCATACACAGGATACTAATAATCACTATACTCATTAAAACCGGGCAGCCCTCGCGGGCTGCCTTATGTGTATTCACAGTCTAATAAAGTAGAGGTTTATAAGCCCTAGCTTCTATGACGGTAAGGCTATCGGCAGTGAAATCCCGACGGTCTATCATATAGATACGTTCCTGCAGATGCAGTTCTGTAAAGAAGACCTCTACTTCTCCTTTTGTCTTTTGTGGGCCTACGATGTCCCAGTCTGTGTACTGTATGCTATCCAGCCACACAAGAGGTTTTTTATATATATGCAATGGCCGTGGGTCATTTTTTTTACTGTCATGGCATATAAAATGGCTGTAGAAATCTTTATTGCCGTTATTACTGCTACTATAAATCATAAAAGAGTAAGCTGGATAATTCTCTTTTTCAGAATCATACAATAAAGTATTGGTTGGAGATACTTGATATCGACTTATTCCTTTTGTAGAATTGGTACTAGCACTTGTATATACAATATACTGCTGTGCAGATAACATATTGTATATCATCACAAAAAAAAGTAATAGGTGTTTTTTCATTTTAATAATCCTTTATATTTTAGAAAAATAATAACTTCATGTTGTTTATCAAACGGAATTATAGTACAATCATTAAAAACTTGGGTGTTATGTAACCCTCCACCCCATGATATATTGTAGTAATAATCTTCACATTCGTAAGGAAATATACATTTAAGTAAAGTTATCAAAATATTTATATTTTTAGCACTCCATTCATGATGTGCACTGTCATAATTATAGATAGCTTTACCATTATTATCATATGTCTTGGTATTATCCATACATGCAGCTAAATCTGGATGAGTATTGTTTAATGTTGCTACACTCGCACCTGCCTCAGAAAACAAGACAGATGGGTATATATGACACAGTAATTCGTGTGCTAAAATAGCTCTTAAATGTTCATCATTTAGACCATCTTTTATTTTTATGACACATTTTATGATATTTCCATTTTCGTCAAATGTGATTTCAGTTTCAGCCAAATGTTCTTCTGAATCATCTAGTCCCCCTTCTTGATATTCTATATCAATCTGCTGAAGTTTGTCTTTGTATGGAGAAGGTAAAACATCTATTATTTCCTCTGAAATTTCTTTTATCTGTATTTCATATGCAGTAGGAATATGCAGTCCTCCGCCTATGTTTCCTCCATATCCTGGTAATGTGTCTTCGAAACCATCATTGCCTGTCCCAGGCAGGGGAGGATACTCCTCGTCATCCTCCTCGTCATCTCCCGGCCAGTTTCC
>JAGAUI010000002.1 GCA_017620815.1 Flavobacteriales bacterium
GGCTCCCAATTTTTTGGCAATTTCAGAGGAAATAGAAAAACAACGGAGGTGAATTTTTCTTTGGTTCTTTCTTTTGTTTGGTAGACAAAAGAAAGAATATAAAAAAAGACAGCCCTAGAGCTGCCTTTTTAAGTATCACTTTTTCTTATTTTTCTGCTGTTGCTTATATTCCTTTTCCGTAACCGTATTACCCTCTTCATCTACCACTCGTTTTTCTTTCTGGGAGGCACTTATAAGAACCACTCCATGTTTGGCTTTCTCGCCATATGAGGCGGTGTAGTCATCATTAAGTATGATGATATCATCTATCATATCTACCTCTATACCACGCATGTGAGAGAATTCGCTGTCGTTGATGATATACAGCTGACAACGCTCTCCATTTACCTTTATGTATCCATCTTCATACTCTAGATTTTTACCCTGTGCAGCTATAAAGCCTTTCATATCTCCATTCTGACGGGCGGTTGCTACTGCTAGGTCGGCACTGGCGACGGGGGTAGTGTTACCCATGCCTCGTGTGGTTACGACCACTGCTCCATACTGAGCTTTTGCTCCATAAAGTGGGACGGCATTCTCTTTTTACAACTTTCACGCTATACACACTATGTGGCTCTATGCTCTCCAGATTACTCTCTTCCATAGCAACTCCATCAACGACTATAAGTGCTGCAACAGATACAGGCTCTCCTGTAGATGAAGATGTTTCTTCATCTTCCTCTTCTTTATTCCCTCCAGATGAACCATTAAGACTGGTGTTTGAATGGCGAGTAAATGCTACACTTCCATCTTTATATATTGTAGCAGGGAAACGTGATATTATTGAAGCCCAATCACCATCTCCTGCACCGGGATAGTATGTACTTAAATCATCACTGAACCAACCGCGTAGGTCGTTCTGGCGTAACATCACTATAAGATTTACAGGCTTACTTGTATTGGCTTTAGTTATGCGGACGGTAGTGCCTTCTACATAGTCCATCACACAACGTAAGTACTTGTCTTTTTTTGTGATATGTATGGCATAGTTACCATTCTCATCACTTACCGTTTCCTCTCCAGATGATGTGCGTATCCTCATCCCAGGGACTACACGTCCCCATCCATCTTTTACCACACCGCGTATCGTGTCTTTCCCCACAGAAATATCTGCTTTTTCCACGCTTTTATTTGCCTCGTGGTAGGCTTTGGTAGTGATAATGACAACGCCATTTACTCCATCAGAGCCATAAGAGGTAGTTTCTTTTATCAATTTTATGCTGTATATCTGTTGTGGATCTGTAACTGTAAGCATATTACTAAGACTCCCATCTATATCATAACACTTTATAGGTACATATTTTTCATCAAATTTACTGACATCAAATTTGGATATTCCTCCGTCTATGTAATAGAACCCCATAAAACGTTTTTTTACTAATTCTTCTATATTTGCATCGTTTGTGCCAGGATAGTATGTATCTCCTGCCATATATCCTGTTACGGCAGGGTCATTTGTTTCATCCAGTTCAAAAGCTATGGGCATAGCGGCTATTGCTGCACTTAATTCTTTTTCCATCACGGTGCATTTATTCATGATGAGGCGTAGTTCTGTATCCTTGGGAGTGGCGGTAAGGGTATATATTCCTCCATCTTTTGTTATGGTAGAATTTTTGCTCTTGTTTGTGCGTACAGTAGCGCCTACCACAGGGTTACCTTTTGCATCTATAACCACTCCTTTTACCTCATAGTTCTGTGCTGCTGCTCCTATGGATAGGCTGCCTATCACTGCAAGGAGAAAGAATTTAAGAGCTTTCATGATTTTAACCTATTTTATAATGATGAAATAAAAGTTTTGAGTTCTGTATAAATACGCTAGCAATTTAAGAAAAAAAAGTCTATACAATTTATATAAGGTATCTTTTTTTTGCAAAATTATTTTAACATTTTTGTTAGAAAAACATAGTGATGTAAATCTATGCTCATATAGGAAAAAATAGTAACTTTGCACGAATGTTTTATTAAATAAATATCATGACTCATCCTACCAAATACATCTTCGTTACAGGTGGTGTGATATCATCATTGGGTAAAGGTATCATATCTGCCTCTTTAGCCCGCTTACTTCAAGCACGCGGCTATAAAGTAACCATCCAAAAATTTGACCCTTATATAAACGTTGACCCGGGTTCACTTAACCCATATGAACACGGCGAATGTTATGTTACTACCGATGGAGTAGAAGCAGACCTAGATTTAGGCCACTACGAACGTTTCCTCTCTATAGAAACAACCCGTGCCAATAGCGTTACTACAGGACATATATATATGTCTGTGATAGATAAAGAACGCCGCGGGGAATATCTAGGTAAAACCATTCAGGTTATCCCTCACATTACCAATGAAATAAAACAACGCATCCAGATACTAGGTAATACTGGTAAATATGATATCATCATTACCGAAATAGGTGGTACGGTAGGCGATATAGAATCTGTCCCTCATATAGAGGCTGTACGTCAGTTGAAATGGGAACTGGGTTATAAGAACTCAATAGTCGTTCATCTAGGTCTTATACCTTATCTAGCTGCAGCAGGAGAACTTAAAACCAAACCTATCCAGCATTCAGTTAAAAACTTGATGTCTAGCGGTGTACAACCAGATGTATTGGTATGCCGTACAGAACATCATTTGCCACAAGGCATAAAAGACAAATTGGCTCTTTTCTGTAACGTACGCAAGGAAGCAGTTATAGAAAATATGGACGCCGAGACTATCTATGACGTGCCAATGCATATGCTAGAAGAACAACTAGATAAAGTGGTGCTGGAAGATTTGGGATTGCCTTGCCCAGACAAACTAGATATGGACAAATGGGAAGATTTCCTATATCGCCATAAAAACCCAAAAAGCGAGGTCAATGTAGCACTAGTAGGTAAATATGTAAGTCTGCATGACGCATATAAATCTATCGTTGAATCATTTGTTCATGCAGGTGCTGCCTGTGAAACCAAAGTAAATGTACACTGGATATATTCTGGAGATGTAAAAGCCGATACAGCCAGTGAGATATTGGGTGGTATGGACGCTATATTGGTAGGTCCAGGTTCAGGCGAAAGAGGAACAGACGGTAAGATAGAAGCTGCTCGTTATGCTCGTGAGAACGGAATCCCATTTTTGGGTATATGTCTAGGTATGCAGATGGCAGTAGTGGAATTTGCTCGTAACGTATTGGGATATAAAGATGCACATTCGGTAGAGATAGTACGCAATACTGCTCACCCAGTTATAGACCTTATGGATTCTGCCAAAAGCGTATCTTCCAAAGGTGGCACTACACGTCTAGGCTCATGGCCTTGCGAAGTGAAAGAGGGTAGTTTGGCATATGAGGTGTATGGTTCAAAAGAAATAGCCGAACGTCATCGTCATCGTTATGAACTATCATCTGAATATCTGCCAGAAATAGAAAAAGCTGGTATGGTTGCAACAGGTGTAAATAAAGAAACAGGACTGGTGGATATAGTGGAAATACCTTCTCACCCATGGTATATGGCGGTGCAGTTCCACCCAGAATACCGCTCCAAGGTTGAAGCTCCACACCCATTGTTTGTTCACTTTATAGAAGCAGCCAAAAAACATTCAGAATCAAAATAATACATATTGCTACTTAAAGCGTAAGATAAATACAAAATAGATATAAACATCAATAAAAAGTAATGCTCTTAGGACAAGAAAATAACTCCAAGATGGATACCGGTTCGCTGGTAGGTTTTATCATAGTGATGGCTCTTACTATGGGCTATTTCTGGTACACAGCCCCTTCACAAGAGGAGATGGAAGCTGCTCGCATAGCACAAGCAGAACAAGTAGCCGCCGAAGAAGCCGCCCGTGAACTAGAACGTAAAACAGCCGAAGAAGAAGCTCTTATAGCCAATGTTATAGATAGCGTAGTAGCCGATAGTAACACAGTAGATATCCCTGCAGTCGTTCTTAAAAGATATGGAGATTTTGCATATGGAGCCATACAGCCATACGCCAAGGAAAATACTCTCACTACACTGGAGAATGACACATTGCGTATAGTGGTATCTTCCAAAGGTGGTATGCCAGTAGAGGTAGAACTCAAAGGCTATACTACATATGATAAAACTCCGCTGTATCTGGCAAAAGACGGCAATGCAGACTTCAATATGACATTTACTACCGTAGATGGACGTCAGTATGATACACGCGACCTTTATTTTGAACCTATGCTTATAGAAGAAGAAGGAGCAAAGGTTCTATCTATGCGTGCACACACATCGGCAGATGATTATCTGGAGTATCGTTACACATTGCGTGACGGAGAGTATATGATGGGATTTGACGTAGCATCTCACGGGTTGGGAGATATCCTTAAAAACGCTCAAAAACCTATCATAGACTGGAGCCTTAAAGCATTCCATACAGAAAAAGGACTAAAATACGAGAACAATTACACCAATCTCACATTTGCCAAAGGAGCAAACTGCAAGGTAGATGACCTGGCGATGGCAGGTAGTGATGATGATACATTAGAAGACCTTACTTGGTTTGCATTCAAGCAGCCTTTCTTCTCTACCATATTGGTTACAGGCTCGCAGAACAAGGCTACTGTTACATCACGGGATATATATGAGGAGGATAGCCTCTTTACCAAAGCCTTCACAGCCAATGTCCAACTACCTGCACAAAATGGAGATTTCAATATCCCTATGCAGCTCTATTTTGGGCCTAATGCTTTCCACACATTGGATTCCTATGGCAGTAATCTAGACGAGATACTACCATTGGGATGGGCTATATTCCGCTGGATAAACCGCTGGGTGATTATACCTATGTTTGACCTTTTGTATCATCATTGGGAGTTGAGTATGTGGCTGGTAATACTTATAATGACGGTGGTAATGAAAGGTGTACTCACTTTCTTTACATACTCTAGCTACAAGTCTCAAGCCAAAATGCGTCTGCTTAAACCAGAGATGCAGGCTATAAATGAAAAATTCAAAGATGCAGACCCTGCCAAAAAACAACAAGAGATAATGAATCTGTACTCACAGGCAGGAGTGAATCCTCTAGCAGGATGTCTTCCAGCACTGCTTCAGATGCCTATCCTTATAGCGATGTATCGTTTCTTCCCAGCAGCGATAGAATTACGTGGAGAGTCATTCTTGTGGGCAGAAGACCTATCGGCTTATGACTCCATCCTAGACCTTCCATTCAGCATCCCTGGATTTGGTTCAAATGTGAGTCTATTTGCTCTGCTTATGGCCATCACAATGTTCCTTTCTGTAAGAACATCTAGTGGAGATATGAACCAACAGACTCAGCCCGGTATGCCAAATATGAAATTCATCCTATACCTAATGCCAGTGATGATGATATTCTGGTTTAATACAGCAGCTTCGGGTCTATCATACTACTATGCACTTTTCTCTCTTATATCTATAGTCCAGATGTGGGCTGTTAGAAAATTCTTGGTAAGTGATGAAAAAGTGCTAGCAACACTGGAAGCCAATCGTGCCAAAGCCAAAACCAAAGGACCTTCCAAATGGCAGAGAAAAATGGATGAAATGATGAAAGAGGCACAAGCAGAACAGAACCGCCGTGCCCGTAGAATGAAATAATCATATATGATATATCGCAAGACCGAAACATGTTTCGGTCTTGCTTTTTTGATTGTAAAATATAACAGGGTGGGTGAGAGGTATTTTATCTAGCCTTGCTTAAAAATAATTAATATGCAGAACGATATACGCAACATAGCCATTATAGCTCACGTTGACCACGGAAAGACAACATTGGTGGATAAATTGCTTTATGCCTGCAAACTATTCCGTGAGAGTCAAAATTCTGGTGAACTCATACTAGATAATAACGACCTAGAACGTGAACGAGGTATAACCATTACCTCCAAAAACGTTTCGGTACATTATAAAGATACCAAAATTAACATCATTGACACCCCTGGACACGCCGACTTCGGTGGAGAGGTGGAAAGAGTCCTCAATATGGCCGATGGCGTGCTACTGCTGGTGGACGCATTTGAAGGGCCTATGCCACAGACTCGTTTTGTGTTGCAAAAGGCTCTGGATATGAAACTTAAACCTATAGTTGTCATCAATAAAGTAGATAAGGAAAACTGTACACCAGACCTTGTACACGAGCAAGTCTTTGACCTAATGATGAATATGGGTGCCGATGACGAACAATTGGATTTTCCAGTTATCTTTGGTTCGGCAAAACAAGGTTGGATGTCAAGAGATTACCATCAGCCTACTAGTGATATGTATGCTCTGCTGGATATGGTTCTAGAGAATGTCAAGCCTATTGAAATTCCAGAAGGTAACACCCAGATGCTTATCACTTCAATAGACTTTTCAAACTACACTGGGCGTATAGCTATAGGTCGTCTTACTCGTGGAACTCTTACCGAGGGCATGAATGTAAACCTTATGAAAAGAGACGGCAGTGTAATACGTTCTCGTGTTAAGGAGCTATATACATTTGAGGGCCTTGGTAAGGTCAAGGTAAAAGAAGCCGTAGCTGGAGATATATGTGCAATTTCTGGCATTGAGGGATTTGAGATAGGTGATACGATAGCAGATTTTGAAAATCCAGAGGCTTTACCATCTATTGCGATAGATGAGCCAACGATGAGTATGTTGTTTACTATCAATGATTCACCATTCTTTGGTAAAGATGGAAAGTACGTTACTTCACGCCACATACGCGAACGCCTAGAAAAAGAACTTGAAAAGAATCTAGCCATGCGTATGGAGCAAGGTTCTACTGCCGATAAATTCATAGTTTATGGTCGTGGCGTACTTCATCTTTCGGTGCTTATAGAGACTATGCGTCGTGAAGGTTACGAAGTGCAGATAGGACAGCCGCAGGTTATAATCAAAGAGATAGACGGCGAGAAATGCGAACCAGTGGAAGAATTATCCATAGACGTGCCATCAGACCTTTCAGGACGTGCGGTAGAGCTAGTTTCATTGCGTAAGGGAACAATGACATCTATGGAGCCAAAAGGCGACCGTATGTTGTGTAAATTTGACATACCATCACGAGGTATCATTGGTTTAAGAAATCAAATTCTAACAGCTACAGCAGGTGAAGCTATAATGTCCCATCGTTTCCGTGCATTTGAGCCTTTCAAAGGAGCTATACCTAGCCGCCAGAATGGCTCGCTGATATCTATGGACAACGGCAAGGCGATACCTTACGCTCTAGACAAACTCCAAGACCGAGGAACATTTTTTGTTGACCCGGGTGAAGAGATTTATGAAGGGCAGATAGTGGGTGAAAGTACCCGCAGCGGAGATATCACAGTCAATGTAACCAAAGAGAAAAAGATGTCAAACATGCGTTCTTCTGGTGCCGATGAAAAAGCCAAGATAGCCCCTGCTGTCAAGTTCTCGCTAGAAGAAGCCCTTGAATATATCCAAAAAGACGAATATGTAGAGGTTACTCCTCATTACTTGCGTTTACGTAAAATAATTCTCAACGAGGGAGAACGACGTAAGGCAGAACGTAGTGCTTTGGATTAGTAAAAATTTATTAACGTTTATTTCTGAGATTATACACCTCTCATCACGTATGAGAGATTTATAAAAGGAATTTAAAAAGCCATCGGCGGGTATTACATTACCCGCCGATGGCTTTTATTATTTGGAGAGTTCCTCATATGAATTATCATCATAAAAGACGATAATACGGCTTATTTTCTTGTCTTTTTTTACAGATGGAGGCAGAATAGACTCTACACTCGTTGTTCTCTCCTTTTTAATCTCTCGTGATTCATCCTCTGTTTTCTCTTCAAAATCATCCACTGAATAGCTTCTGGGCTGGCTTTGTGGTAGCGGAGTAGTGTGGATAGGAGAGGGTATAGGCTCTGTTTTTACCTGCTCTATCACGTCTTTTTCACTGCTGTTTTCCTCTTCTGCAAATAGAGTGTTCTGCAACGAATTATCTATTACTGGTGTGGAAGGCATGACGTTTCTCTGTTGAAGAGATATGACATTGGGAGTAGAGCTCATGATATTTCCTTCACCTCGTAACAACCACATCACATTAACATCTGGGTATCTATCCAGTATCTTTTGAATCATATCTAGCGATGGTCGGTTACGTCCTTTGGTGATATGAGCTATAGCTGAACGCTGAACTCCTATCTCGTCTGCAAATGCGGCAGATGTGATGGAAAGATGATTTATAAGTGTTAAAATACGGTTGTTTAATTTAGTAGAATCCATAGTAAATGATAGAAACAAATGTAACGTTTACTTCCCACAAATGTAAATAAATTTAGAACACAAACAAAACACAATTGTAACAAAACAAATGTAAAAATGTAATTTTGTTTTGTAAACAGTGTGTAACTTTTGTAAATATACCTAAAAAATATCATAATGTGTCATATGAATTTATTTGACTTAAATGTGGTGGTTTTCAGTTACTTTGCTTTTTCAAATTATTGAAACGCCAAAAATCTTGACCGTGATTATTTTTGTGTAACATATGTGGATTTTTTATCCATGCGTTAGAAAAAATTTTGTTTACAAGATGCGTGTGTTTGCCTATTTACATTTGTGTAAGTGCAATTTCTTTGAGGTTTTCAAGTGGTGTTGTAATATAACCAAGACACTTTCGCTGTATTTGCTGTATTTGCGGGCAATGATAAAGCTGATGAATTTTGAATGTTAATAAAATGTGTTGCTTGTGGGATTTTTTTTGACATATCATATGATGTATATTTTTATGGGATGGTGTCATCTGAAGTATGACGCATGAGTTGTTTGCCATTTGTTGATGGGTAATATGTATTTTGTTTTGTCCTTATCATCTCCATTATATTACTATGTAACTTTTGAACATAATTTATATTATGTAAAATAGAATTTCAGGGATATCCCCCACTCATAAAATAAAGACCTCAGATGTATAACAATACTGCAAATAGGTATTACATTGAAATTATATGATTAAAAGAGATTATGCGTGTGGCGTATAAAGCCTGAAAATATAAGATGAGGAATATATAAGTAATATACGTCTAGGTTGAGTTCTCCATCTTTGTTAAGATGCTATGTGGAGGTTAAAACTCGTTTATAATGCTTGTTTTATAAGGCGTTATTATAAGAATTGCCCGCAGTAATAGATAGCCTTTAATGGTGTTAAAAGGGTTGTTTTCATGTATTTTTTACGGGTTCCAGAGCCCCACTACTCTAAAAAAACGCCTCCCTATGGGGAGGCGTTTGCGTATTGTAATAATTCTTTTTATTTACGTTTTTTACGCGGTATGACGAGATTGTATTTTATACCGGCTAGCACACATGCCGAAGGCATACGTATGCGTGAGGATTCGTAATATTTCTCGTTAAGAAGATTGGTTCCTTGTACATAGACCTTAAAGCGTTCGTTTGATGGGCTGTAACTTATACGAGCATCTAGGACTTTGTTCCAGTCATATGCAAGAGTGTCTGTGAAGCCTATTTCGTCTATAGCTACATAGTCTCCATAGTATTTGAAATACTTGAAGTTAAGGTCTATTTTAAGGTTCTTGACAGGTTCTATACTCATACCCAATTCGGCCTTGTATTTAAGGTATGTATTGGTCATGAATTCAGAAGTGTCTTTTAAGTTTTCATTGTTATATGCACCAGAGATAAACATATCCTTGATAGGGAGTTTGCCGTCTGTGAGTTTATCTATATTTATGGAGTATTTACCCGATACGCCATATGCTTCTACTTCTTCAGCAAAATAGTTTGAATATAGATAGTAATTGTCTGTTGAGTTGTAGTGGTATTGTTTTACTATAGGCTCAAAATGGGACTGCATATAAGCCGAAACATAGAGTTGAGAGAATTTGTTGCGATACTTAATTCCTCCAAAGAAAGACGAAACTATTTGTGTTTCTAGAGCATCGCCTCCATGTTCTGTGTTGTTCCAAATGTATAATTCGTGGAATACTCCATCTCTAAATGAACGGTCATATCCTACGAATGCCTTGAATTGATTGGTTACGTTGACTCCCAGTTCGCCTCCATACATAAATTTCATACCATCATACTCTGGAGAGGAACCCATGCTTATGCCTGCGTTGGCGTACCATCTCTTGAATTTGACCGACATATCAAAATGTGCTCGCCATGAGTCGCGTGAACCCTGTCGTTGGTAGAAATTGTATGGTTTTCCGGGTACAGGTTTCCAGTAGCTCATAAGGTCTCCATAGAATTCTGAACTTTCCATAAAGGCAGAATTGTAGTCTATGCCAAAGAACACATCTATCATCTTATTGCGGTACTGTCCGCCAAATGTAAGAGTCTGCTGAGCGACGTGTGTGTAATCCACTTTATCCAGATAGTATTCTGCATATGGAGAATCTAGCGGAGTATTTCGCATGTTTTCTGGGTCAAACTGCTGTTTGAAGTTGGCGTAAGAGTATTTTGCAAAAAGGTCCATGCGTGCTCCTACAGGGAATATAAGGTCTAGGTCTCCGCGTATGTTATATGTATTCATATACTCTTTACTATTTACGTCTTGTGATTGACGTAATAATAGAGGTGCTTGATAGTTGTTATATACAACCGATGTAGCAGCCTCTACTCTAACCCATTTCCATGGAGAGTAAACCGTAGCCAAGTATGCTTTGGCATCTGTGTGTTCGCTTTTTATTTCATCTTCTTTGCTGCTAGATGCAGTGGCATTGAACACGACTTCGGCTTTGCGGCCGTCATAACCTCCCATAACAGATGCTCCGTAAGAGTTAAGCATGCCACCTTGAGCCGCCACACTAGCTCCCGATGCAGCTAGAGAAGAGGCTTTGCGGGTGATGATGTTTATAACGCCATTTACAGCAAATTCACCAAAACGATTTGAATCACCGCCTTCTACTATCTCTATGCGTTCTATCATTTCTAGTGATACAGGCACATTATCTAGCGTATAAATGCTGTAAAGCATGCTGTTTATACGTTTGCCGTCTATAAATACTGCGACAGTACCGGTTGAGTTCCCACTACCCATAACCACTTCATTCATACTGCTCATAGGACCTTTGGATGCTATTTCTATACCTTTGGCACGGGATAGAACGCCAGATAGAGTCTGGACTGGAGAATTGTCTATGTCTTTACGGGTAATGATTTGTGTACGACCCAATTCGCCATAATCCTTCATTTCTTTTTCTACCTTAAACAGGTAGCGGCTATCTACCGGTGTGATTACAGTATCCTCTACTTCAAGTGTCGCACTTTTTTTTGTTTTGGAAGAATCTATGATGAATTCCTGTGCAAATATGCTGCTAGGTAGTATCATACATAGACCTATTATAAATATGTTCTTCATTTATAGAAATAATGTATTGTTTTCAGTTCATTTTAAATGCAAAAATAGTCAATAAAAAGTAAACTGCATCGCTCTGTCTCTTATATTTTGGATACAATAACTCAAATTAGTAAAAATTTAAGATGTTTGCCGTACTTTTGCATATCCTTTTGCTAATGATTAACACCTATGATAAATGGATAAAAACAATCTCGTGTATTCTACACATCATCAGAGTCAAGCTGTGATTGCGGCACTCAAACATTATGGCATAAAGCATGTGGTCATATCTTCGGGGTCTCGTAATGCACCGCTTACATTACCTATCACGTCTGATGAGTATTTTAAGTGTTACAGTGTCATAGATGAACGCTCGGCAGGTTTTTTTGCCATGGGTATAGCCAAGGAAGTGGGGCAAACAGTAGCGTTGGTATGTACTTCTGGAAGTGCTGTGCTTAACTACTACCCTGCTGTGGCAGAAGCCTTTTACTCTCGCATCCCAATCGTGATACTATCGGCTGATAGACCTGCATCTATGATAGACAAAGGTATGGGGCAGACTATTCATCAAGAAGGAGTGCTATCGCTTCATTGTTCATATAGCACTACTCTGCTTGAAGGAATTGATGATGTGGAGCATAATGTAAGGGAAATATCTCGTGCATTGGAGGTGGCGGCTGAAACATCCTCTCCTGTACATATAAACATCCCATTTGCAGAGCCTCTCTACAGTGTGGTAAGTGAGCCAATGATGTTCTCTTTTGAGGATAATGTAGAGAAAGAAAACGAGCAAATTATTATTCCTAGTGAAGTCATAGAAAAATGGAGAAATGCTCGCCGTCCTATGGTGATATGTGGTGCTCATCATAGAGATGAAAAGCTTGAAAAAATACTTAATGCTTTACATGAGAAGTATGGAGTTATTACTCTGTGTGAGAACACGTCAAACCTGCATAATGAAAGCTTTATAGAAAATATAGACCGCGTGATAGTTCCTCTATCAAGCGATGAACAAGAAGCCTTAAAACCAGACTTTCTCATTAGTATAGGAGGTATGATAGTTTCCAAGAAAATAAAGTCTTTCCTATCCTCCTCTACTATGTATCACATTCACGTTCACGACCACGTATGGCCAGACACATACGGGCAGCTGTCGTGCGGCGTAAAATGTTGTGATACAGATTTTTTAAGTGGTTTACTTAAAGTAAAAAAAGAAAGAGTTGATTACTCTTCCATGTGGCTTGAAATGAATGCTCGCAGTAAGAAATCTCACGATAAATACTCTTCTACTGCACCTTATTCAGATTACTATATATGGAATACACTATCTGGATGTATTCCTAGTGATACACACCTAGAAATAGCCAATAGTTCGTCTATACGTTACAGTCAACTCTTTAATTTCAATGATGATATAACCATCTGGTGTAACCGAGGCACTAGCGGCATAGATGGTAGCACTTCCACTGCTGTGGGAGCTGCCATAGGTAGTGAAAGAACGGTAACACATATAACTGGGGACTTGAGTTTTTTCTATGACTCAAATGCTCTATGGAACAATTATCTACCCTCCTCTATGCGTATTATAGTCATAAACAATGGTGGCGGAGGCATCTTCCGTATATTGGATGGGTCGAGAGACTCACACTGTTGTGAGGGTTTCCTAGAAGCACGTCATCGCCTCTCTGCAAAACATTTGGCATTCATGCACAATGTAGATTATATGTGTGCCAATGATGAAAAATCACTTAAAGAAAGCCTTGAAGGATTTTGGGAGCAAAGCAAGCGGGCTCGCCTTCTAGAGATATTCACTCCGTCTGATGTCAATGACACGGTATTGCGTGATTATTTCAAATACCTGATACGTGAAAAATAAATCCACCTTGGCAAAAATGGCGTCCCGAAAGGGACGCCATTTTTGCCAAGGTGGATTTTCTAGAAACGACGTGGATAGACTTCATGCATCATTGCAATTACAGCCTCCATTATATCATCTACTTGAGGTTTTGCATGATAATCTCCATCGTCTGCATATGTAGGACGGTGGTCGCGAGCTGTAACACATACAGGGGCACTGTCCAGCAGTTCATATCCTTTCTGTGTGGTAAGTATATTTTCCAGCATATATGCCGATGCTCCGCCTTTGACATCTTCATCTACTATCATGAGTCGTGAAGTCTTTTTAAGACTCTCTCCTATTACTCCCGTCATATCAAATGGAAGCAAACTCTGTGGGTCAATAAGCTCTACTTCTATACCCATCTGTGACAGTTTTTCACATGCCGCACTAGCAAACGAAAATGCAGCTCCATATGACACCATAGTAAGGTCTTTACCTTGACGGACGACTTCGGCTACGCCTATCGGTGTGCGAATCTCTGAAAGATTGGAAGGAAGAGGCTCTTTCTTGCGGTAAGATATGAGATTTTCAACTATAAGAGCAGGAGTATCACAATCCATAAGCGTATTATAAAATCCTGCAGCACGTGTCATATCACGAGGTGTGAGTATGTATATTCCTCTCAATAGCCCTAGCAGTCCACCCATTTGTGAGCCGCTGTGCCATATACCTTCCAGACGATGACCACGAGTACGTATTATTACCGGAGCCTTCTGTGTGCCTCGTGTGCGGTGAGAAAGTGTGGCTACATCATCAGACATTACTGTAAGAGCATAGATGATATAGTCTAGATATTGGATTTCGGCAATAGGACGCAATCCTCTCATAGCCATACCCAACGCCTTTCCTATGATAGAAGTCTCTCGTATCCCTGTATCAAACACTCTTTCTTCCCCATAAACAGCCTGTAGGTTTTCCATCCCTTGGTTTACATCTCCCATACGCCCTACGTCCTCTCCAAATGCAAAAAGATTATGGTGCTTTTTAAAAAGCAAATGAAAATTATCCCTCAATATCACACGCCCGTCCACCATAGGAGCATCTTTATCATATTGGGGAGGGAGGATGACAGCATCTTTACCCACCTTATCACGAGGGCTATATAGATGTGAAGCATATCTATTCTCGTTTTCTGCCAAAACCTTATCCACCCAATCCTTTACATCCTTTTTCTGAGCTATGTTCTCGTTCAGCGTAAGCATTAGAACTCGCCTAGCGAGAGATAAACCTGTACTACGAGTGATAAGGGTTTCTTTTTGAGCATTGTCTATCATCTCCTGTATCTTTTCCCCATGAGCAGATACACTCATGATAGCCTTAACCAGAGGTAAAAGACGTGAAAATTCTTCTTTTATAGGTTTTTCATAGTATTCCAATGCTCTTTTACGTCCCTCTTTGACATCGTTTTCTGCACGGGCTTCTATCTGTGAGAGTTCTTCCTGTGTAGCTATACCGTTTTCCACTATCCAGCATCCAAAACGAGCATTACAATCGTGTTCTGCTTCCCATTCTAGACGTTCGCTACTTTTATAACGTTCATGCGAACCAGATGTAGAGTGTCCGTATGGTTGTGTGAGTTCCCTCACGTGAACAAGTGTAGGTATTCTTTTATTGCGAGTGTAGTCATTGGCCTGTTTATAAGCATTTATAAGAGCTGGATAGTCCCAACCATTGACTTCTATTATGTGTAGTCCATTGTGATTGTCTTCTTTTTCCAATCCTTTAAGTGCCCTAGATACACTACCCTTGCTCATTTCTATGTCATTGGTAACAGATATGCCGTAATCGTTATCATAAATGCTTACAATGGCAGGCAGGGACTTTATAGCAATGGTATTCATCACTTCAAAAAAAGCACCTTCGGCAGCAGCAGCGTTACCTATATTTATAAAAGTGATTTCTTTTCCTCCTAGTGTGAGATGAGAGTTCTCCTGTGATAGTAGAGGCAGGCGTTCGTACTTCTGTGATGCTAGAGCCAGCCCTAGTCCACGAGGCATTTGTCCCGAAGTACAAGACATATCAGACGAAGAGTTGTATTTATCTATCGTCTTAATCCACTCCCCTTTTTCATCTACCAGATGTGTAGAAAAATGCCCTACCATCTGTCGTCCAGACGATGCTGGTTCGGCACTGGTATCGGTTTCGGCATATAGGGCTGCAAACATCTGTTGTGGGGTAAGCACACCGAGAGCCACCATAAGAGTCTGGTCGCGGTAGTAGCCACTGCGGAAATCTCCGTGATGGAACACACGTGCCATAGCGAGTTGTGGAAGTTCCATGCCATCGGCAAATATCCCGAATTTGGCTTTACCAGAAAGTACTTCGCGGCGTCCCATACGGGACATAGTACGACTCAATGAAGCTGTGTAATAGTCATCTAAAATATCTTCCCTAGATAATCCTAGAAGTGTATATATATCATCTGTATGATTCATCTTTATGATGTTTATCCCTTTTTTATCATAAAAAGGTATTTACGGGACAAAAGTACAAATAATATAGATAAACGGAATGATTATTCCGTTAAAAAATGAATGTTCATTCCGTTATATGTGTTAAAATTTATAAAACAGTAATGATAGAAAATCATTCGTATCTTAAAGATTCTATAGGGTCTAGTCGTGCGGCTTTGCGGGCAGGATAATAACCAGATATAACACCCACAGTAAAAGTAATAGCAAACGCTAGTAGCATTTCATTAAGCGGCAGTACAAATGATGTATTCATACCCATAGATACTACATTGCCCAGCAGTATTCCTAGAATGAGACCCACTACTCCACCTATCTGTCCTATGATGATGGATTCCAACAGGAACTCAAGAGTGATACTACGAGGTGTAGCACCCACAGCTTTCATCGTTCCTATCTCGCGTGTGCGTTCGGTAACCGAAACGAGCATTATGTTCATAAGGGCAATAGAACTACCTAGTATGGTTATAAGTCCTATGACTAGTGCAGCCATTTTGAGTTGGTCCATCATAGAGTTCATCTCCTGTAGGACAGAAACACTGCTTCTTATCTCAAAATTATCTTCCATAGCAGGGTGAAGCCCTCTTATAGAACGCATAATGGCTCTCATTTCATCAATGAACTCATCATGAGATTCTTCTAGAGTTCCATTTATAGGAGTAGCCGATATAGCGGTGGACATAGATGGGTATATCACGCGAGCTGTGGTAAGTGGCATAAAGACTATATTGTCTTGGCTCATACCCATAGTGGCTCCTCGGCTTTCAAGGACTCCTATTATATTATAGTGTTGCCCAGCTATGCTTACGCTCTCTCCTATAACCTGAGACGAAGTCATGGAAGGGAACAGTTTGTTTACTAGGTCTGGGCCTATTATGACCACACCACCCTGCATATTTATCTCATCGGCAGTGAAAAAACGTCCTTGTTTTATCTTAAAGCCAGAAATATCCATGTAGTTCTCATCGGTGGCCATTACTATAGTATTAGGGTCTGTGTGGGCATATTGGCTACTTATTTCGGCACTACGTGAGACGGTGCTACTCAATGCTATGGTTGCCAACGCACCATTGGTCTTCTTTTTAAATCTCAAAGACGTGTGATAGTCTATAGTGGGAGTGAGATACCATTGGTCTGAGCCTTCTTTCTGTTTCCATATACCGCCATATATATTTACCACATTGGCTCCAAATGAACGGAAACTATCTGTCATAGACTCTCTTAACGCCGCCACACTGGTGAGTATCCCCACTAGAGCAGTAATACCTATGGCAATAATACCTGCTGTAATAGTAGTACGCAGACTCTGGGATAGCACATTCTCCCAAGCCATACGCAAACTCTCTATAAATGTAGTTTTGTTTTTTTGCATAAAATTTTTCTATAGACGGGGCTAAATTACGGAATTTATTGAAAGTATTTTCATAGATTTGTCCAGAATAATAAAACATATATAAATTTTATAGATATCGATATGAAAAAACACATCATTATGCTATTTGGGTTATTGTGTGCTGTTTCGTTTGAGGCACAGGCACAGGATAATCTGGTGGCCAAAACACAAGGAGGAGCAGGTGCAGATTCTTCCAAATTCACTTTTACGCACCAAAAACAAATTCCTCATACTCCCGTTAAAAACCAAGCTAGCTCCAGCACATGTTGGTCATATTCTGGTCTTTCTGTCATAGAAACCGAGGCTATGCGTCTAGGTAAAGGAACTCTGGACCTTGCCGAAATGTACGTCGTTAGAAAAGTATGGCAGGACAAGGCTTTGCGTTATGTGCGTATGCAGGGTAGCAATACATTTGCTCCTGGAGCCGAAGGTCCAGACGTGCTAGATGTGATAAGAAAATATGGTATAGTTCCTCAAGAAGTATATCCCGGTCTTATCCAAGGCGAAGAACTTAACAACCACAACGAAATGGACCGTGCCCTTACAGAATATATCAAAGGCGTAGTGAGAAGCCGAGTGATAAGAGGAGACTGGATGGAAGGATTTAACGGCATACTAGACCGTTATCTAGGCCCAGAACCCAAAGAATTTACATATAACGGCAAGATATACACTCCTCGCACATTTGCCGATGAAGTGGTAGGAGTAAATCCTCTAGACTATGTATATATCACATCTTGGACACATCTACCATATTATGAAAAATCACATCTGCTAGTTCCAGACAACTGGGCTTGGGAATCTTTCTATAACGTAAAACTAGACGAAATGATGAGCGTTATAGACAATGCCATAGAAAAAGGATATAGCGTACTATGGGCTGCCGATGTATCTGAACGTGGATTCTCTTCTCGTACAGGACTGGCTATCGTTCCTGCCGATGATAAAGACAAAGACATATTTGATGGGCCAAAAGAAGAAAAAGTAATCACAGAATCTATGCGTCAGAAGGGTTTTGATGATTATTCTACACAGGACGACCACGGTATGGAGCTAGTAGGTACAACTCAAGACCAGAGCGGCAAGAAATACTACATAGTTAAAAACTCATGGGGTACTACCCGCGGACGCGATGGTGGTTATATCTATGCTAGCGTACCATACGTTCAGCTTAAAACTATTTCTATCATCGTTCATCGTGATGCTGTTCCAGAAGAAATACTATCAAAATTGAAATAAATCCTCTTTCTATAAAAATTTACCAGATGAATACAATAAAAACATTAGCGATATGTGCATTGGCTTTTATGACCTCTAGTGTTGCGGCACAAGAGGACACCAAAAGCAAAACTGCCGATGTACAGAAAAAATACAGCTACCGCGTAGTTAAAGAAAACAAATACACTCCAGTTAAAGACCAAGCCAAATCTGGTACATGCTGGTGTTATGCAGGTACATCATTTCTAGAGTCTGAAGCTCTACGCAAAGGCAAAAAAGAGCTTGACCTCTCTGAAATGTTCTCGGTATATCATCAGTATCGTCTTAAAGCCGAAAAATACGTACGTATGCATGGCCAGAGCCGTTTTTCTCCCGGCGGTCAAGCATCAGACGTTATGGACGTATATCGTCTTTATGGTGCAGTTCCACAGGAAGTATATGAAGGTCTTACCGATGACGAACTAGTAAACGACCATGGCGACCTTCACCGTGAATTGCGTCAATTCCTAGACACACTTATCAAGAAACGCAAGATACGTGGAGACTGGCGTGAGGCATTTGATGGCATACTTAAACGTTATCTAGGCTGTCCTCCAGAGGAGTTTGTATATCAAGGCAAAAAATATACTCCTCGTTCATTTGCCGATAAAATGATAGGTCTTAACATGGATGAAAACGTATATCTAGTTTCATGGAAAAGCGAACCAGCTTATAAAAAGACTGTCCTAGAAGTGCCAGACAACTGGACTTGGGAGAAATACTGGAACGTACCGCTAGACGACATGATTAAATGTATAGACACTGCCCTAGAGAGAGGATATACTGTTGCTTGGTCATCAGACATGAGTGAGAGCTACTTCTCTACCCCACTAGGCATGGCATATGTTCCAAAGGACGACAAATGGAAACTGGAAGACGGGCCTTGTGAAGAAAAGGTTATAGACGAAGACCTACGTCAATGGGCTTATGATACATATCGCACAGTAGATGACCATGCTATGCACATAGTAGGAACTGCTACCGATGATGCTGGCACCAAATACTACATCATCAAAAACTCTTGGGGTACAGACCCGGGCTACAAAGGAATGTATTACATAAGCGAAGCATTTATGCGTTACAAGACTATATGTCTTATCATCAATCGCGGAGGTATGCCAGAAGATGTAATGGCAAAACTTTCTGAATAAGATACATTTCAATAATAAAAAGTGCGGCAGCCCCAAGGGCTGCCGCACTTTTTTTTCCTGTTCTCATCAGCTACCCTTGATGAATTTGTTTGGAAAAGTAAAAACCTAAATTTTGCAAAAAAACAGGCGTCTTTTGAGCAAAAAACCATGTTTTTTGATAGTTTGGAGTGTAAAAAATTGTAATCTCTTCAAAATAAAGATAAAAATATAGGAGTCCTTTTGGGACTCCTATATTTCTTTTGTGATCGAGGCGGGATTCGAACCCACGACCGACTGATTAGAAATCAGTTGCTCTATCCAGCTGAGCTACTCGACCTCACCAAAAAAAAGCCGCCTTATAAAAAGCGGCTTTTATTGTCGGGGTAACAGGATTCGAACCTGTGACCTCCTGCTCCCAAAGCAGGCGCGATGACCGGACTACGCTACACCCCGAGTATCTGTGGCGGTGAGAAGGGGATTCGAACCCCTGGTACGGTTACCCGTACGGCAGTTTAGCAAACTGCTGGTTTAAGCCACTCACCCATCTCACCATTGTTCCAATGAACGTTTTCTCTTCCAGCAGAGGTTCGCCGTTTTGTGAGTGCAAATATATGGCAAATATTTTTCTCCTCCAAACATTTTTTCAAAAAAAAATTCACCTATGTAAAAAACATTCTTTTCTCAAACTCTTTTCTCGTTTATTTTCATACATTTGTATTTTGAAAAAAATTTATAAAAATGGAAATGATATTTATACAGATAGCTGCTTCGCTGCTTAATATGAGCGACGCTACGGTTGAATTGCGTGAAAACGCCCCTGCACAGAAGATAAATGTAGTAAACTGGGAGAACTTCCCTTACGCTCCAGATGTTACATTCTGGGCTGGTTGGAATAAGGAGGGACTTATCCTTTCTTTCCATGTAAAGGAAAAACACATTCTTTCTCTTTATAACACGCTATATGCTCCTGCATATGAAAACAGTTGTGTGGAGTTTTTCTTCTCTCCCGAAGGCAATAATGCTTACTATAACCTAGAAATGAGTTGTACAGGCTCACGACTATGGCACTCTAAAAACGAAAAAGGAGAGAAAACAGCATTTGGTGATGAAGAGATAGCCAAAATCAAAATCAAGACTTCACTACCAGAATTCACTCTTATAGACGACCGCAACGGAGGCGAATGGGACCTTACAGTAGTTATCCCTGCCGAAGTCCTACCAGAAGGATTCCTAGAAAGCGGACGCGAATTCACTGCCAATTTCTACAAATGTGGAGATAAGACCATGGATAAACACTATCTCTCTTGGTCACCTATAGAGACAGAAAAACCATCTTTCCACCAGCCAAAATATTTTGGCAAAGTAAAATTACAGTAAAGAATGGACATAGAGGAGATACGCGAGTATTGCCTCTCTCTGCATAGGGATGTAGAGGAATGTATGCCATTTGGGGAAGAACATCTAGTATTTAAGATAGGAGGCAAGATGTTCTTGCTGATGGACATAAACACGCGTTGGGTGGCGGTAAAATGCGACCCTGCTCTAGCCATAGAATTAAGGGACAGATATGAGTGTGTGAGTCCTGCTTGGCATATGAATAAAAAGCATTGGAATGGGATAGATACCATAAGTGCATCTGGAGAGAGACTGAAAGAATGGATACTGCATTCATACACATTGGTAGAAAAGAAATCAAAAAGAAAATAGATTTAACAACATATAACACTATAAAAAAATGAAGCCCACATTACTTATTTTGGCTGCCGGTATGGGTAGCCGCTATGGAGGATTAAAGCAACTAGACCAGTTTGGACCTTCTGGAGAAACCATCATGGACTATTCTGTTTATGATGCTATGAAGGCAGGTTTTGGCAAAGTTGTATTTATCATTCGCGAAGATTTTGCCGCCGAATTCAAGGAAAAAATTATCTCCAAATACGAAGGCAAAATCCCAGTAGAGATAGTATTTCAATCCCTAGACCGCATCCCAGAAGGATACACACTTAATCCAGAACGTAGCAAACCTCTAGGTACTGCTCACGCCGTATGGTGTGCCCGCGAAGTTCTAGATACTCCATTTGCTGTCATAAATGCCGACGATTTCTATGGTAGCGGTTCTTTTAAGATAATGGCAGACTATCTATCACAGATGGATGATGCATCTACTGCTCGTCAAGTGATGGTAGGTTACATGGTTAAAAACACTCTTTCTGAAAATGGAAGCGTATCTCGCGGTGTGTGTGAGATAAAGGAAGACGGCACACTAGGAACCATCATAGAACGTACCAAAATCTACACCAAAGAGGACGGAAGTATAGTATTTGAAGAAGATGGAGAAGAAACGCCACTAGAGCCAGAAACCGTTGTATCTATGAATATGATGGGATTCTCTTCTTCTACACTTTCATATTATGACAGCGACCTTAAAGCGTTCCTAGATGAAAATGCGGGAGAGTTGAAAAAAGAGTTCTTCCTCCCTCTAGTGCTTAACAACCTTATACAGCGTGGTATTTCATGTGTAGATGTTCTCACCACTACCGAACAATGGTATGGTGTAACATATCCAGAAGACAAACCATCTGTTATAGAATCAATAGATAAAAAAATAAAAGATGGCATATATCCTACACCTCTGTGGAAATAGGATATCATAACGACCAAAAAAATCGGCAGCCGTACGACTGCCGATTTTCTTTATATACATATAAAACTAATTTTTCTTCTGTTCTTTTGCCCAAGTGTCTTTAAGACCTACCGTACGGTTAAAGACCAGTTTTTCTGCTGTAGAATCACTATCTACACAGAAATATCCCAAGCGTTGGAACTGCATAGAGTCTCCTACCTTGTATTTGGTGATAGAAGGCTCCATTACAGCATTCTCTATCACGCGTAGAGAGTCTGGGTTAAGATATTCCTTAAAGTCATGGTCTTTATGTCCATCTGGAGCTTCGTCATTAAACAGACGGTCATATAGACGTACTTCGGCTTTGACGGCAGCATGTGCTGGCACCCAATGCAGTGTTCCTTTGACCTTACGCATAGAAGCCTCACTACCACTACCCGATAGCGTTTCTGGGTCATAAGAACAGTGTATTTCTGTGATGCGACCTTCGCTGTCTTTTACTACGCTTTCGGCCTTGATGATATAAGCTCCTTTTAAGCGAACTTCACCACCGGGACGTAGGCGGAAGTATTTTTTTGGAGCATCTTCCATAAAGTCATCGCGTTCTATATAGATTTCGCGAGAGAAAGGAACCTCACGAGAACCACTTTCTGGGTCTTCGGGGTTATTTTCTATCATTACTGTTTCTATTTTACCTTCTGGATAGTTATCTATGATGACTTTGACAGGGTCTAGAACAGCCATCACACGTGGAGCTATCTTATTTAGGTGGTCTCTTACGCTGAATTCTAGCAAAGCGACATCTATTATGTTTTCACGGCGGGCAACACCTATCGTCTCACAGAAACGACGTATAGATTCTGGAGTGTATCCTCTACGACGCAATCCCGATATGGTAGGCATACGAGGGTCATCCCAACCATTTACATGACCTTCGTTTACCAGCTGGAGGAGTTTACGTTTACTCATCACAGTATATGTCATATTAAGACGAGCAAACTCCCACTGACGTGGGCGATGACCTCCATCATATACTTGGTCTAGGAACCATTCATACAGCGGACGATGTACCTCAAACTCTAGCGTACATATAGAGTGTGTGATACCTTCTACATAGTCGCTCTGACCATGAGCATAGTCATACATAGGATAGATACACCATTTATCTCCTGTACGATGATGGGTGGCGTGAATGATACGATACATAATAGGGTCACGCATGTGCATATTTGGAGATGTCATATCAATCTTGGCACGTAACACACACGCTCCATCTGGATACTCTCCTGCACGCATCTTCTCAAATTCTGCCAAGTTTTCTTCCACGCTTCTATTGCGGTAAGGGCTTTCTATGCCGGGAGCAGTAGGTTCGCCTTTTTGAGCGGCTATCTCTTCGCTAGTCTGGTGGTCAACATATGCCTTACCTTCTTTTATCATTTTTATAGCCCACTCATACAGCTGGTCAAAATAATCAGAAGTATAACGCTCTTGACCATTCCATTTAAAACCAAGCCACTCTACATCTCTTTTTATAGAGTCCACATACTCTTGGTCTTCTTTGGCAGGGTTGGTATCGTCAAAACGCAGGTTACAGGGAGCGTTATATTTTTTGGCTAGTCCAAAGTTAAGGCAAATGCTTTTGGCATGACCTATGTGTAGGTATCCGTTGGGTTCGGGAGGGAAACGAGTGTGTACAGCACTATCGTTCTTGCCGTTGCGTATATCTTCTTCTATTACAGTCTCGATAAAATTGAGTGATTTTTCACTCTCTGTGAGATTTACTATTTCTTCGCTCATTTATGATGTAATGTTATTTGGTCTAATGTGCAAAATTAAGTATTTTCGCAAGAAAAATAAAAACATTAAATACATAAACGATGAATATACGTAAATCTATCTTATCCATAGCCTTTTTTATGAGTGCAGCCATCACTCTTACAGCTGCCGAAGGTATGTGGATACCACTATTCCTTAAAAAACTCAACGAAGCAGAAATGAAATCTCTAGGCATGAAAATAGATGCCGAAGATATTTATTCTGTAAATCGTTCTTCTCTCAAAGACGCTGTGGTACTCTTTGGAGGGGGATGTACTGGAGAAGTAGTATCTCCCGAAGGTCTTCTACTTACCAACCATCACTGTGGATATTCTGTAATAGCCTCTCATTCAACTATGGAGAACAATATCCTCCAGAATGGCTTTTGGGCAAAAAATAAAAGTGAAGAACTTATAAATCCTTCGCTATCGGTAACGTTTATAAAACGCATAGAAGAAGTAACCGATGCCGCTCTTACTGGTGTTACAGATGACATGGACCTTAAAAGTCGTAATGAAAAAATAGCACAAAACATACGTGCCATACGCGACACTGCACGCCGTGAAGAATGGCAAAATGTAGAAATAAAACCATTTTTTAAGGACAACCGTTATTTTATGTTCATTCGTGAGACATATAGCGACGTACGTCTAGTAGGTTGTCCTCCTGTATCGGTAGGTAAGTATGGTAGCGAGACCGACAACTGGGTATGGCCTCGTCATACGGGAGATTTTTCTGTGTTCCGCATCTATGCCGATAAAAACAACCGTCCTGCTGCTCCATCGGAAGACAACGTGCCTTATCGTCCAGACCACTTCTTCCCTATATCTATAAACGGCATAGAGGAAGGTGATTTTACGCTGGTATTTGGTTTCCCTGGTCGTACAGACGAATACCTTCCTGCTCCTGCACTGGAACAGACTGCCAATCACCGCAATCCTGTCAAGGTGGGTATGAGAGATATAGCTCTTAAAGTATGGGGTGAAGAGATGCGTGCCAATGACACTACCAAACTAGTCTATGCCAACCGTTATTCATCTGTTGCCAACGCTTGGAAGAAATGGCAAGGAGAGTCATTGGGACTTAACCGTACAGGAGGATATGACAAAAAGAAACGCTATGAGGCCGATTTTTTGGCTACCGAAGTAGGTAAACGTCCAGAAAACACCCAACTGTTAAATGACCTATATGCCCAGTATGAGAAACTCCTTCCATATGGTATAGCTTATGATATCACAAGTGAATTCTCTTCGCTTTCAGATGCATATAAACTATATAGTGCCATTGCTCGTGTGCTTTCCAGTAAAGATGCCAACCAAATAGAACGCTATAAAAAGACAGCTTACTCACTGCTAGATGCACGTACACTACCCATAGACCGCCGTGCATTTGTGAAATTGGCAGATTTTTGGGTGAAAAACATTCCTTCACAGTTTGTACCAGAAGCTGTAAGTGCTATCTATAAAGAATGTGGCGAAGACTGGAACAAAGTAGCCGATAAGGTTTACAACCACCCTATTTTCACAAAAGAGGGTATAGATGCTTTACTTGCCAAAGACGCAGAATCTCGCAAGAAAGAATTTGCTGAAAGTCCACTTGCAGTACTTTTCTCCAGCGTGAATAATATGATGATAGATAAAGTAGTGCCTGTATATAACGAAGTAAATACACAGATAGCATTCCTTATGAAACGTTATATGGCCGCACAGATGGAGGCATTCCCAGATAAAGCATTCTTCCCAGATGCCAATCTTACATTACGTGCTTCCTATGGTCAAGTAAAAGGTATGCAGGCTCGTGATGGTATTTATTACATCCCACAGACATTCCTAGATGGTGTGATAGAAAAATACATTCCTGGAGATTTTGAATATGACCTTCCAGCCAAAGTCCTAGAACTACATGAAAAGAAAGACTATGGACGTTATGCCGATAGTAAAGGTCGTATGCCTGTATGTTTCATAGCTACCAACCACACTACTGGTGGTAATAGTGGCTCTCCCGCTGTCAATGCTTATGGGCAGCTAATAGGTCTTAATTTTGATAGACTATGGGAGGGGACTATGAGTGACCTTAATTATGATGCGTCTATATGCCGTAACATAATGGTGGACATACGTTATGTCCTATGGTTGATAGACAAGGTAGGAGGTGCTGGATATCTCCTAGACGAGATGACCATTATCCAAGGCGATGAAAACGCCTCCAAACCTGCTGGTAAAAAAGACAAGAAAAGAAAATAAGAATTGTCAGTCATAAAAAATCCCGCCCTTTCAGGGCGTCTTTTTTTATGGTAATAAATATTATTTCTTTTCTACCAGTGTAGAGAACGTACCCTCTACATTATCTCCATTGACAAATGTTACAGCATAAAATCCAGATGAAGGCACTGTAGCAGCTTGGGCACTGGTTATGGCAACAGGTGTAGCATATGCAGCCGATGTGATGTTATAAACCACCGCTCTCCATGATTTGTCTGATGGGGCACTCCACGATATAGTGTTACCGCTTATAGCCACATTTTGTGGTGCAGTAGGCTCGGTTAGTGTCTTACGTCCCATAAATGGGATAAGGCTAGGCTTTTTATATAGTTTGGAGTATTCACCTAGTATATTGAGGCGATTGGCCTTGAAGGAGTTTGAGTTATAGAGGAAACTACCCATTACGCCTTTGGTAGAACGAATGGCATTTACCTGTTTATTGAGCTCATCTACCGAACGATATGCAGTTGTAGAAGCTCCACTTTCAAAACGATAAATGCCTTGACCTATAAACACAGGCACGTCATACATACTCTTCCCCCACCACTGTACCATCTCTACAAATGGCTGAGCACTACTCGTTGTGGCATTGTAGAGCTGTGGTGCTATGTAGTCCAGATATCCTTTTTCACACCATAGACGCACATCGGCATAGAGGTCATAAAAATTGGTAGAGCCTTTGGAAGGAGAGCCTGCAGGGTCTTGTGATTTGTGTTTCCATGTACCGAATGGGCTTACTCCAAATACCATATCGGGGCGTTTTGAACGTATAAGTTCGCTTATTTCCTTTATAGCAAGAGTTACGTTGTTTCTTCTCCAGTCTTCTATAGAAGAAAACGATTTACCATAACGAGCATATTCATCGGCATCGTCTAGCGAAGCACCACTTTCTGGATATGGATAGAAATAATCATCAAAATGCAGTCCATCTATATCATATTTGGTAATGACTTCATCTATCACATCTAGCAGATATTTACGCACTTCGGGCATCCCCGGACGCAAAAGCAGCAGGCTTTCCCCATATTCAAACGTGTATTCTGGATGACGTTTGGCTATACTTTTCTCATGAAAACGAGCCGATTTTCTATCGGGAGATATACGATATGGATTCATCCAAGCGTGAAATTCCATCCCGCGTTTATGAGCTTCATCTATAAGAAAACGCAATACGTCATAACCGGGGTCTTGACCTTGTGTGCCTGTAAGATATTGGCTCCATGGGTCTATCTCTGAATTAAAAAACGCATCGGCAGCAGGACGTATCTGCACTATGACAGTATTGAGATTATACTGTTTGAACATATCCAGATACTCTATATACTGCTGTTTCTGTGCCGAAACATTGTTTTTTGTCCAAGGCCAGTCTATGTTATAAACCGTAGCCATCCATATAGCACGCATCTCGGCGGGAGCTTTCTGCACTTTGCTCATATCGGGACGTGCAGCGGGAGTAGGTGTAGGTTCTTCGGGGTCTGGGTCTGGGTCTGAACCTCCTTTACTACATGAAAAGATAGCTGCACACAGAAGTAATAGTGTAGAATATTTGATAATTTTTTTCATATAAAGTGTTATATTAAATAAAGGGTAGTGAGGAGACCCCCACTACCCTTTGCTTATGTTAATTTTTATAATTCATATTAATGACAGGTCTATTGGCTAAAAATCATCTGGTAGTTCAGCCAAATCCACTGCGGTAAATACAGGACCGTCTTTACATACATACATTTTACCTACGTTACAACGTCCGCACTTACCTACCCCACATTTCATACGGTTTTCCAGTGTGGTATAGATATTCTCTTTGGCAAATCCCAATTTTTCAAGCACAGGGAACGTGAATTTTATCATCACAGGAGGCCCACATACTATGGCAATGGTATTTTCGGCATTTATAGGGCTCTCACCTACCACCGTAGGCACAAATCCTACTTTGCCTTTCCATTCAGGAGTCTCTCCACCCGGGTCAACGGTAGTGATAAGGGTTACGTCTTCGCGGTCTTCCCATTCTTTGAGTTCGTTTTTATAGACTAGGTCGGCAACGGTTTTGGCACCATATACTATGGTTACATCGCCATATTTTTCACGTTCGTCCAGAGCTGTCCATATCACGCTACGCATAGGAGGTAGAGCTATACCACCTGCTATAAACAGCAAGTTTTTACCCTTCCACTCTTCCATAGGGAAATAGTTACCAAATGGCCCACGGAATCCCATAGTATCTCCCTCTTCCAGTTTTGAGAGTGAAGAGGTAACTCGTCCAGCCTGACGGAATGTACATTCCACATATCCCTTGCGGGTAGAAGGAGAAGCTATACAGAATGTACATTCTCCATCTCCTATGGCAGAATATTCGGCAAACTGTCCTGCACGGAATGAGAATGATTTTTCGTCTTCTTCGTTTTTGAATTTAAGACGTAGAGTTTTTACTCCGGGAGCTTCTACCGTTACTTTTTCCACCTGCATCATATATGGCAGGTATATGTTTTTGTCTTTACAATTACACATAGTTTCTACTGTATTTTATCTATGGAAGAAAGATGTTCTTTAATATTCATATCCACCGGACAAGCACGAGAGCAACGTCCACAACCTGTACATCCTAACGAATCCTGACGCTGTGGTATGTATGAGAATTTGTGCATAAGACGTTGACGCCAACGCGAAGCCTGTGTAGAACGTGGATTATGTCCAGAAGTGTGTAGCGTGAACTGTGCAAATCCACATGAATCCCAGCAACGCAATCTCTCGCCACAGCTTCCTTTTGGATTTTCCTGTATGTCAAAACAAGAACATGTAGGACACACATAAGCACAAGCACCACAACCTAGACATCTTTCAGACTGCTCTTTCCATACCTGTGAATCAAACATCCCGTGCATTTTCTCCTTCAATTTCTCTACGTCAAACACTCTGGGTACATCGGCTACATATTTATCCTTATCCCCTGCTGTGTATTCTGTAAATAGATTTTGAGAGAGTGCAACTAGAGATTTACCTTTTTCTGTCATTACCTCCGCTATCGCACCATCGGCAGTGTATGTGAGTAGTATATCACTACCACGAGTATCACCCGCTCCTCCTCCTACCGATGTACAGAAGCAGTATTCATCGGCTGTAGCACATGAAGTGGCAACTATTGCAGTACGCTCACGACGAGTGTTATACATCACGTCTTTATAATCCCAGTTAAATACAGCATCTAGTGGAAATAACGATGCCGCATCACAAGGACGTACATGCCACAACACCTGTGAAGGAACACTTTCTGGGTCAAAGTCTTGAACTTCTATATCACGACCATTTTTCTTATATGAAAACAAACGTTCTGTACGAGGGAAAAGTACTTCTTTGGCACTGCGAGTAGTCTGTATATAGTCTGTGGCTACCTGCTCATAACTTTCCACACGAGCAAATTCCACTACTTTGTCTTTTCTTACAGGAGCCACCACGTGGTCATGAGCGGCTTTTATAGCATTCCACCACGATGGGATATCGCTCTTTTTTATATATAGTGTATCCATATTTCTATTTTATGAAGTTTTCTTTATCGTCTGGTTTGAAAGTATTGAGTACAGCACCTTCGCGAGGAGCCAATCCTGCTGTGATACCAAAGTTTTCTTCTATGTTATCCAGTATCTTGCGGTTGAGCAGGTGTACAGGAATGCCTTCTGGACAAGCAGCACCACAAGCACCACAGCCCACACAACGTCCAGCCAAGTGCATCACTCGGTTTATCTGCCATTCCATATTGGAAAGAGGGGACGCCCAAGGGTCTATCCACTGTGGACGGTTGTTATCTACTATACAACGTGTGCAGTAACACATAGGACAAGCCGCACGACAAGCATAGCACTTGATACATTTTGAGAATTGTGCAGCCCACCACGCCCAACGCTCTTCCGATGTCATAGCATCAAGCATTTCTATCACACGACGGTCATCTTCGCTAGGTGTAGAAGGTATCTCCTCTATATATGGGTCTATATCCCAAGGCGAACGGAATATCATCAGTTCGTCGTTTGGGGAGAGGTGTATAATCTTGTATTGGGATTGTCCTATCTGGTTTTCTCGTGCCAAATATGCTATACTACGCAATGCCGAAATAGTACATACTATGGCTACTTTTTCGTCTTTTACTACTTCTTTTTTTGTGAGATAGACGGCTAGATTTGGCTGATAATCGTTTGAGAATATCATCTGTTCTACATCGCTGGCACTGCGACAGAAAAATGGACGAGGGCCTCGTGTACCCTGTTTATATCCTATGGCTAGTGTTATCTCTCCACTCTGGAACAGTTCTATGAGTTTTGCTTTAAGTTTATCCATTGTACATACCCTCCTTTAAGTATTCTGCAGCTTTTTTATAATTCTCATAAGGGCCTAACTCTCTTACGGTCTCTACGTGTTCGTTTACTAACTGTGCCCATTTGGCTCCTTCACCAGCACTTACCCAAGAGAAGCGTATGCGTCTTATATCTATACCCAGAAAATCCATCAGTCCTCTTAATACCATCCAACGACGACGAGCATGGAAGTTACCAGCTGTATAATGGCAGTCATTGGGATGACAACCAGAAACTATAATGCCGTCTGCTCCTTCGGCAAACGCCTTGAGAAGTAACATAAAGTCTATGCGTCCCGTACAAGGGAAACGCACTACGCGTACGTTGGACGCATATTTCATACGACTAGTACCCGTAAGGTCTGCTCCTGCATAAGTACACCAGTTGCAGACAAAAGCTATTATCTTTGGTTCAAATTCTTTTTTCTCCATATCTATGTATATTTATGCAGTTACTATTCATGAAGTGCAGCCATGACACTGGAATACATTTCTTCGTTTGAGAAGCCTTGCAGGTCTATACTCTTGCTACGGCAGAATGCCACACAAGTACCACAGCCTTGACACAATCCAGGGTTAATAGAAGCAACCGTCTTGATGACGTTACCTGCTCTATCCTTGATGTTTTCCATCGTGATGGCACTATAAGGACATATATCCACACACAGACTACAACCCACACAGGTAGAGAATACTGGCGGAGGCATACGGTTTACCACAGCTACCACAGGCTCACGTAAAAGTTGGTCTTTGGAGAAGAGTGCTGCCACTTTCACTGCTGCACCCGAAGCTGCTGCAACGGTATCTGGAATATCCTTTGGACTCTGACATGCTCCTGCTAGGAATATACCAGCGGTATTGGTCTCTACGGGTTTAAGTTTTGGGTGAGCCTCTGCAAAGAAATTGTATTTGTCATAAGAGATATGCAATTTCTGTGCTAGGTCTTCGGCTCCTTTATTGGCTACACCAGCAGTAGCTAGAACGACCATATCGGCTTCAATCTCTACTTGTTCTCCACCTAGAAGAGTATCTACACCTTTAACTATGAGTTTTCCATCTCTCTCATACACACGAGCCACACGACCTCTTATGTAGTTTACTCCGTCTTCTTCTATCGCACGACGTACAAACTCGTCATAGTTCTTACCTCCTGCACGTATGTCCATATAGAACACATAAGATTCTCCATCGTGGACTTTGTGCTGGTATAACATAGCGTGTTTGGCTGTGTACATACAGCATATCTTTGAGCAATAAGGGCGTCCTTTGGCTGCATCACGAGAACCTGCACAAGCTATAAATACTATCTTTTTGGGGACAGTACCGTCTGATGGACGGCGTATTTCTCCCATAGTAGGCCCCGATGCCGATGCCAAACGTTCAAACTGAAGACCTGTTATAACGTCTTTATAACGGCCATATCCATATTCAGAAAATTCACTGGTAGGTGCCACGTCAAATCCTGTACATACTACCACTGCTCCTACTTCCTCTGTAATTATTTCATCTGGAGCATCAAATGTTATAGCACCTGTAGGACATACCTTTTCACACAATTTACATTTACCAGTCTTATAGTAAACACAGTGTTCTTTATCTATGGTAGGTTTGTTTGGCACGCTTTGTGGGGAAGGGACATAAATAGCTGTACGCAATCCCATAAGAGCGTTAAATTCACTAGGTACTTTTTTGGTAGGACATTTGGTAGTACACATACCGCAACCTGTACATTTTTCCAAATCCACGCTACGTGCTTTAAGACGTATGCGAGCCGTAAAGTTTCCTATAAAACCTTCCAGCCCTTCGACTTCGGCATATGTATAAAGTGTGATATTTGGGTGCTGAGCCACTTCCACCATACGAGGAGTAAGGATACACTGTGAACAGTCCAGCGTAGGGAATGTTTCCGATAGCTGAGCCATATGTCCTCCTATGGATGGTTCTTTTTCTACCAATATCACTTTGTGTCCTGCATTGGCTATATCAAGTGCTGCCTGAATACCAGCTATACCTCCACCTATAACCAATGCTTTTTTGGTTACAGGGACTTTGATAGTAGATAGAGGAAGGTCTTTTTTCACCTTCTCCACCTGCATACGCACTAGGTCTAGAGCTTTCTGTGTAGTTGCTTCGCCTTTTTCATGCACCCAAGAGCAGTGTTCACGTATATTGGCTATCTCACACATATAAGGGTTAAGACAAGCCTCTGCACAAGCTGCACGGAATGTACTCTCGTGCATGCGAGGAGAACAAGCAGCTACTACTACTCCATCCAGACCCTTTTCCTTTATGGCATTTTTAATGATGGTCTGACCGGGGTCACTACACATATATTTATAGTCTGTAGATACCTCTACGCCGGGTATTTTGGCGGCCTCTTGTGCTACTTTTTCACAATCTACCGTACCGCCTATGTTCTCGCCACAATGGCATACAAATACTCCTATTTTTGACATATCGCTTCTTCTTTATAATTAACAAAATGACGACCTACGCCTACTTCGTCGGGAGTAAGACCACAAGCCATACCTAGTAGTTGAGTTATATAAAGTACCGGTGCAGCAGATGGGGACTCCATATTTTTATTTATATATGGACGACGCATATCCAGATTTGAATGACACATAGGACAATCCACTATGATAGCTTTGGCACCACGATGAGTAGCGTCTTCCAGTACTGCTGCCGATAATTTTCCTACCGTTTCGGTAGCAGCTATTGACATACCTCCGCCACAGCATTCGGTCTTAAATGCCCAGTCTATAGGTGTAGCCCCTGCCAATTTTACCAGATTATCCAGTGACTGTGGGTCTTCTACTCTATCTCCTTTAATTACTCCCGTAGGGCGTACCAAGAGACATCCATAATAACAAGCCACACGAGCCTTGATAGGGTGAGTCATTTTTTCCTTGATGGCATCTATGGCATATTTTTCTAGCCACTCCATCACCGAAAGTATCTTCACACCTCCTACTTCTGCACCTATAATATCTTCTATCTTTTTACATAATGTATCATCGGCCTTGAGGTGATGCTGTGCCGTTTTAAGACGTGAAAAACAAGCCGCACAAGGCACCAATAACTCTTTATATCCTTGAGATGCTGCCAATGACAATATACGTGCCGGTAAAGCTAGCGACAATTCTTTACTTACCGCATGAGCCGAAGAAGCTCCACAACAGTTCCAGTCTTTAATCTCTTCCAGTGGCAGGTTTAATACTCTTGCCAATGCAACCACAGACTCTCCATATTCTCTAGAGGAGCCTTTGAGGGAACAACCGGGGTATAATCCTACTTTTTCCATATCTTATTTTCCTTTTTCTGTACCTACAGTACGGTCAAATATCTTTTTAACAGATGCTTTATCCTTTATACTTTCTGGCAGGATAGAAAGTTTTCCTTTGGAGAGCATAGAAGGGACTAGGCAGACGTCTTGCATGAGGTCCATAGTACGTAATTTGTATTCGGCTTCCATACCTACTTCCCATAGACGTCCTGTGTTTTTTATCTGTGAGAGGAATGAACGGTGGAATGCTATGATTTTACTAGCGTCCTTGTGGGCTATACCTCTCTTTAAGGACTCTACCCTGAGCATATCCATTACATGTGGTATATCTATGCTCTGAGGGCAACGTTCATAGCAGTTTTCACAGTTTAAGCATACCCATATACTACGGGAACGTAATACTTTCTCATAGTTTTCTTGGCTTCCTGTCTGCAATAGACGCATGATATATGATGGAGGGTAATCCATACGTTCTGCTTGCACACAGCCAGCGGTACATTTCCCGCACTGGTAACAATGCATCACATCTACTCCAGATGTCGATTTTACATGTGTGGCAATAGATTTTTTTTCTGACATATGTGGTAAATTTTTAATCAACTGTTTGAAATATCAAAAGTAGTGAATATATTTGTGATATGCACTATTTTATATGCAAAAAATTAACGCCTCGACCAGCGGTCGAGGCGTTTTTTTATCACACTTCTGTTCTCCTACTGAACACATACAGGGTCTTTGAGATTACGAGAAGAATAATAGTCAAAAAAATCTGCTTGGGAGTCAAATTCCAGCACTTTCTGCCCATCATCAAGAGCACTCTTTATAGCATCACGGGAGTGAAATGACGAGTATTCCGAAAATGCAAATCCTCGCAATATGGGTTTGAAACCATAGATATTACGCAGGTGTTGAAGCACATACACTACTCCGTCTTCATCATAAGCATAGATTTTGGCTGGAGCGATTTCCTTGGGTTGTTTAAGTTCTTTCATTTATTGATGAGTTATTATGATTTGCGATGCTAAATTACGATTTTTTCATCAAGTAATGATATAGTTTCCCATAAAAAAAACGCCCCTTTCAAGGGGCGTTTTAACAAGTGTATCATTTTACTCTTTAATGAGGTTGTATGTCTGTGTGGCTATTTCGAGTTCTTCGTTGGTAGGGATGACGTATATCTTAACACGAGAATCATCTGCTTGTATTTCAAATGGTTCTGGGTTGCGTCCCAGGTCTTTTTCCAAATCCAATTTTATACCCATGAATTCCAAATCACTACAAGCACCCATACGTATAAACGGAGCATTTTCGCCTACACCTGCCGTAAATACCAACGCATCTACACCACCCATAGCTGCAGCATAAGAAGCTATAGTCTGTCGTATGCGGTAGCAGTACATCTCGTGGACAAATTTGGCATGTTCATCACCTTCGTGGTATGCACTTTCCACATCACGCATATCTGATGAGCCAAAAAGAGCTTTAAGACCAGACTCTTTATTGAGAATATGTGCTACTTCTTCGGCACTATAGCCTAGTTGTTGAATCATATGCAAGAGGACAGACGGGTCTATATCTCCGCTACGGGTTCCCATTATAAGTCCATTAAGAGGCCCAAGCCCCATAGTAGTATCTACACATTTGCCGTCCTTGACAGCTGCCATAGAACAACCATTGCCCAGATGTATGGTTATAATACGGGTGCCTTCTGCCTTCCCTCCCAATAGCTCTATAGCACGTTCCGATACATATTTATGGCTAGTGCCGTGGAAACCGTATTTGCGTATTCCGTGTTCTTTATAGAATTTTTCTGGGATAGCATATAGGTATGCTTTGGCGGGCATCGTCTGATGGAATGCTGTGTCAAATACAGCCACATGGCGAGCCGCAGGGAATACTTCACGAGCTACCAGATAGCCTTGGTATGTGGGAGGATTGTGAAGAGGAGCCAATGGATATAATTCCTTGATTTTTTCTTCTACTTCGGGGGTGATAAAACAAGTATCTGTTATAAATTCTCCCCCGTGTACCATACGATGTCCTACGGCAGGAATTTCATCGGGGGATGATACTACGCCATATTCTGGAGACATAAGCAGTTCTGCCACACGTTTAAGACCTACCGTGTGATTTGGGATAGTCATTACCTCCACTATTTTCTTCATTTCCCCGTCACGCATATATTTATGTGTGATAGAGCCCTCGTCCAACCCTATACGGTCCACAAGTCCTGCCGATATAGGCTGACGTGTATCCATATCTATGAGTTGGTATTTGATGGAGGAACTTCCTGAATTAAGCACCAATATTTTCACGTTAAATAGAGTTTTATGTTGTTTTTACTAATTTTTCAAAAGTTTCTGCACATTTATTATCTGTACAATTTATCTCATTTATACACTCTTGTAACAAGCCATAATCAACAGCTTTTTTGATCATTGAATTGTATTCTAATTTATATCTATTATAATACCATCTACGATATGTAGAACTAATTTTGCTAAGATATGTATATACTTTTTCGTATTCCATATCAGATAACTTTGACATTTCGTCAAAGAAAGTATTTATAGAATCTGCAGTTTTTATTCCTTTATTATCTAATAGAAATCCTATTGTGTTAAACATGTAATAAGGTACAGGAAAAGATACTTCTCCATTGTTTTCTTTTTTTTCTTTTTCAGCTCTATTATACAACATATACATTCGTATCATTGTATCAGTTGTTATACTATGTATGTTTTTAGTTACTTTTTTGTAAACATCTGAACTTTTTTCAAAAATTTTATTTTTCTTTGTATATGCATCGTGAGCATTTTTTATAAGAGCCATATATATCAATATTAATTTTTCAATTGATATAATAATATCTTTTTTTATTGTAGTTGAAGGGATTAATTCTTTTGCTTTTTTTATTAAATCTGATTCTTCAGTTTTTGATAAAGATTTAAAACTATGTTTATCACTTTTTATAACTTCTAGTAAAAAACCTCTATTATAAAAAGATTCTTTTAATGTCTTAAAATATTCTTGATTCTTTTCACAATCAGCAAGTTTTATACTATTCTGAGTGTTTGTTGCTTCAACAATTTTTTTATTTAAAATACGGGTTTCTTGATTTTCTTTTGAAAAACGCAACAGCTTAACTAGAACAAAACAATCCTTATAATCATCTATATTCTTGTTTTTTAAAGCCGTTTTTATTGAATTTACTGTTTGGCAACCATTAATAATTTGAGGTTTTACCAGTTTAATTTCTTTTATAGATCCAGCAGAATGTTTCTTATCTATTCCTAACCCTTTTTCTTTAATGTCTTCACAAGAAATGGTTATACCATTATTATATAAAAAGAAATTATTTCTTTCTGTATCAGAATTTAAGGTTTGTTCTATTTTTTTATTTATAGTATTACTGCCTAAATATTCTCTTATATTATCTTCAAAAATAGGATATTTCTTTAGTTCAGCTTCTTTTATTAAAGAATATATCTCACAAACATTTAAACATGCATAAATGGCACCGTCATCTTTTCCTACTATCTTTGAAATCCCCCCAAATTTTAAATAATTATTTTCAGGGATCTTCCAAATATGTTCAAAATGTAAATCTTTACCAAAAGACTCTCCATAATAAAGATCATGAATGTTTTTTAATGTAAAAATTCTTGCTGTTATGTTTTTTGATATGTTTTCGTTATTGAAATTTTCTACAGCTATTTGTATTTGTTCCGACAACTCATCATCTTCTGTTGTATATAAATCAAGATATATTTTCCATTCACATTCACTATCAGAAGTTTGTTTGTTTATATTTTCTACAAACTCGTTATAACATTGTTGTAAATCTTCATTCTTATATGATCCTTTGTTTAAATTAGATAAAGGCTGTTGTAAAAATTTAGTTACTTTTTCTATTGTTAATTTACTAGTACTTGAATAATATTTATTTTGGATAATATATAATACTTTTTCTATACTATTTTTATCATTATGACATACGAAACAGTCTATTTCATTATCATAGGAAGCATCTGTTATTAATGATGTTATAATATCCTCATCTACATTATAGATATTATCTAATATCCAATGATTGAAAACATAATCATCTTCTTGATACCTACTAAGTGGAAATGATTTTTTTATATGTTCAATATCTTCCGCTATTTGTGCTCTAAAAGAGCCTGAATTATAATTTATTTCCATAATATTTAGATTATGTTATTTATTTTGTGCTTGTATGGCTGTGATGATGATAGTGTTGAGTATATCATCTACTGTACAACCGCGTGAAAGGTCGTTGACAGGTTTATTAAGTCCTTGCAACATAGGCCCTATAGCTAGAGCTCCTGTCTCACGTTGAACAGCTTTATAGGTATTGTTACCAGTGTTAAGGTCTGGGAATATAAGTACCGATGCCTGTCCCGCTACTTGTGAGTCTGGCATCTTGCTCTTACCTACCTTCATATCTACCGCAGCATCATACTGGATAGGGCCTTCCAGTTTAAGGTCTGGACGTTTCTCGCGGGCTATGGCTGTCGCTTCGCGGACTATTTCCACGTCTGCTCCCTTACCCGATGTGCCAGACGAATAAGACAATAGAGCTACTTTTGGGTCTATGCCGAATGCCTGTGCTGTTTCTGCCGAAGAGATAGCTATCTCGGCTAATTGTTGAGCATTAGGATTTGGATTCACAGCACAGTCACCAAATATAGCTACACGGTCTGGAAGACACATGAAGAACACCGAAGACACGGTGCTTACGCCCGGTTTGGTCTTGATTATCTGGAATGAGGGCAGTATAGTGTGTTGGGTAGTATGTGCAGCACCAGACACCATACCATCTGCTAGGCCTTTATATATCATCATCGTTCCAAAGTATGAAACATCTGCCATAGTATCACGAGCGGCTTCTTCTGTTATACCTTTTGCTTTACGCATCTGGTAGTATGTCTGTACAAAATCCTCATAGTATTCGCTATTGACAGGGTCTATGATATTGATTTTGGACAAGTCAAGCTCTACTCCCGCACGTGCAGCAGACTCTTTTACCATCTCTGGTGTTCCCAGTATAGTAAGGTCAACTATATCCATATTAAGAAGACGTGCAGCTGCTGTAACTATTCTCTCGTCTTTGCCTTCTGGGAGGACAATATGACGACGAGCCATACGAGCCTTTTTATACAGGTTATAGAGGAACATCTTTGGAGTCATGCCCTCTGGTGTAGAAGTGATGATTTTCTTTTCTAGAGATTCTGTATCTATCGCTTCCTGGAATGCACGTATCATGGTCTCTATCTTTTCTATGCTAGAAGGATAGATACGGGCATTGACATTGTTTATAGCCACCGCTGTATCAAACGTATTATCTGCTACCGAAAGTATAGGCAGGTTAAGTGCCGAACTTTCAAAAAGGCGTATTATGCTCTTGTCTGGCAATAGTCCTGCTGTGAGTACTATACCTGCTATATTGGGATATAGTGTAGAAGAGTTGGCCAGTACCGAAGCCATAAGGATGTCGCTGCGGTCACCGGGAACGACAACTAGTGTATTTGGAGACAAGTCTTTGAGGAAGTTTGATGCCTGCATAGCACCCACCGATGTGTGTTCCACTATGTTTCCTATATAATCCTGTCCCATAAGCACGCGTGCCCCCAGCGAATGACGTATCTCCTCTATCGTAGGACAGTCCAGACGAGGATTTGAAGGGATAGCAGCTATGAGAACATCGGGGTTGTTTATGGTTATAGATAGGTCTTCGCGTATGTTTTTAATAGATTCGGTAGTTTTATTGGCAACTACAGCTATTACGTCTATGTCTTTTTCCTTAAATGATTTATAGATGATATTGAGGTTTGAGAGCAATTCTTCTTCATTCAAATCATTCTGTGCCTCTACTAGCACAGCTGGCAGACCTAGGTTATGTGCTATTTCTAGATTTATTTCAAACTCCACGATAGAGCCTTCTGGGTAATAGTCTGAACCATCTACCAGTAAGAAGTCAAATTTCTCTTCCAATGCCTTATAGTGGCTTATGATACGGCTTATAATCATATCTCGTTTGCCTTGATTTATAAGGCGTTCTACTTGGCTACGGGTATAGACAAATGCGTCATCATACTGCATGTCTATATTGAAATAAGAGAGGAATGTCTCTATGTGTTCGTCTCTTTTACCCACACCAGCATCAGATATCACAGGGCGGAAATACCCCACTTTTTTTGTCATACCTGTGAGCATATTCATAAGCCCCAGCGATATGGAAGTCTTACCACTACGTGCGTGTGACGTAGCTACAAATACAGCTTTATTCATCTCTATATATGTGTTTTTTCTTTTGCGTGTAATGAATATACAAAGTTAGGCATTTTATATTAAATATAGTCATTTTAATAGCTACGTTTTTCCATACATTTGTCTTTATTTTTCTCTTTTGGCATAAAATATTCTTAAAAGTTATGGATATGTCTAAAATTCTAACGTACTTTGTAACCGCAAAAAAAATTCAAGCATAAATATAATATCATATAATGAATAAAAATATCTGTTTCTATCCCCTACTACTGGCATTTATGGCTTGCATGATGTTTATGACACAATCTATCTATGCCCAGCAGAGAGTACAGACTATGCGTGGTCGCGTAACCGACCTCTATGGTAAAAAACCTCTTGAAAATGCACACGTTATAAATATGGCTACATTGCGTGGTGGCACTACCGATGCCAATGGTTTCTTTCACATTTCGGCAGCGGTAGGAGACTCGCTTTATATATCATATGTAGGACATGAAAGCGTAAGTGCTGTAGTATCACTTAATATGCTTAAACGTGAATACACTACTTTCTATCTCAAAACAGAGGACTATGAACTAGCAGAAGTAAATATATATGCTCATCATCTGTCTGGAATACTTAATGTGGACCTTAAAACACTAGACCCTGGATTTGAGTCGCGTGTGGTAGAAATGTACCGTGTTAAAAAGAGTGAGGATATAAGCGACCGTGCTTCGCGTGCTACACCTCTTAACCCAGTGGAATTCATAGCGGGATTCTTCTCTGGGGACAAAAAGATGGAAAAGATGAAACAGCAGAACGAAGTCGCCAATATGCTTGCAGACCGCTATGACCGCGACTTCCTCAAAAAAATGCTTAACCTATCACAGGAAGAAATAGACCAACTCCTTATCTACTGCCGCGAAGACCCCAAAAAAGCCCTCAAAGCATCAGACCTAGACCTTATAAATGCTCTTCTTAAATGTAAAGAAGACCTAGAAAATAAAGCTAAACAAGCAGAAAAAGAAGAAACCGAAGAAGAAGAGGAAGAAGATTTTTATTGATAAATAATATACCTAATGAAAAATGCTCGCCCTTTGGAGGCGAGCATTTTTTATAAGACAATCCCATACATGTGTTATATACCTATTTTATAGACACTATATCTCTAAATTCTTTCGGGAAACATATAAAGACTTTGGTTTCGGTCTTGTCTTTGGTGAAGTTTATCTGTTCCGATATTTCGGTTATGACATTTACCTCACCCGATTTGGATATGATTTTGATGTTGTCCTCGCGTGGACGATAGACGTGGTTTTTTATCTCACAATAATTAAACAAGTATTGATGGCGTCATCTTCTAACCCATAACGTTCTTTTATGGAGCTCTTGATTTTATCAACATCAGCACTACCTAGTGCAGATGGAAGTAGTTTGGCATAGAAGAGATGGCGGTGGCATAACGCACGACACAAGTATGAAAGTATAAAGTCATCTACATGTATCCATTGTTTGAAGACAGACCACATATCGCTCTCATCTACAGACATATAATTCTCCAGATATTCATTTGTTATATCTTCTGCTGTAGCCTTGTGAGATAAAAGGAATTTAAGCGATGCTGGTGCTGGCAATTCCTTACCCTCTCTTATGAGTTCTATGGCACGACGCACTATGCCATTGGCTATAAAATCTGCACCCAATGCTGTCTTGTGAAGATACACCTGCCAGTACATCATTCTCCTAGCCACCACAAATTTTTCTACCGAATACAGCCCCTTCTCCTCAAACACTATTTCGCCTTCAGGGGATACGGTCATCATGGCAATAATGCGTTCGTGGGATACTATACCTTCGCTGGCTCCTGTATAGAAACTATCACGATTAAGATAGTCCAGACGGTCCATGTCCAGTTGGGAGGAAATAAGGCTATGTAGAAAACGTTTGGAATATCTGTTTTCAAATATGTCTATCACCATATCCATCACCTCTCCTCCTATCTCTTCACACAATAGTTTCATCACGCGTAGAGAAATATCTTCGTGGGATACTCCGTCTAGAAATTCACCTTCTAGTGTATGTGAAAAAGGAGCATGTCCCACATCATGAAGTAAGATAGCTATCTGTGCTGCCGAATACTCATCATCTGTTATCTCAAACCCCTTTTCTCGGAGTGTTGTAAGAGCTCTACCCATAAGATGCATAGCCCCCACAGAATGTGTAAAACGATTGTGAACAGCCCCGGGATACACCAAAGAGGAAAGACCTATCTGTGATATATGACGCAAACGTTGCATATATGGGTGGGATATGATACGATTTATAAGACGTCCGTCTATGCGTATAAAACCATATACAGGGTCATTTATATTTCTATTGTGTGTATTCATATAAGTATCATTTGATGGGTGTAAAGGTACGGCTTTTTATGGGATATGAGATTATTTATAAGACATATTTCATACATTTGCAACTATAAACAAAACGCATATGGAAACATTACTATCGGGAGAAAATATAAAGATAGAAGATATGGGACTATGGGGAGAAAAGATAGCCAGTTCCATTCCTAGTGGTGTAATACTTCTTATGGAGGGCGAGATGGGAGCAGGTAAAACCACTCTTACCAAAAGCATAGTCAAATCACTATCATGTGATGATGTAGTATCTTCGCCTACATTCTCTATCGTAAACCAATACATAACTCGCGATGGGGAGTCTATCTATCATTTTGATTTTTACCGTATAGATGACATAGAAGAAGCCTATGATATGGGATGTGAGGAGTATTTTTACAGCGGTAGTACATGTATAGTGGAATGGAGTGAAAAAGTAAAAGAGATAATCCCTAGTGATGCTTGGATAGTGAGGATAGAGAAAACCGATGAAGGCAGAAATATAAAACTCATAAGACCATAAAAAAGCGGCGGGAGTCCCCGCCGCTATTTTATCGCCAAGTACTAAAAGAGAGATAATTGCTCATCTGCTGTATGGGCATTTGTCTCTATCGTAGTGGCAGGTGGCTCTTCCTGTATTTCTGGGACGTTTTCTTCCTGTGATGAAATCATAGCCATAAACTCCTGCTCGCTAATGATTTTTATACCTAGATTTTGTGCTTTGAGGGCTTTGGCAGGCCCCATTGCTTCGCCTGCTATAAGATAGTCTGTAGATGCACTTACCGATGACACATTACGACCTCCATGTTTCTCTATAAGCTCTTTAAGACTATCTCGTGATATGGAGAATTTACCCGATACCACATAGCTTTTTCCTCCCAATAAATTACTTTTGGCAGCCTCCCCCATGTCATTTTTTATCTCAAGTTGCACTCCATATTCCTTTAATCTAGCTATCTCCTCTACATGCCTTTCATCTGCAAAATAAGAGAGTATGCTATCGGCTATTTTTTCCCCTACTTCATCTACTCGTAATAGCTCTTCTCTCGTTGCCGCCATAAGAGCATCTATAGACTTGAAATACCTAGCCAATTTGCGTGCTGTGGTATCTCCCACATAACGTATTCCTATGGCGTACAACACCCTTTCAAATGGTATGTTTTTGGACTCATTTATAGCCTCCACTAGCCTTTCCACCGAACGTTTCTGGAAACTTCGTTTTTTACCATCTGTACTTACATCTATTGTGAGTCCTATGAGTTTTTTATAGTCCAGAGTGTAGAGGTCGGCATAACTCTCCAGCAGGTGTGCATCTACCAGAGCACTTACATTTTGCTCTCCTAGCGACTCTATATCCATAGCCTTCCGCGAAGCAAAATGTTCTATACGTCCCTTTATCTGTGGGGGGCAATGCGTGTCATTGGGACAATAATGCAGTGCCTCTCCTTCTATCCTCACCAGTCTAGTCCCACACACTGGACAATGTGTTATATATGATGTAGGACTGCTATCCTCGCTACGGGAAGAAATATCTACACCTACTATCTTGGGTATGATTTCTCCTCCTTTTTCCACATATACTGTATCCCCTACTCTTATATCCAGTCGTGCTATCTGGTCTGCATTGTGAAGCGAAGCACGACGTACCATCGTTCCTCCTAGTGCTACAGCGGGATTGAGATTGGCAACGGGGGTGATAGCTCCTGTGCGTCCTACTTGGTAGGATATGGATTCCAATGTAGTAGATTCACGTTCGGGAGAGAATTTATATGCGACTGCCCATCGTGGACTTTTGGCTGTATAACCCAATCGTGATTGTTGAGCGACAGAATTGACCTTGATGACTATACCATCTGTCTGGTAAGGCAGGCTATGACGAGCCTTATCCCAATGTTCTATATACTCATATACTTCCCCCAGCGAATGTGCTACTTTGCTGTATTCTGGCACCTTAAATCCCCACTCTCTAGCCTTTTCCAGACAGCCGTATTGAGTAGGGATAGTGATACTGTCCTCTACCACATAGTATAGAAGACAATCCAGATGACGACGTGCTACCTCACTGCTATCCTGTAATTTAAGACTACCCGATGCTAGGTTGCGAGGATTGGCATATAGGCTTTCGCCATCTATTTCTCTCTGTGTGTTTATCTTTTCAAATTCTTCTACAGGCAGGATAACCTCCCCTCTTATGTCAAAAACAGGAGGATAATCGCCTTTTAAGACAAGAGGTATAGAACGTATAGTACGGGCATTGACAGTTATGTCATCACCTTGAACGCCATCTCCACGGGTTTCGGCTCTTTTAAGTTTTCCATTCTCATATGTAAGGCTTATGGACGCACCATCATATTTGAGTTCAAGGACATAATCAACTTTTTCTCCTTCGCCCAATTCCTTGCGTACACGAGCATCAAATTCCGCAAGTTCTTCTCTAGAATAGGTATTATCCAGCGAATACATACGATGACGATGCTTAACGGTATTAAATTCGCTAGTAACCTCTCCCCCTACACGGCGTGTAGGTGATGTAGGGTCATCGTATTGGGGATATTGTCTCTCTAGTGAAGACAGATGTGAGAGCATATCATCAAATTCCTTGTCTGATATTACAGGTTCATCTTTTACATAATAAAGATAGTTATGGTGTGTAAGCTCTTCCCTTAAACGCAGTATTTCCTCTTTGACGTCTGTTCTGCTCATTTTATCTCATGATGTAATTTCACTGCAATTTACAAAAATTATCGTTACTTTTTTATATATTGGCACTGTTTAAATTCAATTTTTACGCAAATGATTAAGCGATTGTATATATGGATGTTATGCTTTGCTATTTGGTGTATAACATTAGATAGTGTGTACTCTTCTGCTCCACATGACACATTGCGTATAGCGTTTTATAACATAGAAAATGCGTATGATTCCATAGACGATTCTCTAGAATATGATGATGATTTCTCTCCTCGTGGAAAAAAGCTATGGACCTCTACCCGATACAAATGCAAAATAGAAAACATATCACACGTCATATCGTCCATCTCTCCTAGCATAATAGGTCTCTGTGAAATAGAAAACGAAAACATATTGAGAGATATATGTAAAGTAATTTCTAGTAAAACACATAAAAAATATAATTTCATAACTATGGATAGTGGCGATGAAAGAGGTCTAGACCCCGCAGTTATCTATGATGAAGATATATTGACACATGTGTTTAGCGATACTATCTCTTCGCCTTGTGAGAGCAGGGCTATGATGGAATCTAGGTACATCATTAAAGAAACGGGAGACACGCTAGATGTATTGGTATGTCATTGGACATCGAGGTATATGGGAAGAAAAGCCACCGAAAATGCCCGCATATCTCTCGCACGCTGTGCCTCGCGATGGGCAAATGGTCTTCCTTCCACTACTTTGAAAATCATAATGGGTGATTTTAATGACCAGCATAGTGATGTTTCACTATCATATCTCACACATCTAGCACCTTATATGAACTCCCACCACAGAGATAATAACTATTCATATTATTATCAAGGCAAATGGTATGCTTTTGACCAAATTTTTACTAATTTTGTACCTAGCACCGTTCCCTACACGTCATATAAGGAAAACATCATGATGACAGATGGCAAATATCCTTATAGGACCTACACTGGAGATAGGTACATAGGTGGTTATAGCGACCATCTGCCAGTATATATAGATTATAACGTTAAACATAAACAATAAATTATTACGATGATTAAAAGACTATTTACAGCTGCTGTAGCAATCATAGCTCCCGTAGCACTTATGGCACAAGATGCCGACTCTCTTACATTTGTCAAAGCACCATGGAAAGTGCAGAAAATAGACAAAGGAATCACTCTTAAAGAGTATCATTTTACTGGTGATAATAAGATATTTGATTCAGAACAATATGTTGCCATAGTAGAAATAGACCAGAAAAAAGCCAAAGGTCGTTTTGCTCTAGCAGATAACCCCGGTAAAATCACTCGTACCAGCCGTTTTGCTACCGATAGCAGTGCCGTAGTTGCTCTTAACGGTACATTCTACAATATGCGTCCTCCATATAATTCTGTATGCTATTTCAAGAAAAACGGCACAGTTGTATATGACAAGGTAGGTTCTATGGCTCAGCGTGAAAACGGTGCTGTGGTAATAGACGCCAAAGGTGTTATAAGTGTAGAGGCTGCTGGAGATAGAAATGCAGACTGGGTGGTATCACACACTGCTCCTTCGCTTATGTGCAGTGGCCCTGTTCTTATGAGCGATGGCAAAGACGCTTTCCTTGTAGAGAATTCGTTTAACCGTACACGTCACCCTCGCAGTGCTGTAGCAACTATTAAAAACAAAACATATCTTATCACTGTTGATGGCCGTGCCAAGGGTAATTCTGCTGGTGTAAGCCTGTGGGAATTTACCAAGATAATGCACTACATAGGCGTTGATGACGCTATAAATGTAGATGGAGGTGGTTCTACTACTCTATATGTAAAAGGACAGAACGAAAACGGAATAGTCAATCACCCATCAGACAATGGCAAGTTTGACCGCAAAGGCGAACGTAGCGTAGTGAATGCCATTCTCTTTATTAAAAAATAAAATATCTACCCTTTCATATCAATGAAATACGCCATTAACCATCTTTCTGTAATATCTGTTTACAGCGAACCCCACCCAGAAGCATTAGTATGTTCAGAACTTCTCTTTGGAGAGGTTGTAAAGGTACTAGAACGTCGTGCAGCGTGGAGTCGCATACGCCTTCAGGAGGATAAAACAGAAGGTTGGATACCAAATATCCAGTACACCGAAATAGACGAAACCACATATAAGTCTATATGTGACGAGACTCCTGTATATTGTGCTCAAAGCGTAGGAGTATGTCGTCGTGAAGACCAGTCCCAACCTATACTCATCGGTTCGCGTCTTCCATTATGGAACGATGGTCGTTTTATGGTAGGTGATACACAATACACATTTGACGGATATGTAGCTATGGGACGCAAATCAAAAAGCGACATAATACGCGTTGCCAAAGGATTTTTGAATGCTCCGTATAAAAATGGCGGACGTTCGTTCTTTGGGGTAGATGCGGGAGCTTTTGTACAGATGTGTTACCGTCTATGTGGTCGTAACATACCACGCACCCCTGCCCTACAATCCAAAAATGGCGAAGTGCTTTCATTTGTAGAGGAGGCGGTAGAGGGAGATTTGGCGTTTTTTGATGATAACGAAGGCAATATAACCCACGTAGGTATAATACTAGATGACCATCGTATAATTCACTCTTATGGTTGTGTGAGGATAGACATTCTAGACCAGACAGGCATATATAACGACTCTCTAGGCAAATACACTCATTCACTAAGGGTTATAAAACATACTTAAAGATAGTAACATCATTAATAAAGGCAGCCCTACGGGCTGCCTTTATTTTAAAACCACATACAGAGGTTCTCCGTCCCATTGACGTTAATAACGCACGCAGGATAGCCATACAAAATGCGACCGAGACTTATTACATTCTTTCTTTTGTCTACCAAACAAAAGAAAGAACCAAAGAAAAATTCACCTCCGTTGTTTTTCTATTTCCTCTGAAATTGCCAAAAAATTGGGAGCCTCGAAAACCAGCTTTGCTGTGCAAAGCA
>JAGAUI010000011.1 GCA_017620815.1 Flavobacteriales bacterium
ACTTCTTGCTACCAAATAAGGAGGAGTTATTCCTCTTATAGGTGCTTCGACATAATATGCCGTATCACTGCGATGAATAATTGCTTCATCCCATAATACGTCATAACTTGCTTCGGGATATTCTGTCCCGTGCCATGCTTTAGCTTTTATGACAGCCATCTGCATGGAGATATGTTGAGGGGCATCATTTGTTTTGTCAAAAAATGAATCCCTCGTGCATGCACCAATAACGATTATTGTCGTTATTGATAACAAAAATAGAATTCTTTTGTTTAAAAGAGGCATCTTTGAATAGATTTTAATATAAAAAAACACACATTTGTTTTATCTGTGCAAATAAAGCTACAAATTGCAATATATGTAAATAAAAATTATATATACAATAGTTAAACTTTAAGGAATTTTCACGTATATAAAAACAAAACAACCAAATGTTGCCTTATTTTTTCACAGTTACACATTTGTATCAGAAAAAAAAATGCTTACTTTGCAAAAGCAAACAAAATCATCACTATAATGAAAAACATAATAACAATTCTAGCTCTTATCTCCATACTCATAGCGGGGTGTAGTAGCACAGGAACACACGACATTTTGGAAAAGAGCGGAAAGGGCATAGACTGCACCTCACATTATAACAAAGAAAAAATAATTTCACTATGGGGAGAACCTTCCAGCTATGAATCTAATGATTCGGAATTTGGGAAAGATGAACGCTACGAGTATAACGGCAACCTCATAACATTTGAAAAGGGTGGTATTTTAAGCGGTTTTGATGTAGAAAACACAGATTTCACCGTCATATGGGGCGGGGTTTCAATGCGTGTGGGAGATGATATTTCCACGTTGCAGAACATACAAAATGCCACCATCCAAAACACACATGATGGATATTTTAAGGTGTGGATAGGCGATGAGTTTATAGGTGTAAGTTCATCTGGTGGGAAGATAAGCACTATCACTTATAGCTACTCCAACTAACGCTCATAATAAAAATCCCCGCACTGCGTGCGGGGATTTTCATATCGTCAGAACGGATACTTACGGCGAGGGTTCTTTGGAAACCAACCTTTGCGTACACGTTCGCGTTGTTCAAAAACTTCGTGTATGCTCCATAGCGAAGAGAATGACAGCACTCCCCACACCGCCTGCCACAGCACACTATCGGCTATAACAGCCAGAGCCATAGCCACTATTCCAGCAGCGAGAAAAGCCCACCATATCTTCACTCCACAATAGTATTCGCCTTTTATAACCAGAGGATGAAATGCTCCTATTATGACAAATGTTATAAGTCCTATCAGTAATCCGTACATTTTCTTATCTTCTTTTGGTATGATTTTAATAGTGCAAATATAGGCAATTATTTAAAACTAAAACCCCGCCCTTACGGGCGGGGTTTGACGCATTTATAAACTAAGTATTGCGTGTACTTATCGTAACCTTCCTGCCGATTTTACAAGCGATAGGTCTTTTTTAACACCTCGGCGAGCTACAACAGCCATCACCAGTGCCAAAAACAACGATAAAAGTCCCCACCACTCAATACCCTTCTCGGGAGATATTTCTCCTCCGGATAAATTGAACAGGTCATATATGATAAGCACATAGACAATCGCTACCAAAACCTGCACTGCACTAGCCAAAAATGCTTGTACAGGCAGCCTCTTAAAGAAAAATATAGCAACAAACGCTACCACCGCTGCCGCTATCGTCAGCAGCACTTCCATACTCCATACCACTTCCTGCCCCATAAAACGAATCACTGCCGCAGCACACAGCCCTGCACAGAGTAGAAAGTATAGATTTTGTGGACGTTGTATTATCATTTTTCTTTCCTTATAAGCGAGAGCAAAGGTAATAAATTTTTATATATACTCCCTCTTTTAATTATATTTATTCTGCTTCTCCAGTGATAATCTTTTCGGCCATGATGTATGCCTCCTGCAATCCATCGGCAATTTTACCGCCTGCAGTAGCATAGAACTCTTGTCCACCACCATTACCACCTATGCACACAGCCAACTGTTTCACTATCTTACCAGCATGCCAACCTTTTGCCTGTGCCAATTCCTTGGATATATAGACCGAAATGCTCACTTTATAGTTGTTTTCCTTGTTACCTACCACTATAAATTGATTGGCTTTATCTTTACCCAATTCAAACATAAGGTTCTTGACAAATATAGGGTCTAGCTCTACTGTGCGATACATAAATGTAACATCGCCTATGCTTTGTGCAGAACGCAACATATCTTCTTTTATACCCTGTATCTTCTGTATCATAAACGTCTCCAGTTCCTTTTTAAGTTTATCATTTTCAAACACCATAGCCATAGCAGCTTTTTCTACATCACGGTTACCCTTAAATATATCGCGAATGACCTGAAGTTCTATTTCTTTCTTTTTATAGTACTCCAATGCTTTTTCTCCTGTTACAGCTTCTATACGGCGTATGCCCGCTGCTATACCCCCCTCAGAAAGGATTTTAAACAGACGTACACGCATAGTGTTATCCACGTGTGTACCTCCACACAGCTCATGACTATCCCCAAATTTTATAGTACGCACAGCATCACCATACTTCTCTCCAAAGAGAGCCATAGCTCCTTCCTTGACAGCATCTTCATACTTCATTGCACGGTTTTCCACCAGCGGATACCCTTCTACTATATCTTTATTTACTAGGTCTTCTACCCTTTGGATTTCCTCTGGAGTCATCTTGGAGAAATGAGAGAAGTCAAAACGCAAACCTTCGGGACCTACACTAGAACCTTTCTGCTCCACGTGTGTACCCAGAACCTCTCTCAAAGCCTTCTGCAATAGGTGTGTAGCCGAATGGTTGGCAGTAGTGGCTGCTCGGCGAGCTTTATCTACACAGGCATGGAACACTCCTGTGAGGTTTACACCTTCGGGGAGTTTCTTTATGATATGCAGTGGCAGATTATTTTCCTTGACCGTATTTATAATCTCCACCTTTACACCATTTTCTGCCTCCAGATAACCTGTATCCCCCACTTGCCCTCCGCTTTCGGCATAGAAAGGAGTTACAGGGAATACTAGCTGATAGAACGTACCCTTTTTATTTTCTACTCGGCGGTATTTGGATATTTTAACATCACACTCCAGCGTATCATAACCTATAAAACGACAAGTAGCGTCTTCGCTTAATATCTCCCAGTCATCTACTTGTGATGCCGCAGCACGACGTGCACGTTCTTTCTGTGCCGCCATATGCTCCTCAAATCCCTTCACATCTATCTCCCTTCCTGCCTCACGAGCTAGCAGGCTGGTAAGGTCCAGTGGGAATCCATAGGTATCATATAGTTCAAACACCTTATCACCATTTATCATTCCACCTTCTGCTACGTCCTGTAGTATCTGTGAAAGACGTACAAGACCTTTTTCCAACGTATTGAGGAATGATAGTTCTTCTTCTCTTATCACATTTTCTATAAGATGACGCGAAGCACGTATTTCTGGATAAGAATCACCCATTTCCTTGTCTAGCACTTCTACCAAACGATACATGAATGGTTCTCTCATGTCTAGGAATGAGTATCCATAACGCACAGCACGACGCAATATGCGGCGTATCACATACCCTGCACCGCCATTTGAAGGCATCTGACCATCTGCCACAGCAAATGCCACAGCTCTTACGTGGTCGGCCACTACTCTTATGGCTATGTCTATCTTTTCATCTTCGCCATATTTCTTACCAGACATCACTTCTAGGGCAGATATATATGGAGTAAATATATCTGTATCATAGTTTGATGTCTTACCAGATAGCACACGACATAGACGTTCAAATCCCATACCTGTATCCACGTGGTGTGATGGCAGGTTTTCAAGCGAACCATCGGCACGGCGGTTATACTGCATGAACACTAGGTTCCATATTTCTATAACCTGAGGATGGTCCTTATTTACTAGACTCGCACCACTTATAGCTGCACGTTCGCTCTCGCTACGCAAGTCCACATGTATTTCAGATGAAGGTCCGCAAGGTCCTTGGTCGCCCATCTCCCAGAAATTATCCTTTTTATTTCCACGTATGATACGGTCCTGCCCTACATACTGTTTCCATATATCATAAGACTCACTATCAACTCCCAATCCTTCTTTCTCATCTCCCTCAAATACCGTTACATAAAGAATATCTGGGCTTATCTTATAAACCTCTGTAAGTAGCTCCCACGCCCATGCGATAGCTTCTTTCTTAAAATAATCTCCAAAAGACCAGTTGCCTAGCATCTCAAACATAGTATGGTGGTATGTATCTACACCCACCTCGTCTAGGTCGTTATGCTTACCAGATACGCGTAAACACTTCTGGGTATCGGCCACACGAGGATATTTTACAGCGGCATGACCTAGGAATATATCCTTAAACTGGTTCATACCAGCATTGGTAAACATAAGTGTAGGGTCATCTTTAAGCACTATGGGTGCAGACTGAGCTATGTGATGTGCTTTGGAAGCAAAAAAATCTAGAAATTTCTGTCTTACCTCTTGAGATTTCATATTGCGAATGTGTATTTTTCTATTATTCTATGTGTGGAGCCTGTTTTTGGGCTATCCTTTTATACCGAGGGACAAAAATACTAAATTTTTGCTAAATAGCTATCCTTAGAGTTACATTAAGAGACTTACTACCAATTTTTTTCATACCTTTGCCACTATCCTACTTACACACAATACAGAACACCACATAACCATATGGCAAAAAACGACAAATACTATTTTGACCCCAAAACCCTTTCATATAAAAAGGTTCGCACGGGTATTAAAGTATATATACGCCGTGCCTTTTTCTGGTTTATGACCACTGGTGCTGTATGGGTGGGGATATATTTTCTTATCACTCATTTCATACCTACGCCTCGTGAGATAACTCTCATGCAGGAACTGGAAAATATGACTGTCAACTATGAGATACTATCCCGCTCCCTTACCGAAAACGAAAAAAGACTATCAGAAATAGAGAATCGTGATGACAACCTATACCGTGTAATCTTTGAGAGTTCACCATATCCATCATCTGCACGCGAAGGCACTATCCACCCCGATAGTTATTTTGATTCTCTTAAAAAGAACAATTATTCGTCTATCATCATAGAGGCTACCCGCCGCACAGAAGAACTATCTCGCCGTATCTATGCCGAAAGCCGTTCGCTGGATGAAGTAGCCGACCTTGCCCTTAAGAAAGAAGACATGTTGCGACATCTCCCTGCCATACCTCCAGTAGAGATAGAAGTCATGAAACGTGCCAATCTTTCTTCTTATGGCATGCGTATCCACCCTATAACCAAGGTACGCACCATGCACGAAGGTATGGACTTTTCGGCTCGTACAGGCACACCTATCTATGCCACAGGAGATGGACGTGTGACATTTGCAGGTAGAGATAATTCTGGCTATGGTATGTATGTCATCATAGACCACGGCTATGGATATAAAACACTCTATGGACACATGTCCAAAATCCTCACACGTCGCGGTCGTAAAGTAGAACGAGGCGAGATAATAGGTCATGTGGGTAACACAGGGCGTTCTAGTGGCCCTCACCTACACTATGAGGTAATAGTACGCGGACGCAAGGTAAACCCTATAGGCTATTACTATAAAAACCTCACCCCCGCCCAATACAATGAACTAATAGAACGAGCCGAAATGCAAACCTCCCCTATGGACTAATACCTCTCCATTATGAAAGAAAACAGCAAACTACCTGAAGGCAAATTTTACTATTCTATAAGCGAAGTAAGTGATTATTTTGGTGTTACACACGCTACATTAAGACATTGGGAGGCATCATTTGATATTATATCCCCTCGCAAGACCTCTCGCGGAGACCGTCTTTATTCTGCCAACGACATAGAAGACATTCGCCTTATACATCACCTACTCAAAGAACAGAAATACACCATAAAAGGAGCTCAAGAATACCTCAAGACTTCTCGTCGTAGCCTTACCAATCGTCTTTCTGCTCTTAACACCCTACGAGCCGTACGCAACGAACTAGAAAAACTCAAAAAAAGCCTTTAATCCCCATTTAATAATCATACCCTCTATGTAGCAGGTATTGGCGTTCTGCACGTAATGTATCATTGCGTCTGTTCTTTTTTTTACCCATAGAGGAAACTATCGCACTATCACTTATAATTTTTTCTATATCATTTCTTTTCACTTTGTTCCACGATAGTGTATCTCCCAGCGAAAAGTTCACAAGAGGACGTGATTTCTTTATATCATATATCATATAAGTCATACGGTTTTCCCCATAGTAACCATCATCGGCATATTTAATCATACGGCAACGCTTACCGTCATACATCACATAAGAATAATACGCATCATCATAACGCAATGCAGGAGAGAGTCTTTTTACATACATCTTGCATGAGTCTGAATAATAGATATATTCTTCGGCACCTATTATAAAACGTGCATCACTGGCATATTTTTCTTTGTCTATAAACACGTTTTTCAACGTATCATAGTCTGCATACCTTTCCACATCATACACCCTGTATGCAGGAGCACAAGAGAAGACGTAACACACGAGAATCCCTACTATAAAAAAACATTTTTTCATACATAACGGGGTTTTACATTGGGAGTATGAAAGATAGGTTATTTTGTGCTATTGGGGTATATTTGTTTAATTAAAATTAGCTCACATTCTATCTATTTATAGTCTTTTTTGTTACCTTTGTATGATAGATATACACCATAGATAGACTAGTATTATATGTCAGATATTTTCCGCAACCCGATGGACTCTCCCGAAGAGCGTGAATATGAAAAGGCTCTCCGCCCCTTATCTTTTAACGATTTTGCAGGGCAGGAGCAGGTTCTATCCAACCTCGAAGTGTTTGTCCGTGCCGCCAACCAACGCACCGAAGCTCTGGACCACGTCCTACTACATGGACCTCCGGGTCTAGGTAAAACCACACTAGCAGGTATCATCGCTGCCGAACTTGGAGTGAACATCCGTACCACATCTGGCCCTGTGATAGACAAACCCGGCGATTTGGCTGGATTACTCACCTCACTAGAAGAGAGAGATGTTCTATTTATAGACGAAATCCATCGTCTATCCCCCGTAGTAGAGGAATACCTATACAGTGCTATGGAGGACTACAAGATAGACATAATGCTAGAAAGCGGCCCCAATGCCCGCAGCGTACAGATAAACCTCGCTCCATTTACACTCATAGGAGCAACCACACGTTCGGGACTGCTTACAGCTCCTATGCGAGCACGTTTTGGCATAAACTGCCGTCTGGAATACTATAACGCCGAACTTTTATCTACTATCATAGAACGTTCGGCATCTATCATGCGTATCCCCATCACCCCCGAGGCTGCGATAGAGATAGCACGCCGTAGCCGTGGCACCCCTCGTATAGCCAACGCTCTATTGCGTCGTGTACGTGATTTTGCCCAGATAAAAGGCAGCGGAACTATAGACATTCGCATAGCCGAAATGGGACTTACAGCATTGGCAGTGGATAGTTATGGCCTAGACGAGATGGACAACCGCCTGCTTTCTACCATCATAGATAAATTTGCAGGTGGGCCTGTAGGCATAACCACTCTAGCCACCGCCGTAGGCGAAAACGCTGGAACACTGGAAGAAGTATATGAACCATACCTTATACAGGAAGGCTTTATAATACGTACTCCCCGCGGACGCATAGTTACAGACAAAGCCTACATACACATGGGAAAGACTCCACCTGCCAAAAACCCATACACCATTGATTAAAAAACAGCTCTCGCCCAGCGAATTATCCTCACTTGTCAAACGCCTTGCCCTAGAGGCAGGATTTGATGCATGTGGGGTATCTCGTGTATGCCATTTAGATGAAAGCGAAACTCATCTTACGGATTGGCTAGAAAAAGGAAAGATGGCATCTATGGGATACATGGCTAGGAATATAGACAAACGTCTAGACCCTTCGCTACTAGTGGAAGGCTCTCGCAGTGTAATATCCTTGTTATGTAATTATTACCCATCTATACGTCAAGAGGAAGGAACTCCCACATTTGCCTCATACTCATATGGGAAAGACTATCACTCTGTCCTTAAAGACCGTATGCACACCATATGCTCACGTCTTAAAGAAGAGATAGGAGATTTTTCATACCGCATTTTTACAGATTCTGCTCCAGTACTGGAACGCGAATGGGCTCGTCGCTCTGGACTGGGAGTGATAGGCAAAAGCGGCATGCTTATAGTCCCCGGCAAAGGTTCTTATTTCTTTATAAGTGAAATAATATGTAACCTAGAACTAGAATATGACTCTCCCCTACCCACACAAGACATCTGCAAAGGCTGTCGCCGCTGTCAAATGGCGTGTCCCACAGGAGCGATAGATGGTTCTAGAACTATAGACGCACGTCGTTGCATATCATTTCACACCATAGAATCCAGCGAAGATGTGCCAGAAGACATAGCCGCTCAGCTATCTGGCAGGGTATATGGTTGTGATGCTTGTCTGGAAGCATGTCCTTGGAATAGTTTATCTAGCCCCACACACATAGAGGAATTTTCCATTAACGAGGCTCTACGAGTGATGAAAAAAGAAGATTGGGAGAAGATGGAGGAAGAAGAATTTGACAAAACATTTAAAGATTCTTCAATATGCAGAGCTGGATTAAAAAAAATACAACGCACATTAAAAGAAATTTAATCACATTTGATTTGTAGGTATAGAAATTTTTTATACTTTTGCACACGGATTTATCCATAGAGCCTTATGGTGTAATGGTAGCACATGTGATTTTGGTTCATTCAGTCTAGGTTCGAGTCCTGGTAAGGCTACAAAAAAGAGCGACAGCAGTCGCTCTTTTTTGTTTTTAAACTATACTTTTTATTTACCTACCTTTCCATCTACACGATACATACGCACACCCTCATGGATTACAGGAGTGTAACGACACCCATCTACCATAAAGAAAATTTCGCCATTTTTCACCACTCTATCACTTCCAGAAGGCAACATCTCAACCAATGCCCCTACAGGAGCACTCACCACGCAATAATTACGCGTAGGGTCCATCACATAAAAAACACCGTCCTTATAGTGATATTTAGGGTAACGCACATAAACACCAGCGGGAACTATCACAGCATCTAGTTCTTCAAGCATAACAGCTGCTATCACCACCCCTATCGGCGGACGTGAAACCACCCATTCGCCTTTGACATAAGGTTTATAATATACCCCCTTGTAATAGCGGTATCCCACACCAGAATGATACACCATGCGGGATTTGGAAGGAGGAGTACTCTTGCGACCATAGCCGTATTCATTGCGATATATTTTTTCCATTCGCTCCATACGAGGCATATCTGCATCGGGACGTTCTGGGCGGTCTATCCTTCCCTCTCTATCTGGTCTTACATTACGCTCGCCATCTCCTCGTTCTTCCCTTTCGCGAGTAGCCATACGCAATGGTCTATCTTTCTCTTCCTTTACCTTTTCATCACGGGGCTTTTCGGTCTTTGGTTCTTTTATTTTTTCTTGACGTTCTTTGGGCATGCTAGCTCCTTTGGGCACATTTTGTCCCCAGAAAACCATGCTGACACACAGCATAAAAATAACATATGCTACTTTCATAACGTTTCTACTTATTATTTATCTTCCAATGCCCTCAACACAAAATCTCTTATAAAACAAGCCGTTTGTTCTTCTCCCAGTATAGAAGTATCTATGAGTAGATTATATGACGAGGCATCCCCCCAAGATTTATCGGTATAGTAATTATAATACGAACGTCTTAATTTATCCATCTTACGGGCTTTTTCTTCGGCATGGCGAGCATCCAGACCTTCGCGGGACATTATGCGGCTTACCCTTTGTTGCATAGGAGATGACACAAATACCGATATCACATTTTCCATATCTCTCAAGATATAGTCTGCACATCGTCCCACTATGATACACGAACCTTTTTCTGCCAAATCACGTATCACAGCTGCTTGATGCATAAAGATATTGTCATTTGATAGGCTGTTATTACATGGGAACGTTCCTCCTACAGAAAAAAGCGAAGTGGACAAAAGATGAGAGAGACTTCCGGGAGCTTTTTCATCTGCACGCTCAAAATGACAAGTCTTTATGCCGCTTTGCTGTGAAGCTGCTTCTATTATTTCCTTGTCATAATAATCTATACCCAACATATCTGAAAGGTATTTGCCTACTTTATGCCCTCCCGAACCATATTGGCGACCCAGACAGATAATATATTTTTCACTCATACTTACTTATAGTCTATAATTCAACGAGTAAAAATAATATTTTTTCCTCATACAAACGTTATTTCCCTTCCAATACTTTTCCATCTAGAAAATATTTTTTATTTTCATTATATTTTTTGGAACAAATCTTTGTTTTTTATAAGAAAAATAACTTAACTTTGTTCTTTGAAAAACTAGCTAAATCTATACTGTAAACAGTACATAAAGATTACGCTAGATGCGTGTCAAAATCAATTAATAACAACCTCCTTGGAAAGAAAAAAAAAGGAACTTAAATTTTTAATAAAATGAAAAACATTCTGAGAAAAACTCTTTTTGTTGCAGTTGCAATGATGGCTTCTGCAGCTGTTTTCGCCCAGACTGAAAAGAAAGGTGGTCCTTATGTAACCAATGGTTTCTGGGATAACTGGTTTATTTCACTAGGCGGCGGTGTATCTGCTTATGTAGGTGAGAATTTTGACGATGCTGGACTAGGTGACCGTATCGTTCCTACTGCAGAAATAGCATTTGGTAAATGGATTACTCCTATCTATGGTGTACGCCTTCAGGTAGCTGGTGCCAAATATCAAGCATACAACCTTCAACCAACTCCATGGAATGCTGGTAGAGAGGCTGGTCTTTATAAATCAAAAATCAGCTCACTTCACTACCACGCAGACTTCATGTTGAACCTTTCTGCTGCTATAGGTGGCTATAAAGCAGACCGCGTATATGAATTTGTTCCATACGTAGGTTTCGGAGGTCTTTCAGCTCTTAAACACGAGTCTAGCAACAAACTTGCATTTAACGCTGGTCTTCTTAACAAATTCCGCGTTTCAAAAGCTCTTGATATCATTGTTGACGTGAAAGGAGCTGTCTTCTCTTCTCAATACGACTACTACGGAAATGGCTTTAACGGTATAGGTAGCGTAACAGCTGGTCTTGTTTACCGTTTCAAAGACAGAGAATTCAAACGCGTTTCTGATATAGAAGCTGAACTAGCTGCTCCATACATCGCTAAAGCTAAAAAAGCTGAAGGTGACGCTGCTGCTGCTAAAGCTGCTGCCGATAAAGCTGCTCAGGAATTGGCTGCTGCACAGGCTGCTAATAAGAAACTTGCAGACGAACTAGCTGCTGAAAAAGCTAAACCAGCTGCTAAAATCGCTCCTCTATCTACATTCTTTGTAATAGGAACTGCCAAACTTACAGACAAAGACAAAGCAAACCTAGACGCTGTTGCTGAAACTATCAAAGCTGACGGCAACAAATACATCATCGAAGGTTATGCCGATAAACAGACTGGTAGCAAATCTTGGAACACAAAACTTGCACAGAAACGTGCAGACGTAGTTAAAAACTACCTAGTTTCTAAAGGTGTTGAAGCCGACCGTCTTACTGCTGTTGGTAAATTCCCAGAAGTTGCTCTTCCAGCTTGGAAACTAGCTTCTATGAACCGCGTAGCTATCGTTAAAGCTGAATAGTAATACACTATTATAACCGCAAAATGCGGCGGCTCTTTTGAGCCGCCGCATTTTTTATACCAAATACTTATCTATGATTATCACAAGTGCGGTTCTATTTCTTCCATTTTAAGGGTAAATGTAGCCACCACTTCTCCCTGCTTAAACACACTAGATACATCGGTAAATTCTGTAAATAACACCTCATAGGAGAGAGATTTATCCCCTATTGATACTTGCAGCGTACGTAATCCAGACTTGTAAAATAAGCCCGCAAAATCCCTTATACGCAAACTAGCATCCTCGCTGGAGGGAGCACACATAAAACACCTCAACACTATACTTCTAGCCTCCCACACCAGCGGGGCATCACCATCCACACTATACCCATTCTCATCCTCCCAAGAGACCGTAAGAGGTGCTTTTACCCTAAGCGAACCCAATAGACCACTAGAAGAAGAAACATACACCCCATAGTCCTTAAAGTTCACTCCATCTATACTATAATTCATTTCCATAATACAATCTGTCATTTATAATTACCTTTCTAATATAATCAAAAAAGCAATCATTTCCAAGCAAAAGACTCTATTTCTTTGCTACAAGATAGATTGAGTAAATCCTCATCGTGGAATATGAACTTAAAGAAAAGAGATACCACATTAAAAACAGCATAAAAAAAGTGCCTCGCTCTTTTGAGCGAGGCACTATATTTATAGAATCTACTATTTATTATAGTGGGTTCTGGTCTTCATCGTTGATGTTAGGGTTAAGCTCTATTTCACCAGATAGAGGTATCTGGAAAGTAAAGTCTTTACCAGCTGGAACAGTTTTCATAACTGTGTGGTTCTGTGAAGAAGAACGGTCAACACCTATATTCAAACGTTTGTTGTCATAGAATTCAAGACCTTCACCCCACATTTCTATACGTTTGTGAAGCATGATTTCATCTACGAGAGCCTGACCAGATTTGGTAGATTTAGTGTAAGATGTATCACGAGTAGAAACGATGTTGTAAAGTGTCTGAGCTGCATCACCTGTAGATTTAGCTTCTGCTTCTGCTTTGATGAAGTAAGCTTCAGCTGCACGCATATACACCTCGTCACACTCATAAGAAACAGAGTTGAATTTCTTGTTGGTGTAAGCAGGAGCTTCTTTAGAAGCGTAAGAAGCATAAGATATTACAGTAGGAGCAGCATAGTACAACTCTTTACGCCAGTCGCTAGCAGCGATTTTGTTATATAGACGTTCGTCTATGATTTTGAAACCACCGCCAGAGCCACCGTAACCACCGTTACAGTTAGCAGAGATGTGAGAAGAGAAAGAGTTGTTTTGAAGGCTTGTAGAAAGCACCCACTGATAACCCCATATAGCTTCTGGGCTAGACAATTTCTGGAAACCATTGTCCATAGCTTGGTCTTTTGACATAAGTGAGAATCCTTTGATGACTTCACCTGCAGCACTAGCAGCTAGGCTATACTGACCCATAGTAAGAGCTAGACGAGCCTGTACCATATAAGCTACATAGATAGAGATATCTTCTTTTGAAGAAGGAGCCATACCAGATTCTTTGAACAGAGCGATAGCTTCTGTAATGTCAACCATTATGCTATCATATACGTCTTTGGCATTACCACGACCTTTAGCTTCTTCGTCACTACGAACGTAGTAAGGAATACCGGCTTTGTCTTTACCACCGTGCAAGTAAGCATCTTGGAAAAGAGTTATAAGGTGATAGTAGTTAAATGCACGGAAAGTCTTTGCCTGAGCCTTGATAAGTTTTGCAAGAGCAGGGTTAGACGCTGTGCTAAGGTCTGCTGGAAGGAATTCCATAGCTTGGTTTGCCTGGAATATGTTTTTATAATAGTTGCTCCACTGTGAAGATGGGCGGCTATCTGTCTGTGTACGATAGTACATCATCTGGTAGTCGTTGTAGTGCCAACCAGAGTGACCAGAAACAGGCATAATCATGTCATTACCCATAAGGTCCATAGCCATTTGCTGTACTTTATAAGAAGTATAGTCTGTACCAGAACCCATAGTGTGCATACGCAATACAGCGTTTGATAGAAGTGGTCCAGCCTGCTGAGCAGGGTCAACCTTTTCCATGTCTTCGGTAGGGAAAACATCGGTAGGACTCTGGTCTAGGTTCTGTGAACAAGAAGCCAATAGTCCCAATGCTATTATTGATAATATAACTTTTTTCATTTCTTTACTCTGGGTTTTAGAAGTTAACGTTCAGACCAAATGTAACGGTACGCATCTGTGAATAACCTGCAAAGTTACTGCTTGAAGATGGAGTGATAGAAGTACGTGGGTCAAAACCTTTACGAGCTGAAATAAACCAAGGGTTCTCGCAGCTAGCAAATACACGTAGAGTACTCATACCTATCTTGTTTGTAACACTAGCAGGAACAGTGTATCCCACAGTTATGTTCTTGATGTTGAAGTATGATTTTGAAATGAACTGTGTGCTGAAATCCTGACCTGGCTGAGAGTCTACACCATAAGAAAGGAATGGCATAGAAGCGTCTTTGTTGTCTGGAGTCCAAGAGTCAAGAAGGTCTTTGTGAAGGTTCCAACCACGTGGCACAAAACCATACCAAGTGTAGTTCAAGTATGAGCTATCCTGTGCATAACCACCCAATGAGAATGTTGTAGCGATAGAAAGGTCAAATCCTGCATAACGGAATGTAGTATTGAAACCACCCTGGAAGTCAGGAAGAGATGAACCCTGCTCATATTTTGTCTGTTTTGAGTAGTCAGATGTACGTTTTGTAACGCCATCTACTGGGTCTTCATACCAGTAAGTAAGGTAACCAGTTTCTGGGTCGATACCAGCACCAGAACCATAGTAGATGTTGTACTGGTCTTTACCTATCTTCCATAGGTAAGAACCGTTGATGTAACCAGTACCTTCAGCAGCAGTCATAAGGTAATCTGGCAATTCAAGTATCTGTTGCTTGTTGTGAGCACCGTTGAAGTTAACAGACCAGTAAAGTTTCTGAGTATTGAAGATATCATAGTTAAGGTCTATTTCAACACCAGAGTTACGCAATTTACCAGTGTTTTCATAACGAGATGAACGACCTGTAGATGCAGCCTGTTTAACAGGGAAGATAAGGTCGTTTGTATCACGACGATAGTAGTCGATGCTACCGTGGAATTTGTTCCATAGACGGAAGTCAAGACCAGCGTCTATAGTGAACACGCTTTCCCAAGTAAGAGCTGGGTTACCAGTCTGAGCCTGAGCGATAGCAAATTTACCATTGTTGTTGGATACGCTCCAAAGGTCTGTGTAAGGATAGTTTGAGAATACTTCCTGGTTACCACTTGTACCTACGCTGGCACGAACTTTAAGTTCGTTAACCCATTCAGCACCTTTCATCCAGTTTTCTTCTGCTATACGCCAGCTAGCACCTACGCTCCAGAATGTACCCCATTTGTCATATTTGAATTTAGAAGTACCGTCTGTACGTATAGAAGCACTTACATAGTATTTGTTATCAAAGTTATACTGTGCACGACCGAAATATGATTCAAGTGCTATAGCATTTGTATATGATGTAGGTTCACCATCAGGAGTGATGAAGTTTGAGAATTCTGTGATGCCAGGGATAAGCATGTTAATCATACCAGCACCTAGAGCAGAACTCTTGGCATAGTAGTACTCGTGACCTGCTAGAACGTCAACGTGGTGTTTACCAAATTCACGAGACCAAGTAAGAGTCTGGTTGGCGTTAAGAGTAAGAGTTTCTGAAGATTGTTTATATAGATAACCGTTAATTGATGGCTGTGCACCTATACCTTCCTCGTTGTTTTGGAAAGACATAGATTTACCCTGAACGTTGTTCATGTCAAAAGTAGCCTTGAAAGTGAAGTCTCTCAAGAATTTAGCTTCTGCATAAACGTTGGCGTTGATGTTATCATATACATCTTCATATTTGTCTCTTGTCATGTATGTCAATGGGTTGTAACCAGCCCATACTGGACGACCACCTACACAGATAGCACGGTCTGTCTGACCAGTACCATAGTCATACATCTTGTTACCGTCTTTGTCATATTTGATGTTACCATCTGCATCAAGTGCATACACTGGATAAATAGTAGAGAACATCTTAGCAAATGCAAATAGGTTGTTGGAAGAAAGACCTTTGTCCTTACCGTAAGGAGGGTAGTTTGATACGCGGTGAGTATAAGAGAAACCACCACCAGCTTTCAACCATTTTGTAACGTATGTGTCAACAGTCAAACGTGCAGAGAAACGTTCAAATGAAGAGTTTACTACATATGATGGGTCTGAAAGGTATCCCAATGACATATAGTAAGAAGTCTTGTCACCACCACCGCGTATAGATACGTTGTAGTCATGACGTACGTTACGAGAGTAAAGCTCATCACGCCAGTTTGTGCTATAAAGCTGCTGTGCACCTTCTACTATTTTACCAGTAGTTGGGTCAACTAGATATTGAGCTCCTGTAGGAAGTTTGAATGCGTTATAACCCAAAATACCTAGAAGGTTCTGTGATGCAAATCTTCCAGCTGTAGCGTTCCACTGTCCTGTGTTAAGGTAGTAGTACATCTTAAGAGCCTGCCATGTAATCTCATACTGCTGTGCAGGGTTGTCTATCACATCATAGAACTGGTCACCAGCTTCGTTCCAACCTGTACGTGCAGTGAAAGAAATCTGGCTCTTGGCAGCTGTACGACCTCTTTTGGTAGTAACGGCAACGATACCGTTTGCAGCACGAGAACCGTAAAGAGCTGTAGAAGCAGCGTCTTTAAGAACTGTTACAGACTCGATATCGTCTGGGTTAATAGTAGAGAGGTTTGATGGATAAGGCACACCGTCCAAAAGGATAAGAGCTGTGTCGTCAGAATACATAGAACCTACACCACGTAGACGGATAGTAGCATCTGTACCAGGCTGACCTGTTGAGCTGGTTACAGTAAGACCTGCCACTTGACCTTCCAGTGTACGAGTAACTGTAGATACCTGACGGTTCTCGATGTCTTTTGATGTAACGGTAGTGATAGCACCTGTCAAGTCTTTTTTCTTGGCAGTACCATAAGCTACGATAACCACATCTTCAAGCATAGCAGAATCTTCTTCTAGCTGGATGTTAAGAGTGGTAACATCACCCAATGTTACATCTTTATCTTTATAACCTACAAATGAGAACTGTAGTTTCTGCCCTTTTTCAGCAGAAATGGTAAAATTACCATCAAAATCAGCAGAAGTACCTTTTGCTGTTCCGACTACTTTTACGTTCACTCCGGGAAGAGCAGTGCCATCGGCACCCACAACTGTACCGGAGTAAGTTTTTACCTGTGCAAAGGCAAAAACCGCCGAGAATAATACTAACGCGATGGTTAGCAGTTGTTTTACATTTCCTTTCATTTTATAAACATATTTTGTTATTCGGAACTGCAAAAATACTAAAAAATCGTTAAAACCAATTTTAACCTTTAACTTTTATGTCATAAAAATAGTTTTTTGTGATACTTTTTTCTGTAAAAGCCCATCTTTTCATTACATTTTATTCACTAATTATGTTAAAAAACACAATTCTATTCATCAGCAATCTCATTTTTACCCCTTTTTGCTATCATTTTATCAAATCTTCAAAAAACACATTTTTTAACAAAAATCACTCGCTTTATCTTAAAATTTATTCAAATTTGACACATTTTCCCATCCTTTTAACGACTTTTACTTCTTTGTATTCATAAAAAACGAGGCAAAACCTGCGGGTTTTGCCTCGTTTTTCACACTTAAATCACGTCTATGCCTTTTCTTTATCATTTGGAGCATCGGGAGTGTCCTCCCTTGAACTGCCACCTATCTCTTTTAAGAACTTATCTATCTCATCTTTAAGCAGTTCCCTAGTACAGAAAAACCAATCGTGACATTTGACACCATGAGGAGTATCTTCTACTCTTTCTCTTGCAGCAGACGGCGTGGGGTCGGTAGGGACTAGGACGTCTTCGCCGGGCTGCCAGTCGGCAGGAGTTGCCACACCAAACCTATCAGACGTCTGTAGAGCAGTAAGCACTCGCAATATCTCGCCTATGCTCCGTCCTATGTTACTAGGATAAAAAATCATCGCCCTTATTATGCCTTTGGGGTCTATAAAGAAAAGCGAACGTATAGCTTTGCTCTCACTTTGTGATGGCTGTATCATACCATAAAGTTTTGCAAGTTTTCCATGGGAGTCATCTATGACAGGGAACGTGATGTCTATGGACTTCATCCCCCTCCACGAGATATTTTCCCTTATAGCCCTTATCCAAGCTATATGACTATAAAGTCCATCTACCGAAAGAGCCAGCAGACGAGTATTGAGAGCCTCAAACTGTGGAGTCATCTGTGCAAACATCATAAATTCAGACGTGCATACAGGAGTAAAGTCTGAAGGGTGAGAGAAGAAAACGACCCATTTACCCTCATAGTCTTGAGGGAAATGCAACTCACCCTGTGTGGTCATTGCAGTAAAAGAAGGTGCGGGGAGTCCCACCTGTGGGGAGGTTCCTTGATAGGATTTTGGAGAATCTTCGTTCATAGTTCTAGAGTTTTAGTTTTTTTTCAGTTCTATTATATATATAGGAGTAGAGAAAATCAATCTATGTTCCCCTATATATATTAAGGTGTATATATTTTTACATCGTCATCATATCACCACCTATTAAATATAATAACATTTCCACAAATGATTGTTACAGAATATATTAAAACAAAATAACTATTTTTTCGGAAAAAATTTTTCATTTTTTTTATTACAGCTCTTGCGGGAAAGAGAAAAATGTTCTACATTTGCACTCGCAATGATGGGCATAACCGCAAGAGCGGTTCTATCGAGGCAAGGTCCGTTCGTCTAGGGGTTAGGACGCAAGATTTTCATTCTTGTAACAGGGGTTCGATTCCCCTACGGACTACAAAATACACCAAGACACAAGGTCTGTTCGTCTAGGGGTTAGGACGCAAGATTCTCATTCTTGAAACAGGGGTTCGATTCCCCTACGGACTACCACTTAGACATTTTTATTTAGTAAAAGATTTAAAACGGATAAACCGTCAATAAAAACAATAACAAAAAGAAATGGCAAACCATAAATCATCTATCAAACGCATACGTGCCAACGAGAAAAAACGTCTACGTAACCGTTATTATCACAAAACAACTCGCAACGCTATTAAAAAATTGCGTCTGCTTACAGATAAGAACGAAGCCGTATCTATGTTGCCAAAAGTAGTGTCTATGATAGACCGTTTGGCAAAAAAAGACGTTATCCACAAAAACAAAGCTGCAAACCTTAAGAGCAAGCTTTCAAAACACGTTGCCGCTATAGCATAATCCGCCAAAAAGGTGACTAGATAATTTATGCTCCATATCCCAAAGATATGGAGCTAATTGTTTTAATTATAAACCATAATACATCAAACTATGAAAACAGAAACACTCCTACCACAAGCCATCGCCTACGCCGCCAAAGCACACGAGGCTACATGCCAACGCTATGATGATGCACCATACACCCTGCATCTAGCACTAGTTGCTCACTATGCAGAAAGATATATACACCTTATCCCTAGTCAAGATAGAGAAAAAGTCCTATGTGCCGTATGGTTGCACGACACCCTCGAAGACTGCCGCCTCACATACAACGACCTTAAAAAAGTATTTGGAGTAGAGATAACAGAAATAGTATATGCCGTAACCAATCTACGTGGTCGCACACGCGAGGAACGTGCAGGCGAAGAGTACTACCTCGGGATAAGAGAGACTCCTTATGCCACATTTGTAAAAATATGTGACCGTATGGCAAACTACTCTTATTCTGTATCAAAAGGCAATAGTCGCATGAAAGAAGTATATGAAAACGAAATGGCAGCCTTTATAAAAAAGGTAATACCCACCTCGTCTGTCATTGATTACAGCATAATGATTGATGACTTAACATCTATCATGAAATAGCGATGAAAAAAGCGGCTCCCTGCGGGAGCCGCTTTTTTCATCGCCGAGTCCATCATTTTTTCTTAAAGCAGAATGCTCCGGGAATAATATCGGCAGTAAAGCTATCTATCTTTTCTCCAGATTTTGAGTATCGCAATACTTTTCCTTTCTGCATATAATCCACAGCATCGGTAATATACACATCTCCGCTACTAGGCTCCACTCCTATCCCGTAATACATCTGCCCTGCATCGGCCGCTACAAATGGAGTCACTGGGAGCACACCATCATCAATACCCATAGCATAGACATTATATGATACATAATAAAGCTTGTCCCCAGCCCCATTTATACGCAGGTTATAAGGAGAGTCATTAATCGAAGGAAATGTAAGGACTTTTTCCACCTGCATAGTAGAAAGATTTATCCTGCTTATAGCAGCCACCTCCTGTCCCAACGGCGAACCATAGTATCCCCCATCACTTAGCACCCAGAGTTTTTTGTTTTTATCCACGACTATACTATTGGGAGAGAGAGTTACAGGTGTACTTGCCACCAATTTGTCATTTGACGCATCTATCTTACACACCACGCATGGGCTAGCACTAGCACACACATACACATATCCATCTACGCGCACCATAGCTCCAGCATCTTGAACAGGAAGACTTATCTCCCCTATGAGTGATAGCGTAGCCTCATCCACCACTTTTATGCTAGGCGAATAGTATTCTGTAACATACAGTTTTCCACTGCCTGTCCCCATTATAAACCTAGGAGATGTAAGACCGCTTATCTTACCCAGATACTTAAACGTGATAGGGTCTATGACATACACCACTCCCGAATTATTTACCACCACATAGCCTCGTCCGTTTATTATCTCCATAGACTGACACACGTCTCCCAATGGAAAATTATTGGCATTGTAGAATATCTGGTTCTCCACCTCTTTGCTAGATGGGTCATAGTATGTAAGAGCAGCATTACCATACATAAAATTACCTTCATTGCATACAAACACTCCGCTTTCTGGATAGTAATACTGACGTCCCCCTGTCATTAGGTCGTCACCACAGGCACTTACAAGTAGTGCCAACAATATATAAATCACACTTTTTTTCATCATCTTTACTATTTATATGAAAATTTAAGAGAGAACATATAGTTTCTACCCGGCATAGCTCGCCACAATATAGACTGATATTTACGGTCTCCCACGTTATTTATCTTTATGGAAGTATCTATAGCACACACTTTACTCACATTCCACTTTTTACCCAGTGTTACATCGTGTAGGTCATACCCACGCAACGTATGACGTGTAGCTTCTGTACTTTCTGTGGTATAACGCTCACTTACAGCACTCCACACATAGTAGAGATAAAACCCACGATAATCCACATCGGCTTTTATGCTACCCTTGTGCTCTGGTATATATATAAGCTGACGTCCATATCCTTCAGAGGTAGAGTCTTCGTTGGTGGTGCGGGTGTATGCATAGTTTCCTCCCACCGTAGCCTTGACACCTCCATATGAAAGCGTAGAAGAAGCCGTTAGTTCCACACCACGAGAGAGTACCGTACGCACATTTTCGGCCGTCCAATAACGGAACTCACTAGGTCGCCACATTATCCAGTCTTCAATATCAGATACATATCCTGTAACATTGGCATTAAAAGAAAAAGCCCCCACACGCCTATCATAAGCAAGGCTCACATCTCCAGTATAACCTTTTTCTGGACGTAGGTCTGGATTACCCCCTGGAGACCAATACATATCATTAAGCGAAGGCTGATGGTAGTTACGAGCCACATTTGCCTTAACAGAAAACCCAGCAAAAGAGCCAAACTCTACACCCAATGATGGCATTAGCGGAGTCCAACGCTCCTCACACACATCCTCTCTCAATAGAGCAAAACCCGAAAACCAGTCTGTAAATTTCCTATGAGCAGAAAGACTCAATCCAGCCTCCACCCTATCGTGAGCATAGCCACTAGATTGTTTACGGTCATAGACATCTACCTTATGATATGCTACATTTCCTAGCAGACGATATGTAGTACGTTCCGATGGCGAATATTCCAAACTGTATTTTCCCTGCAAACTTTTAACCTCACTACGGCTATCATTATTTACATAAGAAGATGTAAGACCAGTAACATTTGACAGGAAATAATCCATTCTGGTAGCCGAAAAAGACGCAGTAAGCTCACTACGGAATTTTCCCCAGTATTTATTCCATTTAAACACACTGCGGAAATCTGTATCTTCTTGAGTTTCTGTACGTCCTGCACCTTGGTAGGACATGATTGTAGGCAGATTTCTATCGGCATGCACCGCCCATAGGTTAAGCGAAAGGAAATTACCTCTTCCTGCGTTATAATTCACATCTATCACTCCGCCATGCTTTTTATAGTCTGCATTTTCCTGCCGCACCACCTCAAAGGGAGGTATAGCACGGTTAAGATACTCAAAATCATTTTCTGCCTCATCATACATGTAACGGAACCTCATCTGCCATTTGCGGCTACCTCCTCCCACATCCAGAAAAGTCTGATGAAGCCCAAAACTACCTATATTCTGCATCACAGCACCATAGAACTTTTTACTCCAGTCCACGCTACTACCCATACTCACCGTTCCACCTAGGGCTCCGCTACCTTCCTGAAGGGAACTACCTCCGCTATAAACAGATGTCTTATCCACAAACCACACCGGTATAAGCGAAAAATCCACCTGTCCCAGCATAGGATTGTTTACATTTATACCATTCCACTCCACCTGCGTGTGTGAAGCCGCCGTACCACGGAAAGACACCGTAGCTGTAGAACCACCACCGTATGTTTTTACATAGATGGTAGAGTGTTTGGATAAAAGTTCTGCAAATGTTTCTGATGATGTTTCCTTCATCATCATACTGTCTATGTGAGTAATAGTTGTCGCCATTTGTTTTACAGGTTTTTGTCCCACTATTACTACTTCTTGAAGTTCTCCACCCGTTATCTGCCCCATTAGTTGAACAGACGCAAAGAGAGAGATAAAAAACCAAAATGATTTACTCATTTCATTTGATGTTAAAATTAATTATTCCTTGTCGTGGACTTAATCCACATACAAGACAGGAAGTAGGACTTATGGTAGCACATCACAATGGAAAAGAAGCAATCATATAATCAACGATGAGAAAAATCACTACATACTCACCATCCTTTGTCTGTAGCACACAGAAATCCCACCATCCTATCCTGCATGACTTTGAACATCAAGGGGGAAATAAATAATGCCACTATGTGTCATCTTAAAAATGGCAATGTAATTGCTTAAACCATTACCAGGAAAAGCCACACTATGACACGCCCATTCTCCGCAGGCTGCAAAATCATTTATAACTCAAAGGCAGGTCTTCTGACTCGCTCCATTTTTGATGCCTTCCCATGTGGAACAAAGAATCATCACACAGTGACATTTTATCAAAAATCTTTTTCCAGCCCTTACAGACTAGAGGAGCATACAGCAGCGGGAACTGTTGCCGAATCTCACGGCATTCCCTTTTCATCTCCACTATGATGGAGAACCTCGGTTATCTCACCACAAATGTATGAACACTTTTTTCTTCAAAACAAAGATTTTTTCACATTTAACACTAGCACAGGCTCACCTTTCTATATCACAACACTTTACACCTCTATATAAAAAATCTCACCCTCCTTTTTTTAAGAGAGGATGAGACAAAATCTAAACTAATTATGAAAAATAAATTCTTACGCACCTATCATTTCGCCGTACTGTGCAGCAGAAAGTAGAGAATCTAGTTCCTCAGGAGCAGAAAGTTTAACCTTTATAATCCATCCAGCTCCATATGGGTCTTTGTTTACTAGTTCTGGGTCGGCATCCAGTTCTGGGTTAAGTTCTAGAACCTCTCCCGATGCAGGCATGAAAATATCTGATACTGTTTTTACAGCCTCTATGCTACCAAACACCTCTTCTTGTGAAAGAGTTTCACCTGCTGTTTCTACATCTACATAGACTATATCACCTAGTTCGCTTTGTGCATAATCTGTAATACCTACAGTTGCTATACCATCGGCATCTACACGTATCCATTCGTGGTCTTTTGTGTATTTAAGATTTTCTGGAATGTTCATTTCTTTTTACTTATTTTCAAGGTTTAACATTGCTCCAAAAGTAGAAATTTTTTTTCACAATACAAAAAAATCATCTACCAATATCATATTTTACCTGAAAAGCTACCGTAGAACGGAATCTAGACGGGATATGCACCAGCATATATGACTGCATAACAGCCGTGGCATTAAGCCCTATTTTAAGATTTTGTCCTAAATCATAATCCACCCCCAGACGCATAGAGAGATATCTCTCCCCACTACTCGTTTGGGAAGAGTCGTCTATTACGTTATAGAGAGAGACATAGTTCTTACGCAATGCAGCACTAGCAGAGAGTTTCCATTTTTTCCATAGACGACATATGAGTTTTATATCCACATTACGTCCTATGGTCTCACTCACTATCCCGCTAGCGGTGGAGAGCGACACCATTCTATCCCTATCATACTCCACATTCACATCAAGCCCACACCTTAGATTAAACTCTACTCCCAATAGCGGAGAGAAAGATTCGCTCATTCGTATCGTTGATAGGACATACTGTGAAGGATATCCTACCGACACCGTATCTAGATTATCATTTACCATATAATCCCCCACACTATAACGTGATACATACCTAGAATAGAGTCTAGCAGTCGTAAACACCCGTTTGAAACATGGAATATGACCTAGTCCTTCATAAGAGAGACTTATCTCTGGCAGAGGGAACGAACGCAAGACATCCAGCGGAGCATCGACACCTCCACCCAGATATGCCCCTAGAAAAGAATATGCCAATACCTCTGTATGAGAAAGCGGAAGTGAAGGAGCAGATTGTGGGATATGAGGATACTCTAGACGATATTTTTCTGTAAGACGTTCTGCCATTATGGGCATTATCGTCTTCATACGGGACACCGTTGCACTAGAAGAAGGACTCACCTTGTCAAATGCAGATGCAAACGCCCAAGTACTCATACTGAACATACCTCTAGTTCTCACGTCCCACCTATTGAGGAGATAATCCCCACTGTTTACACCTCTTTCCACATCAAAGCGTTCGCTGCGAGAAAATTTCATAGTCTTATCTCCCTTTAACGAGAGTGTAAGATAAGGTGCAGGACGCATATTTATCACATAAGAATAATTTTTTTCATCGGCGGTAGCATAAGCATTGGTAGATGAAAATGCAGATGAAGAAAGTCTCCCTTCCACAAACGCCCTATGAAGGACATCTACTTGATTTCCCATTAGAAACCCCATCCCCAATGTATTAAGCACCCTTATAGCTGCAAATCCAGAGACATCGGTATATCCCGGGAGAATAGTGGAAGAACGTCTATTATATGAGAAACTAAAGTCGCTTAAAATATCTCTCACTCCCCATTTTTCATCTTTATCTACCCACACAGAAAGAAATCTACTCACATCTGCCTTCATATCCACCTTCCACAGTCTTTCATTCTGTACTATATGTGAAGCCATTTCACTTGTAGTAGAATTATTTCCCACCCTCCATAGGAAAGAGGCATTATAACCCACCCTCATTGAGAGCCAATCTGAGTATCGGCTCTCATGGAAAGGGATGTTCCATTTCACACCTAATCGGTGAGAATACAGTTTTGGAGTATTCCAACCTATAAGAGCAGAAAAAAATCCCCTTTCTTCCCCTTCATAACCCATGTGTTTATAGTCTGCACTCTCCCCTAGACAAGAGTATGACATCTCTATCATTTTTATAGGGTTTATATCCAGTGCTATATGGTATGAAGAGTGATTTTCTCTCATACCTGTAATGGGAGCCTGTCCCACATCTGAAAGGAGTCTATCCATATACTCATATGACATAGAACGTGCCTCCCAGCCGAAAGAAAGACGTGCAGGGAGATAGCCGGGAGCTATATACTTTAACCATTTGTTTTTTATTTTCATATAACGGGATTCCCCCGCATATGTGTAATCCACATTAAGGGAAGTATTCTCACGGGTATTCATCTGCTTAAAATAGTCTGTCTTTTCATTTTTATCCCACATAAACGACCAAGACACATTTTCCACATCCCACAAACGCGGTTTTTTCCCTATCTTACGTTCACGAGATACGTCTTTTATATTGAGACACATATAAGAATCTCTATCGGGATAAAAGGCACTGTCTTTACTCGCCAAGTAATCGGCATAGAGATATTTATGAATCTTGATGTTCTGTGTAGCGATAAACTCTATCGGGATATTGAGTCGAGCCACATCTGGAAGTAATTTTCCCAGTTGCATACGGGCATCTACCGTCCACGAAGACATAGAATAAAGTCCCTCATTCATACCACTAGACATATAATCCACCTCCCCCTCTACCTCCAATAGTGAGGAGAGATTAAAAGACATCATCGCATTAAGTGCATAGGAGGACATAGATTCTGCTCGCCCCATACGCAATTCGTTGAACCACATACACACATCGGTCGTTATATCGCTTGCATTCTCTACTCCTAGACCTACCACTCTTACAGCACTTATAGACGGGTTTCCACACACCTCTACCACATATTCCCCATAGTTTATGGCGTACGGGACATCACAAGAGGTATGAGTACCATCTCTTACAGCCTTATCACGAGCATATTTGGTTTTTGGGAGGAGAGATAGGGTTATGTGGATTTTATTTTCATCGGGCCATATATCGGATGGAGATTTTGCTCCCCAAGGAGTAAATACACATTTTTTCTTTACCAAGTAATAATTTTTATCTATATCACTTCCCAATAGCAACACAGTATTTACATCACCTCCACCACCTACCCTAGAGAGGCTTTCGCTGTGGATAAAAGCTCTTATATCCTCGCCCAAGAGCATATTCCACACTCCTCGTTTATAAACCATCGCCTTTTTACCTCCCTTCAAATCCCTCACCACAACACTCATAGACCCCTCGTCTTTACTATATGAGGTCATTCCCACCTTGTATCTTTCTCTCTCTACCCCATCGGGCATAACATAAGGTATAGGCTTACGCATAGAAGCCGATACAACGCTCACCCTCTCTATATGCACATCTGGATTATCCTGCTTTTCCTCTTTATGCACGAGCTCCCAATCTCCTTTTTCAAGTCCAAATTCTGCCAGACGCAAAACCAATTTGTTTTCTACGCCATAGAGCCATACTCTCATAGAGCTAGCACCACTCATGTCCAATCCCCCACCCACACTATATTCAGCAGAGGAAAGCGGAATCCTCACCTGTATCCAACGCACACTATCACTACTACCATCGGGAAGAGTTATATGACTAGTCACTATGGCAGAAACATGGTTATGTCCCACACACAGCAAAGAGTCTGGATTGAGAGATACACGATAAGCCGAATAACTCTCTAGAGATGAAAGTACACCATCGGCATTGTAATCCATTGCATCTGGACGCCCCGTAGAACGCATAGAAAAATCTCCACTGCCTGTAGCATTGCCTTCGCTGTGGCGATAATTAGTATAACGCATGGGTATAGACACAGTCCCTTTATCCCAACATTTATCCATGTATGAGACATAGTTATCCCCTGCTGGGTCTTTCCCCACAACACTTTCTATATCATAATAATCTGCAACACCATATTTTACACGCTCGGTTTCATCATCTATACCATTGAGTCCTAAATCCTGTCTTTCCATCACATCCCTAGAAGAAGAAAACACTCTTAACGCAGGTGTTTTAAGCGGAACATAACCCATAGCAGTCTCTTTTTTCTCCATAGGCAGCACCTTAGTATCACTCTCATCAAATTTTTCTTTCAGTGCATACACATCTTCAGATATATGCCCCACATCTATCACCATATATCCATATTCGCGTGATTTATCTACCTTCTCATCATAAGGATACATTATCCACATACTTATATTCTGAATACCTTCTCCTTTCATATCTTCCACTGGCAGATTTCTCATTATCCCCGCCCAATTCTCTACCGCACTATTTTTAATTCTCCCATCACCATCTATCACATCATAGCATATATTATACTCTCCTCTGCATGAGGGGCGGTAGTAAATATCCAGTGTGGGCATATCTTTTTTCTGTCCATCTACTATGTCTTCGGTAGGATAGATTTCTCTTCTGTACACCCTTCTAGAACAAGGAGCCGATATAAGAGACTCATCCTCCCTTACAGAGGCTGGAGTACGGCTATCTCTCCCATAGAAAACAGTGTCTATCACATACCAAGTAATAGCTGCTCGGTTTTTGTTAAAAAGTACGGGCGATGAGTCATCGGCATTGAGATATGGCGAACCCATAGGAGTAGATGCCGCCACCCAATCATCGGCAGCAGAAAGAGAGAACATCTTATTCTCATCGTCAAAATCATCTATACACATACTATTTTCCCGTTTCATAGACCCTCCATAGAGCCATTTGTCTTTTTCATACACCCCATGGATTCCCAGTTTTACATATGAGGGCATTGTAGCCTTCTCTCCTATGATAGACCTAGATACTCCATCTAGAAAATCAGATTTATCACCAAATACATAACCCATAGCTATCTGTGATTTTTTTATGGACAATGAAGAGATAATCCCCTCATTATCACCCATAGAGCTATATGAAGATAGCATTGAGATATATGCCTTCATAGCATTGCGGGGTCTGTATGATAGTTCTCCTCCTAGAAGCGTAGTATTATACCCATCATAAGGTTTTAAGAAAGAATAATTACTATAAGATAAATAATTATCGGGCGTACCATGGTTTATAGATTGTTCTGTCTTTATGACATAACGGTCTTTATCACTCATCTTTCTAGCTATAGAAGGATTATGGTAGTATAGTTCCTTAAAGTCGTATTTGGATATTTCATCTTCCTCCACATTAAACGGCATAAGACGAGGCAATACCATCACCCCCACATCGCCATAATAAGTGAGTCCCTCCACCATATCTATATATCCATCTCCTCCCTCCAATCCCTCTCCCATCTCATCACATCTATCCAATCCCAACAAATACGACAGATATTCCCCATTTGCACTTTCTGTATCATAGGCTTTGTCTGTAATGATAGCTCTTTTTACATCATCATATAACAATCTCACCTTATCCCCACCTACTTTATACACGTTTTTCATCATCAGTTGCCACTGGGAGACTTCTGGTGTAAGATGCAATGGACATATCATTTTAAGACGAATGGGACGGGAGGCATCTGCACGCGAGTCATATAATTCGCCTTCGGTGTATGAGCCTCCATCCATAGTATAAGAATATGAGACAGCCATCACATCTCCATCTTTAAGCGGAGCATGCAAAATAACATATCCCAAATCCTCCTGTAGGGTATATTCTGTAGATGAGAGCAGCCTCATGCCATCTATCAGTATGATATTATTTTCATCTTCTTCATCATACAGGTATGCACTTTGTGAATCTTGATTGCTGCCGCCACTTACCCATACATCTACACGCGTGATATGCACATCGGTTTTTACTATGGGGAAACTGGACATTAGCTCATCATAGCGGTCTGCATATCTAGAAGAGAGAAAAAAAGCCTGTTTGTATAGGTAGGAAGAACTTTTGATGGTCAATGATTGAGAGATATCATCATATGAATATGTATTGCTATCATCCAATGCCATATCCTTTACTCTCATAGCATATAAATCCAACCAAAAACGTCCCATACGCATGGACGCACTCGCTCCTATGCCTTCGCCTCTTACATCTTGAAACGGAGAAGTAAAATTAACTCCTACCCCGCCCATAGTAAGGCTTTGGAGGAATTCATAAGGTTCGCCCGTGTATGAGATAGAAAAGCTATCCCCTGCCATAGCAGAATTTTCTCCCATAGCAGCCTTAAAAGTCACACGAGAGCCCGCCGTTCCCCTTATCATAAAGTTTACATCTTGGGAGGATTCTACACCTATGTGCGTACGCGAACGTATCCCTAAGTGTGGATTATCTGTACGCTCATAAGAGAGTCCCAATGATGCTCCCACATCTATAGAAGGATAAATCTCTATCACACTCCCTCCCATCATACGGGACAGAAAGCCTCCATCTAGCTTTATCCCCCATCTAGATAGTGGCTGTGAAGTATCCTCTCTAGTGCGATTAAAAGAAAACGTATCAATAGCTGTAAGGTAGTTATCCCGCCATAGGTGGCGAGCAAACGTCCTCGCCAGAGGCGAGGACGTTTGCTCGCTGTAGGCATCATATAGAGGCACATAGTCTATCTTTCCGGGAGCATTTTGTGCTTCCGATAGATTATAAAACACTGTAAATGATGCTAAGTACAGGATACTTCTTTTAAAGTATCTCGACAAATGTTACATAGCTTTTAGGGTCATTTTGATGAGGTTTTCTACCGTTGTGGCAGGGAACTTCTGGAGGATTTCATCCACATAACGTTCACAGTTTTTGCGTACAAATCCCAATATCTCCAGTGCGTCAAGAGCCTCGGTGCGTAATGCGGCAGTAGCTTCATATGGATTAAGTCCCGGCAATTCTGCATCACCCATCCCGAAATCCAGTTTTCCTTTAAGGTCTAGAATGATACGTTGTGCTGTTTTCAATCCTATGCCTTTGACATTTTTAAAGGAAGACACATCGCCTCCGCTTACTGCTCTTATCACGTCTTGTGGGTCCATAGACGAGAGTATGGTGCGTGCAGTACCTGCACCTACACCCGAAACAGCTATCAATTTACGGAAAATTTCTCTCTCCTCTCGTGTAAAAAAACCGAAAAGTTGGTGGGCATCTTCACGAATGACCGTATGTATATAAAGTTTAATAGATTCTGTGTCTTTAATCTTGGATGATGTGCATAGCGATACGTTTATCATGTATGCCACTCCGCTAGCACTTTCTACCACCACATCGGTAGGATTTTTTTCTACCAATCGTCCTTTTATGTACTCTATCATATCCTTCTACGCTATAATTTTGTCCCAAAGGTAATAAAATTTCTCATAGACTGTAACACAAATGCTTCCACAATTATTTATTTGCCATAGTACATATCATAAAACTATCTTAAAGTTCCGCTAGAGGACAACAAAAAGATTTTTTAAGACAAAACGACATCACTGCAAATCATTACCTTTGCAACTCACATAACTCTAATGAAAAAACATTAATAATCATATCAAAAGATGAACAAATCACTTGTAAAAACCTTAATTATTACGGTAGGAGTTGCCATGGTAACTGCCTGCTCTTCTGGCCAAGGTAATGCTGGTATGGCTCCTGCGGCTCAACAACTAGCCACTATAACTCTGAAAGCTGGAGATGCCAGCGTTTACAACCAATTTCCTGCCACACTTAAAGGTGAAAAAGACGCCGAAATCCGTCCAAAAGTAGGAGGATACATAGAGGAAATACGTGCAGATGAAGGTAGCGTGGTTAAAAAAGGACAAGTTCTTTTCACAATAGACCGCGTTGCATATCAGCAGGCTGTTTCTGCCGCCAAAGCAGCTGTTCTAGCAGCACAGGCTAGCTATGGTTCTGCTCAACTCGTAGCCAAAAACAAGAAAGAAATGTATGAACGTGGCATCATAAGCCAGTCTGAATACCAGACAGCTCTTTATGCAGAACAAGCACAGAAAGCATCACTAGAAAGTGCCAAAGCTCAACTTACCAAGGCTCAGAATGACTTGAGTTTCACTATGGTAGCTGCACCATTTGACGGTGTGGTAGGTACATATAACTACCGTGTAGGCTCACTTGTTTCTGGACAGGGAGCTCTTCCTATCACCACTCTTGCCGATGTTTCAAAAATGTATGCATACTTCAGCATCGCAGCATCAGAACTTAAAGATTTGGTAAATACCGATAGCGTTTTCACCAAAACTTCAGACATCATTGCTCACCTTCCAGAAGTAGAACTAGTAATGGGTGATGGTAGCACATTTGCTACAAAAGGTAAAGTAGAGACTATGAGTGCCATAGTTAACCCTTCTACAGGAGCTATCTCTCTACGTGCTATATTTGACAACCCAGACCAGAGCCTACGCAGTGGTACATTTGTAAATGTACGCATACCTTCTGTTCTTAAAAACGTCCTAACTATTCCACAGAGTGCTACCTATGAACAGCAGGGCAAGAAATTTGCTTATGTAGTTCAGGGAGACAACACTGTAAAAGCAGTAGCTGTAAAATACATTGAAGATAATGCTGGTGCTGTTTACTACATCACAGGTGGTCTTAAAGCTGGCGACAAAGTAGTAGTAGAAGGAATCTCTCGCCTACGCGATGGTATGACCATAGTTCCAGTAGAAAAATAATACTATCTCATATAGAGTAAAACTTAACACAAGAATATGAATTTAAAAACCTTTATAACCAGACCCGTTCTATCTACCGTTATATCCATTATATTGGTTATACTGGGTCTTTTGGGTCTTAAAGCACTGCCTGTGTTGCAGTACCCAGACGTTGCACCTCCTACTGTGATGGTAATGACCACATATCAGGGTGCCAACGCCGAGACTGTACTTAATTCTGTGGTAACACCACTGGAAGAACAGATAAACGGTGTAGAAGGTATGACATATATGACTTCTACATCTTCAAACGACGGTTCTGCTACCATATATGTTTACTTCAAACTAGGTACAGACCCAGACATGGCTGCCGTTAACGTACAGAACCGTGTAGCCCTAGCCTCCAACCTTCTTCCTGCCGAAGTTACCAAAGTGGGTGTAACCACTCTTAAACGTAACACCTCTATGCTTATGGTGTTCACGCTTTATAGTGAGAATCCAGACTTTGACGAAGCTTTTGTACAGAACTACGCCAAAATCAATATCGTACCTGCCATTAAACGTGTACAGGGTGTGGGTGATGCCATGGCTTGGGGTTCCAAAGACTACTCCATGCGTATATGGCTTAAACCAGATATCATGACTCGTTATAACATCACCCCTACCGATGTAGTAGGTATTATAGGCGAACAGAACATCGAGGCGGCTCCCGGTAAACTGGGCGAGAACGTAAACGCTACGTTCCAGTATCCTCTTAAATGGAGAGGTCGTCTTAAAGATGCCGAAGAATTTGGGGACATAGTTATAAAAGCCGATGCCAACGGTAACATCCTACGTCTTAAAGATATAGCCCGCATAGAGCTGGGAGGTCTAGATTATAGTATGACTTCTTCTTCACAGGGTTATCCTGCTGTAGCCTGTGCCGTGTTCCAGACCCCCGGTTCCAACGCCACCGAAATCGTAGCCGAGATTAAAAAAGTGCTTGAAGAAGCAGAAAAAGACTTCCCTGCTGGTATAAAATATGCTACCGTAATGGATACCACCGACTTCCTATATGCCTCTATCGACAAAGTGATAGAGACCATCATAGAAGCATTTATACTGGTGTTCATCGTGGTATATGTCTTCCTTCAGGACTTCCGTTCTACTCTTATCCCAGCCATAGCGGTTGTGGTATCACTGGTAGGTACGTTCTTCTTCTTGAATCTAGCGGGATTCTCTCTTAACCTGCTTACACTGTTTGCATTGGTGCTAGCCATTGCCATTGTGGTGGACGACGCCATTGTGGTCGTCGAGGCCGTCCATGCCAAACTGGACCAAGGTTATAAATCTCCTACCAAGGCCTCTATAGACGCTATGAGCGAGATAGCAGGAGCTATCGTTTCTATCACGCTGGTGATGTCGGCGGTGTTTATCCCCGTAACATTTGTAGGAGGAACTACTGGTGTGTTCTACACCCAGTTTGGTCTTACATTGGCTATCTCTATTCTTATTTCGGCCGTTAACGCTCTTACACTTTCTCCTGCATTATGTGCTTTGTTCCTTTCTGCCAAAGAAGGACACGGAAAGGGCAATTCGTTTGCTTCTCGTTTCCACAAAGCGTTCAATACTGCATTTGAAACATCTACCAAAAAATACCAGAAAGGAGTATCCCGCCTTATCAAGCACAAATGGCTTACAGCTGGTGCAGCGGCTATATTCATAGCCATACTATTCTACTTGATGAAAGTTACACCTACTGGATTTGTACCTAACGAAGACAACGGATTCCTTATGGTGGACATAGCTATGGCTCCTGGTACTACAATGGAAAGAACCAACGAAGTGCTAGAAGAAATGGACTCTATATTCCGCCTAGACCCTGCGGTAGAAGTAACTACCAAAATCACAGGTATGGGTCTTATATCTGGTAATGGTACAGCTTATGGCACATTCTTTTTACGTCTTAAACACTGGGATGAACGTACAGAAAAAGGCATGGACCTCAACTCTACCATAGGTCGTCTTACTATGATGACATCCCACATTAAAAACGCACAGATAACCATCATACCACCTCCATCGGTGGCAGGTTTTGGTGTATCGGGTGGTTTTGAACTTTCACTACAGGACCGTACAGGTGGCGATTTGGGACGTTTCTTCCAGATATATCAGCAGTTTGCAGGTGCTCTTATGGCTCGTCCAGAGATACGTTATGCCATGTCATCATTTAACCCATCATTCCCTCAGTATGAACTAGAGATAGACATAAACAAAGCCAAGATGGCTGGCACATCTCCTAGTGCATTGCTTACTACTCTACAAGGTTACTATGGTGGTATGTATGCATCAAACTACAACCAGTTTGGTAAACTTTACCGTGTGATGGTACAGAGTGATTTCCCTTATCGTGCCAACCCAGAATCACTCAATAGCATATATGTACGCCTTAACAGCGGCGAGATGGCTCCTATATCAAACTTTGTATCACTCAAACGCGTATATGGCCCAGAAAACATCAACCGTTTCAACCTCTTTACTTCTATAAGCATAAGTGGTGCGCTTAACCCAGGTTATTCTACTGGTGACGCCATAGCAGTTATACAGGAAGTAGCAGACCAGATTCTTCCTACTGGTTACAGCTATGAGTTTTCGGGTCTTACTCGTGAGCAGCAGAGTGCATCCAACCAGTTGGGTGGTATCCTAGGACTATGTCTTCTATTTGTGTACTTTATCCTTTGTGCACAGTATGAGAGCTATATCCTTCCTATCGCCGTTATCCTTTCTATACCACTAGGTCTATCGGGTTCGTTCATATTTGCCAATATCATGGGTGTGGACAACGACATTTACCTACAGATAGCCGTGATAATGCTTATAGGTCTGCTAGCCAAAAACGCGATACTTATAGTTCAGTTTGCTCTTGCTCGCCGTCAAGCGGGAGAAAGTATAGTTCAGGCCGCCATAGATGGTGCTACTGCACGTTTGCGTCCTATCTTGATGACTTCTCTGGCTATGGTCATAGGTCTTCTTCCACTTATGTTTGCCACAGGTGTGGGTGCCAATGGTAACTCTACCATAGGTACTGGTGCCGTAGGTGGTATGCTAGTGGGTACCATATTGCAGATATTCATTGTACCTGCTCTATTTGTGATATTCCAGTCACTTCAAGAAAGATTCAAAAAACACGACACAGAAGCAGAACAGCTATAATTTTATACCGTAAAAACAGATGAAGACATATAACATTAAATACTCATTGATTATCGTTCTGTCTGTAATATTGTTCTCTTCGTGCAATATATACAAACCATACAAGACCCCAGAGGTTAAGACAGACGACCTGTATCGCACCACTGAAAGTGCCGATACTACCAATATAGCCGATATTCCTTGGCAGGAGATATTTACAGACCCACATCTACGTTCGCTTATAGATTCTGCCTTGACCAATAATTTTGACTATCGTACAGTGATGCTCAAAGTCAAAGAAGCCGAAGCAACACTAGCCCGTAGCACGGCTGCTTTCTTCCCTTCTTTTAACCTTGCCGCAAGCGAGGACATCGCCAAAGTTCAAGGTCTTAAACACACCGAGGCTTACTCTTTTACAGGTAATGCTTCATGGACGATAGACATATTTGGAGGAATACAGAATGCCCGTAAAGGTGCCAAAGCAGCTCTTATGCAGTCTGTGGCATATAAACGTGCAGTAGAGACACAGCTAGTATCTGGTGTGGCTATAAGCTACTACACACTACTAGCTCTTGACCGTCAATTGGAGATTTCACTTGAAAACGAAATCATCTTCAAACAGACAGTTAAGACTATGGAAGGCATGTTTGAGATAGGAACATCACGTGCTGCCATAGAACAGGCTCGTGCTTCGCTATACAGCCTACAAGCCTCCATAGAGGGCATACGCAAGGCTATACGCGAGACAGAAAACGCTATATGCCTACTTACAGCTCGTCCAGCAGGTGTTATAGAACGCGGTGTTTTTGCCGACCAGAAACTAGACTTCATCATGGCGATAGGTGTACCTTCACAGCTACTATCCAATCGTCCAGACGTGATGCAAGCCGAGGCTGCTCTACGTTATTCATATGCCGCTACCAATGTAGCTCGTTCTGCCTTCTATCCTAAATTTACCATCACAGGTACTGGAGGTTATACAAACGGTGCTGTGGTAGGCTACACTCCACGTTGGTTTGCAGATTTTGTAGGAGGTCTTACTATGCCTCTGCTTAATATGGGTGCCAATCGTGCCAATTTGCGTATAGCAAAAGCAGAACAAGAGGTAGCTTTGCTTGCATTCCGCAAATCTCTTATCAATGCTGGCATAGAAGTTTCAAATGCTCTGTATGGTTACACGACTACAGGAAAGAAACTGGAAGCTCGTAAAAAACAAGTGGCATCTATGAAACAGGCTGCCGATGATACAAATTTTGCATACACTCGTATGGGAGCTTCATACCTAGAAGTACTTACAGCTCAACAGGGTTATCTAGCTGCTCAACTAGACCTAGTAAACGACCAGCTATCTCAACTTACAAATGTCGTTAACCTATACCAATCATTAGGTGGTGGATGGGAACGTCCTATAGTTGAAGAAAAGAAATAGAATCACTTTCTAAATTATATTTTATAAAACCCTTGCCCCGCCTCTTACCTTAGGGAAAGAGGCGGGGCTTTTTTATGTGATTATTTTTGGATATTTAGTTAAAAGTTCGTTACTTTATCTCTTGTAATAGCTATCTACTATTTATCTATACAAATACACACTCTACCTATGGATAACCAGACACAGAACTTAAAACTCGTAGAGCAAGACCCTTGGCTCGCCCCTTATGAGGACTACCTCAAAAACCGTCTTTCGTGGTACACTATGCACTGCCGTTACATAGATGAAAAGTGCAATTCGTTGGGATATTTTTCATCGGCACATCACTATTTCGGCTTTAACTATGATAGTGAAAAGAAAGGTTGGTGGTTCAGGGAATATGCTCCTGCCGCCCAAAGAGTGAGCCTAGTGGGAGATTTCAATCTATGGAATGGAGACGAAAACCCACTTACAAGACTAGATACAGGGACTTGGGAGATATTTCTAGATGATGAGACCTATAAAGACCGTCTCACTCCTTTCTCTCGCGTGAAATTACGCATCACCTCTACCAACGGCACTCTAGACCGCATACCCGCCTTTATACAAATGTCCATCCAAGACAAAGAGACCTATGATTATTCGGGGGTATTTGTTCCTAAAAACGTTTACAAGTGGAAAAATAAATTCAGCCTACCCAAAAAATTCACTCCATTTATCTATGAAGCTCATCCGGGCATGGCAACCCAAGACGGGCATGTAGGTAGTTGGATAGAATTTGCAGATAACGTACTGCCTAGAGTTAAGGCATTGGGATATAATACTGTACAGCTTATGGCTGTTCAGGAGCACCCTTACTACGGTTCGTTTGGCTATCACGTATCCAATTTCTATGCTCCATCGTCCCGTTTTGGAAAACCAGACGATTTGCGTTACCTCATAGACAAGGCTCACGGTATGGGACTAGCAGTGGTAATGGACCTAGTACACTCCCACGCAGTTAAAAATATAGCCGAAGGATTGAGTCATTTTGATGGCAATGGAGAACTTTATTTCATAGAGGGGCCTTCGGGAATACACCCGGGTTGGGACAGCAAACTATTTGACTATGGAAAGATGTATGTCCAGCAGTTCTTACTATCCAACGTAAGATATTGGCTGGAAGAATTCCACTTTGATGGATTCCGTTTTGATGGAGTTACCTCTATGCTGTACTACCATCATGGGAACGTAGCTTTTACTTCATATGATACTTATTTCGGTAAAGACACCAATAATTCGGCGGTGCTTTACCTGCAAATGGCCAATACCCTTATACACTCTCTATATCCCACCGCCCTTTCCATAGCCGAAGACATGAGCGGTATGCCGGGAGCTTGTCGTCCCATAGAGGAAGGCGGACTAGGTTTTACACATCGTCTTGCAATGGGACTTCCAGACTACTGGATAAAATTATTGCGTGATGTAAGAGACGAGGATTGGGATATGGCACAGATGTATTACAGTCTGCTTAATCGTCGTGCAGGAGAGGCCAATATAGCATATGCCGAAAGCCACGACCAAGCATTGGTAGGAGATAAGACCATAGCCTTCTGGCTCATGGACAAGGAGATGTACACAGGAATGAGCGTCTTTACTCCAAGCAACATAGTAGATAGAGGTATAGCCCTGCACAAACTCATTCGCTTTATAACACTATCATTGGGAGGAGAAGGATACCTCAACTTTATGGGTAACGAATTTGGACACCCAGAATGGATAGACTTCCCTCGCGAGGGTAACAACTGGAGTGCTCACTATGCTCGTCGTCAGTGGGACCTCCCAGACACAGACCACCTCAAATACAAATACCTCCAGTCATTTGACCAGAAGATGATAGAGTTCTCTCGTGGCATAAAGCTACAGTCTCTGCCTGCACCACAACTTCTCAATACAGATGACTATAACAAGGTTATCATATTCTCTCGTGGCGAATATGTGTTTATATTCTCATTCTCTCCACGGGATTCGGTAAAAGGATATGAGTTCTACGTCCCCAAAAAAGGCAATTACGAGATAGTATTCTCTTCTGATGATAAAGAAGAAGGCGGATTCTCCCGCGTAAAAGAAGGCTACACATTCTCTTCCTTCAAAAAAGGCAAAGATTCTTTCCTCAAGATATACCTCCCTACCCGTATGTGTATGGTTCTCAAACGAATACCTTCACCACGAGGAAAGAAAAAATAAAAAGATTAAGCATATGACATTTCATCCATAAAAAAGCCCCGCCTTTCAGGCGGGGCTTTTTCACGAGTTCTAGCTCATCGATAAACTATTCGTTTTCTTTTTCACGAAGAGACTGTACATATACAGCTTTAGCGTGTTCTTTACGTTTAATTACAGATGGTTTGTTGAACTGCTGACGTGCACGCAATTGTTTCATCACACCTGTTTTGTCAAATTTACGTTTGAAACGTTTAAGAGCTCTTTCTATAGCCTCTCCTTCTTTTACTGGTATTATAAGCATTGTTTTGTGTTTTAATGGTTTTTAAATCTTGATTTTCATTTATTAAAAGGCTCATTATGACAGTCTCACACACACTGTGTGAATCATTTCTGTCCATAAAAATTCATAATTCCTTAAAACAAACGACCTCCTTTAAAAACCTATTTATCTAGTTATTACCTGTGTTTATTCTTCTTTTTTACGAGTGGCAAAGATATAAAAATTTTACCACATATAGACACAAAATAATTTTTAAAATTTATCTCTGTGGATTTTATCGGTTACGTATTTATCTCGAGGGTTGTACTCTTTGGCAGGATAGCCCACAGGTATCACACATAGAGATACTACGCCTTCTGGAAGGCAGCATACGTCTTTTACCACCTGCATACGTTCAGGGTATGGATATGTAGCTGTCCATACTGCTCCTAGCCCTAGTGCTTCGGCGGCGAGCAGGATATTTTCTGTAACAGCACTGCAATCCACATACCAGTAATCACATTTTTCTTCTACTGCACACACTACAATAGCAGCCTTTGCATCGGCAAGCATTTTGGCATAGGGCAAACCCTCTCCCATAGCATCCAGCATAGCTCTATCCTTGACCAATACAAGCTCCCAAGGCTGGACATTCTTTCCCGAAGGTGCAGCCATACCACAACGAAGCAGTACTTCTAGTTTTTCGTCTTCTACTTCGGCAGGGGAATACTTGCGTACACTCTTACGAGACAGAATGTTTTTAATGACTGGGTGTTCCAGATAATTGTTTTCCATATAGTCGTTAAAATTTAGTTTTCCAATGAGAAATGTTCTCTTTTTTCAAAATTAATATATTGTTCTAGATATTCGGCTTTGCTACGTGGAAAATATTTTATTTTTTTCATCGTAGCATAATCCTCTATAAATCCTACCCTCTGACGATACTCTATGATACTCCTAGCAAATGGACGTGAGATATAAGGATGCTCACACAACATGTCTTCGTCATCTATGTTTATATCATAACGCACTATTTTACTAGCATCATATAGCATATAAGGAAACAGTCTATGTATCTTTTCATCATCTGGGAAAATGTCTTCCATTTGACGAGCATTTAGAAAGCCTCCATAACGCACTCGTGCCCTGAATAGCTTTTCTGCTAGCGTATCCCGTACCAAAGGGTGAGAGGCTAATTCTTTTTGGCTTATGACATTGATATCTATAAGGAATGTATCGCTTCTTACGGGAGTAGGGATTATTTGCAGGGAATCCATTTGGGAGAGTTCTACATGCAGCCTATTTACCCTTATCTCACGTACGGCAATACTAGCTACACATAGCAAGCCTATGAGAACCCCCACAGCCAATGTAGCCTTATTCTGTGAGGCACTCATATCCCAAAAATCCTTCTTACCAGTCTTACTACTCATTCCCCCTATGGTCTTATCCATTTATTTAAGACCTAGTTCAGACAACCAATCTGTTCCATCCCAACTTCCCGAACTCATAAAGAGGAACACCGTATCTTTCACAGGTATCTTTTTCACTTCTTCACGCAATTCTTCTATCTCGGTAACGGCTTTTACGGCAGGGTGATGAAATTCGCCCTCCACCCAACGTGGGTCTAATGGTGGCATTCGTTTTATCTGCATAGCATGGTGTGAATAAAAGACAAATGCTGCATCGGCTCCATCGGCGGCACCAGAATACTGTGGGATAAAATCCTTGTTAAGGCTGGAATATGTATGCAGTTCCATTACTGCTACGACTCTTTTATCGGCAAATACTTCTTTTACTGCCGCTACCGTAGCACGTACTTTACTAGGAGCATGTGCAAAATCCTTAAATACTACCGTAGAGCCATCGTCATAGGTACGTTCTAGGCGGTTTTTGGCTCCTTTGAAATCTGCAAGGCTTTCATAGAATTTTTCTTTATCAACGCCAGCACATTCTGCTGCACGCCATGCAGCGTCTAGGTTTGACATATTGTGGCGTCCAAAAAGAGTAAGCGGATATTTCTTTTCTCCATCTACTAGATTTACTTTGTTATCCACTATCTCATAAGGATGTATAGCATATGGCACACGTTTTACATCTAGGTCTGGACATTCTGTAAATGTCTCCTCTACCACACGTACCACCTCACTATCTAGACTGTTGTAGATAAGTGTTGCTCCTTTTTCCAGACTCTTTATAAAGAGAGAGAAAGTTTCTGTATAGCTTTCATAGGTCTTAAATACATTCATATGGTCCCAAGCTATACCTGTGATGATAGCCACATGAGGACGATAATGAAGGAACTTACTACGCATGTCCAGCGGCGAAGACAGATATTCATCACCTTCTATGACTATGTATGGAGCATCGGCAGATAGTTCCACCATTCTATCAAAACCCTCGATAGAGGCTCCTACTAGATAGTCTGTCTTGACACCCGCCCTGTGCATAGCGTGGAGTATCATAGAGGTAGTTGTTGTCTTACCGTGAGAGCCTGCTACTACTATTCGTTTTTTGTTTTCAGATTCACGATAGATGAATTCCGGGAACGAATATATAGGGATGTTAAGTTCGCGAGCACGTATGAGTTCTGGGTTGTCCATTCGTGCGTGCATACCTAGTATGATAGCATCTACATCGGGAGTGATTTTTTCTGCATACCAACCCTCGGCATCGGGAAGTATTCCTGCCTCGGCAAGACGTGTGCGTGATGGTTCATATATAACGTCATCGCTACCGCTTACAACGTGTCCCTTTTTCTGCAATGTAAGTGCCAGATTGTGCATCACAGCACCTCCTATGGCTATAAAATGTACTCTCATAATTGTTTCCTGTTTTTATGATATTATTTCTAGTATTTCTGCTAATGTGTGTATCTCTATAATTCTATCGTCCCATATATCACGGTTTTTCCCCGTAGGATTAAACCATATCCCCCGTGCAAATCCTGCATTAAGAGCAGCTATAACGTCATTGTCAAGGTCATCTCCTATCATTATACTTTCACTAGGAGTGGCATTTACCTCACGCATAGCATATTCAAATATAACAGGCGATGGTTTTTTGGCTCCAGCCTCTTCAGATGTTATAGTACGGCGTATATATGGAGAGAGCCCATCGTTATTCATCTTAATGGATTGAACTTCAGAAAAACCATTGGTAATGATGTATTGAGGATATTTTCTAGATAGTTTTTCTAGCACCTCGCTTGCATATGGAAAGAGATTTTTTTTGCGAGGACATATATCCAGATACATAGATGCAAATCTCTCCCCTAGCCCTTCTTCTCTTATCCCGTATAATCCCAATGCCTCGTCAAAACGCCTTGCACGCAGGTCTTCTTTCTCTATAAGACCTCGGCGATACTCGTCCCACATACGGTCATTGATAACGTGATAACGCTCTATGAAATCTTCTACTTCCAGCCCATTTCTTCCCACTAGGTCTAGGCCGTAGAGCGTCTCTCGCAATGCCTCTCCGCTATTGCGTTCAAAGTCCCATAACGTATGGTCCAAATCCCAAAATATGGTCTTAATTTCCTCCATTATAATCCTTTACTTCCTCCTGTAGAACCAAAACCTCCAGCACCTCGTTCTGTTTCATCCAGAACATCACACTCTACCCATTCGGCACGTTCATGACGAGCGATGACCATCTGTGCTATGCGGTCTCCATCACACACGGTAAAGTCTTCGTTGGACATATTGGCTAGTATGACACCTATCTCTCCACGGTAGTCTGCATCTATCGTTCCGGGACTGTTAAGGCAAGTTATACCTTTCTTTATAGCAAGACCGCTACGAGGGCGTATCTGGGCTTCATAGCCTTCTGGCAGAGCTATAAAAAGCCCTGTCTTGATAAGGGCACGTCCTAGAGGTGGCAGTACCACCGGTTCATCAACATTGGCTCTTATATCCATACCCGCCGCCTGCAGACTCTCATATGAAGGCAATGCGTGACGTGAACGATTTATGATTTTTATCTCCATAGATTTATATGTTTACTTGTTATTATTATTTTTTATCTGTTCCTCTTTACTGTTTCGCTCCCAGAAAACTCCTCCCACATAGCCTTGTATAGAAGAGTCCATAGCAGCATTTTTTATACGTTTGGCAGCATATAGACAGTAGTTTTCATCTATCTCTATCCCACAATAATGCCTACCCAATTTTCTAGCCACCACAGCAGATGTTCCACTTCCCGCAAACGGGTCAAAGACTATATCTCCTTTACGAGAGGATGCCAATATAAGTTTGGCATATAGTTTTTCTGGTTTTTGTGTAGGGTGAGGGGTATTCTCCTTCATAGACCAGAACGGGATACTTATATCATCCCAGAAATTGGATGGGTGAGTGTTACGGAATTTGCCTCCATCACATTCTTCCCAATCTTTGGCCTGCCCATTCTCACGATAGGGCGCTAGCACCTTACGTCTCATCATTACCGCTTCCACATCATAATGATAATTCTTTTCATCTCGCACAGCATACCATATATCCTCCATAGAATTCTTCCAATTTGCCTTGGTTCCGCGTCCTTTTTCTCTCTGCCAAGTGATACGATTGATGACTTTAAGGTATCTAGCTATCACACGTTGCATAGATGATGTACACTTCCAGTCCCCACACATATACAGACTGCCTTTTGGAGATAGTTTACGACACACCTCTGGAAACCAACTCATGAGATACTCCTCATACACATCTTCCTTCATCGCCTCAAATTTCACCGTACCAAAGTTCCTAGATAGGTTATAAGGAGGGTCTATGATGATAAGGTCTGCAAAACCATCGGGAAGGCAGGACAAGACATTGATAACATCATCACATATAATCTTATCCTTATAGTCCATACCCTCTTTTACCTCATCATAATAGACTATTTCTTGCCTTAGAGACAGGATTTCGTTTTCCTCTATGGTAAGAGTCTTATTTCTACTCGCTTTTCCTTTGGCTTCCATAGTCATAACTATCTTTTATGCAGTATGGACATTATCTTTTTTCTTTCCACACCTAACACCATCATACAATACAACACAAAAAATCCATTGCCTACCCATATATTTCCTCCCATCATATTCCACGAAACATATCCCATAGCTCCTGCTACGGCGACATATAACAACACCTTGCCTACATTATATGGTATAGGATAAAATTTCTGACCTAAAACGTATGATAGTATCATCATAGTAGCATAAGTGGATAGATGTGCCCAAGCTGCCGCTATATACCCCCATCGTGGCACTCCATAGAATATAACTATTATGGTTACCACTGCTCCTATTATAGACAGATACGCTCCCCATAGCGTACGGTCTGTGAGTTTGTACCACATAGACAGATTATAGTATAATCCTAAACACACATTGGCCATAAGGATTATGGGAACAATATCCATACCTACCCTATACTCTTCCCCTACAAAATACTGTAACCATGACAAATTTCCCATCACCGCTACATACATAGCTCCTATCACCATTGTGTAGTATAAGGTTACTCTGGCATATACCTTCTGGGCATCATCATCTCTCATACGAGAGAAGAAAAATGGCTCTCCTGCCATACGGAATGCTTGGGTAAAGAGAGCGATGAATATCCCCATCTTGAAACAGTTTCCATACACTCCTAGATAGTACTCTCTGCTATCCACGGGCAATAGTTCCCTTAAAAACACTCTATCCATCGTCTCGTTTACTATCCCCGCCGTACCTGCTATGAGTATAGGTAACCCATATGCCAACATCTTAGCCCATAGTTTTACATCTATCTGCAAACGGAAACCTCTTACCTTCCACAAGAGAAGCAACAATACCACTAGGCTAGATATGACATTGGACAGGAAGATATTATCTACATTGACAGCTATAATACCCGCCTTTGGCAGCAGGTAGATAAACAACACATTGAGCACTATCCCTACCAATATACCCGCTATGCGTATCACAGCATATAGTTTGGCTTTGCCTTCCTGCCTCAACCTAGCAAATGGTATTATAGCATAAGCATCGGCTGCGATGATGATTATAAAGTATAATACACATATACTGCGATGGGAATAGTCTATCCACGCTGCTATATCTTTATAGAGCAGCAAGCCTATGACAGCCATCATAGTGGTGGTCATAAAGATAGATGTAAATGCCGTATTTCTTACCTTTTCTATTCCATTATCACTATCATTTGAATAGCGGAAGAAAGCCGTTTCCATACCATAGGATAGAAAGACATTGAAAAGAGCAGCCAGAGCATAGAGGTATGTAACTATGCCCATCTGTGAGGGGTCCACTATCACATAAGTATATAATGGCACCAGTAGGTAGTTAAGCAATCGCCCTACCACCGATGACAGCCCATAGTATGCCGTCTGACTACCCAATTTTTTTACTATACCCATGTTTATATTTCTTTATCTATCCTCTATTCAAATGTCCACATACTCATAACAGCCACTATAGCCAATGCCCACATATATATCGTCCTCCACCATCTAGAGAGTGTTTCGCTGGTAATGTGTCGTCCTACCACCAATGCAAATGGCAATGATGAAAACACCACCATGTATCTGGCAGAAGGCACACATAACGCCATCACTACACACACCAGCATAAGAGCTGTTATAATCATTGCTTGTTTTTTCTCCTGTTGAGTGCCTCGCGATGCCTCACTCACATATCTCATATATGATATAGCAGTAAATAATGCCAATACCCCCACATAAAAGTACATATTAAGCCCAGCAAACACCTTTTCTGTATATGGCATAGAGAAAATACCCTCTATATCATAGCACGATGGTAGAACAATCCTTCCTTCTATCATAGAGGCATATGTAATTCCCATCACACATACCGAAATCAAACCCACTATTGGTATTAGCCAGTTACGGGTATCTTGTGGGGAGAGGATAAATACCCCGGCATAGATAAAGAGCATATACATCACCACAGCAGGTGTCCACCACATAGCTACCCCCACCACAAATGAAGATAGGAAAAGATACACCGCATCATTTCTCCCTCCCAAATGCCATACAGCATACACCACTACACACATCAGAAAAGAGGCATAGAGATAATCCTTAAAAAACATACTGGTAGGGAGTGCTGCATAAAACACAGCATACACCACCACTACAGCCCATAGCCTTCTCACAGGCACCATATCTTTGGCTATAAGGGCTGTTACCATAGCCCCTGCTGTTATACTCGCTATATTTTTTACAGCATCTACATAAGGAGCATCTGTCATATTGCACCACTCTACCCATCTGAATGTATAGCCCACATTACACAACACTACAACCCCCACCACCGAAAGCAGTACGAGTGTCATATTGGCTCCTGAAAGAGTAGAAGATGTCGATATATCCCTCACCATTATGTTTTACATTATCTAGCTAACCAGAGTTCTGGATTTTGTTTTTGGTTGTTATAGTACAGGCTGAAATTAAGTATAGTTTTATTTTCAAATTTATCTGTATTGATACGTCCTATGGTCTGTTTGGTAGTAACTTTATCGCCTTTTTTCACGTTCACACTCACTAGGTCCACATACACAGTAAAGTAGTTACCATGCTGTACAAATACCATATAAAGCCCATCAGATTTAACCTGTACACGTATCACCTCACCCGAGAACACCGCACGTGCCATAGCTCCCTGTGTAGTAGCTATAAGCACACCGGGCACATCTACATATGCAGTAGTACCGGGATATTGCTGACGACCGTGGTGCATAAAGATAGTACCTCTCTCTACCGGCCAGGGAAGTTTCCCCTTGTTCTGTGCAAAACTAGCTGCCAATGCCTTGGCTTCTGGGGTAAGAGCTATCTGAGTGGAAGATGCTGTTTTCTTTCCTCCTCCTGCTTTTTTATTCTGTGCCTCTATCTCTCGACGAATGATATCGTTTATCTCTTTCTGTATGCGTGCAGCTGTATTACGGGCATTTTTCATATCCCTATCCAACTGTTTGCGGTTCTTTTTAAGCGAAGCCTGTATGCGTTCTATACGTTTTTGGTCTGATGAAAGGGAACTCATCTCCTTTTTCTGTTCAGAAAGCAACGTATTTTTTTCTCCTCTTAATTTTTCAAGCCGAGAGATAGACTCCTGTGTCTCAGCGTTTTTATTACGCACCTCTTCTCCACGACGACGTATGGCTGCGGTGTATTCCTTTATGTACTGGCTACGAGCATAGGCTTGTGATAGACTATTTGAAGATAGTATGTACATCAATCGCAACCCTTCCGATTTATTGTTATAATAATTCACACACATACGAGCATATGACGCACGCAATGTATCCAATTCTTTTTCCAGTTGAGAGACTTTCAAACGCCCTGCTTCTATATCACTATCCAGATGTGATATATCACGATTTATATTATTTATTATCCCTTGGCGTATTTTGACTTTCTGACGCAATGACTGGAGTTGGACAGTATTGGCTGTTTGTTTCTTTTTATTGGAAGCTATGGCAGCATCTATCTTTGATATCTGTTTTTGGAGGTCTTTTTTCTGTTTTTCCAATGCACTACGCGACTGACCTTGCATCACTAGGACACAAGATAGTATTAACACTCCACACAATATAGCTCTTATATTTATCCTCATATTTATATCTATTCTATTTTATTTGACATCTACCCCTATCTCCAGCAGCATCTCTCTTACATTCATAAACCCAGACGGCATCTTAAATGGCATAGAGCCTACCGTCTCTCGTTCTGCTCCATAGGTAAATCTAGCAGCTATATAATTGGCAGCACTCACATTAAAAAGAGCCTCTTTCAGTCTGCCATCACCATCATAAACATATTCTGCCATATATGACACCGCACCATCTACCGCTACGACTTCCTGTGATATTATCCTATGAGATAGTTCGTCTATGGTTATCTTATAGTCAAAACCTTTTTTGGGATGTTGAGATACAAATGTCATTCTACCGTTTTCTCTTTCAGATAGTTCACGCCTGTTAAACTTATACACAGGTCTTGCAAACATCATACTCTCCACCATATGATAATCCACCACAGCCAAAGCTCCGTGCACCCTATGCAAATCCTCCCACGTCCCTTCAAACGAAGTCTTGCGTAAACGTTCGTAATACATAAGAGAGTCTTCTGTAAACATTGCCCTAGCAAATGTTATCCCCAGCAGCGAAACATTTATCCATACTCTATCACCAGCTACCATTCTCACCTCTCCTGCTACGTTATGTGAACCCACCTGCATATTTACACGACGTGATACTTGGTATGGGGAAGGCGAGATAATAGACAGTGTAGTATCTATCCATCTCTCTAGAGTGGCATTACTCATATCCATAGTCTGTTCCACAGCATGCTCCTCGCTAGCTTGAGACGATTTTTTATGGCGAGGTTTACATGCCGTAAATATAGACAGCAGCAATACAACTACCAGTAAAGATGTTACTACTCTATATCTATTCATCTAGTTTTTCTGTTGGAGGATTTGTGTTTTTTGTGTTATCTATCTGTTTCTGTACCTGTTGAGCCTCATCTTTTTTCCCACAAGCATCCAATATATCCCTATAATGCTCCATCACCTCCACCGAAGGCTCACTCTCTATCTCATATATCTTTTTCATCACCTGCAAAGCTTCTAGGTTTTTGCCCCTCAAGTGTAATATATAAGCATAAGTATCTAGAAACGAAGTATTATCTCTTTCCTTCATTATAGCCCTCCCACTCATCATAAGGGCTCGGTCTAGGTCTTTTTTCCTCAATGCTAGATAATAAGCATAGTTGTTAAGCGTAGAAGCATCATCTGGAATTATAGATAGAGCTCGTTCAAAATACTCATCACTCTTATCATCATTTCCTGCATCTTTATATAGTGTGCCAAGCATGGACATTAGCTGACCATACCTCTCCATACTAATGCTTTCTGTCATGCTGGCAGCTTTTTCTATAGCAGCAATCGCCTCTCCTACAAGACCTTTTTCATATGCCGCTAGACCTAGTTGAACATAGACATCAGCATTATTAAGTCCAGATGCTATCATCAGCTGAGTATCTGTGTAGATGGCTTCATAGTCCTCATTGAGACTTTCTATATAGAGTAGTTTTTGCATCATTTCTTCATCGGCTTGACCACTATGTAGAGCTGTGCGGAAGTATTTGAAAGCCTGTGGCATATTCTGCTGAGCAAAATAATAATCCCCTATAAATCTATAGGCATCCATATAACCATCTACCGCACTTATAGCCAACGCATTGAGAGCCTTTTCATAAGGAGCACGGTATGCAGTATCTTTGGCTATGATGGGATATATGAGTTCCATGACTTTGATACGTGATTTGGTGGACATTGTGGTATCTGCTGCCACTACTTCACTTATAGACACTATGGAGTTATAGTCTTGCAACTCATTATAGCGGGACATCATAGTATAGGCCGCACGTCCATCACTAGGGTGAGCAGAATAATACTCTTCAAATTCCTTCCAAGCCTTGTCCACCTTACCCATACTGTGCATAGAAAGCAATTTATAACGTGCCACATCTGTATCATCGGGGTGGGTACGCATATAGTCATTGGATTTCTTTATGATGGTCTTATAATCTCCTTTTTTCATATATGCCTCCATCATACAGTGGAACTCTCTAGAGGTAAGAGGAGTCATTTTTTCACGTTCTTCAAGCGTTAAAAGCACATCATTCCAATGCTCATTTATCACATACAGTTCCAGTAATTCGTCTAGAAAAGCATCATCACGTTCATATCTTTTTTTCATTACCTCTTCGGCCTCTTCATATTTCTTATACTGCAGAGATATAGACAGAAGATATTCTTCCCACCATAGGTTGGAAGGGGAGAGGTTATAAGCCTTACGAGCATAATACACTGCCTGTGTCCCGTCCTGCAGGCGGTCATACATACGAGCTAATTCATAGTACAGCGAAGCCTCCTCTGGACGCATCTTGATACATTCCTTGAGGTAGAATATAGCCGAAGGAACATTGGCTGCTGCTATTTTTTCCATTGCTTGGTGGTGGTTAGAGGCATATATACTATCGGCAGCAGCATTAGTCTCATTCTGGGCAGAAAGACATATACCACTAGATAATATCACCACTATAGCTATTATGACATTCTTCATTTTTATCATCTGTTATCGTTTCAAATGGGCATTTTTCTCCACATACAAAGATAATCAACGCAAATGGTTTTTAAGAGGATTGGCACATATTTTTTCATCCAAATAACGTATATTTGTCCTATCATAGATTTCTAGAAAAAACACATTAAAAATAATAACATTATGTTCAAATCATCCAACCCTGCATTGAGTGAAAACACTCTTAAAAACATAACTTATGTATCATCTAGCGAGATGATGACAATATCTGGCACTACCAATAAAACCCTGCTAGGTATCCTACTTACATTTATAGCTGGAGCATATTCTGTTTACAGCATAGTAAACAATCCTTCTACTGCTGGAGCACTTACTCTTACCGGTAGTATAGGAGGATTTATAGCCGCTATGGTAACCATATTCAAACCTTCCATAGCACGCTACTCCATGCCTATATATGCCATACTGGAAGGAGTATTTCTAGGAGCTGCATCTATCTATATCCCAGCAGCATTTGGTGCACCTATAAGCGTAGTATTCCAAGCCGTTGCTGCCACAGCCGTAACATTTGCAGTGATGCTCCTACTCTACCGCACAGGCGTAATAAAAGTAACCGAAAAATTCCGCAGTATAATCATTGCCGCAACGATAGGTATCGCAATAGTATATTTTGTGCTGATGATAATGAGTTTTTTTGGCAATGTGAGCTTTATGATGGGAACATCGGGACTATCTATAGGAGTAACAGCTTTTGCAGCAGTGATAGCAGCTCTTAATCTGGCTCTGGATTTTGATATGGTAACACGTCTATCACAAAGCGGAGCTCCCAAATACATGGAATGGTACGGAGCATTCAGCATACTGGTAACACTGGTATGGTTGTATCTGGAGCTATTACGTCTATTTGCCAAACTAGCCGCATCAAATAGAGAATAAATCTCCTCTATTTAAAACTTAAAAAGCGACCTACCGAAAGGGCAGGTCGCTTTTTTATAATCATCAATTCCTTTTATTACAATATAAGCATCGCATCGCCATAAGAATAGAATTTGTATTTTTCTTTTATGGCCTGCTCGTATGCTTCCATCATCAATTCGTGTCCCATAAATGCCGATATCATCATCAGGAGGGTAGAGCGTGGTGTATGGAAATTGGTTACCATGCAGTTGGCTATTGAGAAATCATATGGAGGGAATATAAATTTATTGGTCCAAGCATTATATGGATTAAGACGCTTTTCCGATGAGATAGAACTCTCTATAGCTCTCATACATGTAGTACCTATAGCACATACTTTTTTCTTCTGGTCTATCGTCTCATTAACTATCTGGCAGGCTTCGGGAGAGATGATAACCTGTTCAGAATCCATTTTATGTTTGGATAGGTCTTCTACCTCCACAGGATTAAATGTACCTAGACCTACATGTAGTGTTATCTCTGGAAATCTCACACCTTTTATCTCCAGACGTTTCATAAGCTGTTTTGAAAAGTGAAGACCTGCTGTAGGAGCAGCCACTGCACCTTCGTTTTTGGCATAGATAGTCTGGTAGTACTCTTGGTCCATAGGTTCTTCGGCACGTTTGATGTATTTGGGTAGCGGAGTATGTCCTAGTGCAAGGAGTTTGGCACGGAACTCTTCATAACTACCATCAAAAAGAAAACGCAACGTACGACCACGAGAAGTAGTATTGTCTATCACTTCGGCTACTAGGTCATCATCTCCAAAGAACAGTTTATTTCCTATACGTATCTTACGTGCAGGGTCCACTATCACGTCCCACAGACGCTGTTCTGCATTAAGCTCACGCAAAAGGAATACCTCTATGGTAGCACCTGTTTTTTCCTTGTTACCATACATACGTGCTGGGAAGACCTTGGTATTGTTTATAATCATACAGTCCCCATCATCAAAATAGTCTATCAGGTCTTTAAAAAGACGGTGTTCTATCTTACCGCTATCACGGTGAATGACCATAAGACGAGCTTCATCGCGATTTTCCGAAGGGTATTCAGCTAGCAGTTCTGGTGGAAGCTTAAAATCAAAATTTGATAATTTCATTTTATATATTTTTTACCTTGATTATCTCTTTTTATTTTGTGGTGCAAAGATACTTTCATTAACATAGGGATAGCAAGTAAAAAAACAGAAAAGTCATCATTTGTTCTTAATTTTGCCTTATGAAAAGGATTTTATTACTTTCAGACACCCATGGCGTGATAGATGAGTCCATACTCAAATACGTACGCACAGCAGACCAGATATGGCATGCTGGGGATATAGGCTCTATGGATGTAGTGAGAGAATTAGAAAAAATAGCTCCACTGCGTGCCGTGTATGGCAATATAGATGGTTGGGATATAAGAGCTTCTTTCCCAGAAAGGCTACGCTTTACAGAAGAAGGTGTAGATGTGCTTATCAAACACATAGGCGGTTATCCTCCGCGTTATGACCGTAGCGTGATAGAAGAAATATATGCTGCCCCTCCTCAACTCTTTATAAGCGGGCACTCCCATATCCTCAAAGTAATGATGGACAAACCCCGCAAAGTGATGCACTTTAACCCCGGAGCAGCAGGCACTTATGGATTTCATAAGGTACGCACTATGTTGCGTTTTACTCTGGAGGACAGCACGATAAAAGACCTCGAAGCGATAGAATTGGGAGGGAGGACATAAAAGATAAAACCCCCACTATCTGCACTATTTTTTCCTCTTTGCTTATTTTTCCAGTCCCTTTCTACCTGAAATCATTGTTTGGGATAGGGACATTGAGTCGTACATCTCGAAGTACCCATACTATGCGTCCCGTATCATCACGCACTTCCATCACAAACGGGAATTTTATACCCTCTACTTCCTTATAAGCAGAAAAATCTGTACATGATGTTATCTTTTCTGGTGTGTATGCAGTTACTTTTCCAGTCTTCTCATCGGTCTTTTTCACCTCAAAAGCACTCACCTCCTCTATTCTCAAAGGCACTCCTTCAGAGACCGATATATAATGGTTTTCCTTACGCCCCGATGCCAATGTAACATTCATCTTATAGGCATAATGACCTCTTACCGGCACTATACTATCCAGTTCTACTTTTACTTTTTCCTTGCCATAATCCAGAAGAGGGAATATAGAACGGTCTTCACGTCGTTTTTCCACCACATCGGCTTTAAGGTCGGTACGCATGCGTTCCACCTTGGTATATCCCATGTTACCATTATATGTTTTTTTAAGGTAAACCACGCCATCCCACAGAAGCATATCTTGAGAGTAGAAAGGCAGTTTTGCCATACTCTGTGCTTCAAACACACGATTACCTATCGTTACCTTGTATGTATATTTAACCGTAGAGAGAGTTTCCATTTTTTCTCTGCCACCCATAGCCTTGTAATACGCATCCATGACACCCTCTACTGTAATCCCCTCTGGCACAGGGAATGAAAGCGAAGGTCGTCCGACTCTTTCCGCAAATTCATTATAAAACTTGATGTCATAACCCGCCAGCTCCAACGAAGGTATCACTTCCCTAGCATCACCCTGCACTACTATGCGGAACTGTGTAGGCTTGATATATTTCTGTGCTACACGCATTATGTCTTCGGCTGTTACGTTGTTTATCTCCTTGAGGACCTCTTCTAGGAATCCCTGTCGTACCATGCCATTTTCTATCGCTACTCCATAAGCACCACGAGCTACTCTATCTTCAAAGGTAAGAGCTATTTTACCTATCAGGTAGTTTTTCATCTTCTGTAGTTCCTCCTCGTCTAGCATAGAGGTACGCACATCATGTAACAAAGCTGTTTTTTCGGCAATAGTTTTTACCACATCGGCAGCATCTACACTCACCCTCAGGCACATATACCCTCCCGTAGCATCTGGATAGAGAGAAAATGGTTCATCACGACGAGTATCCACTATGTTTAGTTTGGCTCGTATATTTTCCAGCAAGTCCCCACCGAAGATATGGTTTATAAATATAGCAGGATAAACATCGGGAGAATTATAGTCAAAATCGGCAATGTTTGAAATGATAATATCGGCTCGGCGGCGTTCTGGGACATTGAGGAAGTTAATTTCTGTAGAAGGGACATCACTGGCAGTAGAGATATCATGTGTAGGGATTTCGCCCTTATCCCATGTACGGAACCGTCTATTTACCAGCGTAGATAATTGCGAAGGTGTTATATCTCCCATCACCAGTAGCACAGCGTTATTTGGTCGCCAATATGTGTTATAGTAATTCACACAGTCATCTGGCGTTATGGACTCTATGGTAGATGGGCTTATAATCTCTCCTTCGGGAGATTTCCCTGCAAATGCCAATGCTTTATACACTCTCTCCAGCACCGAACGTTCGTTTTTTTCATTGGTACGGCAAGCCTCTATAGCCGCTCTTTTGGCAGAATAGAATTCCTGTAGAGGAAACGAGGGTCGCAATATCACATCGGCAAAAAGTTGGAAAGAAGTCGTTGCATATTTGCTTAATGATGACACATAAAAACTGGATTCTGTCATACGGTACATGCTACCCATCCCCGCTAGAGAATCCACTATCTGGTCTTTGGTACGGTTCTCCACTCCCGACAGCAGCAACATACTAGTGAGCTGACCTATACCTTTTTTTCCCTTTTCAAACACCTTCCCTGCCGAATTAAGCCCCATATAAAAACTAACGATAGGCATACTATGGTCCTCATAATGCAATACCGTAAGCCCATTTTTAAGGACGGTCTTCACAGGAGTACCTATATGTACCAGCGGAGCTTGGGTGGGACGAGGCATACTGTCATATATATGCACCACCTCTATCTCATTCAAGGTAAGTGGTATAGGAGATAGTATCATACTATCTTTATGGATGTATGGTTGTCCTCCTACGAGTTCTCCCACCACTCTCATCATAGACGTATCTTTCTCTACTCTGAATGTATCTTCCTCCACTATCATAGTAGTATCGGTTACTATCATCGTATCCATCTCTACAATCTGTGTCTCTAGAGGAGTTACATTTTCCATAGTGGATATATTTTCCACCAACAGACTATCACATGATAAAACAGGCATATAGCTATGCTCTGCCCTTAGAGATATACAGGACAGCACACACAATAGCCATATGTAAACTACGCGTCTTATCATTTTTATTTTTTCATACTAGAGGGTAAGATATAGAACGTCTTCATGTTATCGGCACGCAAGAACCTATGTACCACTTCACGCACTTCATCGGCTGTGATACGGTTCATTCTATCTAGGCGTGAATTCATCACAGACGCATTACCATACATCAATTCTGCCGATGATAGGTAACGCACCATACCTTCGTTGGTAGATATGTCCTGCCACATAGCCATACTGCTGGTATTGAGAGCCTGAATGAGTTCTTCCTGTGTGATATTACGCATCTTGAGCGTTTCCATCTGTGAATTTACCTCTTGGACTATATCTGAAAGAGGTATATCATCATCGGCTGTTATCTTTATAGCAAATACCGATGCTCGGCTCATGGGCAATCCTATGTATTCAACACCCACAGCCATATTACTTTCTTTCATAAGAGCTTCACGCAATCTACCTCCCTGTGCTGCTAGTACAGTACCTATAAAATCAAACACTTCGGCTTGAGGGTCGGTATATGGAGGTATCTGCCAAGCCATGATGACAGAACGACGGTCTGTACGGCGATACACCGTATCCACACGATAGGAATCATCCCTTACCGCTAGGATACCATCACCTACGCCTATCACATTTCCAGAATGTGTGATAAGACTATCCTGCGGAGCATTGTTTACCGTAAAGAACGAAGGACGTACATCCTCACCATAGTTGGTATCTGGCAGAAAAGCAAACATCTCTTTTACCGCTTTTGCAGTAGAGTCTATATCTATCATTCCACTAATGGCAAGCACAGCTTTATCGGGAGTAAAATATGCTCGTTCATAGTGTTGTACCACACTTAAATCAAGACCTTCGTCATATTCTGTAAATTGAGTAACGAGTCTCATATTTACTGTCTGCACCATATCATAGAGCAGGTCAACATCGGTTTTTTCTTCTACGCCACGTTTAAGATTGCGTTTTACCTGTGTGTAGTACTTTTCAAATTCCTCCTCACTAGCCATACATTCGGCAGTTTTTTCTGCCGCCAACCATATAGCTCCGTTTAACATATTGGCAGAAAAATTATCACAGAAGAAAGTAACATCATGGCCTACGCTATACATACTATTGCCACCGTATGTTTCCAGTATATCGGCATATTCTCCATCTTCTAGATGACGTGAAGAGTTGATACGCAATAGTGCAACCATATCATTTATCCCTTCCAGATTGCTCGGTTGGTCGTTAAGTCCGCTACGGTACATAAGCCCTACCGATACCACCGGAGCATGAGGATTACTATGCAGTAAGACTCTCACTCCACAGGGAAGTGTAAAACGGCGGAAGTCTATACCCTGAGCCATGAGAGCACCACTACCCACACATATAATGATGAGCAGTAGTATATGACGTATGTATCTTTCCACCTGTTTCATATCTTTATTTCTGGTCGTATATCTTTATGTCTTTTGGGCGTATGAAGGCTCCGCTGTAGTCTGCACTGCGAGATTTGAGGGCTGTGAGTGCAGCACGAGCTGTATTCATATCCATATATTGCCCTACAAATACTTTGTAGTCTGGTGTATCATATTCTATTTCAACTATCTCATCGGGATATAGTTTAAGGAAGGCATCTTTCATTTCACGAGCTACTTGAAGGCGTCCATAGAATATCTGTATCACATAGCCTTGCACGGTTTTGCTCTCTATGGCAGAATCCATATACATATTCACCAGACGGTCTATATCGGGAGAAGTAACCAATGTTACATTTTGGTTAATTTCCCATCGTGATGGTTTTTCTACTTCTACTACTGCGATAGTATCTGGCAATAGTTTTTTAAGCACCACTGCTGTATCTACCACCTGAACATTTTGTGCCATAAGCGGCATTGTGAGGCATATAATGAAAAACAAAATCGTTTTTTTCATATAACTAATACATAATTTATGACGATAGTACAAAGTTAGGCTTAAATAAGTTAAAAAGAAAAAATCAAATGCTAAAAAAACTACCTTTGTACCTAATTAAATCATAAAAACACGATGATACAGATAAAAGACACTCTCATTTCAGACGAAATCATAACAGAATGTTTTGTATGCGACCTTTCTCGCTGCAAAGGAGAATGCTGTATAGCAGGAGATAGCGGGGCTCCTGTAGATGAAAATGAGAAAAAAACTATGGAAGAAGTACTGCCACACGTTCTGCCATATATGACTCCCGAAGGTCGCCGTACGGTAGAGGCATTAGGTGCTTGGGTGGTGGATAGTTATGACCGAAGCCCTGTCACACCTCTTATAGAAGGTAAAGAATGTGCCTACCTTATAAAAAATGACGAAGGAATCTCCCTGTGTGCCATAGAACAAGCATATAACGATGGTAAGATACGTTTTAAAAAACCTATCTCCTGCCATCTCTACCCTATACGCCTATCCCCTATAATGTCATATACAGCTCTTAACTACCACCGATGGGAAGTATGTAGTGATGCTTGCACTCTAGGGAAAAAACTAGGTGTACCCATCTACAAATTCCTGAAAGAACCCCTTACGGCTCGTTTTGGCAAGAACTGGTATGCCGAACTGGAACTCACCGCCCGTGAATATCTCAAAATGCGTAAAAAATAATTTTAATCCCATGCAACTTTTTCACCATTTTCTATGGTCTAATGTATAGAAAATCATTAGCACATTTATGTGTTAAATGTTTTGATTTTTCACTATATATATATTAGCCGGCATATTTCACCATTACAAAATCAATAACTATTTTAATCATTATCAAGTATTTATGAGAAAGTTTGCATTGCTATTTACCCTATGTTTTACAGGGGGATTACTCTTTTCACAAGAGGGAGGAACATTTGCCGTAGATGCTCGTATCAAGGGACTGGAAAAAGGAGAGACCATCTACATAATGTACCAAGGCGAGGACAGAGATATAGACACCATCGTTTGCAAGAAGAAAAACCGTATCTCTTATTCCAAAGCGATAGATGTAATGCACCCTGCTGCTGTTTTTGCACTACCTGAAGGAGGGGCAATGAAGGACATAAAAGACGACAAAATCCTCTTTCTATGTGCAGGAGACTATACCCTTTCCTTAAAGGGAGATAAAAACTATTTGGAGAACACCAGCATAATGGGTGGAGTATATGACTCCCACAGAGATTATTTTGATTCGCTTAAAAAATATGCCGATGAGCGAGCCCCCATACGCAAACGTCTGGACTCACTGATGAGAGAAAAAGACATACCGATGGTATTGCGTGCAGAACACAATGCCCTTATTCGCCGTACAAATGATAGCGTATGGGCCGTTAAACGAAAAGAGAGCCTATTCCAAGACCGCTATGTAAGCTCTCATAGCGATGACCCCTTCAGCTCATACGTCTTGTACTATGGTTGTAGTTCCAAACTCAAGAAAGAACTATACCTATCCCTTTCAGACGAAGTCAAAAAAACTCCGCTGGCACTTGCCATAAAAGAACAGATAGAGATAAGAGAGACTTTTGATGAGGGGAAAAATAACCTTAGAATTGGAATACCATTTACCGATTTTACCCTCACTTCCCACACTGGAGAGTCCATAAGACTCTCATCTTATAAAGGCAAGTACGTACTGCTGGATTTCTGGGGCAGCTGGTGTGGACCTTGTATCAATGAGATACCACACATAAAAGAGATATGGAAACGCTATGGCTCTCGTGAAGATTTTGAACTGATAGGCATGGCACTGGAATACGACGAAAACAAATGGCGTGATGCTATAGAGAAACACTCTATGGAATGGACACACGTCAATATGAATAGCGAGAAAGACCGCCTTAAAGCCGTCAATACCATTTACGGTATATATATGTACCCTTCGCTTATACTGCTAGACCCCGATGGCAAGATACTAGCCATACAGTTAGGAAGTAACAGCGAGAATCCCATCATAGACCGTAAGCTGAAGGAGATTTTTAAATAAAAATACCACATCTACACTATTTAAAACCAGCGGCAGTACGAGGAAGCCCTGCCGGTGGTTTTAAATCGCCCGCAGGTACTACCAGTCCCATTGACGTTAAGAGCGTACGCAGGATAGCCATACAAAATGCTACCAAGACTTATATTTCCTTACATTCTTTCTTTTGACGGGGAAGCCCCGGTGGTGCAGCCACCACGGGCGGTTTTAAATATTCTCCACGAAAGAAAAAAAGTGTCCCCTTTGTTTTTCCCGAAGAATTTGGTAAAAAATTGGAAAAAGAGCCGAGACTTTGCTTTGCACAGCAAAGCTGGTTTTCGAGGCTCCCAATTTTTTGGCAATTTCAGAGGAAATAGAAAAACAACG
>JAGAUI010000012.1 GCA_017620815.1 Flavobacteriales bacterium
ATGACCATTTGGAGCTACTTTACATAGCACAGGTATCTTACGCGATAGACGGTCTATATCTTTCATAGTAAAATCAACTCCCGCCTCATGTGCTACTGCTAGTAGATGTAGAACGGTATTGGTACTGCCACCCATAGCTATGTCCAGACTCATAGCATTTTCAAATGCCTCACGGGTAGCTATAGATAGTGGAAGGACACTTTCATCTCCATCGCGATAATAGCTGTAAGCCATATCCACTATGATTTTGGCTGCTCGTTCAAACAACAGTTCACGATTACGGTGAGTAGCTACCACTGTGCCATTACCCGGAAGAGAAAATCCCAATGCTTCGGTAAGGCTGTTCATACTATTGGCAGTGAACATACCAGAACATGAACCACAGGTAGGACAAGCCACACTTTCCAGTTCTGTTATATCTTCATCGCTTATAGATGCATCGGCAGATTTTACCATAGCATCTATAAGGTCAACTCCTACACCACGGAAATTACCTGCCTCCATGGGCCCACCCGATACAAATATAGTAGGTATGTTAAGACGCATAGTAGCCATAAGCATACCCGGAGTTACCTTATCACAGTTTGAGATACACACCAGTGCATCTACCTTGTGGGCACGAGCCATATATTCCACGCTATCGGCTATTATTTCTCGCGAAGGCAACGAATACAGCATACCATCGTGTCCCATAGCTATACCATCATCCACGGCTATCGTATCAAACTCGGCAGCAAAACAACCCTGCTCCTCTATCAATTTTTTTACCTTTTGACCTATATCATGCAGATGCACATGTCCAGGCACCATCTGTGTAAAGGAATTGGCTATACCTATTACAGGACGGTTAAAATGATGTTCTTTCATACCATTGGCACGCCATAGACTACGGGCACCTGCCATACGTCTTCCAGTAATGGTAACAGCACTTTTAAGCGGATTTTTGTATTCCATATCTATATTATTTTATACTTCAAAAAGCCTTCCTCACGCGTGAGGAAGGCTTTTTTATATTACTTCTACATAAAGCGACACATAAGCTACCTCACCACTGGCACTACGAGCAGCAGCAGGACAGTAATAAGCAGAGTGTCGATTATTAGGTTCATTTTTTACATTCTTAATTTCCGAGCAAAGATAGCAGTATCTTTTTCATAAAAGCAAACTTTTGGATTGCTTTTTTTCACTTCATAGGTTATTTTTTTGCAAAATTGAAAAATTACATCATTTCACTGATGATTTTTCTTTTTTCATGCCTTTGTACACCAGAAAAATAACAATCATTGCAGCCAAAGCCAGAAATACATAACCTATCTCGTGGCTATAACGCTCTACATGTTCCATTAGTTCTTCACGGGGAACGACACTATGCAGCGAATATCCTATCACCGCAAGTATGGAATTCCATATACCTGCTCCCAGAGTAGTATAAAATATGAATGTCGTGAATTTCATACGGGCAAGACCTGCAGGGATGGAGATGAGTTGGCGTACGGCTGGCACAAGCCTACCTATAAACGTAGATATAGCCCCATGACGAGCAAAATACTTTTCGGCAGTATCTACCTTTTTACCGTCTAGAAGGCACATATGTCCTATACGGCTATCGGCAAAACGATACACTAGCGGACGTCCTATCCATCGTGCCAGATAATAGTTGATGATAGCCCCCATGTCTGCTCCTATAGTAGCAAATAACACTACTAGGTAGATATTAAGCTCTCCAGCTGCTGCCATATATGCAGCAGGTGGAACTACTACTTCTGATGGGAAAGGTATAAACGAACTCTCTATCATCATAAGAATAGTAACTGTCCAGTAGTTGAGGTTCTCTATGCACCACTGTATAAATCCCAATGACTCCATTTTATGTACTTCAATTTTAACGGTTAATGGCTAGGTTTATTATATTATGTGTCTATCACTATGTGATTTACGCGGTGCGAAAGTAGTAATTTTTATTCACTATTTCGGTTAAAAATTTGTGGTAATAGCATTGGATATAAAAATTCACGATATATACACAAAAATACGTATCTTTACAGCCATATTCATTAACGTGGGGAAAAGTGCCCATATAGTGAGTTATATTACTTATAGAGAGAACATTAGATAGAATGAAAAACATACGCAATTTCTGTATCATCGCTCACATAGACCACGGTAAAAGTACTCTGGCAGACCGCCTTTTGGAATACACCAAAACTATTTCAGAACGTGAAAAACAAGAACAGTTGCTAGATGATATGGACCTAGAACGTGAGCGTGGTATCACCATCAAGAGCCACGCCATACAGATGGAATACATCCATGGTGGAGAAAAGTACATACTCAACCTCATAGATACTCCGGGACACGTGGACTTTTCTTATGAAGTATCACGCAGTATAGCCGCCTGTGAAGGAGCTCTACTGGTGGTAGATGCCGCACAAAGTATTCAAGCCCAGACGATATCAAACCTCTATCTGGCACTAGAAAATGGACTTACCATCATTCCAGTGCTTAACAAGATAGACCTCCCAAGTGCCAAACCAGAAGAAGTATCAGACGATATAGTAAACCTCATCGATTGTAACTATGAGGATATTATTCACGCCAGTGGTAAGACAGGACAGGGAGTAGAGGACATACTCAATGCCATAGTAGAACGTGTACCTGCACCTGTTGGCGACCCTACTGCTCCGCTGGAAGCACTTGTATTTGATTCTGTGTATAACCCTTTCCGAGGAGTGGAAGCATATTTCAAGGTAGTAAACGGAATCATTCGCCGCGGGGAGAAAGTAAAATTCATGGCTACGGGTAAATCCTATAATGCCGATGAAGTAGGCACGCTTAAACTTAAAAAAGCCCCCAAAGAATTTATCTCCACAGGGGATGTAGGATATGTGATTTCGGGGATAAAGGAAGCGGTAGAAGTAAAGGTAGGTGATACCATCACTACAGTAGAACGTCCCGCTGCACGTCCCATAGAGGGATTTGAAGAAGTAAAACCAATGGTCTTTGCGGGTATATATCCAGTAGATACAGAAGACTACGAAGACCTGCGTGCCAGCATGGAAAAACTCCACTTAAATGATGCCTCGCTTACATTTGAAGGAGAGTCTTCGGCGGCACTGGGATTTGGATTCCGTTGTGGATTTTTGGGCATGTTGCATCTAGAGATAATACAGGAACGTCTAGAGAGAGAATTTGGTATGACGGTCATCACCACCGTACCCAACGTTTCTTATAACATCTATCAGACATCAGACAAAAACAAGGCTATAAACATACACAACCCTTCACAACTCCCAGACCCTTCCAAACTAGACCGTGTAGAAGAACCATACATACGAGCCTCTATCATTACACAGTCAGACTTCATAGGCCCTGTGATGGAACTATGTATATCCAAACGCGGTATCCTCAAAAACCAATCATACCTCACACCCACACGTGTAGAGCTTATATTTGAGATGCCACTAGCCGAAGTTGTGTTTGATTTCTATGACCGCCTTAAATCCATCTCCAAAGGCTATGCTTCGTTTGACTACAGTCCTATAGGTTTCCGCGATGCCGACCTTGTAAAGGTAGATATCCTCATAAATGGCGAACCTGTAGATGCTCTATCATCACTCATTCACCGTAGCAATGCCTATGACATAGGACGTAAGATAGTAGAAAAATTACGCACTCTTATACCTCGTCAGCAGTTTGATATACCTCTTCAGGCTGCCATAGGAGCCAAAATCATAGCCCGTGAGACCATCAAAGCCGTACGTAAGGACGTTACCGCCAAATGTTACGGAGGCGACATATCCCGTAAACGTAAACTGCTGGAAAAACAGAAACAAGGTAAAAAACGTATGCGTCAGATAGGGCGTGTAGAAGTGCCACAGTCTGCATTCCTTGCAGTGCTTAAACTATCAGACCAATAAAATATACAGAAATGATACACCTACGCAGTAGAGAAGAAATAGAAAAATTACATCGTGCAGCCGATGTAGTAAGCCGCACACTAGGTATGCTTGCCGGCGAAGTAAAACCGGGTGTAAGCACTCGCCATCTAGACCGCCTAGCCGAAGAATTCATACGCGACAATGGTGCCACCCCATCTTTCAAAGGGCTATATGGATTTCCTGCCGCCTGCTGTATGTCTCCCGGGGCACAGGTGGTACACGGTTTCCCTACCGATGAGCCACTTAAAGAGGGCGATATCATAAGCATAGACTGCGGTGCCTGTCTAGATGGATACCATGGCGACCAAGCCTTCACATTCCCAGTGGGAGAAATAGACACACGCGTGGCTCGTCTGCTTAAAGTTACTCGTGAGAGTATCTATAAAGGCATAGCCAAAGCTGTGGCAGGAAACCGAATAGGAGATATAGGTCATGCCATACAGCGTTATTGTGAGGGTTATGGCTATGGCGTAGTACGAGAGTTATGTGGTCACGGCATAGGTAAAAAAGTCCACGAAGACCCACAGGTACCCAACTATGGTTCGCCACGCCGTGGAGAACTCATAGAGGAAGGTCTGGTGATAGCCATAGAACCTATGATAAATATGGGAACACACCGTGTACGTCAGCTTAAAGACGGTTGGACCATCCTTACCAATGACCTCAAACCATCGGCTCACTATGAACACGATATAGCCGTAGTAGATGGAAAACCTATGTTGCTATCTACATACCGTTACATAAATGAGGCTCTAGGCATAGAAACAGACGAAGAAGCTCCATTTGCATATAGATTATAATAACACTACCATAAATAAACTACATATATCATGTCTGAAATCATAAGCGACAGCTCTATTCTTGAACTCTTACATCGCTATACAGGTATGGCACTAGGCTGTACAGAACCCATAGCAGCTGCTCTGGCAGTGGTAAAAGCACGTGAGACACTAGGTAAGACTCCAGAAAAAATAAACCTACACGTGAGTGGAAATATCTATAAAAATGGTATGGGTGTAGGTATTCCTGGCACTAGTGAGAAAGGCATTCGTATAGCTGCTGCTCTGGGTGTGCTTACAGGAGAATCATCACGAGCCCTCGAAGTACTGGAAGGCGTAACCGATGAAATAGCTGCCCGTGCAGTAGAGATGGTCAAAGAAGGAAAGGTAGATATAGACATAGTCCCAGACGTAGATAAACTATACATAGAAGCCGTACTCACAGCAGGAGAAGATACCGCCAGTGCAGTAGTTGAACATTCCCATACCAATATAGTATGTGCCTCTCTTAATGGTCGTGAAGTATATCACGCACCCGTAGAAAACTGCACTTACACCACTACCGATGACGGCCGTGTAGAAGGTCTTACGGTAGAGAGAATATATCGTTGGGCAAAGGAAGTTAATATAGAAAAGCTAGATTGCATAGCCCGTGGTGCCGAGGTAAACTGGGCAATAGCCGATGCAGGACTTAAAAAACGCTATGGATACTCTCTTGGTAAGACGCTTTCGGTAAAGAGTCGCAGCGATGCAGATATCATGCGTAATAGCATGGCTCGCGTGGCAGCAGGTGTAGATGCTCGTATGAGTGGTAGTATGCTCCCCGTTATGACCAATAGCGGTAGCGGCAACCAAGGCATAACCATCTATGTCCCTGTCATAAACACAGCTGTAAATATGGGAACTTCACAGGAAGAGATGTTGCGTGCTTTGGCATTTGCCAATATGATACCTATCCATATAAAACAACAGATAGGGCCTCTTTCTGCTCTATGTGGTATAGTGCCAGCATCCATAGGTGCTGCATGTGGTATAGCATTTTTAAGAGGAGCTACCCTCCCACAGATAAAAAATGTTATACAGCTCATCATAGCCAATATATCGGGACTGTTCTGTGATGGAGCCAAGGCTTCGTGTAGTATGAAGGCTTCGGTGGGAATATGTGCCGCATATGAGGCCATATACATAGCGGTAGATGGAGGACTTCAAGCATCTGATGACGGAATACTGGACATAGATGTAGAACAGTCCATAGATAACCTATCCCGTATAGCCGTAAGAGCCATGGATAGCACAGACAACGAGATTATAAATATCATGACCTGTAAATAAACCTCATAAAGATGATTCTCACCCGCATACTTCTACTTATAAATCCACATTCGGGGACACACCAGCGTGATGAACTTATAGAAGCCGCCAATGACTGGAAGGAGAACACTTCGCTATGTGATATAGAGATAGTAGAGGTTGCCACGATAGAAGATTCTACCGTTGCAGTTAAAAAAGCCATAGAGGAAAAATACTATGCGGTGGTAGTAATGGGTGGCGATGGAACGGTGAACACCATAGGTTCTATGTTATGTGGTAGCGATACTGCTCTGGGCATAGTGCCTACTGGTAGTGGCAATGGCATAGCACGGCACATAGGTATGTCTATGAGCATAAAAAAAGCTCTGGAACAGATTATTATGTCCCACATCCACATGGTGGATACTATGAAGATAAATGGTCATTTCTGTATGGGGGTAGCTGGTACGGGATTTGAAGCGGTGGTAGCAGATAGTTTTGCCCAACGTCAGAAACGTGGGCTTATGACATATTCGGCGGCGGCTATCACAGAATTTATGAAATATCATTCTGTCCCATTAGACATAGATATAGACGGGAAAGTAATATCCCGCACACCTTTTACACTCTCTTTTGCCAATTCTTCACAATGGGGTAACGACTTTAAGATAGCTCCCCGCGCAGGTATGACCACTGGAACTATAAAGGTCGTGATACTTTCAGACATAGACCAGATAACGGTAATGCCTTGTGTAGCGGCTTTGCTTTCGGGAAATATACAGACCATGCCCCAATGCGAAACACTGGATGCTACACATATACATATAGAAAAAAAAGGTATGATGTATCACATAGATGGCGAATACATGGGAGAATGTGATTCTCTGGACGTACAAGTCATACCTTCCAGCCTCCGCATACTATCTCCTCTTAAGAAACTTAAATAATAATTTATGAATAATATAAAAAATCACATCCCTGCCTACATTCCATATATGGTAATGTGTATAGCAGTCATTCTGGCATTCTTTCTGGGATATAAATGGGGTTTTATAGCTCTTTTTGCCGAGAGCTATAATGCTGTAGATGTAGAAGAAATAAAGAAAGGGTGGGAGGTATCTACCAGATTTGATATAAGAGCTTCCATAATGGTATGTATGCCTCTGCTACTGCTGGCATTATGTGTACCCAATAGATACTTTAATTCTCTATGGGGAAAAAGACTGAATAAATGGTATTTCACAGCTATAGGCTTTATCCTCATACTGCTGGTTATGGTAGATGCAGGTTGTTTCTCTTACACAGGACAGAGGATAAACAGTTCGCTTACAGAATTTGCCAAAAACCCTCTTATCTCCCTGCAAATGCTGTATGAGACATATCCTATATGGTGGGCAGTAGTAGCTTTGGCAGTAGGCTCATTGGTTTTCAGATGCATAGGCATAATCATATATAATATATGTAGTTATAATTCCACCGAAAGACTATGGAAGGCTATTATATATCGTATAGTGGTGATATTACTATGTGCATGGGGTCTATATGGCAGTGTGAGTCATTATCCTTTGCGATGGAGCGAGGCATATTTCTCACGTGATAAAAACGTACAGGCTCTGTCCATCAATCCTATGCTCAACCTCATAACCAGTTTTTCATCATCGGCATCTACAAGTGTAGACATGGAAGAATTTAACAAATACCTCCCTGCCATATGCCGACATTTAGGCACTAGCATAGAAAATCCATTTGAAAGGAAGGTAGAAGGCAACGACACTACCCGCCACAACGTCGTGATAGTATTGCTAGAAAGTTTTGGAGCAGCACCTATGAGTGCGTTTGGTTCTCCACTGCCTTCTACACCACATACAGACTCACTGCTTAAAAAATCATTATTCTTCTCACGTGCTTATGTCCCACGATGGGGGACTGCTTATAGCGTATATGGTTCGGTAACTGGAATACCAGATGTTACAGAAGGAACCACTGCTTCGCGAGTACCTGCAGCCATAGACCAACGCGTGATACTAGATGCAGCCAAAGACTACAGCAAATACTATATGCTGGGAGGCAGTGCCAACTGGGCAAACATACGTGCCATATTCCAGAGTAACATAGACGATATAAAGATATATGAAGAAGGCTCATACACCACCGAAGACCGTGTAGATGTATGGGGTATAGATGACTATGACCTCTTCAAGTATTCATCACAGATATTTGATAGTCTTAATAGAAAGGGAGAAAACTTCATAGCATATGTCCAGACTTCGTCAAATCACCGTCCTTATACCGTTCCAGACTCTCGCGAAGAATATCGTCCATTGCGTGAAGACGAAGTAGATATGAAGACATTGACAGATGCTGGATATCTAGGCCTAGACCAATACAATGCTGTGCGGTATCTGGACTTCAATATAAACCGTTTCATACGTCGTTCACATGAAGAAGGTTGGGGGGAAAATACTCTTATAGTTTTCTTTGGCGACCACAACATGAGTATGAACCCTCACTCTCACCTTTCTCCAGAATACGAAGCAGACCTTACAGCATATCACGTTCCTGTGTTTATCCATGCTCCTTGGGTGGAGGCGGGGCAGATAGATGCTCCTTTTACCATTATGGACGTTATACCCACAGCATTCTCTCTGGCAGGAATACCATATACCAACTACACTCTAGGACGTGATATGACCGATACGACTTATCATAAAGGTTCACACGCTTTCATCATGCAGCCATACAACGGCATAGATGGTCTTACCATAGTGGGCGACAGTGTAGTTTACCGCCGCGATGTAAATGACAATAAAAATCCTCAATCATTGCGTTATGTAATGGGTAGAGAAGCAGAAAACATTCCAGATGAAATGTGTAGCTATGAGGATTCGCTGGCAGTGGGAATGTATCACGCTGCTCGTTATCTTTATTTCAATAACAAGAAAGAGTAATCATCCATATCTTTAAAAATCAAAAATGCGGCACCCTACGGGTGCCGCATTTTTGATGAGTTCATATAATTACTTTTTATCCCTTTTCACCCTCTCCACAAGGTCTAGTTCCTCTACCGCCACCTGTGTAGTAAACCACCCATAGTCCACCGTAGCACGTCCTTTCTCTATACGGTCTATCACTCCCACAGAAAATCCCCCCGAAAGACGGACTCTATCCCCTACACCTAGTGGCATATTAAGCTGTGGACGTTCCTCACGCATAGCCTCCTCTTCGGCTATCTGGGCACGTATAGGCTCTATCTCCTTCTGCATCTGGGCTTCTATACGGGCTCTTTCCTCTTCCTCTCGGCGAGCCTCTTCGGCCATACGTTTACGTTCGCGGGCTATAAGACGTTCTCTTTGCTTTTCGTCTTCAATAGCCTTCTGACGTTCCTTTTCCTTGATGGCTGCCGCTAGTTTTTCACCCCTACGAGCATTCTCCATCTCTATTATCTTCATAAGAGAAGCTGCGAGGTCTTTTTTGGAGGTTTTTTTATAGAAATACGCCTCGGCAAGTGAGGATACCTTACGCCCTATCTGCACTTCTTTTACATTGCGGTCATAGAGCGCTTGGTATGATTCTAGTTTGGAATGTATCTTTTCGTTCTTTTTCTCCAATGCAGTAGCATGGCTCTCGGCTTTTTTCTGTGCCGATGTAAGCGAACGGCTCTTCTCAACGATAGATGATTTTTCCTTTTGCAGGGAGGCAATGGTGCGTTCCAGAAGTATCTTGTCGTGTTCCACACGCGAACGTGCTCGGTCTATGAGAGATTGTGATATACCGTTCATCTGTGCCACTTCAAATGTAAACGAACTACCCGCCTGCCCCACAAACAAACGATACAAAGGAGACAATGTCTTCTCATCAAAGAGCATTGAAGCATTGACAGCTTCGGGTAGTTTTTCTACCAGAAGTTTTATATTGGTATAGTGAGTAGTGAGGACTCCGTATGCACCACGGCGGTAAAACTCCTCCAGAAATACCGACGCCAACGCTCCACCCAAATCTGGGTCTGAACCCGTACCAAATTCATCTATGAGAAAAAGTGTCTTGTCATCACACACAGAAAGGAAATCGGCCATTTTTTTAAGACGATAGGAATATGTGGAGAGATGGTTCTCTATGGACTGATTGTCTCCTATGTCTGTGATGATGGTATTAAAAAGACACATAGTGCTTTCTGGATTTACCGGCACTGGCAGTCCACACTGGAGCATTAGTTGGAGTAATCCAACTGTTTTAAGCGTGATACTCTTTCCTCCTGCATTGGGGCCAGATATAGCTATTATACGCCGCGAAGGCGTGAGGACTATGTTCTGTGGGAATGTCTCTCTCCCCTCACTACGATTGGCTAGTAGGAGTATGGGGTGATAGGCATCTATAAGATTCATTTTAAGCGAACGACTTACCTTGGGTAGGCAGGCTCCTATTTCATCGGCATAGCGGGCTTTGGCCTGCAAGAGGTCTATCTCGGTGAGTAGTTTTTGGCTTTTGGCTAGAAATAGAGTGTGGGGACGTATAGTAGCACATAGTGCTGTAAGTATTCTGTATATCTCCTTTTTCTCTTCTGCTAGTGCATCTGCCAATGCTCCCGATAGACGGCTGGTGCTTTCGGGTTCTATATAGACTATGCTACCTGTTTTGGAAGTACCCATAAACATACCTGGGACTCTACGGCGATACATAGCCGATACAGCTAGTACCCGGCGATGGTCTATAACCGTCTCGCCTATCTCGTCCAGAAAACCATCGGCACGGTAACGGGACATATCATTACGGAATACACTATCTATGCTACCTCTTATAGATGAAATAGTACGTCTTATCTCTTTTAAGGCATCTGATGCCGTGTCTTTTACCGTTCCATCACTATCTATCACCTCATCAATACTACGACATAGTTCTGGACAAGGAGTTATATCACTTATCTTCTTTTTAAGGTGAGTGAAAAAATCCTCATATCTCAATATATGCTCTATAATTGCATTGCTGCGAGAAGCTATCTCATAGATACGCATGAGTGCATCTATGGACAATGAAGAACCTTCTTTTGAGAGCAGTTTTATATCATTATCGGCTGTGGAAAATTCTGCCGAAGGAAACGCACTACCAGCATGACGCATGTATTCGTCTGTCTGACGCAATTCGGTAGAAAGAGCCGCTAGATTGCGGAATGGTCTTATATGTGAACACAGCTTACGTCCCTTATCACTACGACAATAAGGCAGTATAGCTGCTTTTACTTTTTCTAGTTCTAGGTCCTCTATGGTACGAGCATCTATCATGAGAGTATATTATATTTATATATCAATAGAGTTTAGGGTTATTGTGATGGCGGTCGTGGTCACGAGCTGTTTTAATCTCCATCTTACGTTCAAATGCAGTAGAAAGGTCTATACCTGCTGTATTGGCTATACACATAGTTACAAATATGACATCGGCTAGTTCCTCTCCCAAATCTTGTCCTGCATCTGATTCCTTTTCACTCTGCTGTCCATAACGACGAGCTATTATGCGAGCCACTTCGCCTACTTCCTCTGTAAGTAGAGCCATATTGGTAAGTGGGTCAAAATAACGTACTCCGTGTTCTTTTATCCATTTATCTACCGCACATTGTGCATTTTTAATATCCATAGTTATATGTTTTGTGTTAAAAACAGTTATATGAGGAAAAATATCTCTCGTGTATTGTTTTTATGAGTTTTTAATTCTTACCTTTGAAAAAACACATTTACAAGTGTCATACCATATATGTAATACAGTATTTATGCCACATATATGAGCATACAAATTTACTAAATAATTTGAGCCGAGAGACAAATAATAACACATATACCTTTTATCTATGGACCAAATAAGACTTAAAAGAATAGAGAGCCTGCTATGTGAAGATTTAAGTGAGATGTTGCGTCGTTGGGCAAAGGAAAACACCCGCGGCGTACTATTGAGCATAAGCAGTGTACGCGTAACCCCCGACCTCTCCATAGCACGTGTGAACATGAGCATTTTCCCTCCCGATGATAAAGAATCCATACTAGCCGCTGTCAAGGAACAGACGTCTTACTTCCGTGGACAGTTGGGAGAAAAAGTACGCCATCAGTTGCGTAAAATACCAGAAGTGATATTCTACATAGACGAAGGATATCAACATATGGAAGAAATAGAAAAATGCCTAAGGGGAGAAGTAGATAACCCTATAAGGGATAAATAGACTCTATAGCTTGCCGCCCTGCGGGCGGCACCCACCCACCACCCTTTAAATATTTCCAGAGTATGTCTATCTCATCATACATAGCACGTCGTTATCTCTCCAGTAGCAGGAAGATATCACTCGTGGGTATTATCACCGCTATGGCTATAGTTGGCATAGCGGTGAGTGCATTTGCTATGGTGGTGGTGCTGAGTGTATTTGCTGGGCTTAGGGAGCTCAACGAGAATTCTATGGATAGCATCTACCCCAGCATAGAGATAAGCCCTGCTACGGGTAAGACTATCACTGCCGATGCTAGTACGCTAACTCTCATAAGGGATATAGAAGGCATAGAATGTATCTCCCGCACCCTTACGGAAAAAGCATTTGTACGCTACCGTACAGGCGAAATTATCTCCCGTATCAAGGGGATAGATACCTCATACCTAGACGTAGTAGATATAGATAGCATGATAGTAGGAGATGTTAATTTTGATGATGACAGACATAGTATCCCTCACGCATTAGTAGGAGTAAAAGTAGCCTACCTACTGCAAATGAACATTCCCGACCATGCCAATACTCTCACAGCTTATGTCCCTCAAAGTGGAACCACCACACGTGCTTTGTCTTCATTTTATAGAGATATATCATTCTACCCTACAGCATATTTCACAGGACATGCCGATGAAGAAAATATCATCTATGTGCCTCTTTCTGCCATGCAAGAACTAATGGGACGTAGCGAAATGGAAGTAGGAGCGATAGAGATAAAAGTAAACGAGAGATATGACGAAGAAAAGATAGCCTCTGCATTAAGAGATAAACTGGGAGATGTATATAACATACGCACTAGTTCACAACTCAAATCCCTGATGCACAAAATCATAAACATAGAAAACGCTGTGTTGTATTTTGTGTTTGTTCTTATACTTATCATCGCAATGGCAGGCATAGTAGGAGCCGTTATAATGCTCATACTAGAAAAGAAAGATAATGTTTATACATTGCGAGCAATGGGTATGAGTAAAAAACAGATAAGACGCATATTTATATATGAAGGTCTTATGAGCCTATGGATAGGAGCAGGCATAGGTCTTGCATGTGGCATAGCATTGGTCGTAGCACAAGAGACTTTTTCATTTATCACCATATCAGGTACTACCAGCATACCATATCCTGTATCTCTTACCCTATGGAACATCATTATCACTGTATGTAGCATAGGCATATTGGGTTATTTATCTACTCTTGTAGCTACCGCAGGAGTGAAAGACACATTCTATGAAAAAAGAGACGAAAGATAATAACACTGCACATAGTATATCTGCCCACTATACATTGGGTATAGAGGGAGAGAGTATTGCCTGTCAATACTTGAGCAATACAGGATATAGAATACTCCACACCCGCTATCGCATAGAAGGCATAGAGATAGACATCATAGCCCGCAAGGAAGACATACTGGTATTTGTAGAGGTGAAGACACGTCGTAGCGATGCACTGGAATCCCCCCAAGATGCAGTAGATATAAAAAAACAACATCGTATGATACGTGCTGCCAATGCCTATATGCAGGACTGTGAAGAAGACCTGTCCATACGGTTTGATATCATAGCCATAGTAACCAATGCTCATCATAGTCGCATAGACCACATAGAAGACGCATTCTCGCCATTTGTGTGATGAGAATTGAGGGTTTATTTATACTTTTGCCTGTAAAATGATAGAATCACATACCACGATATGAAAGACGTTAAAAACACAAGAGTAGTAGTAGGACTTTCTGGAGGAGTAGATAGTTCTGTGGCAGCATACCTGCTCAAAGAACAAGGCTATGAAGTCATAGGGCTGTTTATGAAAAACTGGCACGATACATCGGTTACTATTTCCAAAGAATGTCCTTGGCTGGAAGACAGCAATGATGCTATGATGGTAGCTCAAAGTCTAGGCATACCATTTTCTGTGGTTGATTTAAGCGATATTTACCGCGAAAAAGTCGTGGATTATATGTTCTCTGAATATGAAAAGGGTCGCACTCCAAATCCCGATGTGCTATGTAACCGCGAGATAAAATTTGATGTGTTTCTACATGCTGCACAGGAATTGGGAGCCGATATGGTAGCCACTGGTCACTATGCCCGTGTAGAAGAAACAGAGATAAACGGTGAAAAAGTATATAGACTGCTATGTGGACTAGATGGGAATAAAGACCAGAGCTATTTCCTATGCCAACTCTCACAGGAACAACTCTCACATGCTATGTTCCCCATAGGAGAAATGGAAAAACCCCACGTGAGAGAGATAGCTGCTTCTCTGGGACTGGTTACAGCAGAAAAAAAAGACAGCCAAGGGATATGTTTTGTAGGGAAGGTAAAACTACCCGAATTCCTTAAACAAAAACTAGCCGCACGCGATGGTCAGATAATAGAAATCCCAGCCGATAGTCCTATATACACTCAACGCCAGAGTGAGTTAGACTCTCTTTCGGGAGATGAAAAGATGAAACTTTCCTCCCTTAAATATAACTATACCCCCCATGATGGTAAAGTGATAGGCACACACCACGGAGCTCATTTTTTCACTTGTGGACAGCGTAAAGGGCTGGACGTGGGAGGACACGCATTCCCACTTTTTGTCATAGATACAGACACTAGTGAAAACATAGTCTATGTAGGCGAAGGTAAAGACCATGCAGGTCTATATCGTCAGTCTTTATTTATCCCATCACAGGACGAACACTGGGTGAGAGAGGATATGGCTCTTAAAAATGGAGAAAGCCTAGATGTAATGGTACGCATACGCTACCGCCAACCTCTAGAAAAAGCCACCCTCCACAAACGCCCAGAAGGTATCTACATTACATTCTCTCGCCCACAGAGTGCCGTTACCAGCGGGCAATTTGCAGCGGCATACATAGATGAAGAATTGGTTTTCAGTGGTGTCATAAATTAGTGCCAAAAATTTTTATTATTCTTAAAAAGAGAAAAAAAGCACAATATCCCACTCTAAATTTGTAACTTTGCACATTGCAAGTAATGTACCCCTATACCACAGGTAATAAATATGTGTTCAGGGTGCTTTTAGAGTTAAATTTTTATTAAAGATAATATAATGAAAAACAAGAGGATATTGTATGTTTCTTCGGAACTTACTCCCTACTTGCCATCATCACACATGGCAGACACTTCATTGGATTTGCCCAAACTAATGCAGGAAGAAGGCTGTGATGTGAGGATATTTATGCCACGTTTTGGCTGTATAAACGAACGCCGTCATCAGCTCCATGAGGTGATACGTCTATCTGGCATGAATATGGTAGTCAATGACATAGACCAGCCACTTATAATCAAGGTAGCATCTGTTCCTCGCGAACGCCTACAAGTGTATTTCATAGATAATCAGGAGTATTTTAAAACTCGTTGTCGTGAATATGATGAGAATGGAATTCCTTGTGCCAATAACGACGAACGTGCTATATTTTTTGCCAAAGGCGTGATAGAAACCGTCAAAAAACTCAATTGGAGTCCAGACATTATCCACGTCAATGGTTGGTTGAGCTACATGCTGCCTATATATGTCAATACTCTGTATAAAAATGACCCTGCATTTGCCGAAGCCAAGATAGTTACATCCATCTTTGGTGAGCCTTATGAAGGAACCATGGATACAGATATGATTAAAAAACTATCATTTGACGGTATAGACGAAGCCCTACTGGCCGAACCAACATTTGAAAATTTAACAAAAACTTCTCTTAAATACACCCAAGCAGTGGTGGTGGACAACCCAGACACATTTGCTTTTGTTATAGATGAAGTAAAAAATCGTAAATTGCCCTGCATTTCACACACTGTGGGAGAAACCGCATATCGTGAGAAATACATAGAACTATACAAGAAAATTTCTGAATAATAATACGCTATAAATGAAATATTTACAGTTATTTAAGTCTAGAAAATTAAATATAGCAACATATATAATTGCTTTTACTGTATCTCTTGCACTTTTTGCCTCATGCCAACGCAAAGAGTTCTATACTGGTACAGACATAGTAGATGGAGACAAGATATCCATAGGAGAAATATCTCTACCAGTAAAGGCTTGGAGTGTAAAGGACTTCTCTCGTGATACACTTACAGGTAGAGCCCACCAAGGCAAGATATGGGACCCTAAAAACGCCGGTTCAAATATCATGCAGTTCTTCTTTAATATGGTGGGTAACTATGATATACCGGGTATATGTACAGTAGAGGCTGGATTTGCTACCAATCTTCAACTCTTGACTAGTATTGCCAACTTTGGAGATATAATAGTGGATTCGGTAGAGATGCACATAAGCTATACCCCTATAGACACCCTTCTATCTAGTGCACAAGGTTATCTAGGGTACTATACCAATGAACAGATATATAAAGGTGTAATGTCCCCTCACGAATATATGGTGTATGGTAACCCATATAACCACCAAATGAATCTGGAGATATATCGTTTGGCCGAGGATATCCCTAGCGAGACCCAGACAACCGATGACGGTGAAAAAAAGAACTTTATCCCTCTTAATAAAAAATGGGCTCTTGCAGAAAAAATCCATTCAGAGAGCTTCTATATGGAAATAGATACCATTAAATCTACCTCCACAGTAGAAGACACGATTATAACTTATGATGATGAAGGTACTGTTCTAGACTGTACATATGTATATGCAGACTCTATCTATCCTCGCATAAGCATGAAACTAGATAAAGCATACTGGCAGGATATCATGGACCAGTGGGCTGGCAAGGTGATGACCCTAGAAGATTTCTCTAAATACTTCAAAGGTCTTTACTTCAAGGCTACAGATGGTCTTACAACTCCTCTATTTATGCTAGACCTTTACCAAGGTCAAGGTGATACACGTACTGCCGAAATATGTATCTATTACCGCACTAGCTCAGTGACAGGACAGACAGCATATCTTACATTCAATTCTGTGGGGGCAAGCGTCAATTCTGCCAACTCAATTCAAGTTACATATGACCCTGCTGTCAATGCTTCGCTAGAAAACCCAGATACACTCAATGGAGAAAAAGACCTTTACATACTCCCATTCGGTGGTTCTGAAGTAGTGGTTGACCTCATAAGTGAGGAAAACATAAAGATGATAAGAGATAAAGGTTGGATTATAAACGAAGCATACATAGACTTTAAAAATAAAGGGCATGACATATCGGTAGGAAATTTCCCTGCGGTAGAGTTATGGATGTATCGCCATCCTTATGGATACCAGTTCATATATTTTGATGATAACTATGGTTATCCTATACAGAAGGTAGATTATTTCTTGCCAGACGAAGCTATTTTTGTAGAAAGTGCAGATGGTGGTTGGCTATACTCTCCACAATATGATTACGGCATCAATGGTATTATAAACCAGAATTCAGACGATGTCAAATTTGTAAAACCCGGAACTTACCGTATGCACGTTACTCGCACACTCATAGATATAGTATATGGCAATGCCAAAAACGTGAAACTAGGATTGCGTCTGCCACTAGGTGTAACCGAGATTTCTCCATTTATGTCAATACTAGATGGTAGTAATCTAGAACTTAAAATAAAATACACCAAACTAAAAGACAGCAGCACACCTAGCAACCCTTAAAAAGATAAATAACGCATACTCAGCAAAAAGGCAGCCCCTTTCAGGGGCTGCCTTTTTGCTGAAAGTATCATCTTATGTTTTTCTCTTACTTAAAGATGTGGTGCATAAGACGTTTTTTATCGGCTATGCTTTCTTCCAGAGATATCATATTTTCCGTACGAGTAACACCGTCTATTTCATCCATCATAAATATGATTTCTTTGGCGTGGTGAGTATCACGAGCTATTATCTCACAGAATATATTATACTGTCCTGTGGTAAGATGTGCCACGATGACATAAGGTATTTTTTTAAGTTCGGCTATAACGTGTGATGTTTTACCTGTCTTTTCTAGATAAAGACCTACATATGCTGTAAACGAAAATCCCATCTTGGAATAATCAACATTAAGTGTAGAGCCTGTGATTATACCTGCCTCTTCCATCTTTCTCACACGTACATGAACTGTCCCTGCCGATATTATAAGCTTTTTGGCTATTTCTGTATATGGCATTCGCGTGTTTTCTATAAGAAGTTCCAGTATCTGGTTATCTATTTCATCCAATTGATAGTTGGACGCTCCTGTACGAGGACTTAATGATTTGTTTTCCATATGTAGATGTATATTATATGTGTTATTTACGCATCAAAAATATATAATTCTCAATAAAAAGTCAAATATTTTTCAAAATATTTACAAATACTCATATTATCGCCCATATATTCAAAATAAAAACACTATAGGGATAGGAAAAACAAAAAGATATTGTGCAGTTAAAATGAAAAAAAGGTATATTTGCTATGTAAACAAAAACTTATCATCATGAAATACAAATACCTTATCCTATTACTTCTATCTATCATAGTCATAGATGGTTATGCCAAAAAACTCCCTCGTAAAATAGTACGCGACTCTCTTCCTGTGATGACAGAACGCTGTAAAATACTCCTCAAAGCCGCTTATATGGAAGGCACCCTTTTGGGTGAGACAGACACCATTCCCGGATGGGAAGGATACCCTGTAAAACTATATGAATACTACACAGGTACAGACGTACGTATCAATGCTCCCAAAAAAGGCAAGGTTTATATGCTCAACCCTTCGCCAGAAAAACTAGCTATGTGGATACTCACCACATCTTGGGAGGCAAAAGGAAACGTGGATTATGAAAACACCAAGAAAATATATGACCGCATACACCACCAAAGCGGAGCCCAATTCCCTGTATCGGGCGTAGTGTATGAGGCTATGTACCGCGAAGGCGAATACTACCCATACCTTTTCAAGGATGGTGTAACGGTATATCTTAAAGACAGTACATACTTTGCTCGTGATGAACACCCCAACGAAGAAATGCTAGACTTCTACCTACGTATGCAGTATTCAGACCTTACAGAACGTACAGGTACTTGGGCACGTATATGCAGTACCAACCGAGAGATGTACACCGCGGCCGGTGGAACAGTAGATGTGGGCACTAGCCAGAAAAAGAAACAGATATGGTTACAAGTGGTACGCGACCTTTATAAAAAGGCTTGGAAGAGTGATAAAAACGAGCTAATGATAGCTTGGGCAAAGAGTGCTCTATAATTAAATAATGAACCTATAAAAAGCCCCGCCACATGTGGCGGGGCTTCTTATTGACGAGTTCTATATGCTGATTAGAACAATTTCATATCGTCAAGAGCTTTAAGCACTCCGCGTACTGCATCGGCAGAAGTGTAAAGGTCGCTCTTTTCTTTTTCGTCTAGGTCTAGCTCTATTACTTTTTCTATACCGTCCTTGCCCAATACTACTGGCACACCTAGGTATAGGTCTTTAAGACCATATTCACCAGTAAGCCATGCACATACAGGAACGATTTTCTTCTGGTCTAGAAGGATAGCTTCTACCATAGATGCTGCTGCTGCACCTGGAGCATACCAAGCAGATGTTCCTAGCAGTTTAACTAGCTCACCACCACCTACTTTGGCACGTTCTATGATTTCGTTAAGGCGTTCTTCTGCTACAAACTGAGTTACAGGGATACCCTGTACAGTAGTGTATTTAGGTAGTGGAACCATAGTATCACCATGTCCACCTAGTAGAAGAGCCTGAATATCGGCAGGAGAGCAACCTATTTCGGTAGAAAGGAATGCACGATAACGAGCTGTGTCTAGGACACCTGCCATACCCATTACTCTATTGGCTGGAAGACCAGTAGCACGGAATGCACAGTATGTCATTACGTCTAGAGGGTTGGATACGATGATGATTTTGGCATCGGGAGAGTATTTTACTATCTGTTCTGTCACAGATTTTACGATACCAGCATTGATACCTATAAGGTCATCACGGCTCATACCCGGTTTACGTGGCACACCAGATGTTACCACTACAACGTCTGAACCAGCTGTTTTTGAATAGTCATTGGTAGAACCTGTAAGACGGGTATTGAAACCACGTATAGGGGCTGTCTGCCAAATGTCCAATGCTTTACCTTCTGCTACACCTTCCTTGATGTCCAGAATAACGATTTCGTCAACAAAATTGCGTACAGCTAGAACGTCTGCACATGTTGCACCTACGTTTCCTGCACCTACTACTGTTACTTTCATGATATGCTAATGTTTTTTATGGTTTAAAATTTATCTTTTACCTAGGGATAAGCAAATTTATGTAAATACTATCAATTTCACAATGATGTAATCACATAAAATTATTTTTCTTTTTTATCTCCCGAAAGATATGACGACATCTGCCCCCAAGTGGGTTTTACAGTGGATTCTCCCTTGTGCCACCCAGCTGGGCACACATCTCCCCACTCTCTATAATACTGGAAAGCATCTACCACACGCAATACATCATCTACATCGCGTGTGATGGTGATGTCATTTATACTCTCGTGTCGTACCACACCATCGCGGTCTATAAGGAAAAGCCCGCGGAAAGCTACCATAGTAGGGCTATCGGCACGCAACATATCATCATCGTCATAGTAATAATCACCTGTGAGGACTCCGTAATTTTTGGCCATGGTCTTGTTTTTATCTGAAACAATTGGGTATGTTACACCTTTTATACCCCCATATTCTACAGGTATCTGTAGCCAAGCCAGATGGGACTGTTCTGTATCACAGCTCACAGCTATGAGTTTCACATTCCTCTCTTCAAAATCCTTTTTTCTTTTTGAAAAGGCTATCAGTTCGGTGGGGCAGACCATTGAAAAATCCATAGGATAGAAAAACATAACGACATCGTGTCGTCCCGCATATTTTTCTAGGGTAAATTCAGTGATTATTTTTTCCCCGTCCACAACGGCTGTCTCCTTAAACCAAGGAGCTTTTTTTCCTACTAGTGACATAGTTTTCTGTTTTTAAGGTTAATCTACTCCTGCCAATGTAGCAAATTTTATCCTCTATCCCATACACAAGACGTTAAATCACCACCTCCCAATGACTTATCATATTTTATGAAGAGATAATAAATATCTATTTCAATCCTTTATCTAGATATCTTTTTGTATATTTGCCCATAGGGACAGCCGTCCTTTATCATACTATCATAACATAAACATTACATAACGATGGCAAGCATTAAAAACCTTAAAAAAGAATTGGTATATACTTACGGAGCTCTACTAGACGAGTGCTACATAGTACAGATGGTCGTTCCTTCTATAGACGCAAAAGAAGTAGAAACTCTATGTGAGGATATAGAAAACCAATATGCACAGATGGCTGCTGCCGCTGGTGCATTGAAAGGTAAAAAAGAAGCTGCCGTAGCATTGCGTAAAGAATTTAACGCATCGGTAGATGAACTGGTAGAAAAGATACAGAAACTCATAGAGAAAAAATAATCTTTTTTACTAGATAAGATATATCATTACACGCCCTCTATATAGACGGGTGTGTAGTGTTGTGTTAATAGATACTAGATATAAACTATACGCCCCGCCAAGTGAATAAAAAAAATCTGTTTTTATCCCTGCTTATCATAGCTACCACAGTGCTATATGCAGGTCGTCTAGACAAAGCGTTTGAGGCTCTTGATATGCACGACTACTTCCGTGCCAAGGAGTTATTTGAAAAATCACTCAAAAGTGATGCCATGCTATCACACTATGGGCTGAGTATCATCTATTCCCGTAACAACAACCCTTTCTATAATCTGGATACAGCCTACGCCCATATACAGCATAGCCTAGACGCATATGACCTTATAAAATCCAAAGACCTTAAAAAACTCATAGAAGAAGAAAATATAAACAAAGATACTCTCTATGCTCAACGTCAAAATATAGCATCACTAGCTCTAGACGAAGCTCGTAAAAGACTATCTATAGCCTCCATAGAATACGTTATACAGAAATACCCTTTCAGTTCCCGTTATGAGGAAGCTGTAACGTGCAGGGATTCGCTGGCATTTGCACTTACAGAAAAACAAAACACTTGGACGGCATACAAGAGCTTTATCAATTCATATCCCAATGCAGCTCAAGTACCACTAGCCAATGAAAGATATGAACGTCTGCTCTATGAATCATCTACCAAAGACCGCACTGCCGAACAATACTTTGCATTTGTTTCTGCATATCCTTCTAGTCCCTATGCCAGTGAGGCTCACAAACTACTCTATGAACTTACCGTACCTACACATACACTGGAAGAGTATTCGTCATTTGTAAATCTATATCCTTCCAGCCCCTATGCCAATGAGGCTCACAAGGCTATATATCATTTGTGGTTTTCAGATTTCTCCCAAAGAGAACTATCTACATTCTGTGCTGCATTCCCTCGCTCTCCATTTATACCCAAAGCCAGAGCTATGGTAGAGCAGAACACAGGCTCTACACATTACTACCCTATACTATCCCAAGAGCGACTGTATGGATTTGTATCTCACGAAGGAAAAATTATAGTTCCTGCCAAATATGAATTTGTAGATGATTTTTCATCATCGGCAGCTATGGTGGGACGAGCAGATAAGATATCTTATGTAGATATAGAGGGTGAGGAACTTATGCCATTTGAGTGGGAAGACGGTATGCCATTTGAAAGAGAGCTGGCTGTGGTAATGAAAGATGACTATCTGGGTGTTATAAATAAAGTAGGAGGAATCATTATCCCTGCCGAATATGACAATATCTATCTGGATAAGACCTCGCCCATCCTTACAGAAAGAGAGGGAGTGTATCGTTTCTATTCCCGCAGAGGAAAACCTCTGTTTTCTGAATATGAGAATGCTCGTCCTTATGCTTTTTCCCGTGCAGTAGTAAAAGAAGGGGAAGAACTCAACGTGATATCTCTTTCAGGAGAAAAGCTATTCGGTGGACAATACAAGGACATTCGTATCATATCAGACACTCTTATGGTCATACAGGACACAACTGGACTATGGAGCCTAGCCAATATACAAGGCGAGATACTCACCAAAAAGAAATATGAACAGATAGGAGATTTCAGCGAAGGTCTTGCACCGGTAGTCCTTAAAGGTAAATATGGCTACATAGATATCTATGGAGCAGAAAAGATAGCTGTAAACACATCTTATAACGCATCATCTCTTAAAGAAGTAGCGTTTAAGGATTCTCGTGCACGTACTACATACCGCGGGAAACACGGCATGATAGACCCTAATGGACGTCGTCTAGTACCAAATCTTTTTGATGATATAATAACATCTACCCAATGGCCAGTGCCAATCCAGAAAGGAGGACTATGGGGATATGTAGGCAAAGGCGGAGTAAACATAGCCATTCGTTGTACTTATGATGCAGTACAGCCATTTGTAAACGGACGTGCGATAGTGGTTAAAAAAGGTATGTGGGGCGTTATAAACACCAGCGGGCAAATAGTTATACCTCTGGAATACTCAAACATAGAACCTATATCATCTGGCCGTATGTACATAGTAGCACAAAGCGGAAAGATGGGAATCATATCGGCCGATGGCAAGACAATACTACCCATAGAATATGAACGTCTTAAAGAATATAGTGACGGAGTATTGCAGATATTTATGAATGGCGAATTCCTTTATTTTGACATTCGTACAGGTAAATATATCTACAAGGGTAATTGATGATATCCTCGGCGATAATAAAAGCGGCACCCTGCGGGTGCCGCTTTTATTATCGCCGATTTCACAGTGTATTACAACTCCAGTGCCAACTGCTCATATGTAAGACGGAATGACATTCTATGATGAGGAGTAGTCCCATATTTTGCTATTGCTTGACGGTGGTCTGTAGTGGGATAGCCTTTGTTTTTATCCCATCTATATTGCGGATAATCCTGTGCAAGAGACCTCATCAATTCATCACGATGTGTCTTGGCTAGTACCGATGCCGCCGCTATGGGATAATATGTAGCATCGCCCTTGACTATACAACGATGTGGTATCCCTCTATGACTACGGAAACGGTTACCGTCTATAAGTAACAGCTCTGGAGTGACAGATAGGCGGTCTATGCTCTTCTGCATAGCCTCTACCGATGCCCACAGGATATTTATCTCATCTATACGCTCTGGTGGCAGGTGTGTTACTGACCACGATATAGCCTCACGTTCTATCTCCTCACGCAATACATCGCGGGTACGTTCTGTAAGCTGTTTGGAGTCGTTGAGCAAATCATTGTGATAGTCTGGTGGCAGAATGACAGCAGCAGCCGTTACGGGTCCCGCCAGACAACCTCTACCAGCTTCATCGGCACCACATACTATGATACCTTTTTCTTCCCAATGTATAAGTGACATAATTTTTTACATTTGAAAGGCAAAAATATGATTTTTATAACTATTTTTGAAACCTAAAATCATCATTACAAATATCTAAATCATTTTATAGTATGAAAAAAGTTCTCAAGTGGACATTTCTAGTATTCATAGTACTGTGTGCCTTCTTTTCACTTACACAGGTAAGAGAAAATACCATCACAGGTAACATGGAAAACCTCACAGCAGGAGACAAAGTATATGTAACATCCTACCATGCGTCCAAAAAGGCTTGGGTGGTGGATGACTCTACTATCGTGGAGAAAGACGGCGAATTTGCTATCAGCACCACAGACAAAAACGAAATCATTCACCTTCATTTTGTCAAGACAGGAGATAGCCTAGACGTAACCAAATCCTATGCCAACCTCTATCTAGAAAACTTAGGCAAATACACCGTAACAGGCGATGCTGCCTTACCTTCTCTAGATAAAATCATAGGCAGAGTATATAACTACCCCGAAATGATGGAAATAGACTCACTTAAAGATAGAATGGACGATATCTATGAACAATATAGAAATATACGCAAGAGCGATAGTCCAGACACTGCCTCTATGAGAGCCCTTATGGAAGAATATAACGACATAGAAGAAAAATGCAACGGTCTATATAAAGTAGTTATAACCAACTATCCAGATGATACACATTCTGCATACTTCCTTAAAAATAGCTATATCATCACCCCAGAAAACATAAGCGAAGTAGATAGTCTATATAACACACTAGGTGAAAATGCTATCAAGAGCAGCTATGCACGTGATGTAAAGAAAAACATAGACAACCTATCATCATCTCTAGTGGGAGGAGAAGCAGCCGATTTTGCTCTTACAGATATCACTACAGGAGATACTTTACGTCTTTCAGATAAAAGAGGAAGTATCACTCTGGTAGAGTTTTGGGCTTCGTGGTGTCCTCCTTGCCGTGCTAGCAACCCACATCTGGTAGAACTATATAAGAAATACCACCCTGCTGGACTGGAAGTTATAGGTGTGGCTACTAGTGATAAAGAAGAAAATTGGAAGAAAGCTATAGAAGACGATGGTCTACTATGGCATCAAGTAAATTCCAGCGAAGAGGTAAAAGGTCAAGATAATATCGCCAAAAGATATGGTGTAGCATATATCCCTACATCTATCATAGTAGATAAAGAAGGCAAGATAATCTACCGCGGTGAACCCGATGGAGTAGAAGAAATGCTCAAGAGCCTATTCCCAGATGTAAAATAAAGATTTTTTATACATTTTCCCGCCACATGCGGGACATTCGGCAGCCACTCGTGTGGCTGCCGAATGTTTTTCGGGGTATTTTTACAGTATTTAATAGTTAAAAAATAATAATTCAAAATGCGCCTGATGATACTACAACGCCGATTTATGATACAGAAAAACATAAAAAGCAGTGAAAGTGAGATTTTTACATTTTTTTTATTACCTTTGTGCCCTGATTTAGAACGAGTAAGAAAACGTAGAAACTAATTTAATTTTTAAATATGGCAATCAAAAAAGTTTATTCAAAAAACAAACCCGAATGTAAAGTAACATTCAGCGTACCTGTAGAAAACGTACCAGAAAAAGCCAAATTGTTTTTGGCTGGAGAATTCAATAATTGGGAGGAGACTTCTCTACGTATGGCCAAAAGAAACGGCGAATACATAAGAACTCTTGTTCTTCCTACAGGAGCTAGCTATCAGTTCAAATACAATGTAGATGGACAGTATTGGATTAATGACGATGCTGCCGACTCTTACCCACAGAACGCTTTTGGCGGTGACAACTCACAGATAGACCTTTAATAGTCTTATCTTATAATTTATATCTGAGCCTCGCACGATGTGCGAGGCTCGGTTTTTTTTATGGACATTAAAAGCCTAGATATAAGGAAGAACATTTAAAAAATCCCCGCCCGAAAGGGCGGGGATTTTTCACCTAATATGTCAAAAATTATTTAGTAGATTTTTTAACAAGTTTGTTTACAGTAGGATATAGGTATTCTGCCATACGTATAAATCCTAGGTCGGTAAAGTGTGTGCCATCTACTGTAGCTTCTTCGTCATAGCCTATGAATGGGTCGGCATCCATATAATAGACGTTTTTGTCTGTCTTGCGTATCTCGTTGTACAGTTCTACTAGACGAGCGTCTTTTTCGGCAACAGATTTTTCTGTTTCGGTGTTAAGACGACGATATGTGTAGTGAGCATTACCACATAGTATGATAGGAGTAGTAGGATGAGCATCACGCAATATCTTTATAAATGGTTTAAGACGGTCTAGTTGTGCCTTGCTGCAGTTTGCCATGTTATCCATTATATAAAGCGAAGCATCTGTACGAGCCATAAGACGTGCTATTTCATAGTCTAGACGTCCGTTACCAGAGAAACCTAGATTTATGAACTCTCTCTGCATCCAACGCGAAAGAATAGATGTGTATGCCATACCGGGGCGGTTGGCACAGCCACCTTGTGTGATACTAGTACCATATACTACAACTGGTTTCTCTCTCACTGGTAGATTAACCTGTGGTGCCTCTAGACGGCTACGAGAGTAAGTACCTATTTCTATCTTGGTAGTGCAGTCATACAGCGAAGCATATAGCATATATTCACGCATAGAACCGTCCATATTATCTATGATACGAGATGTAAACGTGCCTTTGGAATAACCTGGGCGACCAGAACCTACAAAAACCCATTTATCTCCTTCCAGACAATAAAGGTCTAGACCCTTGATACCAGTAGGAGTCATGTGGTTCATCCAGGTATTGTTAAGCACTGTCCAACGCAATGATATGCGTTTTGAGTCTGTACGGAAACGTACATATACACCTGCCGAATTTTTACCTAAATCCCATAGTTCTTTACGTATAGAATCTTTAAGGTAAGCTGGCAGACGGTCATATGGGTCTTCTAGACCTTCGCGGGTAACCTGTCCCATTACAGGGAAGGAAAGAGCATCTGTGTAGTGAAGAGTGTCTTTGACTTCGGTATCTTGTGCATAAGACGACACTGCCAAAAGACATAGAGCGATAGTAGATAAAAATTTTTTCATATTATATATGTTGTATTAATTGATTTCTAACATAGGTACAAATATAACCACTATTTTTTCATCTAGCTAACCCTTACATATTATTTATTTACACACAAGGGATAGGTATGAGGAAAATGTACTTAAATTTAAATAACTAGTTAGGTTTTGCAAAGCGGTATATCCACACTATATTTAAAATAGGAAACCAAAACCAATGAAACTATTATGAAATCCAAGATTATTTTACTCGCTCTAGTAGCGTTGCCATTCTTTATGACATCATGCCATCACTCTCCTAGCCAAGAGGCTATGAAAAAAGCAGCACAGACCATCACCGAAGACTTTGTAACGGGGAATATAGATGGTTTTATAGCATCACTGGATACTACGGTGCGTTCCTTCTACCCTGCCGATGAAGTCCTAGCTGCATACCAAGCCATTAGCATGATAATGGGTGCCCCCGATAAAAAATCCCGAGATACCCACATGGAAATGGTAGGCAAAAACCCTGTATTTACCGTCATAGTACCATACGAAGGAGGAAAGATAGCATATCAAACGGGATTTGACGAGAAAGGGAATATCATAGCATTTGCTCCCGAACCTATGCAGGCAGATATAGTCTATAGTGAAGAAGAGATAATCATCACTCCAGACAGCACTATGAATATGGCATCGGCATCATCTTCCACGAGCAAATAAAAACTCTATCCCTTCCTCATCCCCTATACCTTAAAGTGTAGGGGATATTCTTTTTTTATCACAAAAGTGAAAAAATGTATGGTTATTTCATCAAATAACAATACTTTTGATTTTCAGAAATAAAGTTATATGAAACGTCTATTTATAACGATAGCAGAGAGCATAGTTTTTGCATGGGACGCACTGGTTAAAAACAGGTTGCGTACTTTGCTGTCGTTATTGGGTATAAGCATAGGTATATTTTGTATAGTAGCTGTTCTTTCGGCTGTATCTTCACTTAAAAAAAATATAGATGATGACCTACGGTCTATGGGTGGAGATGTAGTCTATGTAGGCAAATGGCCTTGGGGAATACATATGAATATACCATGGTGGGAGATACAGAAACGCCCTCACCCCATACCTTCTGAAGCCGAAGCATTGCGTCGTCGTATGCCACAACTTTCAGACCGTATAACCATATCTATGACCACTACTCCACAGGTAAAGATAAATTCCCGTCGTGTGAATGACGCACAGATGGTAGCCGTGGACTATCAGTATGAAAATATAGAAGACCTCAAGATAAACGAAGGCCGTTTCTTCTCTCCTATAGAGTCTGTAAGCGGTGCTGCTGTGGCTGTGATAGGCTATGATATCTATGATGATTTCTTTTCTTCCCCAGGTGATGCCATAGGAAAAACACTGGTCTATAAGGGGCAGAAAGTAAAAATCATAGGTACGCTGGAAAAGGAAGGAGAGCAGACATTTGGTGTGGACAAGGACAATCGCATATTTGTACCATCACTTTTCTACCGTAAATATAACGTGATAAATGAAAAAAGCGGTGCCGAAATCCTCATAGCTCCTCTAGAAGGCAATGATATAGATATGGACGAACTGCTAAGCGAGATAAGAGGAAACATGCGTGTCATACGTCAGTTACCACCAGAAGAGGTAGATAATTTTGAACTTAATGTACCATCTGTCATAGCTACTACATTTGCTCCGCTGTATGCTATGCTTAACCTAGCAGGATGGATAATAGGTGGATTTTCTATGTTGGTAGGAGGGTTTGGCATAGCCAATATAATGTTTGTAAGTGTGAGAGAACGTACCCCACAGATAGGCATACAGAAATCTCTAGGAGCTAGGAATTATTTTATCCTGTTACAGTTTGTATTTGAAGCTATATTTTTATCTCTCATAGGAGGAATAGTGGGTATAGCTATGGTATGGGCAGCTCTTACTGGTGTCAATGCTATAAGTGATTCCATCACGTTCTATCTTTCTGGAACAAATATAATGATAGGCATAACTATATCGGCTGTGATAGGCTTTCTATCTGGTATAGTACCTGCATATATGGGAGCTAGATTAAATCCTGTGGACGCCATACGCAGTGGGCAGTAAGCAATGTATAAATATATAAACACATATAATGGGCAGTAAAAACAAACTAAAAAGATTCCGCGAAAACGAGACATTTGATACAGTGGTACAACCTACCCGTGAAGAAGTATTGGGAGGTAATTTTCCACTTAAAGGACGCTGGGGAGAGGATTTCTTTCACAACGACAACCCTATAATACTGGAACTAGGCTGTGGTAAAGGCGAATACACCATAGGTCTGGCCGAACGTTATCCACAATGTAATTTTATAGGTGTGGATATAAAAGGAGCAAGACTATGGAGAGGAGCCAAAACAGCCCACGAAGACTCTATGCCAAATGCCGCATTTTTACGCACACAGATAGAACTTATAGATATGTGTTTTGCACCGGGCGAGGTATCTGAGATATGGATAACATTCCCCGACCCACAGATAAAATATCGCCGTACCAAACACCGCCTTACAGGTGAGGCTTTCCTACGCAAATACCACACTATACTTAAAAAAGACGGGGTGTTACACCTTAAAACAGATTCGGCATTCCTGCATGGTTACACTCTGGGACTTCTCCACGGTAGTGGTCATGAAGTCATATATGCCCAGCATGATGTATATCGCGATGACTGTGCCCCAGAATACCTTAAAACCATACAAACATTCTATGAAAAGAAATATCTGGAGACAGGCACACCTATCACATATATAAAATTCAAACTGAATTTCTAGCATGAAACTAGCATTACAGATACTCATAGGCATAGACTTATGTTTTTACTTGGCGAGTTTTATTATGTACCTACTAGGAAGTATGTCCTATGGCATAGTAGCTGGGATGGGGATACTTTTTTTATCATTTGTGGTGGTGCCATATTTTTTTGTGTATGACTACATTAAGGCTCGCCGCAAAGCCAAAGAAGAATCTAGTAAATAACTGTAAATCTATACATTAAGCAAATCAGGCACGCCCCGCGGGCGTGCCTGATTTTTATACAATGTTAATAAAAAACTGCAGTGCAGATAATTATTGACATTCTATGGGATTTGTTGTACCTTTGCTTGATTTTAGCCATAGTGTATTCATCGCTTACCAATGTTCACTATGACATGCTACTCAACGACAAGAAAAACAAATAATTCTATACATACATGGCAAACCATACAGATAAAAAGAAAGTTGTAGTGCTAGGTTCGGGAGCCCTTAAAATAGGACAAGCCGGTGAATTTGACTATTCTGGTTCTCAAGCCCTCAAAGCTCTACGTGAAGAAGGTATCTCTACCGTTCTCATCAACCCCAATATCGCTACCATTCAGACATCTGAAGGTATAGCAGACAAGGTTTACTTCTTGCCTGTAACCCCTCATTTTGTAGAGGAAGTCATTAAGAAAGAACAGCCAGACGGCATTCTTCTAGCATTCGGAGGTCAGACCGCCCTTAACTGCGGTACAGAACTATACTTGAGTGGTGTTCTAGACAAATACGGCGTAGAGGTTCTAGGAACATCGGTAGAGGCTATCATGGCTACCGAAGACCGAGACCTTTTTGTCAAGAAACTAGATGAGATAGATGTCAAAACTCCTGTAAGCCAAGCAGTAGAATCTATGGAAGACGCCATAGCAGCTGCACAGAAGATAGGATTCCCTATCATGGTGCGTTCGGCTTATGCTCTAGGAGGTCTAGGTAGTGGTATATGCCGCGATATGGAAGAATTCAAGACGCTATGTGAAAGTTCATTTGCATATTCAAAACAGATACTTGTAGAGGAATCCCTCAAAGGCTGGAAAGAGATAGAATTTGAAGTTATACGCGATAAAAACGACCACTGTTTTACAGTGGCTGGCATGGAAAACTTTGACCCGCTGGGTATCCACACTGGTGAGAGTATAGTTGTAGCTCCTACATGCTCTCTGGACGAAGGCGAACTCAAAATGCTTCAAGAACTTTCTGCCAAAATCATTCGCCACATAGGAATAGTGGGAGAATGTAACGTACAGTATGCCTTTAATTCAGATACCGATGACTACCGTGTGATAGAGGTAAATGCACGTCTTTCACGTTCATCTGCACTAGCTTCCAAAGCTACTGGTTATCCTCTAGCATTTGTAGCAGCCAAACTGGCACTGGGTTATACACTGGACCAGATAGGTGAGATGGGTACTCCTAAATCTGCATATGTAGCTCCAGAACTAGACTACTTGATATGTAAAATACCACGTTGGGACCTTACCAAATTTGCCGGGGTATCACGTCAGATAGGCTCTAGCATGAAGTCTGTGGGTGAGATAATGTCCATAGGTAAATCATTTGAAGAAATCATACAGAAAGGTTTGCGTATGATAGGACAGGGCATGCATGGTTTTGTAGGTAACGAAGGTCTAGAATTTGATGACCTAGACACAGAACTAGCCAACCCTACCGATATGCGTATATTTGCTATCGCCAAAGCATTTGAAGAAGGTTACACCATAGAACGCATATATGAACTTACCAAGATTTCACATTGGTTCCTAGAACGTCTTAAAAACATATATGACTATTCGCTAGTACTTAAAGGCTACAACGATATAGAATCCCTTCCTGCCAATGTGCTTATGGAAGCCAAACGTCTGGGATTCTCTGACTTCCAGATAGCTCGTTTTGTAGGCAAGGCCGATGGCAACCTTCATAAGGATGCTCTACGCGTACGTGCCACTCGTAAAAAAACAGGTGTTCTTCCTACTGTTAAACGCATAGAGACAGTCGCATCAGAATCTGAAATGACCAACTATCTATATATGACATATGATGGTTGCGACCACGATGTAGCATACTTCAAAAACGAAAAATCTGTAGTAGTGCTGGGTTCGGGTGCATACCGCATAGGTAGTTCGGTAGAGTTTGACTGGTGTTCTGTAAATGCTATACAGACAGCCCGCAAACTAGGTTATAAATCTATAATGATTAACTATAACCCAGAGACCGTATCTACAGACTATGACATGTGTGACCGTCTGTATTTTGATGAATTGTCATTTGAACGTGTGATGGACGTTCTAGACCTAGAAATCCCACGTGGTGTGATAGTATCGGTAGGTGGACAGATACCAAACAACCTCGCTATAAAACTATACAACCAAGACGTGCCTATCCTGGGTACTTCACCTCTATCTATAGACCGTGCCGAAAACCGCCACAAATTCTCTAGCATGCTAGACCAGCTGGGTATAGACCAGCCAGCGTGGAAAGAGCTATCACAGATAGAAGAAGTATATGATTTTGTAGATAAAGTAGGATATCCAGTGCTTGTACGTCCTTCTTATGTGCTTTCTGGTGCAGCGATGAACGTATGTTTTGACCGCAACCAACTAGACACATTCCTAGCCAAGGCTGCACAAGTATCCAAAGAATACCCAGTAGTGGTATCACAGTTCCTTCAGAATGCCAAAGAAATAGAATTTGACGCAGTAGCCAAAGACGGCGAAGTGGTAGAATATGCTATTTCTGAACACATAGAATTTGCTGGTGTTCACTCTGGTGACGCTACACTGGTATTCCCTCCACAGAAGATATATTTTGAAACAGCTCGTCGTATTAAAAAGATAAGCCGCAAGATAGCCAAAGAGCTTAATATATCTGGTCCTTTCAATATCCAGTATCTAGCCAAAAACAACGAAATCAAGGTTATAGAATGTAACCTACGTGCATCTCGTAGCTTCCCATTTGTTTCCAAAGTTCTTAAACGTAACTTTATAGAAACAGCTACTCGCATAATGCTGGATGCACCTTACACAAAACCAGACAGCAACGTATTTGACATAGACTGGATAGGTGTTAAATCATCACAGTTCTCATTTGCACGTCTTCACAATGCAGACCCTGTATTGAGTGTAGATATGTCATCTACAGGTGAGGTAGGTTGTATAGGTGATGACTTTAACGAAGCACTTCTAGCCTCTATGATTTCGGTAGGATACAGCATACCAGAGAAGAACATCATGGTATCATCTGGTGATGCACGTTCCAAAGTTGACCTTCTAGAGCCTTGTAAAATCCTACAAGAGAACGGATATAACATCTATGCTACTCCAGGTACCAAAGCATTCCTAGGTGAGCATGGTATAGAGGCTACTACCGTAGGTTGGCCAGATGAAGGTGCCGAACTTAACATTATGGATATGATATCTGGTCATAAGTTTGACCTTATAGTAAATATCCCTAAAAACCACACTCACCGTGAACTGACAAACGGTTACAAGATACGCCGTGCAGCTGTTGACCACAACATCCCTCTTATAACAAATGCTCGTCTAGCCAGTGCCTTTATACAGGCTTGCTGTGAGCTTAAAGACGGTAAAATAGAGGTCAAGAGTTGGCAGGATTATAAATAATAGAATATCGTCAACCATAAAAATAGGGGTCGCTAAAGCGACCCCTATTTTTATGGAAAAAAGAAAACATTATTGACTTACTTCCTCTTTTTTTACTAACTGGAAGAAAGTGCTTATTTCTTGCTGATCTAAAGCCTGACGCACATTAAAACGTTTTACCTGTGTATGGTAACCCGGTTTCATGATTTTTATTTCTATCTGTACATCACGGGCATTTTCATAGGTAAGACCTAGGATATTAAAAGAACGTGTTTCTTCATATGGAGTAGTAAGCAGATAAGATTCATTGGTATTCTGAACCTCACTAGTACTAGATATCACACGATAAAATATACGAGCTCCCTGTGGGTCTGAATCCACCATCCAGCGTATAATAGTCTGTTCTGGAGCAGATTTACCTGGATTATCACGACTTACAGTACTTACTCCCACACTACCTTTATCTGATTTAGATGAACCTTTTTTCTCCTTTTTTGAGTCAGATTTGACATCTTGTGCTCTTAATTTGGCCATTTCCTTTGGATTTTCTGTGAAATGAACCCTAAAATTGGTTTCAGTATTCCCCTTTGGGATAACAAGTTCATACACATTATACCCGGGAACATGGAAGAAGAATTTGTGCTCTTTATCTACATCTATTTCCGTAGTATAAGGGAATATCACATCTTTCATACTATTCTTGGTTTCCTTATTTTGCTGTGCAGACGCTGCAATAGCTCCAAATAATAGCATAGTTCCAATAGAAAAGTTACCCTGTTTTGCTAATTTAGCTGTTTCAAACTGATTACAGTCTATTGTTATCTGCATAGTATTAGCAACTTTTTTACCTGAAGATGTAGTTACTTTACTATTTTTTACACTTCCCTTGATATCTTCTGTGAAGAACACCATAAAGTTTGATTCAATTCCTCCAGGAGGTACAACCAGTTTATATTCTTCATATCCTGGAACTTCTAGTTTAATTTCAGCTCCCTTGTCTGGATTGATACGGGTCTTAAATGGGAATGTAATGTCTATACCTTTGGCTTTACCATAGATAGTCCCATCTGAAGTCATTTTGGCAGCTTCTATACCCTGTTCACAGTCTATGATTATCTCTTGAGAGAATTTATCTATTTTTTGTGCAAAAGTAGATACTATAGTCGTTAATATAACTGTAATTATTAGTACAAATTTCTTCATAACAAACTATTATTCGTCTTGTTTTACAAGCATAAAGAATGCACTTATTTCCTGCTGGTCTATGGCTTGACGGACATTAAAGCGTTTTACCTGTGTATGGTAGCCGTTTTTCACGATTTTTACTTCTATCTGTACATCGCGAGAGTTCTCATATGTAAGACCTAGTATATTGAAAGAACGTGTTTCTTCATATGGAGTAGTCATCAGGTATGTTTCGTTGGTGTTTTTTACCTGTGCTGGCACACTGGAAATAACTCTCCAGAATACACGAGCTCCTTGTGGGTCTGAATCTATCGCCCAACGTATGATAGTCTGTTCTAGAGCTGTCTGACCCGGGGTATCACGATTCACTACTTTTTCTGCTTCGCCTCGTGGAATAGAGGTGTCTGTAGTCTGTGAACGAGGAGCTGGTTTAGGAGCTTCTTCTACCTTGACAACTGGTCTAGGGGCAGGGTTAAGACGAGCCTTTTCACGTGGATTTTCTGTAAGATGCAGAACAAATTCAGATTCAAATCCTCCAGGAGGTATCATCAGTTTATATTCATTATAACCAGGAGCCTTAAAAGCTATGATAGCTCCTTTTTTAGGGTTGATGCGGGTCTTGTGAGGGAAAGTAATGTCTATATTCCTCACCACACCAGAAATAGTAGATTCTGATGTCATTTTAGCTGTTTTTACCTGCTCACAATCTATGGTAATCTCATGAGAGAATTTACTGGATTTTTGAGCAAACGCTTCGTTGGCTATTACCATAGAAAAACAAAGCATAAGGACTAGGTAGATTTTGGTTTTCATGATGTTTATATTTTATGGTTAATTGTATAGATTATAGCCTGTCCCTAGCTCTTAAAGATATGATATATAGGCATAAAAATCGTGGGACAAAACTCTGCACTTGCTTTTCGAGGTCTTAGGATACCGTGTAGTACAAATGAGAATCAAGCCCACGTTAAAAACATGGGCGTCGACTTGTCCTCTTGTACTACTTCTGCGAAAGTTCCTAAGTTTCGAAAAGCAAGATTAAAGTTAACGCTTTTTATGATGTGGTTCCCACCACTATGTCATTGGATATTTCTTCTATTTATTTTTATAGGCAATATGGCTTTTGGTTATAGGACAAAAGTATGAAATTTTTATATATGAGCATATTACATACCATATATTTTTTATGAATCTTCATTTACTTTTTACTTTCATACTCCTTGATGAGTTCTGCTGCACGTTCTGGTACATCGGTAGTGATGATGTCAACACCCAACTCTATCATTTGACGCAGAGCAGCATCGCTATTCACCGTCCAGCAGTTCACCTCCAGACCCAAATCATGACACTCTTTCACCCAGTGTGGACGCAACTGGAATATAGAATAGTGAAAATCCACACCTGTATAACCGCGTTCCTTGCACTGTGCTGGAGTTAGTTTATTACTCAAGTAGGCTACTTTGGCACTAGGGTCGCACTTTAAGACCTCATCACATATCACAGGCATAAATGATATGTATTCTACACGTTTTCCTATCTTCATCTTTTTAACCATCTCCACCACAGCACGTGTAGCACGTTGCATTTTTTCATCGGTAGTGTGTTGTTTTATCTCAAGGATAAGACGTGTATGACGGCATTTCTTAAAGGCTTTCATATATTCTTTAAGAGTAGGCAAAGTCTCGCCATTTGAAAGTTTAATGTCTTTGATATCGGCATAATTGGCATCTTCTATGAGGATTTTATTCTCCCCAATGGTAGCATCGTGATTTACTACTAGCACTCCATCGGCAGTCTGGAGTATGTCTAGTTCGCTGCCCCATGCTTGTACTTGGTCGGCTTTCATAAGGGCAGTAATACTATTCTGTGCCGAACCTTCTGTCTTCCAATACCCACGGTGTGCAACCACTCTTGTCTGGGCTGAAAGTATAGCTACATACATTAGCATAGCAGCTACAAATATCAATCGTGTTTTCATATCTATATATTTATGTGTTTATGTTTATTTTTCAAATGTAATAAATCCCTCCACACTACACAAATGTGTAAGAGGCATATCATCTATATTTACGTCCTCTATATCGCCATCTATGGCAGGGAAAAAGGATAGACCTATCCGCTTTACATCATCTCTACATTTGGCAAAAAACCTATCATAGAAGCCACGTCCATAGCCTACTCTCATACCCCTTTTATCACAACACAGCAGAGGTGTAATCACCACATCTATATCCTTTTCATCTACCTGTATAAGCTCATTTATATGTTGAGGTTCGGGGATAGAGAACGATGAGAGAGAAAGTCTAGTAGCAGGTGTGTAGAGATAATGTTTCATATCCATACTACCAAAATCTGATACCGATACTGCTACCATCACACCCTTATCCCATAGGTAGTTTATAAGAGGATATGTATCTACTTCGGCGTGTTTTTCTATAGGTAGAAATACATGTACTATATGTGCATCATCTAGAATAGAACTATCTATCACTTCTTTACATATAGATGCAGAAAACGCCCTTCTCTCTTCTAGAGAGAGAGAAAGACGTTTTTCTTTATATGTGATACGTAAATCCCGTTTAAGAGGCATTATTTTTTAAGGTATTTATCTAGCCAAGAGTAGAATTCTGCATGCCATAGAAGGCTATTCTGTGGACGCAATACCCAGTGACACTCTTCTGGGAAAAGCACATAGCGTGATGGTATTCCTCTCATACGGGCAGCTGTGAATGCTTGCATAGATTGACCTTCTGGAACGCGATAGTCCTGTGCTCCCTGTATTATGAGTATAGGTGTATCCCATTTATCTACGTGGCTCACAGGAGAGTATTCGTTATATGAAGGGTGTGAAGGGTTTTCCCATGGAGCACAACCCATGTCCTTGTGAGCAAAGAATAGCTCTTCGGTGGTCATGTACCAGCTACGAGTATCAAATGTCCCACAGTGTGATATAAACGCACTATAACGACCATTGTGTTTACCAGCCAGCATAAACACCGAATATCCACCATAAGAAGCTCCTACGGCAGCTACACGTTTTTCATCTACATATGGTTCACTTGCCACGGCATCAGATGCGGTCATAAGGTCGGTTATAGCTTGTGCACCCCATTGGGTAGATATCTCGCGGTTCCACTCTACACCAAATGATGGTAATCCACGACGGTTTGGAATGATAGTCACATACCCCTTGTGTGCCATAAGAGAGAAGTTCCAACGGAATGAATATGATGGGCATATAGCATTCTGTGGGCCTCCACCACAGAAAAGCATTGCAGGGTATTTCTGTGTGTTATCAAACGAAGGTGGTAGAAGAACCCATACCAACATCTTTTTACCATCGGTAGTAGGCACCCAACGTTTTTCTACCTTGACAGGCTCTATAGTAGCAAATATCTCATCATTCTCATGTGTGATGGCTGTGTATGTGTCTTTTTTGATGTCATAAGAAAAAATTTCGGCAGGGCGGTTAAATCCATAACGAGTAACTATGACTTTCTTACCTGCTGGGATAAATGTACCTATACATTCATCTTCTAGATGTGTTATCTGCTTTATAGATTTATGGGCATCTATATCGGCAAGTTTTTTGGGAAGGGTATAAATGAATAGCTGTTCTACTGCTTCTACTGCTGTGCGGAACATTATCTCACCAGATGACACCCAAGTGAACTCCTCGATAGTCTCATCCCATGCACTGGTAAGGTTATATGTCTTACCGGTAGCGATATGGTGAATTTTGATATCGTTTTTATCGGCTTCATAACCATCTTCATCCATACTACTCCACGCTATATACTCCCCGCAAGGACTCCATGCTGGGCAAGTATCATAACCGTAATTACCATTGGTAAGGTTGTGGGTAGTAGCACTCTCTATGTCATAGATATAGATATCGGAATCGGTAGAAGTGGCATAGGCTGTACCTTCTTTCTTTTTACAAGTGTAAGCTATCTTTTTGCCGTCATTGCTGAAATTTATCTGTTCCATACCACCGAATGGCATTAGCGGAGCATCGTATGGTTCTCCTTTCATGATATCTACAGGTTCTCCAACTACTTGTTCTCCATCAAAACCTACATAGAAAACATGTGAAACCTTGTCATCTTCCCAATAGTTCCAATGACGATACATAAGGTCATCTGTGATGACTACATTGGCCTTGGGGTATTGAGGATACATTTCTGATGGGGTAGAGCGGTATTTGACCTCGGCAGTGAAGACTATGCGGTCTCCCTGTGGAGAGAGGCGAGCTCCAGTTACCTCTTGGGAGATAGAACCAGCATTGCGAGAGGTGCCGCCATCCAGACCTACGGTGTAGAATTTGCCACCCTTGATATAAAGCAGACGTCCCTCACCAGTAAAACCAACAGCTGTAGCACCAGTGGCTATCTCTACTACGTTTTTACCATCTAATCCCACTATGTAAAGTGTAGATGTACCTTTGTTTTCATCTATGTCATAACGTGTTACACTGTAAAGAGCCTTTGTGGCATCGGGTGTGAGGCATTGCAATGATACACGTCCCATCTTCCAGAGAGTCTCTGGTGTAAGCGGAGTGGTATTTTGTGCCTGAATGTTCATGATAATAGTCAGAAATAATGTAATGATAAAAGATACTTTTCTCATATAATAATGGTGTTATGTGAGTATATTATTGGAATTCATATGATATATATCCTGCTTGTGATTCTGGTGCCGATGCATCCACATTAAATCTCGCACGTCTTGCATAGACCAAAGCCTTTTCATGTGCATCTTCATATGGATATGTGGTACGTGATGTGTTTATCTGGGCGGCTATGACTTTGCCTTCACGGGATATGCGTACATCTACCACCACAAGTCCACCTTGACGAGCCGTGTATATAGGTACTGGCAGTGGAGCTATGTTATGACGCACAGGAGAAGTGAAAGAGTAGTGTACCGAACTTTTTCCTACATAGACCTGTGGTTTTTTATCCTTGCGTGAGGTGTCTATACGTTGGTACTCATCTAGGTCTATCTCACGGTTTTTTACTTGTTCTGAAAAAAGGTCCACCTTGACATTTTCACCATACTCGTTTACCTGATGTGTGATAGCTTCTGCCTCGCGTAGGGTAGAGAAATTTTTACTCATCTGTGAGATATCTATATCCTCGCCTAGGTCAGCAGCAGCGTGGTTTGTAAAGCCACTCATAGATGCACGATGTGAAAGACGAGAATCTATCTTATGACGGTCACTGCCTATCTGTGAGAGTTCTTTTTCTATAAGTGCAAGGTCTTCCATGCTCACAGCTACCATATTGGGTGTAGAGACGTCTATATAGCTCAAAGCCACATTGCATACGACTATGACCATCACTAGATGTACCGTAAAGGTAACCAGCAATGGCACACGATGACTATCCACAAAATCTAGCAAAACATCTAGCTTTTTTTCTAGATAGTCATTTACTATGTCGTATATCTTATCTATATCCATGAGTATATTTTGGAACGTTCAAAATTACGGCAATATATGCAAATAACCACATCTTTTTATCTACAAAAACATCATATTCTATAACAGAATAATCACTCTTGATAATAAAAAAGGCTGAACCATAAAAAGTCCAGCCTCCTCATTCGTCGGAGTGACTGGATTCGAACCAGCGACCCCCACAACCCCATTGTGATGCGCTACCAGGCTGCGCTACACCCCGAATGACGTGGCACAAAAGTACTGCTTATTTTTATACTAGACAAATTTATTTTTTGCCTTTTGGTAGTGGTGAACTACACTTCCACACACTCTATGCCGTCTTCCCTTATGTAAACCAATAACTTTTTCTCTACCTTATATCCCATAGAAGATAACAATTCTCCATACTCATCCACTTGATGAGAGTGGGATGATTTTTCTGCTCCTGTCTTATAGTCTATAATCACTACACTATCTCCTTTTATACACACGCGGTCTGGACGACGAACTCCGCCATCTGGACTTACTACATCACGTTCGGTGAGGATAGTGTATTTATCGCTATAATAGTCGGCTAGAAGAGGGTTATTTACCATGTACCTACATATAGCAGCAACAGATTCCTCCATATCGCTATGTATGATACCAGACTTAACGGCACGTCCTACGGCTATATCAACGTCTGACGATGTATTTATCATAGAGAGAACATCATGCAGCGAATTACCATAGACCACAGGATTATCCCCTTCCATATCCATCCACATCTTTTTCCACATGGGACTTATTTTAAGACGTGTTTTCCATGGTATATATGTTATACTGCCAAAGTCTTTTTCCTTCTGTCTTTCACTGTGTTTATAATCGTGTTTTCCACGACTGCCACGACTATAAAGATAAATACCATCGGTGTCATCATCGTGGTAAATAGTGTTTTTTGAAAGGAAATTATTAACTAGGATAGACATATTTTCTCTAGTGCTACCTTTATCCATGATGATGTGTAACTGTCTGGAAGCCCTAGTAAGAGCTACATAATATGTATTTAAATTATCTAGTCTTATCTTGGAGATGTGCTCTTCATAGAGAGAAGGATTGAGTCGCTCTACATCCTTGAGATAAATAGGCACGGTAGGTAAGAGGGCATACTTATCATCGGGCGGAGTGTCTATCCATACCTCTTCGGTTTTTCTAATATCCCACACCGCAAAAGGAAATATAACCACAGGATATTCTAGACCTTTGGAACGGTGCAAAGTGAGCATCTTGACAGCATCTGATGCTGAAGGCGATGAAATGCTTTCCTTATCCTTTTTACTATCCCAGTATTCCAGAAAAGAAGAGAGTGTAGCTGTATTCTCCCCTATGAAACGATGAACCATATCCAACAGTCCCAGTAGGTATGCATCCTGACCTTTTTTCCACATATCCATACCGTCTATGATACTCTCTACACATTCATATAGAGGGAGGGAGAATAGAGATGTAATGTCCAGTGTAGGTATATGTAGTGATAATTCCTTTATAAAATCTCCCGATGATAGCGTAAGAGCTTTATGGTAGTAAGATGTAACATCGGCATATCCCATTAGTCTGTCATTACGATAGAGGTAGTTAAGGATAGATACCCTCGCATACTTATCATCGGGAGATAACAAAAACTTCATAAGAAATATGACCGCCTCTACCATTACAGATTCCTTGATAAGAAGACTTTCGGTAGTAACTACAGGTATAGAATGTGAAGAAAGGTATTCGGCTAGGCTAGCTCCTTCCGAATTATAACGATATAGTATTGCTATATCACTATATGAAAACCCATCTTCATCTACTATACGACGTATCTCTCTAAGTGTAGAAGAAAGGTATTGTTCTTTTATTTCTGCAGAGTTTTCACCCTCTACTTTCTGTATAGACACAAAACCTGGATGTTCTTTTTTATATTTCTGGTTGTTGCCGTCTATATACATTTTAGCATAACGGAATATCCTACTTAAAGACTCATTAAGAGTACTTGTAAAGTCTTTTTTATCATCTTTTTGGGGTAGATATTCCTGTGCTGTCTTAAAGAAATCATTAGCAAAGTTTACCAATACTCCACTGCTGCGATAGTTGGTAAAAAGACGCACGAGTTCTACCTGTGATGAAGGAAGAGGGTCTGATTTCTTTTCACAGAAATCCAGAAAAAGCTCACTATCGCCGCCTCGGAACCTATATATAGCCTGTTTACCATCACCCACTATCATAGCACTTCCATCACCCGAAAGAGCATTATATATAAGGTTTTTCATATTTTCCCACTGCATGAGTGATGTATCTTGGAATTCATCTATAAAATAATGCTGATATCTCTCTCCTAGTTTTTCATATATAAAAGGCACTGGTTCTTCACGTAAATGTTTGCTGATGATTTCATTAAACTCTCTTAACAGCATTATATTATTGCGGTCTTTTATAGTATCCATTTCCTTTTTAATACTATAAGCCACGCTTAATCGTTTAAGAGGTTTGAGTATCATTACAGCATTTTTATAGCCTTCTGATTCACTTTCTACTATCTCTATGATGTCATTTAATATAAGTACTATATCATCTGCACATCTCTCTAATGCTGCTTTGTCTTCTGCCGAAGCTTTGGCAGAAGAGTATTTTCCATCTATAAAATAAGATACATTCCTATTATAGATATTTACAGTCATATCTCCACAAGCTGCCTTGGACAATACAGTAAATACACCATTTTTTCCTCCAGTGATTGACTCTTTTTTTATTCCCTCTTTTCTTATTATATCCAATGCCTCTTTACCCTTCTTACTTAGTCTTTCTCTAACGCCATTTATATATTCTGTAAGACGTTTTTTAAGTTCCAAAAAGTCTTCTATCCTACATTTAGAAAGACGAGATAATGGTATCATATTATTCTCTTCTTTCCATATTTCGCCATTTTTATTAAGAGTAGATGTAATATCCCATTGTTTACCTTCGTCTATTTTATCAATTACAAAATCTACCAATATTCTAGTGAGTGATTTATTATCACGTCCTGCCTTTAAGAGCAGCATATCCACACTTTCTGAAAGAATATCGGCAGAATCTACAGCTATAGAAAAAGATGATGGAAGATGCAGTTCGCGGGAGAAACTACGCACTAGACGGGTGGTAAAAGAGTCTATGGTACATACTGTAAAAGAGCTGTAGTCTGCATATATATCAGACAGTATTTGAGAGGCATAGCTTTTTATTTGTGGAAGGGAAAGTCCTGTTTCTTCCACAAGAGAAGGGAGCATATCATGGGATTTTATATCTACTGCATGAGAAAAAGATTGCAGAGTAGATAGTATGCGACTTTTCATCTCCCAAGCTGCTTTATTGGTAAAAGTTATGGCGAGTATTTTCTTAAATATCTCTCTTTGAGGTTTTCCAGTAGATAAAGATGGAGTAAAAAGAATACACAAATACTTGTAAACCAAAGTATAAGTTTTACCACTTCCTGCTGAAGCATCATATACAGATAGTTTTCCCATATTAACATAGTTATTCCATTGCGTAAAGATACAAATAATATAAGCTGTGAATAAAGTGTTGATAAAAAGTTTATAAATTTTTACACAATGTTTAATAGTGTATTATTGAGGTGGATTTTACGATAAATTTTTTTCTTTACAGCATCTATTTTTCATCATTTATCAACCAAATATTTTTTTACAAACAACATTATAAACACATTTTCTATTCATCAACACACTCTTTTTATAAACAAACATATGTTCACAATACATTTTAACAATGTTTATAATTATATTTAATCGTTTAATTATCATATACTTGATTATTTAATATACTGTTTATAACTTTTCATAACACAGCTTTCAAAATTTATATCACATTTCTTCTCAACACTATCAAAAGGTATATTCATCTTCTTTATTTTTTTTATTTTTAAAAAAGAAAAGATATATAATGAAAATAATGTTGTGGATAAATTTTAGAGTTTAGATTTATTTTGTTTTATCATTTTATTTTTAAAAAAGAAAAAATATAGATAATGGTGAAAATAAAAGAAATAAATAATTAGAAATTTATTTTTATTCTCTTTGTTTTTTTTCTTTTTAAAATAAAAATATAAACCTATATCTTAAAATGTTGTTTATAATTATAAAAAGAAAATATATCTATGATTAAAATTTTATATAATCTTAATTATAAATAAGTTGGAATAAAAATTGAGGATTTTTATATTTATAATTCCCTCAAATCCTCTCTTTATGAAAAACCATTTTTTCTTTCTTATATTCTTTTGTTTTACTTCTTTATCTCTCACATCTTCGGTAAAGATGGATACTACTTTTTATTATCCTAATGGTAGTATAGCATCTGAAGGTAAAATGGTAAATAACCGTCCAGATGGATATTGGAAAACATATCATAAAAATGGAGCGTTACGTAGCGAAGGCAATAGGGTGGATTATAAATTGGATGGACTGTGGGTATTTTATGATACTTTGGGTAGGAGAGAAAAAGAAATAATGTATAAAACAGGACTCAAAGAGGGAGACGAAGTGTATTATAAAGATGGTGTAGTTGAAAAAAAGATTCCATATGTAAAAAATATCCGCCAAGGTATTTCTTATAGCTATTATCCATCTGGTAAAATATACCGCCGTGATACCTATGCCAATGACCAGATATTGGGCGAATCTATGATATATGATACCACAGGGGTGGTTATCTCTCTTATAACTCATAGAGATGGTGTAGCAGAGAAGATAAGACGTGTAAATAGATATGACTCTTCGGGACATAAAAGCGGACAATGGGTGTGGTTCTATGATGATACTCCATACATAGAACATCAAGGTGTATATAGCAGGGGTAAAAGACATGGTATTTTTAAGTATTATGATAAAAATGGTAACCTATTGCGTAGTGAAAAGTACATAGATGATATACTGGAAGAAAAAGCAGCAGAAACATCGGCTATAGAGGTAAGACGTACATATTATGATAATGGAAAACTTAAAAGTTATGAAAGTATGCGTGCTAATTCAAGAGATGGTTTATCTATATACTATGATATGGAAGGAAATATAGATAGTGTGTCTATATATAAAGATGATAGGATACAAGAAAAAGGACATAAATTAACTCCTGAAGGACTTAAAGAGGGAAGATGGTATTCTTACTCCATAGATGGTAATAAGTCTTCTCAAGGGGAATATAAAGCTGGAAATAAAGTGGGAGAATGGATATATTATTATGCTGATGGTAATATAGAGTCGGTAGGAAACTATGTAAATGGTCATAGAGAAGGAGAATGGTTGTGGTATTATGCTGATGGTTCTCTCTTGAAAAAGGAAAATTATATCTATGGTAAACGCGATGGGCAGACTGTAGAATATGATGTACAAGGAAAAATATTATCACAAGGAAACTATGAGTATGATAATCGTAACGGTAATTGGTTTTTTATAAATGGAACTACTATAGATAGTGGTTCATATCTAGATGGAAAGAAAGAAGGTATATGGAGCAGCAAAGATATAGATAGCGGGAAGATAGTTTTTAAGTGTATGTATAGAGATGGAAGTAAAAATGGAGAAGTCAATTTTTATTATGTAGATGGTCGTCCTAGAGCAAATGGATATTTTACAGATGGAGAGCGTAGTGGTAGATGGACATTTTATGATGAAAATGCCAACGTGATTACAACGGTAGAATATAATTAAATATATTCACTTATAGGATATAAATAGGGTAAAAATAGACTAATTATAAAGATTGTTATACTAGTATAGAAGCTTTAGGATAAAGCATGCCTGGTTCTTGTCTTATGCTGCGTATAAGAGCATAACCAAATGTAAGCATACCTATACGTCCACAGAACATAGATATTATAAGCACTACTTTACTTGCTGTTGTAAGTTCTGGTGTAATACCTGTTGAAAGTCCCGTAGTAGCAAATGCCGATACCTGTTCAAAAACCAATTTCATCATGTCTTCTCCCGGTTGTGTAAAGGTAAGAATGATAGTACCTCCCACTACAAAACATAGTGAGAACATAAGTATGGTCATAGAGCGGAATATGACGCTTTGAGGTATTTCTTGGTGGGAGAGGTTAAGACGGTTTTTACCTTTTACGGTATTGATAGCTTGTAGAACCAGTACGCTCAAGGTAGTAGTCTTGATACCGCCACCGGTAGATACTGGCGAAGCACCTATAAACATCAGTATTATAAATATGATAAGAGTTGGTATATGCATATCCCCAAAGTCCATACTATTAAAACCAGATGTACGGGTGGTAGCACTCTGTAGAAAAGACATAATGAATCTTTCGCCTACTCCCATATCTTTGAGAGTGTTGTTCCATTCAAACATAGTAAAGAACATCATTCCTACACCTATCAATATAAGAGTGGTATAGATACATATCTTGGTATTAAGGCTCCATTTGCGGTTTATTTTTCTTTTATGACGGAACATCATATCACCAAAAACATCTCTTATAACAGGGAAACCTATGCTACCTAGCAGCACTAGAATACATATGACAAACTGTAGTACATAAGCATCACTGCAAAACGCATTGGTAAGCCCGCCGGGGAATAGACTGAAACCTGCATTATTAAAAGCCGATATAGCATGGAACACAGAATAATATGCCTTCTGATAAAAATCTACAAATGGAGTATCATGACTCCAGTTAAAGAATATAAGAATAGCACCTATTATTTCTATGATAAAAGTAGATATAAATATCTCTTTGAGAAGAGTCATACTGTCTGTAAAGTTGCTACTCTCCAGTGAGTCTTTTATAAGAGCATGAGAACGTATGCCTATGCTTTTTTTGGATAGTATGAGGAAAAATGATGCAAATGTGATGATATTAAGTCCACCTAGCTGTATGAGTAGCATTATGATTATCTGCCCTCTTATGGTAAATATTTCGGCTATATCTACCGTGCTAAGCCCTGTTACACATGATGCCGATGTAGCTGTAAAGAGTGCATCTATAAATGAAAGTTCTACTCCATCTACACTCATACGTGGTAACATAAGAAGTCCCGAACCTATCGTTATAAGTACTATAAAAGACATCACAAATAGTTTGGGAGCAGACATATTCATAGAAGGAAGTAGAGAAGATGCTCTACCTAGTTCTATTATAAGCAGCAGTAAAAACGATACTTGTTCTACTATGACAGAAAATATATGAGGGTTTTCTACACCAAGTATATATGTTAATATACTCGTTGCCCACTGTGGTGATGTAGCATCATATATAAGCATACATAGTATTATGAGTAGCAATATACCGGCTACACGATTTTCTTTAAAGTATTTGCGGGGAGTGAAACTATATATGTACCCTACTATGAATTTGAAATAGTAAAAACCTAGTATTATACGGAATATGATGTGTATAAAGGTGTTATTGGCTTCTGTGTTTTCAAAACCATGGTCAAATATAAGCATTCCTATACCAGATAGAGCAGCTATAGTACTGGTAATACTCAGTACTTTGGATACTATTGTTTTGGAGTCATAGAGAAATATATTTATGTGTTCTCTAGTGGCACGCAATTGTTTTATGAACTTATTTTTAAGAAAGTTTAAATCCATTTTCTGCTTTATGTTTACTTATATCACATGGCAAATTTACAATAAATTGTAAAACAAATATATAAAAAGAGCGTTCTATACAGAACGCTCTTTTTTTAAATGTCTATAAAAAAATTAGTTATTATCTTTTTTATCACTGTCTCGTATCTCTACACGACGTATCTTACCGCTTATGGTCTTTGGTAACTCATTTACAAATTCCACTATACGAGGATATTTATATGGTGCGGTGATGTTTTTTACAAAATCCTGTATTTCTTTTATAAGTTTATCACCAGCCAATTCTTTGTATTTCTGAGCGAGGACTATTGTAGCTTTTACTATCTGTCCGCGTATCTCGTCGGCTACACCTGTTATGGCACATTCTACTACGGCAGGGTGTGTCATAAGAGCACTCTCCACTTCAAATGGTCCTATACGATACCCCGAACTCTTTATCACGTCATCGGCACGGCTTACAAACCAGAAGTATCCGTCGCTGTCTCTTATGGCGACATCACCAGTGTAGTATATTCCATCATGGAACGAACGTGCAGTTTTTTCTTTATCGCGATAGTATTCTTTAAATAGTCCCAATACTTTTTTACCATGTGTACGTATGACTATCTGTCCTTCTTCTCCATCTGGAACGCTACGACCTTCGCTATCTACTATATCCACATCATATTGTGGGTTACGTATGCCCATGCTACCAGTCTTTGGTTCTATCCAAGGATATGATGCTATGATAAGGGTTGTTTCTGTCTGTCCAAAACCTTCCATCAGTTTAATACCAGTGAGTTCTTTCCATTGTTTATAGACTTCGGGGTTGAGAGCTTCACCGGCTATGGTGCAGTATTTAAGAGATGACAGGTCATATTTTTTCACGTCTTCGCGTATCATGAAGCGATACACGGTAGGTGGTGCACAGAAAGAAGTAATATGGTATTTTTCTATCATTTGCAGTACTTCTACTGGTACAAATTTTTCATAGTCATATATAAATACACAAGCTCCAGAGAGCCATTGTCCATATAATTTACCCCATACAGCTTTACCCCATCCAGTATCTGCCAGAGTAAAATGAAGGCTTTTTTCATCTAGATTATGCCAATATTTACCAGTGATAATATGTGCCAGTGGATATGTAAAATCGTGTGCTACCATCTTTGGGTTACCTGTAGTACCCGATGTAAAATACATTATCATAGTGTCGTCATTGCTGTTCACGTGTTCTGGACGTACAAATGGTGCAGCGTTTTTTACACCATAGTGATAGTCATACCAACCCTGTGGAACATATGGCCCTACCGATACTCTGTACTGCACACTAGGAGAATCTCCCATAGCAGCGTCTATACGGTCTGTAATCTCTTTATCTCCACATGCAACTATCATTCGTATGCCTGCCGCATTGGCACGATAGACTATATCGTGTGTCATTAAAAGATGTGTAGCTGGAATACATACAGCTCCTATCTTGTGTAGTGCGATGATAGAAAACCAAAACTCATAGTGGCGTTTGAGGATAAGCATCACTCTATCACCTTTCTTTATACCTAGTGAGGTAAAGTATGATGCTACGCGGTCGCTTTCTCTTTTAACGTCGGCAAATGTGAATTCTATCTTTTCCTTTTTATCACTTATCCATAGCATTGCCTTTTTATCTGGCTCTACTTCTGCCCAAGCGTCCACAACATCATACCCGAAATTAAAATTTTCTGGTACTATTACCTCAAAGTTCTTCATGAAATCTTCCTGAGAGGTAAAGTGAGTTTGTTTTAAGAATTTTTCTAACATCTGATTTTAATTTATAAAATGAATGAACGTTCATTCACACTAGTGCAAATGTATGTCATATGAAATAAAAAAGTGTTAAAAAATTATTATTTAACGGAATGAACGTTCATTTTTTTCACATTGATAAAAAATAATACTCTTAAAGAAAAATATGTATGAATATATATGGAAAAAATGATGATAATTAAATTTTTTGCACAAAAGGGAATATTTTTATGCATAAAAAGAACACCTAGAAAAATTCAGATAATTTTCTTAAAACATAAAATATATAAAAATACGCTGTAAATGTATGTCTTACAGTGTATTATATAATAAGTGTAAAAATTGATTAACATTTAGAATTTTTCTCTCCACCACTTTTACATCTATGAGAGAAACAGAAAGGCTTATATTAACATTTTACCTACCCAAAAATATAAGCAGCACCGAAATATCGGCGGGACTTACTCCACTTATCCTCGAAGCCTGTGCTATGTTTTTCGGACGGATTTTGTCAAGTTTCTGTCTAGCCTCTATAGTTATCGAGTTTATACGGAAGTAGTCAAAATCATCTGGGATGATTACATTTTCAAGACGAGTAATTTTGTCTGCCGCCTCTCGTTCTTTATCTATATAGCCTTGGTATTTAACGTGGATTTCGGCTTGCTGGACGGCATCGGGTTTGATGTCGTTATCTTGTATGAACTTTTCTACTCCTTTGAAATACTGGCGAGCATCGTCCATAGTGATATTTGGACGTGCGAGGATTTTGTCTGCCTTACAGCCTTGAACCATCGCTGCCGAATCTCTTTTTTCTAACAGAGTGTTACCCTCATCTACTGTGATAGATTTTTCACGCAAGTAATCTACCAGCATAGAGGATTTTTTTACTTTCTCCTCTACTCTACGCAATGCTTCATCAGTCACACAACCCATCTGGTGAGCCACTGGAGTAAGACGTATATCGGCGTTATCTCCACGCAATAGTGTACGATATTCGGCACGAGAGGTAAACATACGGTAAGGTTCTTCGGTGCCTTTGGTGATGAGGTCATCTATGAGAACACCTATGTATGCTTCGTCGCGACGCAATATAAATTCGCTTTCACCTTTTAGGCGACGTACGGCGTTTATAGCCGCTACCAGACCTTGGCCAGCTGCTTCTTCATAACCTGTAGTACCGTTTATCTGCCCTGCAAAATACAGGTTTTTGATTAGTTTGGTTTCAAGTGTAGCTGTGAGCTGTGTAGGTGGAAAATAGTCATATTCTATGGCATAACCGGGACGTAGCATCTTGGCTTTTTCAAATCCTTTGATACGACGCAAAGCCTTCATCTGTATGTCTTCTGGCAGAGAAGTAGAGAAACCATTGATATACATTTCTACCGTACCTAGACCTTCTGGTTCTACAAATACCGGGTGGGCACTCTTTTCGGCAAAACGGTTTATCTTATCCTCTACCGATGGGCAGTAACGTGGCCCTACTCCCTTGATTCTGCCTGTAAACATAGGCGAACGGTCAAAACCTTCGCGGAGTGCTTCGTGAACACTTTCGTTGGTATAGGACATATAGCAGCTTACCTGTGGAAGCATGATACGGGTATCTGAAAACGAAAAACGTACAGGTACATCGTCTCCCTTTTGTTCTATCATCACAGAAAAATCTAGTGAACGTGCGTCTATACGTGGAGGGGTACCTGTCTTCATACGCCCACTCTCAAAACCTAGTCCTACTAGACATTCTGTAAGACCTTCGGCGGCTATTTCGGCTATACGCCCACCGCTGTATTGTTTTTCACCTATGTGTATTATACCATTTAGGAATGTTCCGTTGGTAAGGATAAGGGTTCGGCATTCTACCTCTACCCCTAGCGAAGTTTTTACGCCTGTTACAGTGCCGCTGTTATCTACTTTTATACCTATAACAGTATCGGCAAATAGGTCTAGGCCGTCTGTGTGTTCTAGTTCTTCACGCCACTGCTGTGAGAAGCGGTATTTGTCGCATTGTGCACGAGGACTCCACATGGCTGGGCCTTTGGACATATTGAGCATTTTGAATTGGATGCCGGTCATATCGGTAACTATACCAGAATATCCACCTAGTGCGTCAATTTCTCGTACTATCTGTCCTTTGGCTATACCACCCATAGCGGGGTTACATGACATCTGTGCTATGGAGGGTAGGTTCTGTGTGATAAGAAGTGTAGATGCTCCCATGCGGGCGGCAATACGTGCGGCCTCGCTACCAGCGTGGCCTCCGCCTACTACTATCACATCATATGTTGTCTCAAATACTGCCATCTTACTATTTCTTTTGATATGCAAAATTACGTTTTATGCCTCATATCCCAAACAACTTTTTTACTATAAAAAAGAAAGGGTGTTCCACGTGGAACGCCCTTTTAAAATCATGTCAATGTTCCACGTGGAACTATGAATATTTGGTGTACAAAAGGTATGCTAGATACAATGCCAAGTTTATAAATGAAAATAGTGTTCCTGCCTTCTGGTAGTATTCTACTCCGCGGCGTGTGGCAGAAAGAATAGCTATGATGATAACTTGCAGTACTACCAGTATGGCTGGTGAATAAACGGCTGTGAGGGCTATGTAATTATTCACTATAACGTGTGATAAAAAATCACTGCCAGTGATTTGGTTTATCCATAGTAGTACGATGGATATAAATGATAGCAGGTTTATGCTATTGATGTATTTGTAGAGTTTTATCATCGTGTGTAATGTTTTGTTTTTAACCTATGAGAGCCCCTGCTACTGTGGCCGAAAGCAGTGAAGCGATACTACCTCCTATGAGGGCTTTCATACCAAATGATGCCAGTACAGAACGTTTTTCTGGTGCTAGAGCCCCTATTCCACCTATCTGTATGCCTATAGATGCAAAATTGGCAAATCCAGAAAGTATAAATGTAGCCATAACTATGGCTTTCTGTGTCATAAATACGCCCGCAGCATTGTATGTGGCAAGTTCTGTGTATCCTACAAATTCGCTCATTATCATTTTAAGTCCTAGCAGTGAACCCACATGGGTAGAATCCACCCAAGGTACACCTATTATACCCATAAGAGGAGCAAATATAATACCTAGTATAGACTGAAGGTTGATTTCTGTAACACGACCATCTGTCCAGTCTGCTACCAGTGTGTCCAGTCCCACCAGCCCCGATACTGCCGATATGATATAGTTTACCAGAGCTATAAACGCCACAAAAACTACAAGCATTGCTGCTACATTGGCAGCGAGTTTAAGACCTTCGGTAGTACCGCGAGAGATAGCGTCTAGGAAGTTGGAACCTATTTTGTCCATAGAAACTTGGACGTTGCCATCTACTTTTTCTGTCTGTGGGCATAGAATTTTGGAGGCTACTACTGCTGCTGGTGCTGCCATTACCGATGCCATGAGGAGGTTACGTGCAAACTCCTGTCGCAATACTGGGTCATCACCACCTAGGAAAGATATGTATGCTGCCAGTACACCTCCTGCTAGTGTGGACATACCGCCTGTCATTACTAGAAGTATCTCGGAACGGTTCATACGGGAGATATATGGCTTAATCATAAGCGGGGCTTCTGTCTGCCCTAGGAATATATTACCAGCCACAGAAAGGCTTTCGGCACCAGATATGCCCATAAAACGAGTCATAACGCGAGCCATACCTCCTACTACCTTCTGTATGATACCCCAGTAGAATAATACAGATGTGAGAGCCGAAAAGAATATGATAGTAGGTAAGACTTGGAAGCAGAATATGTATCCAAATTTGCTTTGGTCCATAAGCCCTCCAAATATAAACGCAGCACCTTCTTTTGAAAAGTCAAGTATTTTTACAAATCCTCGGCTTATCCATTCAAATATACTACCTATAAATCCTACTTCCTGTATGCCCAGTGCTATGAGTATCTGCATGGCTATACCTATGCTTACCAGTTTCCATGATATGGCTCGGCGATTCTCACTCAATGCTACAAGTATAAGCAGCAGTACAGCAATACCTATGATGCCTTTTACTATGCCCCATAGTGTGATACCTTGGCTGGGGATTATCTCAATTGTAGGTGTTTTAGCCTCGATGACTTCTTGTGGAGCAACATCGGCTATTTCTATGGCAGTAGCTATGCTGTCTGCTGTGGCTAATGTGTCATTTGCCTCTTGTGCATCTGCAAATGCTATACACACTAGCGATAGAATAATTAAAAATGTCTTTTTCATTACTATGTATTATATTGATTTTTCTATTTATATCCTATCGTGTTACATATTGTGCCCAGTCTCTCTCTTTTTTATCTGGTCACGTAATTTGGCGGCCTGTTCATAGTCTTCTATACTTACAGCTCTTTCCATCTTGTCTCGTAACTGTTCTATGTCTAGCGAAGTGTTTTCTATATGAGAATCATTATTCACTGGGTTATATGGAGGACTCTCTCTTAATACTATACCTACCTGTTCTACTATATGTGGGTAGGTGTATATGGGTGCATCGGCTTTGAGTGCCAGAGCTACCGCATCAGACGTACGGGAGTCTATTATCACGTCTTTTTCTCCCAGATATGAACTAGTGTAGATATAAGAGTGAAAAACACCATCTATAAACTTGTGTATCAATACTTTATCTATGTTTATATCATAAGCTCTCATGATGTGATATGCTGTATCATACATCATGGGGCGGGATATGTCTTTTTCATCTGATGTTATAAGTGCCAGATTTCTAGCTTCGTTGATACCTATGACCACTGGTATGTATTTTCCCATCTCTTCACAGCCTAGAAGCATGGTGTAAGAGCCTGTGTGTGAACTGTTATACACGATGGTATGCAGTGTGAGGGTAACGAGTGCTTCTTTTGACATAGTCTATGGTGTTTGCTACGAATGAGAAAGTTAGCTTTTTTCTATCTATTGTCTATGTTTTATGTGTTAAACTTTCTTTTAATACCTTGAGAAAGGTGCTGGCAGGAGCTACTATTCCATAGTCTGAATATGTAAATATAGCCGCATGAGGGTCTGTATTTACAGCTATGACCACTCCAGAGTGCATCATCCCACCTATGTGTTGCAATGCCCCGCTTATACCTAATGCCAGATATACCTGAGGGGCTACGCGTGTACCTGTCTGACCTATGTGTTGGTAGTAGGGGCGTGTTCCGCTGTGGAACACAGGACGAGTGCAGCCTACGGCAGCATTTATATCGGCAGCTATATCATCTATCATCTTCCAGTCATCGGCTGTACAACCCATTCCTCCGCTTATGATGATAGAGGCGTCCTTTATGTCGTTGTGAGCAGGAAGGGTTTCTATTCTACCTGTATGGGGATATGGTATTGGTTGGGGGGATATGCTACTAGACATACTAGCCTCTACCCTTCCAGAAAATAAAGTAACGCTGTCCTCTCTCTGCCTTGAAGAGCTAAAATCATTACCTCCAATAATGTCTATGATAACGTCCATCTCATCCAATGATAACATCTTAACTTTGGGACGAGGACTAGCAGGGTGATAGTCGCTATATGTAGTATGAGGTTGTGGATTTGCAGAAGATGTTATAGTGTTTATAGGCATACGCATAGACATCATCATATCCCGCATAGATGGTATTTTTACGCTTTCGGCAGGAAAGATGGATTTATCACAGGATAGTATAACGGGTGTATGTATATCATCATGATGCTCTATAAAATCACTATGAGAACACGTTATATGGATATGGCCTTTGCTATCTTTTTCTATGTGTGATACATCTTTTATAATAGGTACACCCAATAATTGTGATAGATATTCTGGCGTCTGTCCAGATGCGTAATCCCACGAAGAGTGACTACACATGATGATATCATATTCTTTTTTTTCTATGTGGGTGTATAAATGATAAGCTGTGCTGTATGCGTCTAGTGACGAAGCTTTTATGTGGGTAAGATTTTTTACTCCCATGCCCATGATGTATCTCAAGGCTTTCTCTCGTGGACTCTCCCCTATGTGAATGACTTCTACATCGTCTGTAAGGGTCATAGCACTAGATAGTGTCTGTTTATCCAGTGGATTTATGTCTAGGTATTCGTCCGTAACGCTTATCCCGCCGTGAGATATGTGATTCTCTACAGGGTAGTATATATCTGGTACTATGGAGACGGGGACGATAATTTTCATGACAGACATCTATAATAGGTACAAAATTAGTTTTTTTACTCCACTGCTCCAAATATAAAAACACTATAAGAATAAAAGACCAGATAAATAATTTTAAAAATTTATGACTTAAATCCATAGTAGTTTATTAGCTTTGCATACAGATATTGACATTGAATCATAAACAATAAAAAATACTATCTATCAACGTAAACACCATTATTTATGGAAAAAACATCAACTAAACTATCGGGACGCATAGAGCGTTTGGAACCATCTGCTACACTGGCTATGAGTGCCAAAGTACGTGAACTTAAAGCACAAGGCGTGGACGTTATCTCTCTATCATTGGGAGAGACAGACTTCTTTACCCCAGACGTAGTAAAAGATGCTGCCAAAAAAGCCATAGATGATAACTATAGCTTCTACTCTCCTGTGGCTGGTTATCCAGAACTTAAAAAAGCTGTATGCCACAAGTTCAAACGCGACAATAACCTCACTTATGAGCCATCACAGGTAGTGGTGTCTACTGGTGCCAAAAACTCTATCTACAACGTGATGCAAGTCCTAGTGGACAAGGGCGACGAAGTCCTAGTACCTGCTCCATACTGGGTGAGCTATATTGAAATCGTTAAGCTAGCCGAAGGTACTCCTGTGGTAATGCCTACCGATATCTCTACCAACTATAAAATCACTCCTGAACAGCTAGAAGCAGCTATCACTCCTCGTACCAAAGCTATCATCTATTCTTCACCATCCAACCCTACTGGTGCTGTATATACTCGTGAAGAACTTAAAGCTCTTGCCGAAGTACTAGCCAAACACCCTAATGTTTACATCATATCTGACGAGATATATGAACACATAAACTTCACTCCAGAAGGTCATACATCTATCGCCGAATTCCCAGAGGTTTACAACCAGACTATCGTTATCAATGGTCTTGCCAAAGCATATGCTATGACAGGTTGGCGTATAGGTTTCATAGGTGCTCCTGCATGGATAGCCAAGGCTTGTGATAATTTCCAAGGTCAGGTAACATCTGGTACCAATTCTGTAGCACAGATAGCTGCCGTAACAGCCCTTTTGGCAGACCCAGAGGAAGTGGTTAAACCTATGGTTGAAGTATTTGCTCGTCGTCGTGAGCTAGTACTTAAAGGTCTTGCAGAAATACCTGGATTTAAGACAGATATACCTTATGGTGCATTCTATGCTTTCCCAGATATTTCTGAATATAAAGGAAAGACATTGCGTGGTCATAAGATTAACACATCAGATGACCTATGTATGTACCTACTGGCCGAAGCTCACGTAGGTCTTGTAGCTGGTTCTTCCTTTGGTAACGATAACTGCATACGTCTATCATATGCCGCTAGCGAAGAAGTGCTTTCTGAAGCTATACGCCGTATAAAAGAAGCTCTTACAGAATAAAAAATAAACAGATGCCCTAGGCGGGCAGTGCGGGCACGCATCGCTATGGCGATGCGTGCCTTTTTTATGCCGTTATGGCATATGACCTAGTGCAGAATGATAGATTTTGGGCGGGGTTTATTATTTTTTGTGCAAAAAGATGGTCATAAAATCTATAAAAACATAAATAACAGCCTAAATTTTGGCTAAATGGTATGTAATTAGTACTTTTGTGAGCTAAAACTATACATATAGTATCGACATTATGTACAAAATATCAGAACATAAACTATTGGCTCCATGCATATATGGAATGAAAGTATATGCACCACGAGTAGCTCGTGCTGCTCAGCCGGGGCAATTTGTCATAGTACGCGTAGGAGAAAACGGCGAACGTATTCCTCTTACTATATGTGATTATGATAGAGAAGCGGGAACTATTACACTCGTTGTCCAGATAATAGGTGCATCATCACGCAAGATATGTGCTCTTAAAGACGGAGATAGCTTTACAGACTTTGTAGGGCCACTGGGTCACCCTTCAGAATTCATATATGAGAGTGAGGAAAAATTGCGTTCAACGTCTCGTCTTTTTGTAGCTGGTGGTGTAGGTGCTGCCCCTGTTTATCCACAGGTTAAATGGTTACAAGAGCGTGGTATCCAGACAGATGTTATCATAGGAGGTAAGACAAAAGATTATATCCTACTAGCTAGTGAGATGCGTAAATTGGGAGCTCGTGTGCATATAGCTACCGATGACGGCAGCGAAGGTTTTAATGGGCTTGTAACAGGACTTCTAGAAAAACTAGTAGAAGAAGGACATCATTTTGACCAAGTGATAGCCATAGGGCCTATGATAATGATGAAGTTTGTGGCTCTTACGACCAAAAAATACGGCATACCTACCATCGCTTCGCTTAACTCTCTCATGGTGGACGGTACAGGTATGTGTGGTGCTTGTCGTGTAACGGTAGGCGGACAGACTCGCTTTACGTGTGTAGATGGTCCAGAATTTGATGCACATCAGGTGGATTTTGACGGGGCTATGCGTCGTAGTGCCATGTACCGCGAGATGGAGAAGAAGAAAGACTGTCAGTGTATGGAAAAATTATCTCAAGAATCAAAATAAATAAAGCAATGGCAGTAAAAATACCTAGAGTATATCCTCAAGAACAAGACCCAAAGGTACGTTCTACCAATTTTGAGGAAGTGTGCTATGGCTTCACCAGCGAAGAAGCCATATTGGAAGCATCACGCTGTCTGGACTGTAAAAATCCACGTTGCGTGCAGGCTTGCCCTGTAAACGTGCAGATACCAGCTTTCATCCGCGAACTTAAAAAAGGCGATGTAGAGGCTGCAGCTGCTGTCATAGCTCGTGATAGTGCACTACCAGCCATATGTGGTCGTGTGTGTCCACAGGAAACACAGTGCGAAGGTTCATGTGTGCTGGGAATAAAAGGAGAAGCGGTATCCATAGGTAAGCTGGAACGCTATACAGCCGATACTATGAGAGCCATGGGTAAAAAAGTAAAAGTAGAAGTTCAACCTTCAAATGGTCATAAAGTAGCAGTTATAGGTAGTGGTCCTGCTGGTCTTGCATGTGCGGGAGAGTTGGCAACCAGAGGCTATACTGTAAAGATATTTGAGGCTTTACATACAGCGGGAGGAGTGCTTTCTTATGGTATTCCAGAATTCCGTCTGCCAAAAGAAAAAGTGGTAGTAGCCGAAATCCAGAATGTAAAAGACCTTGGTGTAGAGATAGAGACCAATGTAATAGTGGGACGTACGGTAACTATAGACTCACTGATGGAAGAAGATGGCTATGAGGCTGTATTTGTAGGTAGTGGTGCCGGTCTTCCAAACTTTATGGGTATAGAGGGTGAAAACCTCAACGGAGTGGTAAGTGCCAACGAATTCCTTACCCGTGCCAACCTCATGCACGCATACCAGAGCGATGCCGATACTCCTATATATGTGGGACATCGTGTGGTAGTAGTAGGTGGTGGTAACGTGGCTATGGACGCTGCTCGTACAGCCAAACGTCTAGGTGCCGATGTTACGGTTGTTTATCGCCGTACAGAAAAAGAACTGCCTGCACGTGTGGAAGAAGTACATCACGCTATGGAAGAAGGTATAAACTTCTCTTTCCTTACCAATCCTACTGCTATACATGGCGATGAAAAAGGATTTGTTACATCTATCACATGTGTGAAGATGGAACTGGGAGAACCAGACGAGGGAGGTCGTCGTCGTCCTATGGTTATAGAAGGTTCACAGCACGATATAGATGCCGATGTGGTCATCATGTCGCTAGGTACTAGTCCAAATCCTCTTATCAAGATGACTACTCCGGGGCTGGAAACAGGTCGTCGTGGAACACTCACTGCCACAGCCGATGGTGCTACAACTCGTGAAGGAGTATTTGCAGGGGGTGATGCAGTAACAGGTGCTGCCACCGTAATTCTAGCTATGGGAGCAGGTCGTCGTGCCGCTGCTGCCATAGATGCTTACATACAGGAAAAAAATAAATAAACATAAATACATTCAAGAAAACAATGGCAAAAGAAAAGAAATTCATTACATGTGACGGTAACTATGCCGCAGCACATGTTTCTTACCTGTTTTCAGAACTAGCAGCTATCTACCCTATCACACCATCTTCCACTATGGCAGAATTGGTGGATGAATGGGCGTCTGCTGGTAAGAAAAACTTCTGGGGAGAAAAAGTAAAAGTCGTGGAAATGCAGTCTGAAGGTGGTGCAGCTGGTGCTGTACACGGTTCTTTGCAGGCGGGTGTGCTTACTAGCACATATACAGCTTCACAGGGACTTCTACTTATGATTCCAAATATGTATAAGATAGCAGGTGAATTGCTTCCTGCTGTATTCCACGTTTCTGCTCGTGCACTAGCTACTTCATCACTTTCTATATTTGGTGACCATGGTGACGTTATGGCTACACGTCAGACTGGTTTTGCTCTTCTAGCATCTGCTGGTGTACAGGAGGCTATGGACCTAGCTGGTGTTGCACATCTTTCTACTCTTAAAGGACGTGTGCCATTTGTACACTTCTTTGATGGTTTCCGTACTTCTCACGAGATACAGAAGATAGAAGAGATAGATGCCGATGCTCTTAAAGCTCTTATAGATGAAAAATCATTGGCAGAATTCCGTGCACGTGCCCTTAACCCTAACGCTCCTGTTACTCGTGGTACAGCACAGAACCAAGACGTACACTTCCAGTCTGTAGAATCTGCCAATAGATACTATGATGCTCTTCCAGATATAGTTCAGGAATATATGGAAAAAGTATCTGCTGTATGTGGCCGTAAGTACAACCTATTTGACTACTATGGTGCTCCAGACGCCGAAAACGTAGTTATAGCTATGGGTAGTGCTACACAGACTATACGTCAGACAGTGGATTACCTTAACGCTCAGGGTAAAAAAGTGGGTGTTGTTGTGGTACGCCTATTCCGTCCATTCAGTGCCAAACACTTCCTTTCTGTCCTTCCAGAAACAGTTAAACGCATAGCTGTCCTAGACCGCACAAAAGAAACAGGTAGTGCAGGTGAACCTCTATACCAAGACGTACGTACCGTACTATATGAAAAAGGTTCAGATATACAGGTAGTAGGTGGTCGTTACGGTCTTTCTTCCAAAGACGTTACCCCAGCTCATATCATGTCTGTATATGAAAACCTAGAACTTCCAGAACCTAAAAACAACTTCACAATAGGTATCGTGGATGACGTTACTTTCCTTTCACTTCCTATGAAAGAAGAGATAGCTCTGGCCGATGCTACTACATTTGAAGCTAAATTCTATGGTCTAGGAGCCGATGGTACTGTGGGTGCCAATAAAAACACTATCAAAATCATAGGTGAATCTACCGATAAATACTGTCAGGCTTATTTTGCTTATGACTCCAAAAAATCTGGTGGTTTCACATGTTCTCACTTGCGTTTTGGTGATAAGCCTATAGATACTCCTTATCTAGTAACTACTCCAAATTTTGTAGCATGTCACGTTACTCCATATCTTACCAAATATGATATGTTGCGTGGTATAAAGGACGGTGGTACATTCCTTCTTAACAGCCTTTACAACGAGGAAGAAACCAAAGCCCTTCTTCCAGATAGCGTTAAGAGCATACTTGCCAAAAAACACATTAATTTCTATATCATCAACGCTACCAAGATAGCACGCGAGATAGGTCTTGGTGGACGTACAAATACTATCCTTCAGTCTGCATTCTTTAAAATAGCCGATGTTATCCCTTATGAAAAAGCCGTAGAAGAGATGAAACATTTCATCGAGAAGAGCTATGGTAAAAAAGGTGCCGATATCGTTGAGAAAAACTATGCAGCTGTTGACCGTGGTGGCGAATACATCAAGGTAGAAGTTCCAGCCGAATGGGCAGAGATAGAAGCTACATTTGTACCAGAGACACCAGAACGTCCTACTCCTACAGATTTTGTTACAACTATATGTGACCCTGTAAACGCACAGATGGGTGATGACCTACCTGTAAGCGTATTCAAAGGATATGAAGACGGTACTCTTCCTGCTGGTACTGCTGCTTATGAAAAACGCGGTATCGCTGTAACTGTTCCTAAATGGAATGCTTCTACATGTATCCAGTGTAACCAGTGTGCATATGTATGTCCTCACGCTGCTATACGCCCATTCCTTCTTACAGAAGAAGAAGCTGCTGCTCTTCCAGAAGGTGTAGAAACCAAACAAGGTGTTGCAGCTCTTAAAGCATACAAGTTCCGCATACAGGTATCTCCACTAGACTGTACAGGTTGTAACAACTGTGTAGCCGTATGTCCTAGCAAGGAGAAATCATTGGTTATGGCTCCTCTTGCCGATATGATGGGTGAACAGAGTCTATTTGAACATCTACATGCCAATGTAGGTTATAAAGAAGTGGTAGATAAAGCACAGAACGTTAAAAACAGCCAGTTCTCTCAGCCATTGTTTGAGTATTCTGGTGCTTGTGCGGGATGTGGAGAAACTCCATATGTTAAACTTGTGAGCCAGCTATTTGGTGACCACACTATGGTAGCCAATGCTACTGGTTGTTCTTCTATCTATTCTGGTTCATTCCCTGCATCTCCTTACACTACCAACGCCAAAGGTCAGGGACCTGCTTGGGCAAACTCACTATTTGAGGATAATGCCGAATTTGGTCTAGGTATGCGTCTAGGTAGCGAACGTATGCGTAGTCGTCTAGTGGAACTTATGAACCGTGCTATAGCAAGTGATGAGTGCCCAGAAGAGATGAAAGCTACATTTGCAGAATGGATAGAAAAACGCAACGATGTTAAAGAAGCAGAACGTCTAGCTGCTGTTATAGAAGAGATGTGTGGTGGTTGCGACTGTGAGATATGCCGTGAAATCATAGTTCTTAAAGGCTTCCTTACTAAACGTAGCCAGTGGATTATAGGTGGTGACGGTTGGGCTTATGACATAGGTTACGGTGGTCTTGACCACGTACTGGCAAGTGGCGAAAATGTAAACGTACTGGTACTGGATACCGAGGTTTACTCAAACACTGGTGGTCAGTCATCCAAATCTACTCCTATAGGTGCGATAGCCAAATTTGCTACATCGGGTAAACGCATACGTAAGAAAGACCTAGGTATGATGGCTATTTCTTATGGTTATGTATATGTAGCACAGGTAGCTATGGGTGCCAACAACGCTCAGTTGCTCAAGGCTATGAAAGAAGCCGAAGCATATGACGGTCCATCACTTATCATTGCTTATTCTCCATGTATCAACCACGGTATCAAGGCTGGTATGACAAACTCACAGGAGGTTGAAAAACGTGCTGTTGAGTGTGGTTACTGGCACTTGTATCGTTACAACCCAGCACTGGAAGCCGAAGGCAAAAACCCATTCACACTGGATAGTAAAGAACCTAACTGGGACGCTTTCCAAGACTTTATCCTTAACGAGGTGCGTTTCTCTTCGCTTAAAAAGGCATTCCCTGTCGAAGCCGAAGACCTATTCCGTGCCACACAGGAAAATGCTCTATGGCGTTACAAATCATACCTACGTCTATCATCAAACGTATGGGGTGATAAAGAGTAAATAAAGAGATATTTACATAAAAAGACGCGACCTCCCGAAACTCGGGAGGTCGCTTTTTTGTTAAATGGTTAAATTTAAAGTTAAAATTGTTTTTTTTTGCATACGGAGATTTTTAAGTTTTACATTTGTATAGTCAAACCAATAATATATTTTTGATTATGAGAAAAATAACAATTGTTGCCATGGTAATGGCTGTGTGTGGAATGGTGAGCATAAGTTGTAGTAAAGATTCTGGTTATGATGGAGATTATCCTATTTATGATAATGCTATATGGAGTTATACCAATACCGCTAAACCTTGTACTATGAAGGTAGGTGATAGTAATTCTTATATCTCGTGGACTCACCTATATTCCAATCATTTTGCTCGTATATCATTTATGAATACAGATGAAAGAAACGACGCTATAAATGGTGGTTATGTTGCGGGTTTCATATCTGGGATGTTTGATGATGGTGAAAAAATAAAGGCAGAACGAGAGCATTGGAAGATGGATTATGATACATATGACTCTCTTATGTATGCACATAACGATGTGGATTTGCCTAAAAAAGTAAGCTTGATACGTGCTGGTATTAGTGGTACTGGCGTAACATATACTCCCATAAAAAAGATAACCGTTACCTCGTCCAAAGACTATGACGCTGCCCACCCTGCCGGTACAGACCTTGCAGATGTGCTGGATATATCATTTATGTCTTATGCAGAAGTATTGGCAAATGATTTTGATTATGACAAGATAAAGATAGGTAAGAAGATGGATAATGGGTTGGTGATAAAAGAGCCACTATCCCAGTTCAACACCGAAAACAGAAAACTCCTATCGTGGATGTATGGGCTTTATGCCAGAAAACAACCGGTAGAAAAATCTGGACACGTTATAACCGTTACTATGGAATTTGCAGATGGTAATGTGTTTACAGCCAAATCGGAAGCTTTGGATATCTTTTAGTAAATCACTATCGTGTAATATAAGCGACCTCCCGAATTTCGGGAGGTCGCTTTTTTTTAACCCTAATGGTGTGGCAGTGAACACTCTTAAAAAAATGTTAAAGACGCCGATGCTCTCATTTGTTAAAATGGGATAAAAAATGGCTTATGATTGTGCTATGTATTATGTTTTGCGTACCTTTGCCACGACAATTAAACGAGGGGTATTGTTTAGGATATGTTAAAGAATACCTCTATAAAAAGAAAACAATTATCTAATAATTAAATAATCTCTTTTATGAAAACATTCTTTAGAAGTTTTGCACTAATGATTGTTCTTCTGGCATCTGGCGTAGTAGCTACCGCACAGGTAACAACAGCCAGCATAGGTGGTTTGGTAACATCTACCGAAGGCGAAGCCCTACCAGGAGCAACTATCAAGGCTACACACACTCCTACAGGAACGGTTTATTTTGTATCTACTCACACCAATGGTAGATATAACATAGCCGGTATGCGTATAGGTGGTCCTTATACTCTGGAAATCTCATTTGTGGGGTATAAGACAGAAACTGTAAACAACATCTCTCTGGCTCTGGCAGAAGAGGCAGTGTATAACGTGAAAATGAGCGAAGAGGCTATGGCTCTTGACGAAGTAGTGATAGTAGGTGAACGTAACCCTATCATAGGTCCAAACCGTACAGGCTCTCAAGAAATCTTCACTCGTGAAAAAATGGACCGTCTGCCTACTATCGACCGTTCGCTGGCAGACTTTACCAAACTGACTCCTACCGCATCAAATGGTAACTTTGCTGGTACATCATATCGTTATAACAATACTACGGTAGATGGTGCTTCATTTAATAACTCATTTGGTCTATCATCTGCACTAGGTGCTAGCGGTATAGAACCTATATCTCTAGAAGCCATAGAACAGATACAGGTGATGATAGCTCCTTTTGACGTACGTAACGGTGCGTTTACAGGTGCTGGTATTAACTCTGTAACCAAATCTGGTACAAACGAGTGGAAAGGTACTGCTTACTGGTACATGAAATCTCCAGACCTAGAAGGTACTCGTCAGAAAGATGTCAAAGTAGCCAAAAACGACTTTACAGAAAACCACTATGGTCTATCGGTAGGTGGTCCTCTTATCAAGAACAAACTGTTCTTCTTCCTTAATGCCGAACTAGACCGTATAGCTACTCCAGTTAACTGGCGTCCACGCCCTAATGCCTCTACTCCTACTGCTGGTACAAACTATTCTATCGCAGACGAAGAAACACTTTCAAAACTAGCTCAGTTCCTTATAAATAATTTTGATTATAACCCAGGTTCATATAACGTGTCTTCTGTCCCTACCGAAGCAGACCGTATCACAGCCCGCCTAGACTGGAACATAGACACCAAAAACACATTGAGCTTTAAGTATTTCTACCTACGTTCATTCTCAACTAGCCGTCCTTCTACTTCTGGAGCGATGCCTAATGGTCGTGGTGCCAATAAATTTGCCATACCTTTCTCTTCTTCTTACTACCGTGGAAATAACAACTTCCACATCTTCATGGCAGACCTTAACACCACTATCAACGAACGTATGTCAAACACCCTTAAAGTAGGTTACTCTATGTTGCGTGACTACCGCTCTATGGACGGTGGTTTCTTCCCAGAAGTAAACATAGGTGATGGTAGCTCTACTGGTGGTAAATCAAATGCTTTCACTACATTTGGTACAGAAGCCAACTCTTATAACAACCTTCTACATTCAGATATCTTCCAGATTCAGGATAACTTCACATGGATAGTAGGAGACCATCAGCTTACATTTGGTACACAGAGTGATTACCGTACATTCAAAAACGGTTTTGCTAACTCTTTTGCTGGTCAATATAAATATGACAGCATAGAACAATTCTATGCCGATGCAAATGCTCACCTTGCTTGGGTGGCAGCAGGTAGCGACCCTTCTAAACGTCCTACATCAAACGCTTCTTACTATAAACAAGTATATGCAGTAGATGGCGGTTTCCCATATGCTTACACTAGCGTTCTTACACTAGGTTTCTATGCTCAGGACCGTTGGACTATAACTCCTAAATTTAACCTTACATTTGGTGTACGTGCAGACATTCCTATCTTCACTAGCTCTATAGAAAAGAACACTATATTTGACGGTGTAACATTTGCTGGAGACCGTAAGATAGACACATCAAAACTTCCTTCTACCAAGGTTCTTATCTCTCCTCGTGTAGGATTTAACTGGGACGTACTAGGCGACCGCACACTTCAGGTACGTGGTGGTACAGGTATGTTTACAGGTACTCCTCCATATGTATGGATTTCAAACCAAGCTGGTAACAACGGTCTGCTATTTGGTCAGACATCTACCAAATATGCTTTCTCTGGTAATACAAATATCCCAGCCGATGGTGGTGCAGCCAAAGCATCTATCGCTATCACAGACCCAGACCTTAAATATCCTCAGGTATGGAAAACAAACGTAGCTGTGGACTACAAATGGGGTAATGGTTGGATAGCAACAGTGGAATTCCTTTACAACAAAGACGTAAATGGTCTATATCACATAGATATTAACCACCCTAACTACGACCGCTCTCTTGTAAAAGAACTTAACGGTGCAGACCAGCGTCCTTACTTCTTGAAAAACAAATTGCGTGACTGTGCTTATGACGTGATAATGATGACCAATACAAACAAAGGTTACTCACTATACACTACACTTCAGCTTCAGAAAGAATTCAAGGAAGGAGCTCTTAAAGGTCTTTATGTAAACGGTTCTTACTCATTTGGTGTAGCCAAATCTGTAAGTGATGGTTCTTCTTCTGTGGCTTCTTCTGCATATAAATATCGTGCAGCTGTACGTCCAGATGATGATGAGCTAGGATATTCTTCTGGTTCATTCCCAGACCGTTTCCTTCTTCAGGTTTCTTACCGCAAGGAATATGCAAAACACTTTGCTTCTTCTATAGGTATTATATATGACCGTTATGTTCCATTCCGTTACTCTTATACATATAACGGTGACGTGAACAACGACAGCTATTCATATAACGACCTTATCTACGTTCCACGCAATATGGAAGAGATACGTATAGTACAGAAAGCTGGTGATACTCGTTCAGAACTTGCTGTATGGAATGATATAAACGGTTTCATTAAACAAGACCCATATCTTTCTAAACACCGTGGTGAATATGTAGAACGTAATGGTGCTACTGCTCCTTATGTAAACCAAGTTGACCTTAACTTCACTCAGGACTTCTTTGTAACTACACGCGGAGGAAAACGTAACACTATCCGTCTTTCTGCCGATATTACCAACTTCTTGAACCTTCTTAACAAGGATTGGGGTGTACAGCAGACAACAGTTCTAGGTAACCAACAGTATCAGTTCCTAGAGATGACAGAAAAACCATCTGCTGCCAATAACTGGACTCCTGGTTTCACTATGCAGGATAACCTTACCAAAACATTTGAAGATTACGTAGGTTCTGCATCACGTTGGTCTATGCAGATAGGTGTTAAATACCTATTCAACTAGTATAAAATTTATACTCGACCATAGTAAGGCTCTTCGATATCGAAGAGCCTTTTTTTTCATTCTATTTCACGCTTTATTTTCATATCTTTGTCCCCAGTAAAATAAATACATAGACACATTATGACAGAAAGAAGAGTTCGTGTACGTTTTGCTCCTAGTCCTACGGGGCCTCTTCACATAGGTGGAGTGCGTACAGCGTTATATAATTATCTATTTGCACGTCATCACGGTGGTGATTTCATATTGCGTATAGAGGATACAGACCAAAACCGCTATGTGGAAGGAGCCGAGGACTATATCATAAAATCTCTACTATGGTGTGGCCTTACTCCAGACGAAGGTCCAGGGGATTTGGGAGGAAAGTATGGGCCATATCGCCAGAGCGAACGCAAGGCTATGTATGCTGCTTATGCTGTGGAATTGGTGGAGAAAGGCTGGGCTTACTATGCCTTTGATACAGCCGAAGAGCTGGACGCATTACGCAAGGCTGCCGAAAGCGAGGGACGTGCATTTATATATAATTCTTCTACTCGCTCTACCCTATCCAATTCGCTTAATATGACTCCCGAAGAGTTAAAAGAAAAATTGGATAGTGGAGTATCATACGTCATTCGCTTTAAAATCCCAGCAGAAGGAGATATCACTATCCATGATATGATACGTGGGGATATTACTTTCCACATGAGTGAACTGGATGACAAGGTGCTGTATAAATCTGACGGTATGCCTACATACCACCTTGCCAATATAGTAGATGACCATACTATGGATATATCTCACGTTATACGCGGTGAGGAATGGTTGGCATCTATGCCATTGCACGTATTGCTTTATCGTGCGTTTGGATGGCAGGCACCAGAATTTGCACACCTTCCTCTTATACTTAAACCTTCGGGAAAAGGAAAACTATCCAAACGCGATGGCGACCAAGGTGGATTCCCTGTATTCCCACTAGAGTGGCATGCTCCATCGGGAGAGGTGTATTCGGGTTATAGAGAGAGAGGATATATACAGGGTGCATTTATAAATATGTTGGCATTGCTGGGCTGGAACGATGGTACAGAACAAGAAATCTATACTGTGGAGGAACTCTCTCGTGCCTTTACGCTGGAAAAAGTAGGTAAGTCTGGTGCTCGTTTTGACCCAGAAAAGACGCGTTGGTTTAACCAGCAATATGTAAAGGCTATGAGTGATGAGGATTTCTTCTCATTTGTATCTCCTGTACTCAAAGCCAACGGCATAGGGTGTGATGAGTATGCACAGAAGGTATGTGCACTAGTCAAAGAGCGTTGTTCATTCCCCGAAGACATAATGGAGCACGGCGGATATTTCTTTTTCTCTCCTACCGAATATGACCCACAGGCACTTAAAAAGCGTTGGAAGGAAGGAACATCGGCACATCTTATGGTCATGGCAGATATTATCTCCCGTGAGTTTGCGGCTGGTAAACAGGTGATGCATGATGCTGTGATAGGCTATGCACAAGGCGAAGGTCTATCACTGGGACTCATAATGAACTCATTGCGTATAGCTCTAGTGGGTGCTGCCAAAGGTCCAGAGATATTTGATATCATAGAGACTCTGGGTGTAGAGGAAACAGTCTCACGCATACACCGTGCAGTAGATGTAGTGAAGATTTAATATGAACTGGCGATAAAAAACGCCGCCCCTGAAAGGGGCGGCGTTTTTTATCGCCGATAAGCGAAATAAATAGTAGGGTATAAAAAAATGATGTGTAAGTAGCTCTATTTGACACTATTTTACTACCTTTACCTTTCCAAAGGTGTGTACATATCTCTCTAGTGGGTATGTATGCGATAAAACATATCTATTATGCTCATAGACAAATATATAGAAAATGCTCTCTATCTATATCAGTGTGTCATAGTCCCTGGATTTGGGGGATTTTTGGCATTGGAGAAAGAGCCATATACCTCCCCCGATACAGGAAAGGTAAGTCCTGCTGCTAGGATATTTACGTTTAATGCTTCGCTTAAGGTAAACGATGGCGTACTGGCTTCATATATAGCCAATATGCGAGACATAAGCTATTCAGAGGCTCTTATAGAGATAAGCCGAGCTGTGGACTATTACCTCTCTCGCCTCTCCAAAGGTGATGCTGTGGATATAGCAGGCGTGGGAATGATTAAACCTACCGATGCTGGTGAGTGGGTCTTTACTGCCTATGGAGAAAAATCATTCTCTCGTGAGAACTATGGTCTGGATACAGGGGTTATCACGCTAATGGAGGAAAAGGAAAAAGCAGGTCTTGCAGCTCATGAGGCAGAACCACCTGTGCGTCCTCTTACAGAAGAAACACCTGCCGATGCTCCTCTTACCTCCCCATCAGGTGAGGATAAACATAACGAAGATATTACAGCAAATGATTTGGTGGAGGAGAAAGTGGAAGAAGAAATCCCAGAACTCTCATGGGAGAAATACAAGACTATAGAACAGCCTTCTACTGGTCGTACAGGTCGTAGAGTGTGGTATCTGCTAGTGGGAGCATTGGTGGCAGTGGGAGTATTACTATATGTGTTCAGTGATGATATAAAAGGCTATTTCGCAGTAGATAAACCACAGGTAGAGAAAAAGGTAATACATCATCCAGTAGCTGTTAAGGTAGATACTACTGCTGTCATAGATAGTGTAAAGAAAGACACCGTGGAGGTAGAGAAACCAGTAAAAAAAGCGGTGGTAGATGTAGAGGATTGGAATGCACGTTTTGTTCCACAGAATCGTTACTATGTGGTATGTATCTCTCTTTCTGTAGAGGAAAATGCCCGCCGAGAGCTATCTCGTTTGCGTGAGGAGGGTTACCCAGCAGTATTTGCTGGTCGTCAGGGAGGGCTTTATATGGTAGCATATGGAGCATTTGATTCTCGCGATGAGATGATGGAGATGTATGACAGCATACGCACACGACACAATGGCGAGGTGTGGGTTAAAGTATATAACCAAGTGCCCAAAAAATAATCGTAAATTTGCAGGATTAAAAGAAACAAGGATATAGAAATATAAATATACATAAAGAGATAAAATGAAGATATCTTACAACCAACTCAAAGAATATGCCGCAGTGAATCTTTCCCCCGAAAGAGCATGTGAAATATTGACCGACCTAGGTCTAGAAGTAGAAGGATTGGAAAAATGGGAGAGCCTACGCGGAGGATTGCGTGGGGTTGTGATAGGTAAAGTGCTTACCTGTGTTGACCACCCCAATTCAGACCACCTTCATATAACTACCGTTGATTTGGGACAAGGCGAACCAGTACAGATAGTATGTGGTGCCCCAAATGTCGCTGTTGGTCAGACAGTACCGGTGGCTACCATTGGCACGGTGCTATATGATGAAGAAGGTGGTTCTTTCACTATAAAAGAAAGCAAGATACGCGGTGAGAAATCATATGGAATGATATGTGCCGAAGACGAACTAGGTATAGGAACTTCTCACGATGGTATCATGGTTCTACCAGATGATATACCTGCTGGTACTCCTGCTGCACAGGTATTCGGTATAGAGGTAGACGATGTGATAGAGATAGGTCTTACTCCAAACCGTGGTGATGCTATGGGACATCTGGGAGTGGCTCGCGATTTGGCAGCACGTCTTAACTATGAGGGAGAAGATATAGAGATAAAGATGCCTGCTATGGATATAGAAGAGGTAGAGGGTTCTCCAGTAACTATTACGGTAGAAAATCCAGAAAAAGCGCCACGATATGCAGGTATAGTAGTAAAAGGAGTAAAGGTAGCTCCATCACCACAGTGGCTTGTCAACCGTCTGCACGCGGTGGGTATGGCGTCTATAAATAACGTAGTGGATATAACCAACTATGTGATGACTTCTCTCTCCCAACCTCTACACGCTTTTGATATGCGTCATGTGGGAGGAGAAATACATGTGAAGACTTGTGAAGAAGGAACATCGTTTGTAACACTGGATGGAGTGGAGCATAAACTCTCTAGCGAAGACCTTATGATATGTTCTGCTACTGCCCCTATGTGCATAGCAGGTGTGTATGGCGGACTTGATTCTGGTATCAAGGACGATACTACCGATGTTTTTATAGAGAGTGCATATTTTGACCCAGTGTCCATACGTAAGACAGCCAAACGTCACGGTTTCCATACCGAGGCTTCGTTCCGTTTTGAACGTGGTATAGACCCAAATATCACAATATGCGGGCTTAAAATGGCTGCACATCTACTATGTGAGATAGCTGGAGGTAAAATAGCGTCTGCGGTGATGGACGTATGTAGTGATGAGAAGATAAAAGCTCCATTTTCTGTGTCGTTGCGTCTTTCACACGTAAACAAATTGCTAGGAGTGGAAATCCCTGCCGATGATATCAGAAAGATACTCTCTACTCTAGAGATAGAAATAAAGAAAGAAGATGGAGATATACTGGAGATAGAAGTCCCAGCATATCGTGTGGATGTACAACGCGAGGCCGATGTTATAGAGGACATATTGCGTGTGTATGGCTATAACAATGTACCTGTTACCGACCAACTCCACACAGCCATAGTACCAGATGATAAAAAAAGTTCAGAACGTCTGTTTAATATCACAGGAGACCTGCTATCATCCATAGGGTTTAACGAGATAATGTCCAATTCGCTTACACGTGGTTCTTATGCTCTCCTTACAGAAGACATAGATAGTAAGACAGCTGTACGCCTTATGAACCCGCTGAGCAGTGACCTAGACACGTTGCGTCAGAGCCTTATGTTCAGTGCACTGGAGGCTGTAAATCGTAATGTAAGTTTCCGCAATTCAGACCTTCGTTTCTATGAGCTGGGTAAAGTTTATAACAAATATGAAGATAGATATGTAGAAGAAACACGTCTGTCTATCCTTATGACAGGTAAATATAACAGCGAGAGTTGGTATGAGCCACAGCGAGATGTTACGTTCTATGACCTACGTGCTGTGATAGAGAGAGCATTGTATCGTCTAGGCATAAAAGGTCTTTCTACACGTCCTAGCACTGCCGACTCTTTTGCCGAAGGCGTGGACATCTACTATAAAAAGACACTCGTTGCCCGTGGAGGTCGCGTATCCAAAAAAATCCTCAAAGCAATGGATATAGACCAGGCTGTTTACTATGCCGACGTGATGTGGGAAGCTGTTGTAGAACTAGCTCGTCGTGTAAAGGTAACTTGTGAGGATTTACCTAAATATCCATCGGTACGTAGGGATTTGGCATTGCTGGTGGATAAAGATGTTACTTTCCAGCAGTTGTATGATGTGGCTATGGCTACAGAACGCAATATATTGCGAGAGGTAAATCTATTTGACGTGTATGAGGGTGATAAACTACCTGCTGGTAAGAAATCATATGCTCTATCATTTGTCCTTGCAGATGATAAAAAGACTCTGGAAGACAAACGCATAGAGATAACCATGAAAAAACTATCAGATGCCTTTGCACGTGGAGTGGGAGCAGAATTAAGAGGATAATCACATATTTAGACATTATATGGCCATAAAAAAATCAGCAAAAAAAGGCTCTACTCCACTTTCTAGGTATCTGTGGGAACTGTTGGCGGTAGCTGTGGTGTTGCTAGTGATGGCGGTGGGAGCATATTTTGCACTATCATCATACACCCGACATGACGAAGTCTATCCTACTCCAGACCTCTATGGCATGAACATAGATAAGGCTAGGGAAACACTCCTCTCCCAAGGCTATAAATATGTAGTTGTGGATTCATCACGTTATGAACCTACCAAAGCTCCTCGTGCGGTGATATCACAAGACCCAGATGCGGGTTCTGGTATCAAGGCTGGACGTACTATTTATATAAAGATTAACCGTTCGTCATGGGAAGATGCAGTAGTCCCTCATGTTGATTTTGAAAATGACAAGGTAGTAAACGTAGCTGCACGACTTACTGCTGCTGGATTTGTGGTGGGAGAGACCATATATGAACCACATATAGGTCGTGATGTGGTGCTTGGTCTTATGATAGGAGAAAATGAGATAGAACCGGGACAGAAATTCCCCAAACGCACCATCATAGACATCAAGGCAGGTGATGGCGGCGAGATGGCAGATACTCTTCTGGTAGAGGAAGAAGAATTTTAGTTAAGGGATTAACAGGGATAGGCAATGCTTATAGATGATACGCGAGATATAGACCTCATAGCCGATGACAACGCATCAAGCGAAGACGAACTCTATGAGCATCATCGTTTTGAGGTGGACCGCGGACAGGAACTGTTACGCATAGATAAATATCTGGTAAACTTTATCCAGAATGCTACTCGTAATAAAGTACAAAACGCCATACGCAGTGGTAGTGTGCTGGTCAATGACTCCCCTGTCAAACCCAACTATCGTGTAAAACCACTAGATGTAATACGCGTAGTACTGCCTACTCCAGTCCGTGAGGGAGAAATCATACCCCAAGACATTCCTGTGGATATAGTATATGAGGACGATGAACTCATAGTGGTAAACAAGGCTGCTGGTATGGTGGTTCACCCAGGGCATGGGAATTATTCGGGGACACTGGTAAATGCTCTTGCATACCATTTCGGGAAATTACCCACAGGTGGAGCTATGGAACGTCCGGGATTGGTACATCGTATAGATAAAGATACTAGCGGATTACTTGTAGTTGCCAAGACCGAATACGCAATGGTGCATCTAGCACGCCAGTTCTATGACCATAGCATACGCCGTCGTTATAAGGCTCTGGTATGGGGAGATTTTGAACAGGACTGTGGCACATATCGTGGTAACATAGCCCGTCATCCTTCAGATAGAATGCAGATGGCTGTCTTTCCTTATGAAGGAGAGATAGGCAAGACGGCTGTTACACATTATCGTGTGGTGCAGCGTTATGGTTATGTAACACTAGTAGAATGTCAACTGGAGACAGGACGCACCCACCAGATACGTGCCCACTTCACACATTATAAGCACCCTCTGTTTTCAGACGAGAGGTATGGAGGGCATCATATCCTAAAAGGCACCACCAGTGGAGCATATAAATTATTTGTAAAGGAAGTGATGGACGTCCTTCCTAGACAAGCTCTCCACGCCGAAACATTGGGATTTGTACATCCTACTACGGGGCGTTGGTTGGAGTTTTCATCTCCTATGCCTAGTGATATGGCTAGGGCTCTATCTATGTGGGAGGATTACAGTCGTGAGAGCATGAAAAGCCGTAACAAATGATAAAAAACACCTTCTTCCCTGTTAAAAAAGAGGTAAGAGGATTAAAATCAGTTATTTTTGGATAACTTTGCACGGAAAATTTAAAGGATTATAATAACAAAGCTAAATGTAGCTTCCCTTTGGTGAGCAAAGGGGAAAAAAGAGTAAACATTATGGAGGTTCCACAACCAAAGATTCAGACTATCACACTTGCCGATGGTCGTACTATCACCATAGAAACAGGAGTGATAGCCAAACAAGCTGCCGGAGCAGCAATAGTTCGTATGGGCGGTACAGTCCTACTAGGTACCGTTACCACTGCCGATGAAGGTAAAGAAGGTGCAGACTTTATGCCTCTTACCGTAGAATATAAAGAACAATTCCCAGCGGCAGGTCGTTTTCCGGGTGGTTTTATGAAACGCGAGATGCGTCCAAATGACGAGGAAATACTTGTAGCTCGTCTTATAGACCGCGTGTTGCGTCCTATGTTCCCATCAGACTATCACGCCGAAACCCAAGTAGTAGTACAGCTCCTATCTTATGACGGAGAGACTCTTCCAGATTCATTGGCAGGGCTGGCAGCATCTGCAGCATTGGCAGTGTCAGATATACCATTTGATGGACCTATATCTGAAGTACGTGTAGCTCGCGTGGATGGTCAAATAATCATCAACCCTACCAAAACCCAACTAGAAGGTGCCGATATAGACCTTATGGTAGGTGCTACTATGGATTCTATCGCTATGGTAGAGGGTGAGATGAAATTTGTTTCAGAAGATGAGATGGTAGAGGCTATAGCCGCTGCCCACGAAGCTATAAAAGTACAGGTGGAAGCACAGATAGCTCTTTCTGCACAGGTGCCTTCATCACAGGTAAAACGTACATATTGCCACGAGACTCACGACGAGGAATTGCGTGAGGACGTTAAAAAACTATATGATGCTGTATATCAAGTAGCCAAGATGGGACTTGGAAAAGCCGAACGCAGTGAGAAATTTGCAGCTATCATAGATGCTTATATAGAAGAAAACATAAAAGAAGACGACGAAGATTATGACCAGAAGGTTCTCCTAGCCAAACTTTACTACCACGATGTAGAAAAAGAAGCTGTACGTAACCTTATCCTTGACGAAGGCATCCGTCTGGACGGTCGTAAGACTACACAGATACGTCCTATATGGGGTGCGGTAGATTATCTTCCTATGCCTCACGGTTCATCTGTATTTACTCGTGGTGAAACACAGGCTATGGGTACCGTTACACTAGGTACAAGCCTAGATGCCAACGAAGTAGATGGCGTATCATTCCAGTATAAACAGAATTTCTATCTACACTATAACTTCCCTCCATATTGCACAGGTGAAGCAAAACCTATGCGTGGAGTATCACGTCGTGAGATAGGACACGGAAACCTAGCATATCGTGCACTTAAAGCAGTTATCCCAGATGACTGCCCATACACAGTACGTGTAGTATCCAATGTCATGGAATCAAACGGTTCTTCATCTATGGCTACCGTATGTGCTGGTACACTAGCACTGATGGATGCAGGTATCCAGATAATTAAACCAGTATCTGGTATAGCTATGGGTCTTATCACCGATGAGAAAACAGGTAAATATGCTATCCTTTCAGATATCCTAGGTGATGAAGACCATCTAGGAGATATGGACTTCAAGGTAACAGGAACAGAAGACGGTATCACTGCTTGCCAGATGGATATAAAGATTAAAGGTCTTTCATATGAAGTGCTTAAAAACGCTCTCGCTCAAGCACGCGATGGACGTATGCACATACTAGGTAAGATATGTGAGGTAATACCAGAACCTCGTGCTACTGTTAAAGACCATGCTCCTAAAATTGAGTCATTTATCGTTCCTAAAGACAGCATTGGCGGCATAATAGGTACAGGTGGTAAAGTGATACAGCGTATCCAAGCCGAAACAGGAACAACTGTAACCATAGAGGAAATACCAGAAGGAGGTAAAGTAGAGATACTAGGTACTGCACCAGATGGTATGGCTGCCGCTATCTCTATGATTAAACTCATAGCATTTGACCCTGTGATAGGAGAAGACTATGACGTAACGGTAACAGATGTGCGTGATTTCGGTGCGATAGTAGAGTTGGGTCCAAACCGTGATGCTATGCTACACATTTCAGAACTAGACTGGAAACGTGTGGATAACGCCGAAGAATATGTCCACATAGGAGATAAGATACGCGTACGTCTTATAGAGATAGACAAGGAAAAAGGACGTCTTAAAGTGTCTCTTAAAGCCCTTAAAGAAAAACCAGAGGGTTATACAGAACGCCCAGCCCGTCCAGCTCGCCCAAATAACGGAGGTGAGCGTCGTGGATTTGAACGTCGTGGAGGAGGTAATGACCGTCCCCGCCGCGAAGGTGGAGCTCCACGTCGTGAAGGCGGTGATAAACCACAGAAATAATTTAATGTATCATATATAGACAGCCCCGCACACAGTGCGGGGCTGTTTTTTCATGAGTCGTGGTATAATTCCTCCCATAGGGTGTGAGAGTGAAGAGTTTTTTATCTAAATTTGTTCATTCAAATAATCAAAATTATACACTATATGAAAGTATTACTCATAAATGGTAGCCCACACACATCTGGTTGTACATATACAGCCCTGAGCGAAGTGGCATCAACTCTTAACGCCCACGGTATAGAGACAGAAATCCTGCATGTGGGAGTACGTCCCGTCATTAGCTGTCAAGCGTGTGGGTTGTGTAAAAAAGAGCATCGTTGCATACATAACGACATAGTAAATCTCATCATAGAAAAAGCCGAAGAGGCAGATGGCTTTATATTTGGTTCACCGGTGCATTATGCTGCTGCCAGCGGAGCAATGACTACGGTGATGGACAGAGTGCTATATGCTGGTAGTCCTGCATTTGCATATAAGCCAGCAGCGGTAGTGGTATCGGCTCGTCGTGGTGGTTGTAGTGCTACTTATGACCAACTGAACAAATACATAGGCATATCACGTATGATAGCAGTACCTTCTCAATACTGGAATATGGTACATGGAGCTACGGCAGAAGATGTGGCTCGTGATGAGGAAGGTCTTCAGACTATGCGTACCATAGGTCGTAATATGGCTTGGTTGTTACGCTTACTGGAAAATGGTAAAAAATCTGGTATCCCTATGCCCGATGATGAACCCGTAATCCGTACCAATTTTATAAGATAGATGATAAAATCATTACTCATAGTAGCATTGGGAGGTGGTGTAGGCAGTGCTATAAGGTATCTGGTGAGTTTTCTTATATCTGAAAGAGTAACGCAAGGTGTATTTCCGTGGGGTACATTTGCGGTAAATGTTATAGGGTGTTTTATAGTAGGTCTGTTATATGGGCTTCTGGAAGGAGAATCATCACATAGCACTAGGTTACTTCTTATCACTGGATTTTGCGGAGGCTTTACTACGTTTTCGGCTTTTATAAATGAGAGTTTGTGTATGGCAGATGCCAAATCATATATGATGATGGTGCTATATATAACACTGAGCGTAGCGGTAGGTTTGTTATTGTGTTATGTGGGACGTATTATTACATCGGGGTGATAATCACCTTAATACCATAATGGTAAGTATGTTGGATTTATGAACTAAAAGACCTACCTTTGCACAAATATTCACTTATTATGGATGACATTCGCTATAAAGTAGCCGTAGTAGGCGGAGGCTCATGGGCTACAGCCATAGTTAAGATGTTGTGTGAGAATCTACCCAAAGTGGGTTGGTATGTACGCACAGAACAGGTTGTGGAGCATATATTGCACGACCACCACAATCTCAACTACCTCTCATCGGTAGAATTTGATACAGATAAATTATATCTAAGTACAGATATTAACGACGTGATATCTCGTGCCGATATCGTAGTTTTTGCCATACCATCGGCATTTCTAGTCAAAGAACTACGCAAACTCAAAGTCCCTATGAGGGATAAAATACTGTTTTCTGCTATCAAAGGTCTTATCCCAGATAAAAACATAGTCATAGGTCAATATCTAGCCAAAAAATTCAAGGTTGCACCATCCCACATAGGAGCCATCACTGGACCTTGCCATGCCGAGGAAGTAGCTATGGAACGACTCTCATACCTCACTGTGGCTTGTCCTCGTGAGGATTATGCACAGGAAATGGCTACATATCTATCTAGTTCATACATAAAATGTAAACTCTCTAGAGACGTAGCAGGTGTGGAATATGCCGCCATCACCAAAAACATATATGCCATAGCAGCAGGTATAGCACATGGTCTTAACTATGGAGATAATTTTCAGGCTGTCCTTATGTCAAATGCTATACGTGAAATGAATCGTTTCCTAGATACGGTATATCCCATAGAACATCGTAATGTGATGGATTCGGCATATCTAGGGGATTTGCTGGTGACGGGATATTCATATTTCAGCCGTAACCGTATGTTTGGCACTATGATAGGTAAAGGCTATACGGTAAAAAGTGCTATGCTGGAGATGAATATGGTTGCCGAAGGTTATTATGCTACATATGGTGTGTATCAGCTTATGCAAGAGTATGATATAGATATGCCTATACTTGAAACTATTTACAGCATACTCTATGAAGGACGCGACCGTCGCTCCAAATTCCAACGCCTCACAGAACGCCTAGACTAATCATATCACATGATGATGCAAGACACCACACAGGTTATACTGGTAGATGAAAACGATAAAGAAGTAGGCACAGCCGAAAAACTATCTGCACATAGAGATGGCGGATGTCTTCATCGTGCTTTTTCGGTACTGGTGTTTGATAAAGGGGGGCGTCTTATGCTTCAGCGTCGTGCATTGGATAAATATCATTCACAGGGTTTGTGGACAAACACATGCTGTTCTCATCCATATCCCGGGGAGGAAACTATAGATGCGGCTCATCGCCGTTTGAGAGAGGAGATGGGATTTGATACTGCTCTAGAGCATCGTTTTTCTTTTATGTACAAGGCTGGACTTGACACAGGGCTTACAGAATATGAATATGACCACGTATATGTGGGAACTTATGACGGTATCCCTTTATGTAATCCAGATGAGGTAGCCCAGTGGAAATGGATAAGCCTTAAAGAACTGGAAGAGGATATGAAGTCCCACCCAGAGAGCTATACCGCTTGGTTTCATGTTATAATGAACGAATACAACAAGAGGTAAAGTGTGTTAAGGTATGGGTTACAAGGTTTTATATACGTTATTTCTGTTTATCATAGCGGCAGTATTTTCGTCGGGGAAGGATTATAAGCCTACCCGTGAGAGAGATGATATATTTAAATTTTCCAATATATATCGGGTAGCTCTCCCATCACAATCATTCCCAGAAGATAGAATAAAATCTATAGACAGATATTTCCGCGACCGCTCATATCGTGGATATTTCAATGGTGTGGTGCTAGTGGCCGATAGTACACATATATTTACCAAAGCATACGGCTATGCCAATCGTTCTATACGCGAACGCCTCAACACACAGTCTGTATTCCAGATAGCTTCTATATCCAAGACCATAACAGCTACCGCTGTTATCATGCTCGCCCAAGACAGTCTTATAGATTTGCGTTCACCTGTATCCCGTTATTTAAAAGGTTTCCCTTATAGTCGTGTAACGGTAGAGATGTTGCTCAACCATAAAAGTGGACTTGCAGACTATACCAAATTCTGTTCTGGGTCTTGGAAGGATTTAAGCAGCCCTATGAGCAATGAAGACATGCTCTCTATAATGATACGTCGTCGTCCTCGTTCATATATGGCGGCAGGGTATCGTTATCGTTATTGTAATACAAACTATGCTCTACTGGCCTGTATAGTTCAGCGTGTAACAGGTGAGGATTTTGCTGTGTGGGTGCATAAAAACATATTTGCACCAGTGGGCATGGAGAACACTTTTTTTGCTACCGAGAAAGAAAAAATGAAAAACCATCATAACCAGACGCGAGGATATTCGGGGCAACGTATGCCAGAGGAAGGCTCCAATTTCCTAGATGGTGTATTGGGAGATAAGGGAGTGTATTCCACTGTGGAAGACTTGCTTAAGTTTGACAGGGCACTTTCGGCGGGTTTTCTGGTGAGTCCCCAGTGGGAAGAAAAAGTATATAAAAACTATACCGATGCTGCCGACCCTTATGGCTATGGCTGGAGGTTATATGAAGGATATAAAGATAGAATGATAGTATATCACAATGGTTGGTGGCACGGCTACCGAGGCCGATTCCTGCGTCTGCCACGTGAGGGTAAAACGGTTATCATACTGGAGAATGCTACTCGCGGGTCGTTTTCGGTGCCTACACTCATCAGTGTAAGCGAACGTCTGTTTGGTAAATATGTCCCACCTACACCGGTAGAAAAAGACACTATGACCAAAGCCGAAATACTCCCCGAAATAGATAGTGAAAAATGATATTTTCTGCCTTCACATATGATTTTAATACATCAAATGCAGGTATTTAGAAAAGTATGAATTACTTTTGCAATATGAAACAGACTATAAAACATATATATGGTTTTTCTCTACTCATAGTTCTATTTATGTGTGCTATGTCATCTCTACATGCCCAGAACTATGAGAATAGTATGAACCCTAGTATGACCAATATATTTGGAGAGCAGTTGCTTACAGAACGTCAGCAATTCCAGCAGGACTCCATACGCCGCAACCAAGGACTTAGTTCGTCTGAACGTACCATATATTTTAACCGTTATAAGGACTCTATACAGGTATATAAAATAATATCGGCACGTGGTGACACTAGTGTGGTAGATACTTCCCTTACTATATCCCATATCTATAAAATGAACCCTACTCGCCGCGATGAGTATGGTTATATGCCCTTCCCAAATCTGGCCGAGGGTTATACTCCTATGGTGTTGGATATAAAGCCTACACTTACTCCAGACTATGGTATGGACTCGCGTGAGATGTATTGGTACACGGTGGATGATATAAGATACTTTAATGTGCGTACTCCGTGGTCTGAAGTGATGTATCATTCCAATGTCTTCTCCAATATGACAGGACAGGTACTTGACTTTAATTTTACTGCCAATGCTGGTAAAAAGTTTAATTTTTCATTGGGATATAGAGGTAAACGTACGCTAGGTCTTTACAACTATTCTGAAACTCATCACGGGCAATTCCTAGCTACATTTAATTACCGTACAGACTCATATCGTTATCGTATAAAAGGACACTTCACATATCAGTTCCTATCTGCTAGTGAAAACGGAGGTCTCACTCCAGATGGTGATTCTCTCTTCCGCAGTGATGATAAAGAGTTCTCATATCGCCGTACTCTACCTGTAAGACTCTCTGGTGCCGATGATGTGGTGGGAAACCGTCTAGGTGGTTCACGTTTTTATATCATGCAGGAATATGACCTCTTTGCATCGGCTGTAAAGAACCCGCGTGCATTCCGTGTAACACTTCTGGGTGAGATAATGTATGACCACAAGACATATCGTTATCGTGACCCTGCTTTCTTCTCCAGAGGTGAAACAGCTAGAAAATCCATAGAGTACTATGGCTCCAATGTCCTAGCAGGAGCTCCACCAGCCGATAGTTCTATATATAACACGGTAGAGGTGGCAGCAGGAGCAGGAGTTAATTTCCCGTTGATTAATCTATATGCACAGGGAATGATACGTTACTCTTCTACCAAATATGAGTTTGATACATTGGCGGTGGGTAGCAGTGTGGCAGACGAGAAGCTAGGAGGAGGTACAATGGCTCTTAATCTTATGGGGCGTTGGCGTCCGTTTAAGTATTTCGGTGCCGATGCGAGATTTGATTATAATCTTTCGGGAGAGTATTCTGGAGCGAGTATATTGGACGTATCGGCATACTTTAAGCTGACAGATGACTATGTATTGAGAGGTAGTCTTATGAACGCATCATACTATCCTTCGCTGGTGAGTATGTACTATCGTTCTTCATATGAAAATCTCAACTGGAGAAATGATTTTTCACGCATCAATGCCACTAGGTTGAGCATAGCATTTGAAAGTCCCAAAATTTTAGATGCACGTCTTGACTTTACCACGATAGATGATTATGTGTATTTTGACTCATTGCGTATGCCAAAGCAGTATGGAGACAAGATAGATGTTCTTTCGCTTACATTGCATCGTGATTTGCGTTATAAGGCATTCGGTTGGGATAACACATTTACTTATCAGAATGTGAGTTCGGGTTCTAGTGTGATGCCTCTGCCAGAGGTAATGTTACGTTCTACGCTGTATGCACATTTCCCTATGTTTAAAAAGGCTATGACTCTTATGCCTTCTATTACCGTCAAGTATTATTCTGAATTTAAGGCTCCTATGTATAATCCGCTGCTTTCAGCATATAATCTCCAGCCTACAGAGAACGTAAGAGAAATAGGTTCTTATCCATATATAGATTTGGGAATTTCGGCCAAGATAAGAGCTACACGTCTTTTTATACGTCTGGAAAATGTTACACCATGGATAAATGCGGGTAATAAAAACTATTACTCATCACCATGGTATCCATACCTAGACCCTACGATACGTTTTGGTGTGGTGTGGGATTGGTTTAATTAGCAAAGCATTAAGGTAGATAGTATATAGTTCCTCATAGTGTAAAGAAGCCCATCTTTTAAGGGCTTCTTTTTCTATATATGGTAAATCTCTCAATGCCTTGCCTAGTTCTATGAGAAATAATTCCGATGAGAAACTTACCTTTTCTAGTATCATCTGGTAGTAAGATAACATATCTACCTCCTGATAACTGGTGGTGTCCTGTGTCATAGTTATATGCTGTGGATAGTTTATATAAAGTTAGGTATAATAAGCTCCCTTTCCAAATTTTTTGAATGTTTGTTTTTTATCTTAATCAAATATAACAATTATAATTGTAATCATATTCTGAAAAATATCTACATTTGTGGTGTGAAAAATGTTATAGATATGAAAATAAAAACAGAAGATAGAGATAAAATCATAGACTGTGGTACAGATGGTGCCACAGATGTAGAATTACTTTCTGTAATGACAGGTTCTATAGAGATAGCTACTAGACTGCTAGAAGAAGGAGCTGGTAGTTTGCGTAGGGTGGTTACTATGTCCATAGATGAGATGTGTGGTATCAAGGGTATAGGTCGTGTGAAAGCTAGTGAAATGGCAGCAGCATTTGAGATTTACCGCAGGGCACAGCGAGAGATAAATAATCGTAAGTTCATATATAATGCCGATGACGTATTCAATGTGATGGTGGCCGATATAGGTCTTATTCCGCACGAGGAGCTATGGGTGGTCTATGTAGGAGCTGCCAAACGTCTCTTGGCTCGTAAACGTATAAGCCAGGGAGGTCTAAATGGTACCGATGCCGACCGCCGTATCATCTTCCGCTATGCTTATGCACTAGGGGCACAGGAGCTTTATATATGCCATAATCATCCATCGGGATGCCTAGCTGTATCTGATGCCGATGTAAGCATGACACGTCAAATGTCAAAAGCCTGTGCATTGCTAGGTTTCCGTCTGTCTGACCATGTGGTTGTAACCTCATCTTCATATATGAGTATGAGGGAAAGAGGGCTTATGTGATTGAGTGTTTATAAAGGGAATAATTATGTTTTATTTTGTATTATAGCCAATGTTTATGATGATGATAATTGTATATTTGTGCTTTAGGAAATTCAATTAAGTAAAACCAAAACTATTTTGTAAAAATTATGAGCATTTTTAAATATTTTATTTCTATGCAGGACGTTGTAGAGCCTGTAGAAGAAGCAGTAGTGGATACTGTGAAAACACCTACATCACTTAAAGACATGTTGGCCTCTATGGAAGCTCTTACTATGGAAGATGTGGTGGATAAGGTAGTATCTGGAGTAATTTCTGCTCTAGCTAGCATACTTCTAGCTGTGTTGGTTTTCTATGTGGGTCGTTGGCTTATAAGAAAACTGGAAAGGATTATTTATAAGATATTTGAAAAGAAAAACGTTGAGGCTTCTCTAGCGTCTTTTCTAGGTTCTATGTTTAACATAGTGGCGATGTTTTTACTTATCATCACGGTGATAGGAATACTAGGCATCAATACTTCATCGTTTATAGCGTTATTTGCATCGGCTGGTGTTGCTATAGGTATGGCATTAAGTGGCACTTTGCAGAATTTTGCAGGGGGAGTGCTAGTACTTTTACTCAAACCTTATAAGGTGGGTGATTATATAGAAGCACAGGGACAGTCTGGAACAGTCAAGGCTATAACACTGTTCTCTACCATTTTATCTACTGTGGATAACAAAAACATCATCCTGCCCAACGGAGGTATGTCAACGGGCATTATTAACAACTACTCCAAAGAACCACTTCGTCGTGTGGACCAAGTGTTTTCGGTAGCTTATGGTGAAGACTATGACAATGTGAAAAAAGTCATAGCAGAACTCCTAGAGGCAGACCCTCGTGTACTTAAAGACCCATCTTATTTCATAGGTCTTAATTCTATGGAAGCAAGTTCGGTAAATTTGGTTGTGCGTTCGTGGGTTAAAAGCGAAGACTATTGGGGAGTGTATTTTGACCTCAATGAAAAGATTTATAAGACATTTGCACAGAAGGGTATCACTATACCTTTCCCTCAACTAGATGTACATATGAAGTAGTCGGTGATGGCGATGACGGCAAAAAAGCGGCACCCGTAGGGTGCCGCTTTTTTGCCGTCATCGCCGTTGAGGCTATTATATTTTGAGTTTGATATTTATCTTGCCCATGCCGTAAGCTATCCATACTACAGCTATTGAGAATATAGTGCAACGAACGACACCCCACGCTCCTTCATATGTGCAGTCAGGGAAATGCCAGTGCATCACGCCCATCACACCAGCTACAATGTAAGGTATCATATAGCAGGTAAGAGTGTGAGTTCCGGCTGGTTTTATAGGGGCAAATACTTGTTCGGCACGCAAAGTATCACATATAAGATATATTATGCCATATAGAGGCAGGAATATACCTAGGCAGTAGAACAGCCAAGTAGGTGTAGCTTGGATTTTGGAAATAATCCAGTGCTGGTGGCATACATATCCAGCTGCTATCATCACCAGAGCACTTGCTGCAAGGATACCTATAAACTTCCATGGAGCCTCTGGACGAGCATAGCGTTTCATCACAAGGCTGCATACTATTCCAGCCATAGTGAGGGTATATAGTACAGGTTGGCTAGGGAATTTATAAGCTATCCATACGCCTTTGAATACTCCGTTAAATGTAAGGATACACAGAGCTACCATTATGGCAAGTGCCACGCCGTTTTTCCATAGCGAATCTTTTAATATCACATACAGTACAGAACATACCAGATATGACCAGCCTAGAAGCCCTAATATACCCCACCATTTGGCACCGAAGTGAGCTCCTTCGCGAGGGGTAGCCATCACTACCAGTGTTATAAGCAAAGCCTTACCAGCTAATGATAGTAGTGTGTACAGGTGTTTTTTGTTACCAGTAGCAGGAGGGTAAGAGTTCCATAGTAGGAAGAATCCAGCTACCATCAGTAGGGTAAACACTGGAGAAGGTATTCCCGATGCGGCTGCATCATATGCACCTTTGTTTACGGTGAAGAGTCCCATAACTATAAGGGCTATGCTACGGGATATGATGTGATTTATCACTTGGAGTGGGCTATCGCCTTTTTTATAGCGTGCTGCTACCGCAAAAGGCACAGCCATTCCCATAGCAAATAGAAACGCAGGGAATATAAGGTCTGAAAATCCCAACATATCTTCGTGCATTTCGGCATGATAAAGTATGTGTGGGAGACCTTTTACGCCCGCCATCTCATTTACAAATAGCATAAAAAACATGGTGATAGCTCGGAATACATCTAGGGATAGTATTCGGCTAGGAGAGGCTATATTATTTGTCATAATGGTATGTATTAATTGTTTTTTAATAGATGCAGTAAAGATACTTTTTTAATTATTTCTATGAGCAATGTTTTATATAAAAATCACATATGTATGGTAATTTTTCTCATATTGAAAATAAATGTGCTTTTATATTGATAAAATGAGAAGGTTTTTTCATTGTTTTTTGCCTACATTTGCTCTCTGCATAGAACTCATATAGTCATTTGTAATCATAATTATGAAAATAGCGGTATTGGGAGGAGGAAATATGGGAGGAGCCATAGCCTCTGGGATAGTAGCATCTCATATAGCAGATGCTGGCGATGTGCTGGTTTCCCACGCACGTCCATCATATGTAGAAAAGATAAAGGCTATGGGATATGAGCCGCATATGACCAATGATAATATAGAGGCAGTAAGGGGTGCAGGAATGGTCTTCCTCGCTGTCAAGCCATGGAAGGCACTAGAAGTGATAAGAGAGATAGCTCCATATATGGACTCGTCTAGCACTGTTATAGCATCGGTAGTGGCAGGATTGACATTTGATGATATGGGACGTGTTTTTAAGGATATGGGACTTAAGGTGCCGTCTATGTATCGCGTGATACCAAATACCGCCATCGCACTAGGAGAAAGCACCACTTTTATATCTTCATGTAATACATCGGCAGAACAGGATAAAAAGATGCAGGACATATTCTCTTCGTTGGGAGAGGTGTTTATAGTACAGGAGAGTGATATGACAGCTGTTACAGCACTCTCGTCATGTGGCATAGCATATATCCTTAAGTACATAGACGCTGCCATATGCGGTGCAGAAGAGATGGGTATAGATAGAGCCTCATCCCAAAAGATGGTGATGCAAACCATACGCGGAGCATTGCGATTGCTAGAGACCAATGGCACACAACCACAGGAAGAGATAGACAAGGTTACAACTCCCGGCGGTATAACACTCAAAGGACTAGAGGAAATGGAACGATGCGGATTTACATCGGCAGTTATAAACGGACTTAAAGCTAGCAAATGATATGACAACTAGATATAAACGTATAGTAGTAAAAATAGGCAGTAATGTACTCACTAGGGCAGATGGCACGATAGATGCTACATGTATGTCCCACATAGTGGACCAAGTAGCAGCATTGCGACATAAGGGAGTAGATGTGATATTGGTGTCATCTGGTGCAGTGGCATCGGGACGTAGTGAGATAAAGGGAATACATAAGATAGACGCTGTATCATCGCGTCAGTTGTATTCGGCTGTGGGGCAGGTATGTCTTATAAACAAATACTATCAGTTGTTCCGCGATTATGGCATAGCTTGCGGTCAAGTTCTTACCACCAAAGAGAGTTTTGCTACCCGTACACATTACCTCAACCAACGTAACTGTATGCAGGTAATGCTAGAGAGTGGAGTAGTCCCCATAGTCAATGAAAACGATACTATATCGGTTACCGAACTAATGTTTACCGATAACGATGAACTATCTGGACTGGTATCGGCTATGATGGATGCCGAGGCTCTTATCATATTGAGTAACATAGATGGTATATATAACGGAGACCCACATTCAGAATCCAGCAGTGTGATAAGAGAAATAAAGGTAGGGGAAGATATATCATCATATATCCAGACAGTGGGAAGTAGTTTTGGACGTGGGGGTATGCGTACCAAAAGCCGTATAGCCTCTCGCGTAGCCGAAGAAGGTACAGAAGTTATCATAGCCAATGGTAAAACTCGTGATATTTTACTATCTTTGGTAGAGGGGAAAGATGTGATATGTACTAGATTTATCCCTGCTGGGAAAGTAGCATCGGGAGTGAAGAAATGGATAGCCCACAGTGAGAGTTTTGCCAAAGGGGCTCTTTATATAAACAAGGGGGCTTATGACGCTCTTATGGGTAGTGAGGCGGTGAGTCTTCTGCCAGTAGGTGTAGAAAGGGTGGAAGGGTATTTTGAAAAGGATGATATAGTGCGTATAATGTCGGATGATGGAGTACAGATAGGTGTAGGTAAAATATCCTGTGATAGTACCCAAGCCTCATCTATGAAAGGCACACACGGAGCCCGTCCTTTCATACACTATGATTACCTCTATATAGATACAGAAAAAGAACGAATAAATAGATAAAACTATGGACCTTACCGAAACATTTGACCTCTCAAAAGAGGCTTCGCAACAGATAGCCTTACTGGATGCCCACCAGATAAACAGCCTCTTACGCAAGATGGCCGATGCAGCGGTAGCTGCTGCTGATTACATCCTTGCCGAAAATAAAAAAGACCTCGCACGTATGGACCCTTCCAATCCTATGTATGACCGTCTAATGCTTACACGTGAACGTATAGACGACATAGCTAGCGACATACGCCACGTGGCCGACCTCCCTACTCCTGTGGGTGAATTGCTATCATCTGTCATACGACCCAATGGTATGCGTATAGATAAAGTAAGAGTGCCATTTGGTGTGGTGGGAGTGATATATGAAGCTCGTCCCAATGTGAGTTTTGATGTGTTCTCACTATGTTTTAAGACAGGAAATGCTTGTCTGCTTAAAGGAGGTAGTGACGCCCAGTATTCCAATGCTGCGATAGTGGAAATCATTCGCAGTACATTGCGTCAGAATGATGTGAATGAAAATGCTGTAACACTGTTGCCAGTAGAACGCGAAGCTACAGCTCAGTTGCTCAATGCTGTGGGGAAAGTGGACCTGCTCATACCTCGTGGAGGTAAATCTCTTATATCATACGTGAGGGATAACTCTCGTGTACCAGTGATAGAGACAGGAGCAGGTATATGTCATACATATTTTGATAAGTATGGAGACCTGAAAAAAGGTCGTGCCATCATTACCAATGGTAAGACTCGTCGTGTGAGTGTATGCAATGCTCTGGATACACTGGTAATACACGCTGCGGTGGTGGATAAACTACCTTATCTGTGTGAGGATTTGGCATGCAAAAACGTTATACTCTATGCCGATGATGTGGCTTACAAGGCATTGGAAGGTAAATATCCTGCACACTTACTATCTCATTCCACAGATGACAGCTATGACACCGAATACCAAGACTATAAAATGGCCATCAAGGTAGTTCCTCATTTTACCGATGCCATAACCCATATATCCCGTCATACCTCTGGGCATAGTGAATCCATTATCACAGAAGACCGGAACCACGCTACACGTTTTACTCGTGCTATAGATGCATCTTGTGTATATGTAAATCTGCCTACATCGTGGACAGATGGGGCTCAGTTTGGCTTTGGGGCAGAGATAGGTATCAGCACACAGAAACTCCATGCTCGTGGTCCTATGGCTCTCCCAGAACTTACTACTTACAAATACATCATTACGGGTGATGGACAGGTGAGAGATTAGGAACTTTTAAATGGCGATGAAAAAAAAGGCGAGCCCGCAGGGCTCGCCTATTTTATCATCGCCGTTGAGTATTATTTCTTTTTTTCGGCAGCAGCCTTAGCAGCGGCTTTGGCAGCTTTTTCTGCTTCTTCCTTGAAATATGAATCAAAGAATAGTAGATGATATTTCACCGAATTGGTCCAGTAAGCCCAGTTGTGGTTACCGGGACGAGAGATGAAATCGTGTGGTATGCGGCGGAATGCTAGTTGTTCATGAAGAGTGCAGTTGATATCATAGAACATATCGTCTGTACCGCAGTCTATGAGTATCTTGATGCTGTTTGGTTTGAGGAGGTAAACCATATTGGATACATTGAATTTTTTCCAAGTATCTGGATTTTCAGCATAAGAGCCTAGACGTTTTTCCATGTTCCAGTTGGCAGGGAAAGACTCTATGTTTATACCACCACTCATAGATGCACATGCTCCAAATATATCCTGATGTCTCCATGATAGGTATAGAGCACCCTGTCCACCCATAGAAAGACCACATATAGCACGAGATGTACGAGCATTCTGTGTACGGTAGTTCTTGTCTATGTATGGTACTAGCTCCTCTATCATATATGTCTCATAGCGGAATGTGCTATCTACAGGAGAATCCCAATACCAACTGTATCCGTCACCATCTGGACATACTATGATAAGTCCATATTGTGTGGCAAGGTCTGGTAGGAAAGGAGCTTTTTTAATCCAGTTCCAGTGGGCACCTGTGGCACCGTGGAGGAGGTAAACTACTGGATAGGTAGCTTTTTTGTCTTTGTCATAGCCTTCTGGTGTGATGACTACGTTTTTAATGTCTTTTTTCATAGAAGCACTCCATACGGCTACCGTATCTACGCTTCCTTTTGCCCATATAGAGGTAGAGAATACCACCAATAGGCATAGAGAGATTAGTTTAAAATGTTTCATATCGTGTATATAATTTATGTCATAGCAAATTTATACTTTCTTTTCTATATGTGCAATAAAAAAGGTCTGATGTATCAGACCTTTTTTAAGTGAGAGACAAGCATCTTATTCTGCTTTGTCTATGTTTATAAGGGTGTATTTTTTACTACCCAATCCTATTTTTTCGGCATAGTCCACTATATGGTTACCATGGCGTGAGGTAATACGTTCCACTAGAGGCTGGTTGTCATTCCCTTCTGATGGTTCTACCGCAAATACCAATTCTAGGCACGCTTGGTCTAGGGCTACTGGGTCGGTAGAGGCTACTATACCCATGTCTTTTACTAGTGGTGTGGCAGGGTGGGAGCTACAATCACAGTCCACAGACATATTATTCATCACATTTATGTATATGATATTTTCCCCGCTACCGAAATACTCGTGTATGCTCTGTGCGGCAGCAGCCATAGATTCTATGAAATTCACTTGCATAGCTTTGACTTCTTCTGGGGCGGTAGCCATAGAGTCTAGGTGTGCCATTTGTTTACCTAGATAAACCCACATCTCTTTAAGGTCATCTGTATAACCAGCGGTGTGTATGTATGCTTTGCCTCGGCTGGAGGCATTGCCTATGCTTTGGTTTTTAAGTACTCCTCCAAAACCTCCCATAGCATGTCCCTTAAAGTGAGCTAGATTTATCATGAAATCATAGTTTTTAAGATGGTCACCTACTATGTTGTATTTGATATGGGTAGTGTCTTGAACGGGGATTTTCATGTCGCCTTCGGCGTCCATTATATCCACGTGTGCTATATCAAAAAAACCGTGTTCACGGGCAGCGGCTAGGTGTTCTTCGGTGCTGTTACGGCGACCTTCATATGCGGTGTTACATTCCACTATGGTGCCGTTTACTTTCTGTACCAAATCCTTGATAAGTGAAGGCTGGAGGAAGTTGTGCCCACCGGGTTCGCCAGTGCTTATCTTGACAGCTACTTTTCCTTTGGCCTCGCGTCCTAGAGCTTCATATACTTTTACAAGACCTTCGGGTGAGATATCGGTAGTCATATAGACTTTGGGCAGAGAGTTATCTACAGGAGTTTCTGTGGAACTTTCTTTGCAGGAGGAAAGACCTACTGCAGTTATGATACTCATGATGATAAAAGTTTTTATGTTCATATAGAATGTGTTTTATATACTCCCACAAAAGTAGTTTAATGTCCCTCAATTACCAAATAATACATCATTCTATTTTATTTATTATAGTTTTTCATATCTTTGCCCGTAGAACAATAATTATATAGTAATGGCCGAAGGAAGATTTGCCGTAATAGGAATGGGACGTTTCGGGTCTGCTATCGCCCAACGTCTTACAGAAAAAGGTGCCGAAGTAATAGCAATGGATGCCTCCCGCGAACGTATAGAACACGTACGCGATAAAGTAACCTATGCCGTAGCACTTGACTCTACCGATAAAGACGCTCTTATATCTCAAGGAATAGAAGAAATGGATGCTGTGGTAGTGGCACTAGGAGAAAATTTCCAAGATGTACTGCTCACTACATTTGTGCTGCAGGAACTGGGAGTAGGACGTATCATAGTGCGTGCCAATGGCGAGGTGCAGACACGCATACTAGAAAAAATGGGGGTAAAAGAAATCCTCTCTCCCGAGGCCGAAGTTAGTAACGCCGTAGCCGATAACCTCATCAACCCACATGTGCTTATGACCGTAACATTGCCAGACTCCTACCAGATAATAGAAGTCAAAGCCCCCAAAGGTATAGCAGGTCGTACTCTTCAGGAAATAGGTCTTAGAGAGAAATATAAAGTAAATCTGGTTACTCTATTGCGTTGGGACGGGACAGAACAACCACAGATGGAGTACTTCAGTGATAACACTACCGATATCCATCACCACATAATAGGTGTCCCTACAGCCGATACCGTGATGGAAGAAACAGATATTCTACTGCTATTTGGTACGGGGAAAAACATACAACGTTTTATAGATATAAATTCCTAAGAGGGAAAAAAGAATAGTAACAGTGCCGATGGATTCCATCGGCATTGTTTTTTATGGACATATTTTATCCCTATGAGATGATAAAATAATTAAGCAAAGGAAATCAAATGTGCTATCATAAAAGTAAAAATGTGTAACTTTACCCCGCATATTGACGACTCAAAAAACGATGATAAAAAACACACTGTACCAGACCATGTCTCAAAAGCTGTCTCCTACACAGATACAGCTTATGAATATGTTGTCCTTACCAGTACTCTCGTTTGAGCAGTATGTCAATGCCGAAATAGAAGCCAATCCAGCACTTGAGGCATCATATGATTCTCTAGATGATACGGCTGATGAGATTCATGAGGATGATAAGTATGATGATTTTTCATCTAGTGATAAAGATGATGATATGAACGAATACCTCTATGGGGATGACGATATGGGTGATGATTATGAGGGAGGAGGGTCATCATCGGGAGGGAATTTTATAGCAGCCCATAGTGTAAAGGATTCATTTGTGGAGAGTCTTATGAGTCAGTTGGCATTGGAGAGCCTTACCGACCGTGAGATGATGATAGGGCGATACATTATAGGAAATATAGATGAGGACGGGTATTTGCGGAGCGATATCATGTCTATATCTGATGACCTTATATTTTCACAAGGGCTGGATGTAAAAGAGGAAGAGATAGAAAAGGTCTTAAAACTCATACAGACGTTTGAACCGGCAGGTATAGCTGCACGCAATCTTCAGGAGTGTCTTTCTATACAGTTGGGATTAAAGAAAATGCAGCCATCTACAGCCTTGTCTATAAAGATAGTAGAGAGATATTTTGAGGCTCTATCCAGAAAGAACTATGACAAGATATTGCGTGAGGAGGGTTGTAGTCGTGAGGAACTATCGGCAGCAGTAGAGGAGATATCTTCGCTTAATCCACGTCCCGGAGGAGGTGGACAGGAAGATACTGTAGGAGGGAATATGGAGATAACACCAGACTTCATAATAAGCATAGATGGGGATACCGTATCGGTTTCTCTATATAGCGGAGGAGTGCCTTCCCTGCACATAAGTGAAGACTATACCCGTATGCTTACAGATGTACAGTCTGGCTCTACATCGTCTAGAGAAAAAAACGATGCATTGGTTTTTGTAAAAAGTAAGGTAGATGCAGCACGATGGTTCATAGATGCCATAGAACAACGACGTCGTACTATGATGCGTACCATGCGTGCCATAGTCAAACGCCAGAAGGCGTTTATACTATCGGGAGATGTGGCAGATATGCGTCCTATGGCACTTAAAGACATCGCAGCCGATGTATCTATGGATATATCTACCATATCTCGTGTGGTATCACAGAAATATGCCTACACCCCATATGGAACGATGTCTCTTAAAGATTTCTTTTCTGATGGGCGTACGACATCTACTGGCGAAGACGTATCGGTAAAAGAAATAAAACAATCACTAGCCTATATGATAGAGAGTGAGGATAAAAACAATCCTCTTACCGATGAAAAACTCACAGAAAGACTTGTGAAGGAGGGTTATCCTCTCTCTAGAAGAACAGTCGCCAAATATCGTGAGGCTATGGGAATACCTGTGGCTCGTATGCGTAAAAAAGTATGATATTTATGTGTAAAAAAATGGCAAGAAATATAAATATATTGTGGAAAACTATATCGGTGGTGTTTCATCCACTGGTAGTCCCGTTGTATTTTGTACTATTTTATTATGGTTATACCCGTGACATGATACTGCCGGGAGAGATGAGGTTTGTGATATTCTCTATGGCTATATCTACACTACTTATACCTCTGCTTATCATTTCTGTCCTTAAAAAATTGGGAAGGGTAGAGAGTATGAGTTTGCGTGATGCCAGCGAAAGACGACTGCCTATACTGGCGGTGTGTATCCTACTGGGGAGTGCCATGTATCGTATGTCTGGCTATGCTGCCCCCGAGATAATGGTTCCTATCATGGGAATGGAGATAGCTCTCGTGGTACTGTATATTTCACTGTGGTGGGGTAAGATATCTATTCACGCTATGGCTACATCTGGTGTTATAACAGCGATGTTTATATTGCTCTATCGTTGGGAGTATGCATTGAGTGTGGCTTGGATGCCGCTAGTGGCAGGAGTATTGGTGTATGATATGGTTGTTATCTCGCGTGTGGAACAGGGTTGCCATACAGCAAGACAGATAGTGATAGGAACGATAGTAGGTATATCATCACAGGTGCTGTCATTTATAATATGGTCATAGAAAAAAATCAAAGTGTTATGATACAAAAAGATTTGGAGGAAAACATAGAACCACAATCTCAATATCCTACACGAGGAGTAGAGAAATTCCTAAGCGGAATGTCTAGCCTAGTACAGGTAGTGGGAGTGATATTTGGTATAGTGATATTTATATGGGGTGTTATACTCACAGAACAGTCTCGTGATGCACTAGGTGTGGGACTGGTGATACTCTCTATCCCTGTTATGCTTACATCCATAGCTATGGGTGCTCTTATGAAGGTGGTGAGCCGTATATCCAATACTCTCCACGACATAAACGAAAAACTCCCTCCTAGAAAATAACTATATAAAACTAGGTTAAATAACACTGCTTTATAAAGACGAGCGGGTATAAATCATAGATTTGAGCAATCCAAATTTTTATGCTTAATCTATGAACAAAACAACACATCTTCTCTCTGCGGAAGAAAAACAACACATTGCTTCGTTACTTTCAACGCTGCTTTCAGACTATCATCTGCATTACCAGAACCTCAAGGCCTATCATTGGGGGGTGAGAGGTGCAGGTTTTTTTACTCTTCACTCATTATTTGAAAAATATTATACCCAAGCAGGCGAACGTATAGACGCCATAGCCGAACGTATCCTGTCTATGGGTGCTCTACCACCCCATACCTATGGAGAGTACATAGACAATGCACGTCTGCCTGTGCGGTGTGCGTGTGAGTCATCGTGGGAGATGATAAGAAACATACATTCAGACATAGAAAAACTTGTGATATATTCTAGGGAAATCATCTGTGCTGCCAGCGAAGTTCATGACGATGTAACGGTAGATATGATGGTAGGCTACAATGCCGATGACGAGAAAAAACTATGGATGATATCATCATATATAAATGATGATAACATAAAGTGTGAAAAATAACGCCTTAAATACAGGCATTGATGGTAAAAACCCGGGCTGCTATGGCGGCCCGGGTTTGTTTATGTGCATAATTGTATGTAATTTTACCGCTTAAAACCATTATGTGATAGATAGATGAAAAAAACATTGTGTGCTGTTATAGTTAGCATTATGCTATGGGCTTGTTCTAGTAGCGAAGTAAAAACTCCTCATGAAATATCTATAGCATCGATACCTACTGGTTCTATGTTGGTTATAAATGTGCCAGACCCTATGGCGGTGGGTGCTGCCATAGACCAGTGTATGTATCTCAAGGCTCTGGATTCTCTAGATATTGCCAAGAGTATAGAAAAAGGTGCTCACCTATTTTCGGTGCTTTCGGGCGGAATGACAGATACCCGTTCTATGGTCATAGCTGTTGCTCCAGTAAAAGCCAAAGAACTATCATGTATCTATATATCACGGCTGTCCCCTACCGAAACCATAGCCGCTGCCACACAGAATGACACTACTATCACTACACGCAGCTATGAAGGCAAGGATATACATACATTGAAAGTACCATCGGGAGAGCTGCACTACTATCACTACATGGGAATGACCATAGCATCCATGGATGCACTCTATATAGAACAATCGCTACTTCAGATAACATCTGGCATAAACATGACTACCGATGAGGCATTTGTCAAGGCGTATGACCGTATAGCACAGAGTGATTCCCCTGCTATAGCTATCTGTCCTGCTCCTCTTGCAGACTATATGGATAAACAGATGGGATTTTCAGATATCAATATGGCAGGACAGCTATCGCCATGGTTGAGTGTGGAAGTGCAGACAGATAGCACCAGCATTAAATCCAAAGGCGTGTTCTATGCAGGAGACTCTATCCGTACCTATGCCAAGGTGCTTTCTTCTCAAAAGGAACATCCGCTTACTCTAGATGCTTATTTCCCTTCATCTACATATGCATATACATATCTAGGGATAAGTGATTGGGAGGAGTATTTTAATCAATATGCTCTATATCTTAAATCATCGGCACAGTATCATAAGTATAATGTATCGGTACAGAAATATGATAGTCTGTTTAAAAAGCCTTTCCCTAGATTCTTTACTCCTTGGGCAGGAGAAGGAGTAGCTGTAGTACGTCCTACTATGGGAAAATATAGAGATGATGGGGATATAGTGATATTCCGTGTAAAAGACGCCGATGCAACTTATGAGGCTCTTGACATCATAAGAGATAAGGATGAGGCATCTCCAGACCCATACCGCAATCATCGTATAGTAAAACTAAGTCCTCGTTATTCCACCCTATTTGCCGAACTTATATCTGGTGCATTGGGTAAGAAAGGAGTAAAATATGCAAGTGTTGTGGCCGATGTGTTGCTATGCTCACAAGACCTCAATCAGCTTAAAACAGCCATAGAGGATATAGAAAACGCTACCACTCTTACCAAACATTCGCTTTATATCTCTTCCAAAGACCAGTTGGCTACCTCTACCGCTATGATGACCATGGTAAGAGCCGATGTGATGGTAAAAGAAATGAATTCTCTCATAAAAGAAAAACGCAAGACCTACCCTATACGATTGAGCGAAGTGGAGAAATATATATGGAAAAATGGTTCTATGCTCTCTCCACTTAAATATACATTTGTTCAGGTGAGTTCAACCAGTGGTATTCCATTCTTTAATAGCTATGGACAGTGGAGTACAGATACTCCCCGCGAGGCAGTCAAGGATTGGACGTATATGATGGGCAGCTCTCCAGCAGTCAAGACTATACCTTTCCCCAACCACAAGACAGGTCGTATAGATGTGCTGTGTATGGATAAAGACGGGTATGTGCATCTGCTGTCACATTCGGGTACATTGTATTGGAAAAAGAAACTCCCTGCTGCTAGCAAAGGCGACATACGCATAGTGGACCTATATAAAAACCGTAAATGGCAGATGGCGTTCACCGCAGGAGATAAATTCTATGTCATAGACCGCAATGGTAACCCTGTTACAGCTCGTGATAAAGTAGATGCAGCCAAAAAAGCATCACCTATCGCTCCTACTGCTCGTGTAACATCTACCACTACCGTTGAAATATCCAAGGCAGGAAAAAAAGTAAGTGTGAAAACAGCACATTCGCCACTGGTAGATGCTATTTACCTGCGTTCCAAAGACATAATAGTGTACAGCACATCTACTGGCAAGATATATGCTATGAAATCAACAGGCGAGGAAATACCTGGATTTCCTATCCCAGCAGCAGAATACTTCACTGCCGAAGATTTTGCCAAAAAAGGAACACTTGACATAGTAACTACATCATCACAGGGTGCAGTGACTATGCACCATATCCCCCTCAAATAATTTTTCCCCATCCCACGATGACCACCACCGAACTCCTAGATACACTCATACTATATGAAGCTCCACATCTCTCTCATAGAGATGTGGCACGTATAGTCTTGCAGGCGGGTAGTGCAACGGCAGTATTTTCTACTGCGAGAGCGGTATTGAGGACTTGGGGGTTAAAGGATGATACTATACGCCACATAGAAGCTCATGTGGAGAGTGATGATATAAAATCCCAAATGGATTTTATAGAAAAGCATTCTATAATGACCATAGGCTATAAAGATGATGAGTACCCGCGTCTATTGCGTATGTGTGAGGACGCCCCTCTTATGCTCTACGGACGAGGAGAAATGGATTTCACGAGAGATGTTCCTGTGATATCCATCGTTGGTACTAGGGGTATAACACCATATGGAGCAGCAGCGGTAGAGGATATAGTAGCGGCTCTTTCTCAATACAAGCCTATGATAATAAGCGGGCTGGCAGCTGGAGTAGATGCTCATGCACATCGTGCGGCATTAAAGCATAACCTGCATACGGTGGGTGTACTAGGACAGGGATTGGGGACTCCGCTTTTTCCTTCTGAAAATAGAGAAACAGCCAAGGATATGTGCTATACAGCTGGTTGTGGCGTGATAACAGAATACAATCATCTCATGGCACCACTGCCGGGATTATTCCCTGCTCGCAATAGAATAGTGGCTGGTATGTCCATAGCAACGATAGTCATAGAAGCCAAAGCCAAAGGTGGAGCTCTTATCACTGCACGTCTGGCATCTGGTTATAACCGCGAAGTATTTGCATTGCCGGGGCGTATGAATGACCCTTGTTCGGCAGGGTGTAACACTCTTATAAGAGAAAACAAAGCTATAATCATAGACTCCCCACAGACCATAATAGATGAACTTTCTCTATCTATGGAGCAGGCAGTAAAAAGACGAGAAGAAAACAACCAGACTATTCTCTTTTCAGAACTAGATGCAGAAGAGCAAAAGGTTGTAAATGTGTTACGTCCCCATGAAAAATTACACATAGATGAGTTGAGTGTGGAACTGGGAGTGGCACCATTTGAGGTGGCGGGGGTGCTATTGGGTATGGAATTAAAGGGATATGTAGAGTCTTTACCGGGAAAATACTATGCTCTCACCCCTTCTATGCGTGCCTAGAGAGTGGTTTTTAAAATAAAATTGAGTATTTTAAATAAAAAAATTGCAGAGGAGAAAAAAAGTTGTATATTTGCACTCGCAGTTGGGAGAGATGGCAGAGTGGTCGATTGCGGCAGTCTTGAAAACTGTTGAGGGTCATACCTCCGGGGGTTCGAATCCCTCTCTCTCCGCAAGAAAGTGAGGCTTGAAATTTCAAGCCTCACTTTTTTTATGGAAAACAATGCTTACTTAAAAAGCCAGCCCCGCAGGGGCTGGCTTTTTAAGTATGATATGGATAAGGTAAAACTACTTTTTAATAGTTATGGTATCAAGTATCTTGCCCTCTTCGTTTATGATTTCCATTTTAAGTTCTGTGCTAGTGGCATTGGCCTTGATGATAGAAGTATTGGAATTGACGATGATAGGGAATGGGGTCTGTGAGTCTGCCTTCTGATGTATGTAACGATGTAGGTGCCCACATAGCATTACATCTGGTTTGGCATCACATAGTAGAGGCATAAATTTATTTTTAACCTCCACTGTCCCATGCCAATCCCCTATGGGTGGTATGTGTCCTATTATTACCTTAAATGGAGCATCACTATATTCGGGACTATTTAAGACTTTGTGAAGCCATTCGGCTTGTTGTGTGCGATACTGGTCATAAAGTGTGATACCAGCATATTCTATATCGGAATCGGGTTTGTCTTCTCCTGTGTCAAGTATTATGAAAAATACTGGACCTTGACGGAAGGCGTAGTATAGGTTATCCTCTCCATTGGAAAAGTATTTATAGAATTCTGATGCAAAACTTCCGCGTGTCTCGTGATTACCTCGGGCGTAATACATAGGTGTCTGGGATGCAAATAGTTTGGTTGCAGTATCCATAAATCCATCAAATATATGTTTTTCTTCGTTTAGGATAGAAGCCATATCACCGTTGAAGAGGAAAAGGTCGGTGTTTTTTACATCACATTTGGATATGAGACGGGATAGTTTGTCGCTATTGCCGTGAATATCACACACCATAGCAAATGAAGTACTAGGTTTGCTGGGGTCGTTGGTTTTGAATTTGAGTGGTTTTTTGGTGTAAACATTTGTGGCGGCTGTCTTGCCATAGATGACACTTATACCCTTGTGTTGTAGGACGTGCTGGACATAGACGCGGTAACGATATGTGGTACCAGCCTCAAGGTTTTTAAGTTTTACAGAATGGATTCTAGATATGGTCTTTATGCCATCGCGTGTATCATAGAAACGTGGGCGTTCTTTGGCGTAAAAGCTGTCATTGCCATCGGGAGCCAGCTCTACCCAAGCGATGGAAGGTTTGTCTGAAACCCAAACTATGGTAGCTTCATCACTGCCTACATTCTGTAAATATGGACCATGTAAGATTTTAATAGACTCGTCTAAGTCTGTCTGTGCGACAAGGGGTATCATTATAAATACCCATGAGAGAAGAGTGTAAATAAGCTTTTTCATAACTTTATATTTACTATCAAATATCGCAACTAATGTACGACAAAATTATATATGTTCACTCCCACAAGGCAAAAAATAGTATTTTATGTCTTGATAACAGGGGACTATAAATGTAAAGGGTTATTTTATGAGATAATATACTTTTTCTGGGATAATATCCACACGTCCTATGTTGGAGGGGGACGAGACTAGACGTAAATAGACTATGTTTTCGCCTTCGTTACTACGGGAGGAAAGGTCGGCTTCTATGCGGAAGTCCTTGGCCGATACACTGCCATAGTTTTTAAGTGGAACGTGATAACGTAATTTTACACTGGAGGGAATAAACTGTACTTTGCGTCCTCGCGGAGCATTGGCAGGGAATACCTTTATGGTGACGGTTTCTTCTGTATATGCTTCGGCAATGGCTGTTATAACTACCTCCTCTGGAGAGAAATAAAGACGGCGATATCCTTCTGGAGCAGAAAGAGTGATAGTGTCATGGACTTCACCGCTAATGCCCCGTAAGGATATAGCAGGCAGATTTATATGGTCTATGGCGTCTATCTCGTTTTTGGGGCCTATGACTTTGACCTGTGTGGGAGAAATCATAATGGGAGCAAACACCTCATAGCCACTGCGAGGTTTTACTTGTACATCGGGAGCTAAAACATTTATAGTCTTTACTGTCTCGTCTCCCATGTTAAAAAATATGGTATCTGATGTTACCTTGTCCAGTTCATCCCCATCATGTATGCCAGATGATAAAAGTGTAGGGAATTTGCTGGGTACCCAGAAATGCTGACCATTCTTTTTTTCTACCACAGCACTCATGTCTATCTCTATGGGGAGTTCTCCTACCATGTAGCTCAATATGTTGAAATTATTCATCTTTACATTTATGGATATCGTCTCGCGAGAAATCTCTGATGACAAGTATCCAGCAGGTAGAGATGTGTATCTAGGAGATAGAGTGGTGCTTATTATCTGTCCATTCTGTAACTGCTGTAAAAACCACCAAGCAAAAACTACTATAAACGACACTAGAAGCACAAGTGATGATTTGTTATCACGCACTTTGCGTCTCCATATCCTCCCTAGTAGGTATTTTATACTAGGAGTATCTGAACCCTCTTGGGGGGATGGCGTAGGGGTATGTGTGTCGTTCATTTTATACCAACTGAAAAAATTATTTTTTCTAGGTACAAATTTAATGAACTTATAAATGAAAATATCATAACATTACACTATATTTGTGATTGATTACGGGAATTAAATCCTTTCCAGACGCAATGTGTTCTGTGTGAGGAATTTGTAGTATAAACATATTAAATGTAAAAGCAATGAATAAAGTTTCTCCTGTCCTATATGGGCTTAAAAAGTCTCTGCTATATGCAGCGGTGTCTATAATTATGACACTTATATATTTCATAATAGGTATAGATACCCAGCCAATGCTTACTGGTATTATCAATATTGTGGTAACGGTATTGCTTTTGGTTTATATCATTAAATCATTCCGCAAGGCATTGGGAGGATATATGAAATTGGGACAAGGTATGTGTATGATAACAGTGATGGGGCTAGCATCTACTATTATTATGTATCTTTATAATCTGGTGTATGTCAATTATATAGATACAAATTTTGTAGAAAAATCACTCATGCAGACACAGAAGATGATGGCATCTATGGGAGGAGCAAATGATGAGGTTATGGATGCTGTACGTACACAACTGGAAGCACAAATGTCATTCTCCTTTTCCAATCTATGTCTTGCCCTACTAGGAGCGGTGATTATGTATGTCATAGCAGGGCTTATATTAGGAGCAGTATTCCGTAAAAGTGACCCAGAAAGTATAGACTAATGCATTGGAGATATGGAAAACAATGTGTCTTTTTTTAAGTTCTCGCTCACATCGGGATTGACGGTAGGGGCATTGGCAGTGATAGTTACATTGCTGGAAAGGATAGATGGATTGGCTGGTATAGTAAGTATAGGGCGTTTTATACTGCTCATAGCCATGACCATGTACTTCACCCGTATGTACAGAGACCGCTATAACGGAGGCTACATAACAGGAGGCAGAGCTTTTTCTATGGCTCTTGTCATACTTGTGTGTGTGGGTGTGATAGCAGCCATCTATACTTATATCAAAGCATCTGCTATCCCTGCTGATACATATAATGAGATGATAGAGATAATGAAAGATACATATGAGCAGAACGGCATTAACCTTACAGATGAAAACTGGAATGACGTACTCTCTATGATACCATATGCTACGGCACTTATGACATTTATAGGGCATGTGGTGCTGGGTGCGATGGTAGGAGGTATTGCGGCTATGAAATTACGCCGTGAAAATGTAAATAGCGAATTGTAAAGGATGAAAGATATATCAATAGTTATACCGCTGTATAACGAGGAAGAATCATTGCCAGAACTAGGAGCGTGGATAGACCGTGTGGTAAGTTCTATGGGTAAGAGTTATGAAGTGATATATGTGGACGATGGCTCTAATGACTCTTCGTGGAAGGTGATAGAGAGCCTAGTGGCAAAAAACCCAGATGTAGTTCATGCTATAAAATTAAGAGGTAATCAGGGTAAATCCCAAGCATTGCGTGCTGGTTTTGCAGCTACACGAGGGGATGTAGTGTTCACTATGGATGCCGACCTTCAAGACTCCCCCGATGAAATACCAGAGATGTATCGTATGATAAAGGAAGATGGTTATGACCTTGTTTCGGGATGGAAGAAAAAACGCTATGACCCTCTATCCAAAACTATTCCTACCAAACTGTTTAACTATGTAGCTCGTCGTGCATCGGGACTTAAACTACACGATTTCAATTGTGGTCTTAAAGCATACCGTCACGAGGTAGTTAAAAGCATAGATATCTATGGTGAGATGCATCGTTATGTGCCTATGCTAGCCCAACAGGTGGGATTCTCTCGTATAGGAGAAAAAGTAGTACACCACCGTGCCCGTAAATATGGTCATACCAAATTTGGACTAGAGCGTTTTATAAACGGTATGCTAGATATGATATCTATCGTGGTTATCAACCGTTTTGGACGTCGTCCTATGCACATATTTGGAGCGATAGGTTTTCTCATGTTCCTCATAGGATTTTTCAGTGCGGCATACATAGGCTTGCATAAACTATACCTGCTATATATGGGAGAGCCTACTATACTGGTAACAGATAATCCTTGGTTCTACATAATGCTCACGATGATGATACTGGGCGTGCAGTTTTTTGTGGCGGGATTCATAGGTGAAATGCTGGTCAAAAGCCGTCATCACACCCCAGAAGTACATATAGACAGAAAATTAAATATAAACCAATAATTAAATCACACTACTATGGACATCAAAGAACTATCCATGGCTAAAGCCGAGCAGTGGCTGTCTGAAAAATATGACGAGGCCACCCGCACAGCCGTAGCTCAAATGATTGAAAATGACCCTCAGGAAGTCGTAGAATCTTTCTACAAAGACTTAGAATTTGGTACAGGAGGTATGCGTGGCATAATGGGCGTAGGTACCAACCGTATGAACAAATACACAATAGGTGCTGCCACACAGGGTTTGGCAAACTACCTTAAAGAACAATTCCCTGGCCAAGAAATATCGGTAGTGATAGGTTGTGACGTGCGTCACAATTCAGAAGAGTTCTCTCGCCTATGTGCCGAAATCCTTTCTGCAAATGGTATCAAAGCTTATCTTTTTGATTCATTCCGTCCTACTCCAGAGATTTCGTTTGCTATACGTTATCTAGGAAGTAAGAGCGGTATCATCATCACTGCATCTCACAACCCTCCTAAATACAACGGTTATAAAGCATACTGGGAAGATGGTTCACAGGTCGTTCCTCCACACGATACAGCTATCATAGACCGCGTGGCACAGGTAAAAGTAGAGGATATTAAATTCACTCCAGACGAATCCCTCATAGAGATAATAGGTGAAAAAGTAGATGCAGCATTTGTAGAGGCATCTGTGGCAAATGGTAGCTGTGATACTACAGGACGTGATAACTTTAAGCTAGTTTACACTCCTATCCACGGTACTTCATTCAAGGCTATGATACCTGCACTTGCCAAGGCTGGATTTAATAACGTGCTTACAGTAGAGGAACAGATGGTGCCTTCGGGTGATTTCCCTACCGTTAAATCTCCTAACCCAGAAGACCCTGCAGCTCTAGCTATGGCTACCGCCCTAGCCGATGCAAATGATGCCGATATGGTAGTAGGTACCGACCCAGACGCAGACCGTATAGGTGTGGCTGTACGTAACCTCAAAGGCGAACTCCAGCTGCTCAACGGTAACGAATGTAATACGGTTCTTATCACATATCTGCTAGAGCGTTGGAAAAAGGCTGGCAAACTAGATGGAAAACAGTTCATAGGTTCTACCATCGTTACGTCAGATATTTTCTTCAAAATAGCCGACCTCTATGGCGTAAAATGTAAAGTAGGTCTTACCGGTTTTAAATGGATAGCCGATATGATACGCCGTGCCGAAGGTGTAGAACAGTTCATAGGCGGTGGTGAAGAGAGCTTTGGTTTCCTAGTGGGAGATTTTGTACGCGACAAAGACTCTATCACAACAACTGTACTAGCTTGTGAAGTAGCAGCCGTAGCCAAAGCAAATGGTTCGTCTTTCTTTGAGGAACTGCTTAAGGTTTATGAAAAGACAGGTATGTACCGCGAAAGCCTAGTAAATATCACTCGCGAAGGTCTTTCTGGTGCACAGGAGATAAAAGCTATGATGGATTCATTGCGTGAAAATCCGCTTAAATCTATAGATGGTTCTCCTGTTGTCAAGATAGACGACTACAAGACATCTATCTCTCGTGATATGGTAGCAGGTACTGAAAGTGCGATAGAAATACCTAAATCTGACGTGCTTATCTACTACACTGCCGATGGCACCAAGATAGCCGCTCGTCCTTCTGGTACAGAACCAAAAATCAAGTTCTACTTCAGTGTAAATACTCCGTTTGCTGGTGCAGAACACTATGATGAAACGGTAGCTGCTCTAGAAGAAAAACTAGCTCGTATCAAGAAAGAAATGAATCTGTAATTTCTCTCATATCTACTCAAAAATGGGCGTCCCGAAAGGGACGCCCATTTTTTATGAGTCATATTTATAGTTTCTTTATGGTGTTTGTCAATGTGAAATTTATGTATATATTTGTGGTGATGTTATTTAGGAACTTAAAATATATATGATATGGCTAGAAAATCTTTTTATGTATTGATGTTTTTAATGCTAGGAACTTGTCTCTTGGCACAGGGTAGAAGAGCTCCTGTAAGACTTAATATCATTCCAGAACCAGTAAGTGTAAAGGTAAATGACGGCAAATTCCCTATAACCCGTTCCACACTTATCTATGCCGAAGATGAGTCATCTATGCTTACGGCTCAGTATCTGTCTGAATATATGGGCAAACACTATGGCTATCCTCTTTCTGTCATAAAAAAGAAATGCCCTTCTAGTGATGTCATTATCCTTAAAAATGAAAACAATGATAAAACCAAAGGTGGATATCGCCTCACATCTACTGCCAGTAAGGTTGAGATAGTGGGAAATGATGCTTCGGGAGTGTTCTATGGTGTACAGACATTTATCCAGATGTTGCCTACACGTGCAGGTGTACTGCCCAATGTTCAGTGTGCAGTGATAGATGACTATCCTCGTTTTGAGTACAGAGGTATGCATCTGGACGTAGTAAGACATTTCTTCCCTATAGAATATGTAAAGAGATTTATAGACTATCTAGCATATCATAAATTTAATTATTTCCATTGGCATCTTACAGACGACCAAGGGTGGAGAATAGAGATGAAATCACATCCTCGTCTTACACAGGTGGGTGCTTATCGTGATGGAGAGATACTGGGGCTGTATCCCGGTAAATACACAGAACTCCCATATGGAGGTTACTACACACAAGAAGAAGCCCGCGAAGTAGTGGAATATGCTGCTGCACGTCATATCACAGTCATTCCAGAGATAGATATACCGGGACACTGTATGGCGGTTCTTGCTACTTACCCACAGTTTTCTACCACACCCGATGAAGAAAAATACTGTGCCCGCACGTGGGGTATATATAACAAACACAATAACGTACTATCTCCTACACCAGAAGTCTTTGCGTTTCTAGATGATGTGTTCGGTGAGTTGTGTGATATCTTCCCTTCCCAATACATACATGTGGGAGGTGATGAATGTGCCAAAAAATGGTGGAAGGAATCTCCTGTGGCACAACAATTCATAAAGGACAATGGTCTTAAAGATGAAAACGAACTCCAGAGTTATTTCATACGCCACGTACAGAAGACACTCGTTAAGAAAGGAAAAACACTCGTGGGTTGGAACGAGATACTGGAAGGAGGCCTAGCACCAGATGCGGTGGTTATGAGTTGGCAGGGAACGCGTGGAGGTATAACAGCGGCACGAGCAGGACATCGTGTGATTATGACTCCTTCGTCACATTCATACTATAACAATATGCAGTCCCGCCATCAGGTAGAGGTAACCCATAAAGGTTATGTCCCACTAGACAAGGTTTATAACTATGAAATCATCCCTGCCGAACTCACAGAAAAAGAAGCCCAGATGATAATAGGAGCACAGGCCTGTATGTGGACAGAATATTTCCCATCTGTACGCAAACTGGAAAATGCACTATTCCCTCGTGTGAGTGCACTATCCGAAAACGTGTGGAGTCCTCGTGAAAAGAAAAACTGGAATAGATTCCTCGCTGCTCTGGTATATCATCACGACCGTTATGATATGTGGGGCATACGTTATAGTCCATATTTCTTCCAGATGTATGATGTGGTAAGAGAGGACCATTGATTTTATGCTTATAATGGACGTATAAATGAATAATGTTTTCTACATTTGTAATGTGAAAAAATAGGTAGAAGGTGAAAAAGGTATTTTATATAAGTGCACTCATTATCTTGGCCGACCAAATCCTCAAGATTTGGGTCAAGACTCATATGGTGCTGGGAGAATCCCGCCACATTGCAGACTGGTTCCAGATATATTTTGTAGAAAATATGGGAATGGCATTCGGTATGGAATGGGGAGGTATGGCTGGGAAGCTGTTCCTTACCTTGTTCCGCATAGTGGTAAGTGCTCTTTTACTCTTGTGGCTGTGGAATCTTACCAATCGCCGTGCTCCCAAGATTCTCATCATCCCGCTTACTATGGTATTTGCAGGGGCGGTGGGCAACATCATAGATTCTCTATTTTATGGTCTTATATTTAACACTCCTGTGGGAGAAGTAGCCACTATATTTCCAGATGGAGGAGGTTATGGAGCCTTTATGTGTGGAAAGGTGGTGGATATGTTCTACTTCCCGCTGTGGAGTGGTGTGCTTCCAGAATGGTTGCCTATATGGGGAGGACAATATTTTACTTTCTTCCCAGCAGTATTTAACATAGCCGATGCGGCGGTATCGGTAGGTATCATATTGTTGTTGTTATTCCAGAAAAAGGCATTTAATGAGGATGCTGGATATGGAAAGAGTGATAGATACTTAAAAGGGTATTGATAGAGAGTATCCTAAGGCTTGTTTTTATGAAGAAATATACGCTTACTTTACTTTTTATAATATGTGCGTTGAGCCTTACGGGGCAGAATGCGTCATACACTGCATATGTAAAACAATACAGGGATATAGCTATACGCCAGATGAACAAAGAGGGTATCCCTGCTAGTATCATTATGGCTCAGGCTTTATTGGAATCGGGAGCAGGGACTAGTTATCTGGCTCGTGAAGCCAATAACCACTTTGGTATCAAGTGTAATTCACAGTGGAGAGGAGAGTCTATAAAAAAAGACGATGACCGTAAAAACGAGTGTTTCCGTAAATATGACCAAGTAGAGGATTCATATAGTGACCATTCGGCATTTCTTAAGCGTGAGCGTTATGCTTCGCTATATGAACTTCCCATTACAGACTATAAATCATGGGCTCATGGACTCAAAGCTGCTGGTTATGCTACAGACCCCGCTTATGGTGATAAACTCATACGCATAATAGAAACATACCACCTTTATGAACTTGATAATGTAACGCTGGATACTCCTGCAGTAGAGGAGGCTGTTGCTGTAGAAGATACTCCTGCGGTATCTATCCCTGTCGCTCTCGCTGTATCATCTATGCAGTTGCTCACTCATAAGAACAAGAACTTGCCTTATGTGCAGGTGGGTGAGGGTGATAGTATAGAAAAGATAGCCTCACACTATCGCAAAAGCGTGGCCGACCTTCTGCAATATAACGATATGAACTATGATGATACATTAAGTGTAGGTGATATCATCTTCCTGTCTCCCAAACGTAACAAGGGTGCTGTCAAATACTATACCATCGCCCAAGGAGATACCATGTACTCTATCTCCCAACGTCTGGGGATGACTCTTGAGAGTCTTTACTTAAAAAATCGTTTGCAGGTAGGGGCAATGCCTCCAGTGGGTACGCGTCTATATTTGCAACGTAATATCCCTCGTCGCGAAGCAAATGCCTCATATCATGTAAAGTAAAAAACTATGAGAGAACACGTCTATACCGTAGGTCTTACAGGTGGCATAGGTAGTGGCAAGACGACGTTTGCAGCTATGCTGGAGGAAAAAGGTGCAGCGGTATATTATGCAGATACCCGTGCCAAAAGCCTTATGGTAGAAAATGCAGCACTTATAACGGCTATAAAATCACTCTTTGGGGAGCAGGCATATGATGATAAAGGAGAGTTAAATCGTGCGTACATATCTTCTCGTATATTTTCAGATGGGACACTCCTTTCCCAGATGAATGCTATAGTACACCCTGCTGTGTATGCAGACTTTGAGCATTGGAGACTATGTCAGGTAGATGCTCCCTATGTGGTGCTAGAGAGTGCCATATTATATGAAAGTCGTGGTGATAAGCGTTGTGATGTAACAGTAACGGTATCCATACCTCTAGAAGAGAGGATAGTCCGTACCATGCAACGCGATAGTGCCAGCCGTGAGGCAGTACAAGCTCGTATAGATAAGCAGATGAGTGACCAGGAACGTGAAGAGCGTTCGTCTATCATAGTGCGTGCTGCAACGTGGGAAGAAAAAGAAATAGAGGCTGCTCGTCTAGATGAATACTTCCGTAGCGAAGCCTTAAAGTAAAGATTTTATAGCATCTACCGCTATATCTAGCTCCTCTTTTACATTCCATTTGCCCATAGATATACGCAATGTGGGGCAACCTGTCATGGTGTTACTCTCTCCATATAACGTGCTAATGACAAAAGACTCTCTTACCGCTCCTGCCATACAAGCACTGCCAGCACTCACACATACTCCTTTCATGTCTAGAGAAAGCAGTGCCATAGAAGGGTCTTTTTTTATAGGTAGGGTAACACTCACTAGCGAAGGCAGACTCTTATCAAGGTCTTTGCAGCGACCATTAAAACGGATGCCGGGGATTTCTTTCAGACGAGAGATGAGGTATTTTTTAAGCTCTAGGATATGTGTGTGGTCTTTTTCTCTTTCCTCTTTATTCATCTTTAATGCTAGAGCCATACCAGCTATAGCAGGGGTGTTCTCTGTCCCCGAACGCATACCTCTTTCCTGTTCTCCTCCGTGGAGTAGGGATGGGAGGACGATTCCACTTTTTACATAAAGAAATCCTATGCCTTTGGGACCGTGGAATTTGTGTGCCGATGCCGAAAGAAAGTCCACAGGACTGTTTTTAAGGTCATAATCCATATGGCACATACCTTGTACAGCATCGGTATGAAACCAAGCATTGTGGGCGTGGCATAAAGTACCTATGGCATGAATGTCATAGATATTTCCTATCTCGTTCTGGGCGTGCATAAGACTCACAAGTGTTTTCCCTTCTGATGGCATTTCCAGTATTGAGCATAGATGTTCTAGGTCTATATCTCCGTTTTCTTTTATGTGGACATATTCTACATTTATGCCCGTGGAAGATAGCTGTGATGCAGTAGCGGTGATAGCGTGGTGTTCTATGGGAGAGCTAATGATGCGGCGGACACCAGCTAGAACAGCTCCCATTAGAACAGTGTTGTCGCTTTCTGTCCCTCCCGATGTGAAAAACACTTCCGATGGCATGGCACCTATCATCTGTGCTATTCCACGACGAGATTCTTCTACTATGATGCGTGCATCACGTCCTGCACTATGTGTAGATGAAGGATTCCCATATGTGTCACACATTATCTGTCCTACCCGCAATATGACTTCGGGGTATGGTTCGGTGGTGGCACTATGGTCTAGATATATGATAGGAGCAGTGTGTTTTTTCATTTCTTATGCTATCTATTGGTGGCAGTTTATATGAATGCAAAAATACCCAATAAATCTTCTTTTACAATAATTTTAAAAATTTATTTGTTTGTAACGCCCAACTTTTATACCTTTGCACGCTCATAGGGGAGAACTATGCTCTCACTACTCTATAAATGATTCTGACCAAATCTTCCACAATAGAGTACAGAGAGGGGAGAGGGAACCTATTAGATAAAGTAGAACGCGTTTTTTTGATTAATCAAAATATTAAATAGAAATGAAAAAAGGTATTCATCCAGAGAATTACAGACTGTGTGCTTTCCGTGATATGTCAAACGGAGAAACATTCATCACTCATTCTACTGCCGAAACCAAAGACACAGTGGAAATAGATGGTGTTACATATCCTTTGGTAAAATTGGAAATATCCAGCTCTTCTCACCCTTTCTACACTGGTAAAGTTAAACTAGTGGACACTGCAGGTCGTATCGACAAATTCCGCAGCAAATACGGTAAAAAATAATTTTACCCATTTGGAGAAAAGCATAAAAAATCCCTCGCCTGTGGCGAGGGATTTTTTATGCTTTAAATGGAAACCTTGTCAATTGGCGAGCCGAAGGCTCGCCAATTGACAGCACGTCATAACTATGAAAAACATAGTTTTATGAGTTGTTCTACACGTTCTATTGGCATCACACGTATGGAAGGATAATCCTCTATACGCACCTTATTATAACGGGATATAAATATGATATTAAATCCCAGTCGTGCTGCTTCGGCTATACGTTGTTCTATGCGTGTTACAGGTCGTATTTCTCCCGAAAGACCTACTTCGGCAGCAAAACATACTTTATCTCCTATGGAAATGTCTTCTGATGATGAAAGTACCGATGCTACTACCGCCAAATCCAGTGCTGGGTCATCTACACGTATCCCTCCCGTTATATTGAGGAATACATCTTTGGACGAGAGGCGGAATCCTACTCGTTTTTCCAGTACTGCCAGTAGCATATTGAGGCGTTTGGTGTCATAACCTGTGGTGCTGTGTTGGGGGTTACCATACACTGCCGATGATACCAGTGCCTGTACCTCTATCATTATAGGTCGCATCCCTTCTAGTGTTACGGCTATGCTGTTCCCAGATAACGAAGCATTGTATTGGGAGATGAGAGCTTGTGAAGGGTTCTCTACTACTCTTAATCCGCCGCCAGACATATGGTATATACCTATCTCATCGGTAGAGCCAAAACGGTTTTTAATACAACGTACTATACGATATATATGGTTTCTATCTCCTTCAAATGACAGTACCGTATCTACCATGTGTTCCAGTATTTTGGGGCCTGCCAGTGTGCCGTCTTTGGTTATATGACCTATGAGTACTATTGGTGTGCCACTACTTTTGGCATAACGCATAAGCAAGGCAGCACTTTCTCTTATCTGTGATACACTCCCCGCCGCCGAATCTGATGTAGAGGTATAAAGCGTCTGTATGGAGTCTATGACCAGAAGATCTGGAGAGATGTCTTTGACGTGATTGAATATGGATTCGGTATTGGTTTCAGAAAGTACATAGCATTCGTCATTGGTAACGCCTATACGTTCGGCACGCATCTTTATCTGGCTGGGGCTTTCCTCTCCCGATACATACAGAGTGCGTATCCCCTTTGCTCGTAGTGCTAGCTGAAGCATTAGAGTGGATTTACCTATGCCGGGCTCTCCTCCCAGTAGTGTAAGAGAACCTCTTACCAGTCCCCCACCCAATATCCTATTGAGTTCCATATCCATAGTGTCTATGCGTTGAGTGTGGGAGTATTCCACCTCGCGAATGTTTATGGGGGAGGATTTGTCTGTTCTTTCAGAAGATTTAGTCCCCCATGCAGGCACATTGGCACTAGATGTAGAGATATTCATCTCTTTAAGAGTATTCCACTCCTTGCAGGAAGGGCATTGACCATACCATTTGGGGTAGTCCATACCACAATTACTGCATACATATACAGTTTTATTTTTGGTAGCCATAGTTTATGCTTTGTTAAGTTTTTTGATGACAGAAAACGCTTTATCTACATCTTCTTGGGTTACGATGAGGGTAAATTCGTTGGTGGTGGATACTACTTCCAGCAGGTTGATTCCCTCCCATGCCACTTTTTTAAATATATAGTAATACAGCCCAGAACAACCAGAGTTTTCGGCTGGTAGTCTTACCGTGATAGATGCCAGATTGGTATTTTTTGAGATGAGGCTTTCACTCATAAAGTAGTTATCTACTTTGTTTTCTACGACATTGGATATGATGATGGTGGTTTCATATACGCCTTGTGAGAAAGTATAGAAAATGTCCTTCCCTTCGTCGCCCATGTGGTCCAGCAGACGGCTCTGACGGACGGTCATAGTAGGCGAATTCTTAAATGTGTATTTTACCAGATTTGAACGGACGGTAATATCTCCTAGCAGTTTTATGGTCTGTTGGATTTTGTTTTCAAGTTCAAACTGAAGAACAGGGTGTATGCGTTTGATGGCCATTATTATAGCTCCTTCGCGGACTTCTTTTTTAAGCGTTGCTTCTATCTCGCCTTGAAGGACTCGTGCTAGAGAGGAGATATTGATTAAATCTTGGCTTAGAGCTTCTTCTATGTAGGGTTTTTGTTTTATAAGCTCTTCTACTACAGATGATACAGATTTCATGATAGTATATGTTTATGCAGTTTTTTCTATGGAGGTAGTTACACTTTTCTTGCTGGGTTTATATATCTTATGCCCTATATATGCTATCACTAGACTCATGATAGGGCTCAATATATTGAAGAAACAGTATGGTAGGTATGTAAGAGTGGGTACTCCAAGTATGGTAGAGTGAGTCATACCACAAGAGTTCCAAGGTATAAGTGCCGATGTTACAGTTGCAGCATCTTCGGTGCTGCGGGACAGAAGACGGTCTTCGTGTCCTGTTTCGCGGTATGTAGAGCGGAATACTTGCCCTGTGAGAATGATACTTATGTATTGGTCGGCAGTTATCAGGTTAAGAGTAAGACCAGATGCTATGGTAGAACTCACTAGACCAAATGTTGATTTAACCTTACGGGCAAAAACACTCATGAGGCTGCCTAGTAAGCCGCTAGCTGTCATACTACCCCCAAAACACATGGCACATATTATAAGCCATAGTGTAGATAACATTCCTCCCATGCCTCGTGTAGAGATGAGTTCTTCTAGCAGAGGAGATGTACTTTCTAGCGATGTAGATGCAAAATATGTGGTCATGATACCTTCCACTATCTGCCAAGCTCCTTCAGTGTGCTGTGCTATCTCACGTAAAATATCTGCCTGAAATATAACAGCAAATACCCCAGAGAGAGCTGCCGATAAAAATAATGTTATAATAGATGACATACGGCGGGCTATCATTATACCTGTAACCACTGGCACTATAAGCAGCCATAGGCTTATATTAAACCTACTGTCTAGGGCAGATGTAAACATTTCTACTTGGCTCTCGCCCATTGAACTATGGGAAAGACCAGCTATAGTAAAGATTATAAGAGCTATCACCATAGCGGGGATAGTGGTTATGAGCATATATCTTATGTGTTTCATGATAGGTACATTGACCATAGAGGATGCCAGCACGGTAGTGTCTGAAAGAGGAGATATTTTATCCCCAAAATAAGCTCCAGATATGATAGCTCCCGCTACCCAACCTTCTGAAAAACCGTGGGATATTCCTATGCCTATAAGCGCAAGTCCTATGGTGGCTATTGTCGCCCATGAGCTACCCGTTGTAACCGATACTAATATGGTTATAAGACATGTGGATGCCAGAAAAAAGTCTGGGTGGAGTATCTTCATACCATAGTATATCATGGTGGGAACCACTCCGCTTATCATCCACATACTGCTTAACGCTCCTATTATGAGTATTATGAGCAAGGCTTGGGTAACGTTTTTGACATTGGTGGAGATGGCTTCTTCGTACTCTTTCCAACTAATGCCATAGAACTTCATGCCTATCATCACACTTATAGCCGAGGCTATGAGAAGGCATAGCTGCGAGCCGCCATAGAGCGAATCACTGCCATATATGTATATGGTGATAGATAGTAATGCTATAAGTATGGTAAGAGGTATTATAGCCACCCATGGAGCAGGAGTCTTTCTCATTTTTTATAAAAATATATGTGTATAGTTAATTTTCTGTCTGCCACTACAAATGTATGACAAAAAGTGTGAAAAAATGACATCTTGTTAAAAATATAACACTACTGGTAAAAAAAGGCTCGCACCATAGTGCGAGCCTTCACTGTGCTCGAGGCGGGAGTCGAACCCGCGACCAACAGTTTAGGAAACTGCTGCTCTATCCAACTGAGCTACCCAAGCTTATTAAAAATATATGCCTACATTAGCCATAAAAGCAGTATCTTTACACGGTAAAATACTCAATGGGTAATCCTGCATAAAACAGAGCCACAAATATAAACAAAAAAACACATACAATGCCTACACTAGAAGAGGATAGACGTTTATTTTTATTGGATTCATACGCACTCATATATCGCGGATATTATGCCTTTGCTCGCACTATGCGTCCCAATAGTCAAGGGCACGATACATCGGCAGTGATGGGTTTTGTCAATACATTGCTGGATATATTGCGTAAAGAGCGACCCACACACATAGCGGCGGTATTTGATACATCGTCGCCAACCTTCCGTCATCAGATGTATGAGCCATATAAAGCCCAACGTGAAGCTACCCCCGAAGCTATCATCTATGCTATACCTATCATCAAGGAGATACTGGAAGCATTTCATATACCACAGATAGCCATAGAAGGATATGAAGCCGATGACATAGTGGGGACTCTCGCCCGTCAAGCAGAAAAATGTGGATTTACTACATATATGGTTACCCCAGACAAAGACTATGCCCAGCTGGTAACACAGAATACTTTTATGTATCGTCCTTCGCGAATGGGAAACGGTATAGAGATATGGGATATAGACCGTGTAAAAGAACGTTTTGGCGTGGAAAGACCAGAACAGGTATGTGATTATCTGGGTATGATGGGAGATGCATCTGACAATATCCCCGGACTACCCGGCGTAGGAGAAAAAACAGCCAAAAAATACATAGCCACATATGGCACGATGGAAAATCTGCTTGCTCATGCTGGTGAGATAAAAGGAGCAGCAGGGGAAAAGATACGCGAAAACAAGGAATTGGGTGTTTTATCCAAGACCCTAGCCACCATAGCTACCGATGCTCCTATAACGTTTGATGAGCATTGTTGTTTGGCTCAACGTCCAGACCTAGAAGCTGTAAGAAAGATATTTGACCGTCTGGAGTTCCGTAGAATGATGGAGGCTGTATATAGAGATTTTGCAGGGGGAATACCTCCTGTGCAGCCTGCAGTATCTCCTGTTGAGGAAAGCACATCTACCCCACAAGAAGGTCAGTTGGATATGTTCTCAACTCCTGCTACCGATAGTCCTACCTCTATACTTTTCCCCATGGAGGATAGTATGGAAAATACTCCACATATTTATCTAGCGGTGGAGAGTGATGATGACATAGTAAAACTTATAGACAGATTAAAAGCGTGTAAAACATTTGCCTTTGATACAGAAACTACTTCGCTTACGCCCATAGGAGCTACTATGGTGGGAATGTCGTTTGCTGTAAAGGCGGGAGAGGCGTTTTGGCTACCAGTGCCACAGGAGAATGATAGAAAAAAATGGGTGATGGATATGGTAAAAGGTATAATGGAAGATGCCTCTATATCCAAAATAGGTCAAAATATCAAGTATGATATGGAAATCCTATCCCATTATGGTGTAGAGTTAAAGGGAGAACTATATGATACTATGGTGGCTCACTACCTTATAGACCCAGAAAGCCGTCACGGTATGGATACTCTTTCACGCCGTTATCTATCATATCGTACCATGAGTTATGAAGAGATGATGGCAGGAGAGAAAGACATTCGCCGTGTCCCAAAAGAAAGACTCAAAGACTATGCTTGTGAAGATGCCGATGTTACGTTGAGACTATGGGGAAAATTTAAGGATATACTTAAAGAAAAAGGAGTAGATGGACTTTTTCACACACTGGAAATGCCTATGGTAGAGGTATTGTCCCAAATGGAGACCACAGGAGTATGTATAGATACCGCAGCACTCAAAGAATTATCCAATACGTTTTCTGCACAACTTACAGATATAGAACATCGTATATATTACGTAGCAGGAGGTACATTTAATCTCAATTCTCCCAAACAACTGGGTGAAGTCCTCTTCCAACGTCTAGGCATAGGAGATAAAATAAAAAAGACACGAACGGGTAAAATCTCTACATCTGAAGAGGTGCTTTCGGCATTGGCTCCAGAACATCCCATAGTGGCAGACATACTAGAATATCGTTCGCTAGGGAAACTCATATCTACATATCTGGAGGCACTGCCACGAGAGATAAATCCTCTCACAGGTCGTGTGCATACGTCATATAACCAGACCCTCACCGCTACGGGGCGTCTTTCATCATCATCCCCCAATCTCCAGAATATACCCATACGCACACCTCGTGGCAGTGTAGTGCGTGCTGCATTTGTATCTAGTGGGAAGGAGAGGGTTATAATGTCGGCGGACTATTCACAGGTGGAATTGCGTATCATTGCTTCGCTTTCAGAAGAGGAATCTATGATAGAGGCATTTGCAGCGGGGGAGGATATCCACCGTAGCACAGCAGCACGAGTATTTGGAGTGGGTATAGATGAGGTTACCAAAGAGCAACGCTCCCATGCCAAGAGTGTAAACTTTGGTATTATCTATGGTATTTCGGCTCATGGACTCACCCGCCAGACATCACTCACACATCGTGAGGCTAGCGAAGTGATAAAATCATACTATGAGGCATATCCTCGTCTTACAGACTATATAGAATCACAAAAGGAATTTGCACGTACACATGGGTATGTTGAGACTATAATGGGACGTCGTAGATACCTGCCAGATATCAACAGCCGTAATGCTACTGTACGCGGTATGGCAGAACGCAATGCCGTCAATGCTCCTATACAGGGTTCGGCAGCCGATATCATAAAACGAGCCATGATAGATATTCACAATGTCATAAAACGTGAAAAATTATCTACCAGAATGATAATGCAGGTACATGACGAACTAGTATTTGATGTGGAGAGAGAGGAACTGGAATATGTAAAAGAAATGGTGCGTGAAAAGATGCAGGGTGCTTGGGTACATCGTGTTCCACTACTGGTGGAGATAGGAGTAGGTGATAATTGGCTGCAAGCTCATTGATTTTTACTACCTTTGTAAGTTCATAGCATATAGATGAAAAAAGAATCTTTATACACAGCCTATGTGGCTCACATAGAAAAATCTTTTCCCTGTATCATAGAGAAAGGGAAAAGATGGTTGTGTGCTGTAAGCGGAGGTGTGGATTCTATGGTTATGGTACATTTGTTACATAGTATGGGTGTGGATTTTGCGGTAGCTCATTGTAATTTCCATTTAAGAGGAGAGGAATCCATGCGTGATGAGACATTTGTAAAAAGATGGGCAGAAAGACATGGTGTAGAGTTGCATTGTGTGGATTTTGATACCATATCCTATGCAGAAAGCAGGGGTATTTCCATAGAGATGGCAGCTAGGGATATGAGGTATGATTTCTTTCATAAATTATGTGTAGAAAAAGGATATAGTGGAGTAATGCTAGCTCATCACGCTGATGACCAAGTGGAGACTATCCTACATAATTTCACTCGTGGCACATCTATAGAAGGACTATTGGGAATGGGCGAAATAAGAGATATATATTATCGTACGTTACTGCCATTTGCTAGGGAAGAGATAGAAAATTATGCTCGTGAAAATGATATAAAGTGGGTAGAAGATTCTACCAATGCCACCAATGAATACACCCGTAATAAGATACGTCATAGTGTAATACCCGTACTCAAAGAGATAAACCCGGCACTGTGTGGTAGTGTGTATAAAAATACAGAACATTTGCGGGGGGTAAATGAACTATATCGTCTGCTATTGGAGGAGAAGATAAAAAACATAACCGAAGATACAGAAAGAGGTATAAGAATAGACATAGAAGCATTAAGGGCTTTGGAAACTGCTGCACCTACGCTCATCTATGAGATTTTAAGAGGCTATGGTATGGGAGAGAGAGCTGGAGATTTATATAGATGTCTAGATGCACAATCGGGTAAGGAGTTTTTATCTTCTACACATAGAGTTGTAAAAGACCGTCTTTACATATACATAGAGTCTATATGTGAAAGAGGTGTAGATGAGGTAGAGATAGACGCTGTACCTGTGTCTATAGAGAGTCCACTATCTATTACAGCAGAAATGTGTGATGTGATAGAAGGGGATTGTGATGACGCAATACAGGTATATCTGGATAAAGACAAACTTTGTTTCCCGTTGAAGGTGAGAAGATGGAAAGAGGGAGATGTTTTCTGTCCTTGGGGAATGGGAGGGAAAAAGAAAAAACTCTCCAAATACCTCAAAGATATAAAACTACCACTCACAGAAAAGAGTAAGGTATGTGTCATAGAAGATAATAAAGGACGTGTACTATGGGTAGTGGGTTATCGCCGTTCTACACTTGCAGCTGTAAATGACAAGACACAAAACATATTGAGAATAAAAATAAACCATAATAAATAATGAAAAAGAATTTGATTTATGCCTTTCTGATGTGTATCACATCGGTATTTACGGCAGTAGGACAGATTATAAATCCTGTGGAATGGGAGACAGAAGCCCTGTGGAACGATGCAGAAAAAGTAGTCGTCCTACAAGCCAAGGCTTATGTGGAAGCTCCATATCATATATATGGTCTTTCTATCCCCGAAGGTGGCCCTATAGCGACTCATTTTGATTGGAGTAAGGGAGATTATTCTCTAGTGGGAGCGGTGACAGAACCTACCCCAGAAATAATCTATGACCCCAATTTCAAGATGGATTTAAATATGCATGATGGGGACGTGTTATTTACTCAAAAAGTAAAAATCACAGGAGCTGTAAAAGAAATAAAAGCCGATGTTACTTACATGGCTTGTGATGACTTGCAGTGTCTTTCTCCCGAAACAGTGGAACTGGTATTTAAGATTCCTGCCATACCTACTACCATAAAAGAAGAAAAAAAGGCAGTAGTTAAAAAAGAAGAAAAGAAGACCACTGCTGCTGTTCAGAAAACAGAAGATAATCCTGTAGTAGAATCTCCCGTTATAGCCAAAGATGAAGAAAGCATTGAGGAAGTAATTGAGGTGTTAGAGGAAGCATCACTCGCTCCACAAGAGGAAATAGTAACGCAGGATACTACATCTACTACACAGGAGGTGGGGCTATGGAAGACATTCCTTTTTGCATTTGTGGCGGGACTGCTTGCTCTTCTTACACCATGTGTGTTCCCTATGATACCTATGACAGTTTCTTTCTTTATGAAAAGATATAAAGACCGTGCCAAAGGAATACGTGATGCGGTGTTATATGGTATATCTATCATAGTTATATATCTAGTTCTAGGAGTGGGAGTATCGGCTATATTTGGAGCATCGGTACTCAATGAGATGTCCACAGACCCGTGGTTTAACCTGTTCTTCTTTGTACTATTGCTGGTATTTGCAGCATCTTTCTTGGGAGCGTTTGAACTTACATTGCCATCTTCGTGGGTCAATAAGATGGACCGCAATTCAGACCGCGGAGGGCTAGTAGGTATATTCTTTATGGCGTTTACTCTGGCATTGGTTTCATTCTCTTGTACAGGGCCATTTGTGGGAACGGTGCTTGTAGAGGCTGCCACTACTGGAGATTTCTGGGGGCCTATAGTGGGTATGATAGGTTTTTCTAGTGCATTGGCATTGCCATTTACTCTATTTGCTATATTCCCCGGATGGCTTTCCAGTCTGCCCAAGAGTGGTGGTTGGCTCAATAGTGTGAAGGTAGTTCTAGGTTTTATAGAACTAGCATTTGCTCTTAAATTCCTTTCCAATACCGATATGGTATGGGATATGCGTATCCTTACCCGCGAAGTCTTTATAGCTCTATGGGTGGTTATATTCACTCTTCTAGGTATGTATCTACTAGGAAAGATACGCCTGCCACATGATAGCCCTGTAGAATCAATAGGTGTAGGAAGACTCTTCCTGTCGCTTATATCGCTATCGTTTGCAGTGTATATGTTGCCGGGTATATGGGGAGCACCGGTCAAGATAATATCTGCATTTGCTCCACCATTGGAATATTCTGAAACAGGAGGAAAGAGTCTTACTATGGGTGACGTGGCCGCCATAGCTCCAGCTATAGACGGTATGCACGAAGGCCCACAGGGTATCCCCGTATTTACCGATATGGAAAAAGCACGTCGCTATGCAGAAAGTGTAGGTAAACCTCTTCTGCTGGATTTTACAGGTAAGGCTTGTGTAAACTGCCGTAAAATGGAAGCCGATGTGTGGAGTGATAGCCGTGTAAAGGAGATATTGACACGCGATTTTGTGGTAGCCGAACTATTTGTGGACTTCCGTGAGAGTTTGCCAGAAAGCGAGCAATATGTTTCTTCTACAGGTAAAAAAATCAAGACCGTAGGACAGAAATGGTCTGATTATCAGATACAGCGTTTTGGTATCAACGCCCAACCATATTATGTCATACTAGATGATAATGACAGCGTGATAGCTCCTACTCGTGGTATGGATACCGATGTAGAAGCATATATCCAATGGCTCACCGAAGCTCGTAAGGCTTATAATAAATAATATCCCCTCCCTCATATGAAAAAAACGTCCAGAGAGATAGACCATTATAGTCTGGAAGACTTCCTGCCCACATCACGTCGTGAGATGAAGGCTCGTGGTTGGGATGAGCTGGACGTTATTATAGTTACGGGAGATGCATATGTGGACCATCCTTCGTTTGGGGCGGCAGTTATAGCTCGTGTGATAGAGAGCATGGGATTGCGTGTGGGAGTACTTCCACAACCAGACTGGAGAGGAGATGCACATGATTTTACACGTCTGGGGCGTCCGCGACTCTTCTTTGGTGTTACGGGAGGAAATATGGACCCTATGGTGAATCACTATACGGCATCGCGTCGTCGCCGTAGCGACGACGCTTTCACACCCGATGGAGTCCCCAATGCCCGTCCAGACCATGCCAGCGAAATCTACACCCAGACCTTAAAACATTTCTATCCCGATGTCCCTGTACTGCTGGGAGGTATAGAGGCATCCATGCGGCGTCTTACGCATTATGATTATTGGGAGGATGCACTGCGAGAGAGCATACTTGTAAAAAGTGGTGCCGACCTTCTAGTCTATGGAATGGGAGAGGAACCTTTGAGAGAGATACTTACTCTCCTTATCAAGGGAGTTCCATTTTCTTCATTAAAAACCATTCCACAGACGGCATTTGTCATAGACCGTAATGCTCCGCTACCCAAAAACAAACGTTGGGAAGATTTACAACTCCCATCACATGGCGAGTGTAAAAAAGATAAACTATCATATGCCCGTGCATCGCGTCATATAGAAGAAGAATCAAACAGCCGTCATGCTCACCGCTTATTACAAGAGGTAGGAGATAAAAAAGTGGTGGTAAATCCGCCATATCCTACTATGAGTACAGAAAAACTGGACGCTGTTTATGATATGCCATTTACGCGTCTGCCACATCCTCGTTATAAAGGACACAGTATCCCTGCCTATGCTATGATACGGCATTCGGTGTGTATGCATCGTGGATGTTTCGGGGGGTGTGCATTCTGTACCATATCTGCCCATCAAGGCAAATTCATAGCATCGCGTAGCCGAAAATCTATCATAGATGAGGTTAAAAAGATAACCCGTATGGAGGACTTCACGGGTACTATTACAGACCTAGGAGGCCCATCGGCCAATATGTATCGTATGGCAGGACGTGATGAGAGCCTGTGTGATAAATGTTTACGCCCATCGTGTATATCACCTGCCGTATGTCCAAATCTGAATACTTCGCATGCTTCTCTCAGAGAACTATATGCAGAGGCACGAGAGGTAAAAGGAGTAAAGCACGTCTTTATAGGTTCGGGGATACGTTATGACCTACTCGTTTCTGAATTTAATAAAAAAGCCGATGCAAAAGATTTGGAAGCATACCTAGATGACGTGGTGAAGTATCATGTTTCGGGAAGACTTAAAGTAGCTCCCGAACATAGTGTAGATAGTGTCCTAAAGGTGATGCGTAAACCTTCGTTCCGTTATTTCCGCTCCTTTAAGCAGATGTTTGACCGTCTTTCTGCCCGGGCAGGAAAAAAACAAACGGTAGTGCCTTATTTTATATCATCTCACCCAGTATCTAGAGTAGAGGATATGGCACGTTTGGCACTTGATACCAAAGAGCTTGACTTCCGTCTGGAACAAGTCCAAGATTTTACCCCTACACCTATGACCATAGCTACCGATATCTATTACAGCGGATACCATCCTTATACAGAAGAGTGTGTATATGTGGCTCGTTCTCCACAAGAAAAAAAAGACCAGAACATCTTCTTTTTCTGGTATAAAGCCGAAAACCGTGCTCGCATCATCCGTTTATTAAAGGGTGCAGAAGATTTGGCTCGTAAGTTGCTAGGCAAATAGTCTGGCAGTATCTCAATGTTAAACATTAGTCTTTTATATCCAAAAATTTTCCTAAATGTTCATCTTTGTTTCTATCTTTCAATCTAAAAGTGTAGTTTTGTAGAAGTATTGATATAGACGCTGTGATAAAGATATGATGGAGATATTGGAATTTTTACTTACTCTGCTAGGGATATATATATTGTATCGCTTGGTGAGGTTTTTTATACGTTACATATTGCCCATAATAATGGGTGTAAGGGCTATGAAAAAAGCCCAAGAGGAGTTTTATAAAAATGCTTCGCGTGGAGGGTACAGGGGAGGAGATACACATACTGCTACACACCCCGAAGGTCATATAACAGTAGAAAAACCACACAATACATCATCGCGAGGAAAAGTAATCAAGGACGATGTAGGCGAAGATACCCCATATGAAGAGATAAATTAACTATAATACTATAAATTATGATACCCACATCTACACCTTATGAACTCTCTGTTACCAAAAAATCTGGAGAGAGGGTTCCTTTTTCATCAGAAAAAATACTTCTTTCGCTTAAAAACGTAGGTGTAACAGATGATGTAGCCTCCAAGATAGTACTAGCCATAGAAACCGAAGTCTATGACGGTATCCCTACACGAGAGATATATAAAAAGACTTTTACCTTGCTCCGCAAATACTCTCGTGGGGCGAGTCTTAAGTATAGATTAAAGGACGCTATCACACAACTAGGCACTACGGGTTATCCCTTTGAGAGGTTTGTGGCAGACCTTTTTGCCGAAAAGGGTTATCAGGTTAAAGTAGGAGTGATACTTGACGGGTACGCTATCACACACGAGATAGATGTACTGGCCATAAAGCATGACCGTATATTTACCGTAGAATGCAAATACCACACCAATCCCGCATCCAAAAGCGATGTCAAAGTACCTATGTACATCCTCTCCCGTAGTAAAGACCTAGAAAACCAATGGAAAAAATATCCCGAATTTGAAGGGAAGTCATACCAGCAGTGGATAGCCACCAATACTCGTTTTACAGACGATGCCATAAAATTTGCCGAGGCATATAACATAGGCTTGCTATCGTGGGACTATCCTCGTGGGCAAGGGCTTAAAGAATGGATACAGCTATACGGAGCCTTTCCTATAACGTGTCTATCCTGTCTTTCCAAAGGCGAAAAAGAAGAACTGGTACGCAAGGGACTGGTGTCCTGCCAGACGATATATAAAAATCCTCGCCTGCTCAATGGAGTAGCTATCCCCGAGGGTAAAAAACGCACCCTCCTTAAAGAACTCCGTTACCTATATGAAACGGTAATGGCAGAAGGACAGTTGGTATAATGAAAAATATGGTAAAAAGAGGCGAGCCCGCAGGGCTCGCCTTTTTTCACCATAGAAATTATGACTTAGATGTTACTTTTATTCTTTTTAATAACTCTGTTTACCACTTCGTTGAGTTCGGGGACGTAACCTGTGAAGTAGATTATACTAGCCATAGTGATACATATGGTAAGACTCTTGACAAGGATAGTGGCTATCGCTACCCATATATCGCCATTTATATCCCACACAGGAAGAGTAAATACCCAGTATGCTATGGCAAGTAGTATAGCTACTACTAGTGTATGTGTGCGGAATGGGAATATACCTGTCTTTATATATACAAAACCTATTCTGAGAGTGTTTATAAACGTAAGAGATATGAGTGTCGCTATTGCTGCACCATTCATACCCCAGCGAGGTATAAAATATAGGTTGCTGCCTGTAACACATACCATAAGACACACAGAAAACACCAAGTCCCACTTGTAATATTTTGAATACACTATCTGTGAGCCACTCAATCCCGATATAGAGTCCACCACCTTGGCAGCAGAGATTATAAGGACTACCATCGCTCCAGCCTCGTAGCCTGCAGGCAGCAGACGATATATGTCGTTTATGTTACAGTTGATAATAAGAAATAGAGTCCCGCATATTATAAGCGAATACAACGAAGATTTGCGGGAGAGAGAATGTTGGCGGGAGATGTCCTCTTCGGCTATGGCACGCGATAGGATAGGATTGGCTATCTGGTATAGCGAGCGATAAGGAACGGCTACCGTCATACCTATAAAAGCAGCTACCGTGTAGTATGCCTCCACTGTAAGACTCTCATAAAACGGTAACATACTCTTATCAAATTCCAGTAATGCAGCCCATATAGCCATACCCATAGATGAAAATATGCCATATGATATGACGTTACGGTATTTATCCCATTTGAAACATTTGAAGCGGAAAGGGCGACAGTCATAGGCAACCCACATCATAAGGAGAGCTCTTATTACATATGATGCGGTGAGATAGTAACAGAATTCTATCTCGTTTATAAGTCCCATATATACCGCAACCAGTAGCACTGCAGTGGACAGACGGTAAAACATCTCGCGTAATGCCACACCTTCGCTGCTACGCATGTGGGACTGGGCATAGCCATAAAACACCTCAAAATATGCCGATGTGGCCGCTATGACAAATACTAGCCATATAAAGTCTTTAAGTATCTCTCCCTGTGGGAAAAAACTAGTAAGACTGTCTATGTTCCACCATGCTACTGTCCCTAGTAGTGCTATAGCCACCGTAGGAATAAGCAGAGAAAAAGACAATAGAGCGTCTTTGTCATCACTAGAAGGTATAAAACGTATAAGGGCATTGTTCATACCTATGGCTATAAACGGCATGACAATGGCACTTATAGACACCATAGACATTACAAGACCATAACCTTCGGTAGAGAAGAACTGGGCATAAAGTACGAGCGTGTTAAGTGCCCCCAGCAGGAAACCTGCATAGGTGAGCAACATATTCCAGAATGATTGGCGGAGGATTATGCCCATAGTAGTGATTACTCCTTATTCAAAATCTGGGTATAGCAGGTATTTCTTTCTCACTTCCTTAAACGCCTCTATTCCCTCTTTCCAAGTCTCACGTATCTCTTCGGCAGTCATACCAGCTATTATCTGTTTTTTAAGTGTAGTGCCTCCGGCTAGATTATTAAAGAATGGGATGAAGAATCGTTTTTTGTCTGGGAAATTGTGATAAGCCCATATCACCCATTCCAGATTTACACGAGATAGACGTTCTGGTATATTACGCAGGTCAAGACCATGACATTCTATGCCTTTGAAGCGAGGTTCGGCAGCTCCATCATTGGGCATAGGGATATAAGAGAAACCTGTGGGAGATAGTTGTGGGTGTCCAAAGACGCGGAAAGGAGTATCTGTGCCACGACCTTCACTCATACATGTCCCCTCAAAGAAACAAGTACTAGGATATATGTTTACCGTAGCATCGTCTGGCATATTGGGAGAGGGGCGTACAGGTAGGCTGTATGACATAGTATGGTCATAGTTCTCTACTTCTATAATGGTAAGTTCACACTTAATGCCGCCTTTGAGCCAACCTTCACCGTTTACCATCTGTGCATATTCGCCCACGGTCATACCATAGACTATAGGTACAGGGTGTCTTCCCACAAATGTTGAGAACTCCATATCCAATATATTGCCGTCTATGTAGTGCCCATTAGGGTTTGGACGGTCTAGGATAACTACTTCCTTGCCGTTTTCGGCGGCAGCCTCCATTATATAGCTTAAAGTTGAAATATAGGTGTAGAAACGGGCTCCTATATCCTGAATATCATATACAAATACATCTACATCGGCTATATGTTCTACCGTAGGTTTTTCTATCGCTCCATAGAGAGATATCACTGGAAGACCAGTGGCTGTATCTATTTTATCTATCACAGGGGTAGCATCATTGGCCATGTCGCGGAATCCATGTTCTGGCCCGAATATCTTAACCACGTTCACGCCGTGGGATAGGAGGTGGTCTAGCGTATGTGCTCCATGCACTTCAGATGTCTGATTCCCTACAAATGCTACTCGGCGACCTTTGAGGTGGTCTATATAGGCTTGTGAGCGATATGCTCCTGGTGTAATAGCTGTATTCATAGTATATGATTTTATTTATTTTCTATTTCTGTGTACAAATATACGTTTTACTATGATATAAGTGGTAATTTTATAACAAATTCGGTGCCTGCTCCTACCTGTGATAGACATTTTATCTCTCCTCCACTGTTTTTTACTATTTTTTCTATGATAGACAGACCCATTCCTCGTCCAGAATTTTTGGTGGTGAAGCTAGGGGTGAAGATGTTTTTAAGAGCCTCTTCGGGTATTCCACATCCGTTGTCCTTTATGGAGATAATGGCATGAGAATCTTCCATAGAGAGGACTATGTCTATTTTAAGAGGTGTGTCATCACGGGTGGCTTCGATGGCGTTTTTAATCATATTGGAAAGTATCTGCACTACGGCAGTAGCCTCCAGAGGTACTATGACGGGACACTCTGGCAGGGTGGAAGATATATTTTTTCCTGTATATAGTCCCACGACATTTGCTATGACACCTTTTATATCACAACGCCCGCTTTTTGACTCATTCTGTGAAGTAGAAAATTCTGCAAACGAAGTGGCTATGTGTGATAGAGTGTCTATCTGGGAGAGCAGTACACTGCATAGTTTATCGGTCTTTTCTTTGGCAGAAGGAGCCGCTGCATCAAATGTCATCTGATGGTGCTGTACAGAAAGACGCATGGGTGTGAGAGGATTGTTTATCTCGTGGGCTACTATGCGTGCCATTTGCTTCCAAGCACGTTCTTTTTCTTCTTGTGCCATAGCTTGGGATTGGCTTTCTAGAACAGGGAGCATAGCATTATATGCATCTACCACCTCTCGTAATTCCATGGGTACATGTCCTGTGATAGGGCTACTTTTTCCTAGTGATGAGGTGGTTTTTATAACATCGGCTATTTTTCTTATGGGGCGTGTAATGCTACGAGATATGATAAGGGATATTATAAGCGATAGTGAGAGTAGTATGACCAGCGTTATGGTCATACGAGAGGATAGTTGTGATGGAATAGCACTGGATAGATAAGTATCTGGGTAGGTGATACGGCATATAGCAGTCTTTTCGCCTTCTTTGTTGTATATGTGAGAGTATATGCTAGCTACCAGTGTGCTATCTGATATGTGTTCTGGTATGATGATACTGCTGGATACAGAATCCAATTTTTCTAGCAATGTAACTGGTAGTGCAGCTCCTGTGCCGTGGGAAGAAGCACCATGATATACAGCACTATAGTCTGACGAACTCTTATAGATATGAGTCCCTCCTGTAGAGTAAACATCTATCCCTACCGCAAATGAGGATGAAATAATGTCCAGTATCTCTTGTGCGGAACTATCATTCTTTACTCCCTGTATGGTAAGAGCATTGGAGTTTCTTAATGCATAGTTTATCTCTCGTGATAGTATGTTTATCTCGTGATGCAGGTTGTTGTCCTTCTGTTCTATATAACTCTTACGCTGATGATATGAGCTGATGATGGAAAATACCCCTAGACTCACTATGAGAAGCATGGCGAGTGAGAAAAATATCTGACGAGAGAGTGGCAGGTATCGGGTAAATATATTCATTGGCATTATGATTCTATATGAAATGTATTATGACAATCGTTACACGATAGATATACTCGCGAGGGGTGTAGGATGTATCTTGTCCATCGTTTGTAAAAAGGGGTATCATCATTGGATGTCTCTATCACATTATCACTCCCACAACGAGGACAACGTATTCTAGTAGGTTCTATGCCTAGAACTTCACAAGCCTTTATATAGTCGTCATCTTCTACCACGAGGAAAGTAGAGTAGGCTTCCAGATATGAGGATAGATAAGACACTTCGCTTTTTTGCAATACGCGGGCATTTATCCCACATTCCGAAAGATGACATCTCATGATGTCTGCCTCTACAGTATCTCTGCATATTGCAATGGTCTTCATGGCGATATCTGCTGTTTAATATAGAGAGCCATAAGGCAACCACCAGTTCATAGGCATACCATAAGGATATATGATAGGCGTATTTGCTTCTATGTATGAGAAATTAAATCCTATCCAAGCCTTACGTCCTATGCGATAGTCGGCACCTAGACTCACACCTTTGGAAGGTAGGTATGGGCTGGTTGAATCCTCATTGGCGTTTATAAATGCACTGCCGTGCACTGTAAGGCGTTGCGAAGCATAGTACGAGGCCGCGATATATAGTATGGCATCGGTGTTATTACCGCGGTACTTGCCTTCGTTATTCTCTACCGCTCCCCAAGGTATAAAGGCTGCTCCGTTGTAGTAGTTCTGGTGTACATCTATGCCAGCAGTTATATCCCATTTGTCTCCTATGGGAAAAGTGGCCTCGGGACGTATATACATCCCCCAAGCGTTTCCTCCCCCATCTACCCAAGTGGCATGTGTGCCTACCTCCATACTATAACGTGTATTGCGACGCGACATGCGGTCATAGTGACGAGATACGCCTTTAAGAGATGGGGTATAGGTATCACTGCTGTCTATGGCGGGTTTTATCTCTTCTTGACCGTAAAGTGATATGCTCCCTATACATACCATAGAGAGTATAAGTGTAAAGATTATGTGTATTCTAGTCGTGTGCATATACAGTATGTGAGCCTTCACGAGACAAAAATAACACATTACTTTTAATGTATGGTATGGGGAAGTATTAAAATATGGCTGTAAATAGTTAAAATGCTGTTTTTTTCATATCACATCTATTTTTAATAGGCTCTCCACCACGCGAGGGTAGTGTTCCATTTCTAGTTGTGATATTTTACTAGCAAGGCTCTCTGGGGTGTCTGTGCTGTCTATCCTTACACTAGCTTGAAAGATGATGGCTCCATCATCACATATTTCACTTACGCGGTGAATAGTGATACCGCTTTCTTTCTCTTGGTTTTCAATCACGGCACGATGTACGTTCATGCCATACATACCACGTCCTCCGTATCTAGGCAGTAACGAAGGGTGAATGTTTACTATATGGTTGTGGTATCTCTCCAGTATGTCTAGAGGAATCATCTTTAAGAACCCCGCCAATACTATAAAATCTATTTTTTCTCTCTCCAATATCTCTAGAACTATGCCATTATTAAGCTCTTCGGTAGAAAAAACGACTACTTTTACTCCTAGTTTTTCACATCTTTCTATAACGGGAGCATCCTTGCGGTCTGTAAGGATGATGGATACTTTTCCATATCTATTTTTTGAAAAGAAAGATATGAAATTCTGGGCATTGGTTCCTTTCCCCGATGCAAAGATGGCTAGTTTTTTAATGGTGTTGTCCATATGTAAATGTAAGAGTATGAGAAATTTTGGCAAAAAAACATAAAAAGAGTGTGATGTGCAAAATTTTAATAAATAAAAATAAAAAATATTTTTGGAACTAAGTGATTGATAATTACATATATGTGTTTTATCATTTGCTCAAATCAATTAAATTGTTTTCAAAAAGTTGTGATTATCGTGTAGATTTTACCTAAATTTGCCACGGAAACTTTTAATTATTATAGAATTATGTCAGACATTACATCTAGAGTAAAAGCCATTATCGTTGATAAACTTGGCGTAGACGAAAACGAAGTAACTCCAGAAGCTAGCTTCACAAACGATTTGGGAGCAGATTCACTTGACATCGTTGAACTTATCATGGAATTCGAAAAAGAATTCGACCTCCAGATACCTGACGAAGAAGCTGAAAATATCACAACAGTAGGTCAAGTAATCACTTATATCGAAGGACAACAGAAATAAACAGTCCTCGTAAATAGGTAGTTTATGGAATTAAAAAGAGTAGTAGTAACAGGCCTGGGTGCACTCACTCCACTAGGAAATGACGTTGCCACAACGTGGGACGCTATGCTTAATGGAGTAAGTGGTGCTGGGCCTATTACTCGTTTTGACGCATCAAAATTCAAAACCCAGTTTGCTTGTGAACTGAAAGGTTTTGACGTATCACAATACATAGACCGCAAAGAAGCACGCAAGATGGACCCCTATGCACAGTATGCTATGGTGGTTGCAGAACAGGCGGTCAAAGATTCGGGATTGGACCTAGAAAAAGAAGATATGTCACGCATAGGTGTGATATGGGGTTCTGGTATAGGAGGTCTGGTAACCTTCCAGCAGGAAGTAACATCATTTGCCGAAGGTGGTAAAAATCCACGTTTCAATCCCTTCTTTATCCCAAAAATGATAGCCGATATAGCCGCTGGTCATATCTCTATCAAATATGGAATGATGGGTCCTAACTTCACATCGGTGGCAGCGTGTGCTTCATCGGCTGTGGCTATGGTGGACGCATATAACTATATACGCCTAGGAAAGGCATCTGTTATAGTAACTGGTGGTTCTGAAGCTCCACTAGCCGAAGCTGGTCTAGGTGGATTTAACTCACTTCAGGCTCTTTCTACTCGTAATGATGACCCTGCTACAGCTTCTCGTCCATTTGACAAGGACCGTGATGGTTTTGTTATGGCCGAAGGAGCAGGATGTATCATCCTTGAAGAGCTAGAACACGCCAAGGCTCGCGGTGCCAAAATCTATGCAGAATTTATAGGTGGCGGTCTTTCTGCCGATGCTCACCACATGACAGCTCCACACCCAGAAGGTGCAGGTGCAGCTCTTGTTATGAGAAACACATTGGCCGATGCAGGTGTAGAACCAGAGGAAGTGGATACTATAAACATGCACGGTACTTCTACTCCGCTAGGTGATATAGCCGAAGTTAAAGCCGTTCAAGAGGTGTTTGGTGAACACACATATAATATAAATATCAACTCTACCAAATCTATGACAGGGCATCTGCTAGGTGCGGCTGGTGCAGTAGAGGCTCTTGCAGTTATCCTTTCTATCAAGAACGGCATAGTTCCTCCTACTATCAACCACTTTACAGATGACGAACATTTTGACCCACGTATCAACTTTACATTTGGCAAAGCACAGAAACGTGATGTTAAAGTAGGTATGTCAAATACATTTGGTTTTGGTGGACACAATGCTTGCGTACTCTTCAAAAAATATGAGGAGTAATCTTTGGCATAGTGTTTAACAAATAGTTAGATGAATTTTTTAAAGAAGATATTCGGTTCCCGTGGTAAAGACTGCGGGAACTTGTCTTATTATAAGAGTCTTATAGGTTTTACCCCACGCCATGTGGAGTATTACGAGGCTGCTTTTACCCATAAGTCTGTAAATAAGGAAGACGGCGAAGGACATAAGGTAAATTACGAACGTCTGGAATTTCTAGGAGACGCTGTCCTAGGCGTGGTGATAGCAGACTATCTCTTTACTCACGTTCCACAAGGCAACGAAGGCTATCTCACACAGATGCGTGCCAAAATCGTTAGCCGCGAACAACTCAATATGATAGGGAAGAACCTGCATTTTGAGAAAGTCATAAAAAGTTCTTTCCTCCCTTCCAGTATCCCGCTAGACGTATATGGTAATACTATGGAGGCTCTCATAGGTGCTATATATAAGGATAGAGGTTATGAGAAATGCCGCAAATTCATATATCGTGTCATAATAGAACCATATGTAAACATCTCTGCTCTAGAGCATAAGGTAAGTTCATATAAGAGTCTTATGATACAGTTGGCACAAAAATCACATAGGAGTATCAAGTTTGAAGTGTGTGATGAAAAATCAGAGGATTTACAGCAACTTTTCGGTGTAAAACTTATACTTGATGGCAAATGTGTGGCCAAAGGACGCGGTTCTTCCAAAAAGAAAGCTGAAGAAAGAGCAGCCAAACGTGCATTTTATTCTATAAAAGGACGCCGTAAGCAAAAGAATCGTCAGGAGTAACTGCTTGATGTATAGATAGTAGGGCGTGGAGCTAAAAAATATCTCAAAAAAACTTGATAAAAAGTTTGGTAAGGATAAAAAAAATAGTACCTTTGCCCCCGCAAAAGCGAAGAGTTCATTGAAAGAAAAAATAAGCCAAAAACCGAGCTGGACTTAGAGATAGGTCTAGCATA